>CAZGSU010000095.1:0-28953 GCA_964528615.1 uncultured Acidobacteriaceae bacterium | reverse complement strand
TGACGTCAACAAGATCGCCTTCACCGGCAGCGCTGCTGTGGGAAAAATCATCGTCAAGCAGGCGGCCGATACGGTCAAGCGAGTGACTCTCGAACTCGGCGGCAAATCGCCCAACATTTTCTTCGCTGACGCGGATTTCGAATCTGCTATCGACGGCGCGCTGTTCGGCGTTTTCATCAATCAGGGTGAGGTCTGTTCTGCTGGCAGCCGCATCCTGGTGCAGAAGACGATCTACAAGAACTTTGTGGATGCGATGGCCGAAAAAGCGAAGAAGATCAAGCTAGGGGCGCCGCTTGATCGCGACACCAAGATGGGACCGCTGGTCAGCAAAGACCAGTACGATCGCGTGCGTTCCTATCAGGAAGTGGGAAAGAAAGAAGCAAAGCTCGCCACCGGCGGCGGACGCGCCGAGAAGTTTGCCAAAGGCTATTACGTCGAGCCCACGATTTTCTATGATCTGGACAACAGTGCCCGCATCGCCCGCGAGGAAATCTTCGGCCCAGTGGCTGCCGTGATCCCTTTCGAAGACGAAAAAGATGCAGTGAAAATCGCCAACGACTCTCCCTATGGGCTGGCCGCAGCAGTCTGGACGCGCGACATTTTCAAGGCCTTCCGGGCGGTGAAAGCACTTCGGGCCGGCATCGTCTGGGTTAACCACATGCAACCGACCTACGTCGAAGCGCCGTGGGGAGGCTACAAGCAATCGGGCTTCGGGCGCGAGCTGGGGCCGTGGGGAATCGAAGAGTATCTCGAAACCAAACAGGTGCACATCAATCTGACCGAAGCGCCAATAGGCTGGTACTGAGAACCGGGAACTGAGGGCTGGAAACTGGCCTAACACCGTCGTTGGTCATTGGTCGTTAGTCGTTAGCGTCAAGTTCGTAACCCCCCGACGACTAAGGACAGGATCAACGACGAACGACCAACGAGGAATAACCAACAACTGGGGTTAACATGGCGACCATTCAACTACGAACTGCGATTCCGGGGCCCAAGTCGCAGGCGCTGGCAGAGCGCCGCGCCAACGCCGTACCACGTGGGCTCTCGATCGGGACGCCGGTCTACGTCTCGAAGGCGGAAGATGCATGGCTTGAAGACGTCGACGGCAACCGCTATTTGGATTTCGCCGGCGGCATCGGCTGTCTCAACGTGGGGCATCGCCGCGAGCCGGTGGTCAATGCTGTGAAGGCGCAGCTTGATCGCTTCCTGCATACCTGCGTCCAGGTCACGCCGTATGAGGGCTACATCCGCCTCGCAGAGCGCATGAACCAAGCCACGCCGGGCAAGTTTCCGAAGAAGACATTATTTGTGAACAGCGGCGCCGAAGCGGTGGAGAACGCCGTCAAGATCGCGCGTGCACACACCGGCCGGTCGGGCATCATCGCCTTCGAAGACGCTTTTCACGGACGTACCATGATGACGCTGGCGCTGACCAGCAAGACTCATCCCTACAAAGCGGGCTTCGCTCCTTTTCCGGGCGATGTGTATCGCATCCCGTACGCGTACTGTTATCGCTGCTCATATTCCCTGAAGTATCCCTCATGCGATCTGTTCTGCGCGCGCCATTTGGAGGACACATTCAAGCGCGTGGTCGCGTCAGAAGATGTTGCGGCAGTCATTGCGGAGCCGGTTCTGGGCGAGGGTGGATTCGTCGTTCCCCCCAAAGATTTCTTTCGCGTGCTGATCGAGATCTGTCACAAGCACGGTGTGTTGTTCATCGCGGACGAGGTGCAGAGCGGGTTCGGCCGCACCGGCCGGCTGTTTGCCAGTGAATACTACGGTATCGAGCCGGACATCGTGGTCACGGCGAAGTCGCTTGGCGGCGGACTTCCGCTGGCGGCCATCACCGGTCGTGCGGAAATCATGGACGCTCCCGGTCTCGGCGGCCTGGGAGGAACGTTTGCAGGCAGTCCTCTTTCCTGCGCCGCTGCTCTGGCGGTGCTCGATATCTTTGAGCGCGAAAACCTGCTCGCCCGCGCCAACGATTTGGGCGACCGGTTCCAGCGTCGGGCACGGCAGTGGCAAAAACAGTGGCCGATCGTCGGAGATGTTCGCGGCCTGGGCGGAATGCAAGCAATCGAGTTGGTGCAGTCATCGGACAAACGGGAACCCGCCGCCGATGAAACCAAACAGATCACGCAATACTGTTATGAGCATGGCCTGATCACGATTACCGCAGGTTCCTATTCCAACGTAGTTCGGGTGCTGGTTCCGCTCGTGATCACCGACGCCCAGATGGACGAGGGCCTTGGCGTCCTGGAGTCGGCGCTCCAGACGGTGTATGAAAAAAAGGGTGCCATAGCCCAAACGGTTTAGACTTGTGTTTGTGTGGTCGCGGGCGCCTCGCCCGCGAGGCGGAGGGCGGCCTTGTCCTGAGCGTAGTCGAAGGGACGCCCTCCGGACAGCCGGCCCGACGCCGGCGCTACGAAATCGATTTTCGCGAGATAAATTTATGGCTGTTGCTACTCCGACTCTTACCAGAGTGCCGAACTTCATTAACGGCCATTGGGTAGACTCAAGCGCCACCGAGTGGATCGACGTCACCAACCCGGCCACCGGGGAGGTCATCGCTCAAACCCCGCTGGCGGATGCTGCCGAGACTGCCGCTGCCGTTGAGTCCGCTGCCGCCGCTTTCCCCGCATGGCGCCGTACGCCGCCGGAAGACCGCATCCAGCCGCTGTTTAAGCTGAAGCAGCTTCTCGAAGAACGCGTTGACGAACTCAGCCGCATCCTCACCCAGGAGAACGGAAAAACCTTCACAGAAGCCAAAGCGGAGTGGCGCCGCGCCATCGAAAACGTGGAGGTCGCGTGCGGTATTCCGATGATGATGCAGGGCTACAACCTGGAAGACGTAGCCCGTGGCATTGACGAGATGATGATCCGGCAGCCGCTGGGTGTGGTCGCGGCGATCGTTCCGTTTAATTTTCCGGGGATGATCCCGTTCTGGTTTCTGCCCTACGCCATTGCTACGGGAAATACGTTCGTGCTGAAGCCGTCAGAGCGCGTGCCGCTCACCATGAGGCGTGCGTTTGAACTCATGGAGCACATCGGACTGCCCAACGGCGTAGTGAACATGATCAATGGCGGCAAAACTGTGGTCAACGCGCTGCTCGATCATCCCAAGGTTCGGGCCATCAGTTTTGTCGGCTCCACACCGGTCGCCAGGTACGTGTACGCCCGCGCGGGTGAGCATGGCAAGCGCGCGCAGTGCCAGGGCGGCGCCAAGAATCATGTCATCGTTCTGCCCGACGCGGACATGCAGATGACCACGCAGATCATCGGTGACAGCGCGTTTGGCTGTGCCGGACAGCGTTGCCTCGCCGTTTCCGTGGCGGTCACAATTGGGGAAGCGCAAAAAACTTTCCGCGACTCGATCGCCGAGGCGGCCGCGTCACTGCGAGTGGGTAACGGTCTTGATGAAGGTGTTCAAATGGGGCCGGTAATTACGCCGCAGAGCAAGGCGCGAGTCGAGTCCCTGATCGCAACCGGCGAAAAGCAGGGAGCGAAAGTTCTGCTCGACGGTCGTAACTCGCGAATTCCTAAACATGAAGGTGGAAATTTCGTAAAGCCTACAATTCTCGACGGTGTTCCCGCTACCAGCGAGCTGACCGAGACCGAAATCTTCGGTCCGGTGTTGAGCCTGGTCCATGCCAATGACATGGAAGAAGCCCTGGCGTTTCTTGAGCGCAGTGCCTATGGCAATCAGGCGTCGCTGTTTACATCGAGTGGTTCGGCGGCTCGGCGGTTTCGCTACGAGGCGCCTGCGGGGAACATTGGCATCAACATTGGCGTAGCCGCGCCCATGGCCTACTTCCCGTTCAGTGGATGGAAGGATAGCTTTTTCGGCATCATGCACGCCCAGGGCCGCGACGCTATCGAGTTCTACACGGAAAAGAAAATCGTGGTTGAGCGCTGGGCAAAAGAGCACTCCCGGAAATTTTAGGGTGAGCAATGGCCACGTAGGGGCGGGCGCCCCCGCCCGCCCAGCCGAGCAAAGCTCGGCAGTTGTCCAACGAAAACATTGGCGAGCTTCGCTCGCCCGCCCAGACGGTGACGTCTGGGCCTACGCGACCCGTGAAGACTGAGGGATCTATGTCCGATAGCATTCAGAAATATAAAGACTACGTGATGACTGGCTTTATGAAGTCAGTCGTGCCCATCGTGATCGACAAAGCCAGCGGCGCGGTTGTCACTGACATCCATGGCCGCGAATATCTCGATTGCTTTGCCGGCATCTCCGTGGTCAACGCCGGCCACTGCAATCCCCACGTCATCGCCGCTGCAAAAGCGCAGATGGAGAAGCTGGTCCACTGTTCGTCCTACATCTATCACGTGCAACCGGTGGCCGACCTCGCAGAAAAAATTGCCCAGATCGCACCCCGTGGGTTGACCAAGACATTTTTCGGCAACGGCGGCGCCGAGGCCATCGAAGGCGCTATGAAACTGGCCCGGATTTACACCGGCAAGCACGAGTTCATCGCGCTCCACGCCAGTTTTCATGGACGGAGCTGGGGCGCGCTCAGCGTGACTGGCAACATGGGACGCAAAAAGCGCGGAGGCCCTTACGCTTCCGGAGTGACCTTTGCGCCGGCTCCCTACGCCTATCGATCGCAATGGAGGAATAATCCGGAGGAAGGCGGACGCCAGTGCGCCCAGGCCATTGAAGATGTGATCCGCTTTACCACTTCCGGCGACGTAGCCGCATTCATCGCGGAGCCGGTCATGGGTGAGGGCGGAATCATCGTGCCACCAGGCAACTATTTCAAGGAAGTGAAGAAGGTTCTTGACCGCCACGGCATCCTGTTCATCGCGGATGAAGTCCAGTCCGGCTTTGCCCGCACCGGCCGGATGTTCGCTATCGAACACTACGGCGTCGAGCCCGACATTCTCGTGACCGCAAAAGGCATTGCGGACGGCTTCCCGCTCAGCGCATTTACCTCGAGACCTGAAATCGCTGACTCATTCAAGCCGGGTGATCACCTTTCTACTTTTGGCGGCAACCCGGTATCGTGCGCGGCTGCGCTGGCGAATATCGAATTCATTGAAAAGCAGGATCTCGCGGCTCGCGCGACTGAAACCGGCAACTACGCCATGGCGAAACTGCGCGAGTTGCAGAAGCACAATCCGCTGATCGGAGAAATACGTGGTCTCGGACTGATGATCGGCGTTGAACTGGCGAAAGATGAAAAGCTCACCCCAGCAACCTCCGAAGCCGAAGCCATTCGTGATGGATTGCTGCGTCAAGGTGTGCTGGTGGGTGTCGGCGGCGTGTACGGCAACGTCATCCGGTTCCAGCCGCCGCTGATTATCGCGCGGCCACAGATTGATCGGGCGATCGACGCCTTCGCCGCAGCTCTGCAGGAAGTCGCCCAACCCGCGCACGTCTAGTTTTCGAAATCGCAAAGCGTGTGTGGCCGCGGGCTCGCCCGTGATCGGATGACCGCGAGGGAACCCACGAAGGACAAAGCTCAAGCCATGCCGGGAGGACATCGGGAAGGGCACGGCTTCAGCCGTGCCACAGGAAGCTACGAATTCCTGGCGGCTTCAGCCGCTGAGGTACACACACATTTCAACCCGGGGTTGCCCCGGAGCTGCATTCTGACGCCGCTTCGCGGCTACCCACCGTCACGACGATCCCGTTGTTTGCCCCCCTCCGCTTCCGAGATCACATACACAATGAGGATTCCCAGTTCCGGCTCAATAGGATGACGATAGCGTGGATGAGGGAACACGGCATAATAGATCGCCGGATAGCAGAGGATCAGCCAGAAAAACAGCCACGCTCCCGGTCGCCGTTTTCGTAGGGCCCTTCCCAAGCCCCAAAAGGCAAGTACCGAGGACGCCAGGAAGACTGAATTTTTCATCAGGACCAGCGCCGAGGTTTCCGATGCTCGTGGAGCCCCGCCCCAATAATAGACAAAGCGCTTTAAGCACAGGCCCACGAAGCGGGCATAGTCTTCGCGAATGAAGGCCAGCGCTTCCTGTTTACGTTGGTCAACGTAGGCGATCTCGCCCAACTGCTCGTAGAGGCGCATCTGGTAAACGTTCTGCGTGGGGTGAAGGTACTCTCGCCAGGTACCGTCGGCGCCCGGACCATTCCCGATGCGCAGCTCGGCGCCGAAGTTTGAACGCAGAAACATCAATCGTCCAAAAATCCGGTAGTTTCTCGCGGTCCATGGTGCGATGCAGCTGATGAATAGCAAGGAAGCCAGCAGCACTCCCGGCAGCGAAGGCTTGCCGTGTTTCCAGCGCCGGTACCACGGCCACACTCCGGAGGCCGGGAGAAACGCCAGCAGGGAAGTGTTGGTGAGCGCCGCGATCCCCCAGAGTAGCCCGAATTCGAGCCACGGAATCAGCCCGTCTGTTTCTTCCAGATCGAGTGCCAGCCAGAAAATGAGCGCGAGCAGTAGCGCTGCCAGACTCGTTTCCCACACCCAGCGTGTGCACCAGAACATTACCGACGGCAATACCGCCCAGATCCACGCAGTCCAGATCGCTACTCTTTCGTCGAAACACCGCTTGGCGATCAGGAAGATTGGGACACAGGTAAGCGCTGAAAATAGACTATTGATGCACAACAGGACCAGCGCAGAGGCATGAGTGTAGATTCCAAACAGTTTGAATACGCCGGCAATGAGAAACGGATAGAGCGGTGGTTCCCAGGCGGTTGGCCCCGTTGCCTGGTTAAAGGGATTGCTGAAACCCCGGCCCAGCGCGAGTGAACGCCCGATGCGACCCATTTCCCAGCCAAAGCTGAAATTGTCGTCCACAGTCTTGAATCTGTAAGTGTGTGCGGCCAGGATCCAAATCACTCGTAGCAAGAAAGCAAGAAACGCGATCCAGAAGGGTGAAGTGCAGGCCTCGACCGACCATCGGCGGAAGCGGTCCCAGGAAGTGATTGCGGCAGAAGAATTGGTGACAGCATCGACCATGGGTTCTCGGTGTAATTTCCGAGACAATTCCATTTGTAGCTGATACTTCCGAGACCAGCAACAACAGAGTCAGATTCAGACGAACGTTGACAAGAAGCCAAAAACAACGCGTAGGCCCGGACGCCCTCGTCCGGGCGGCCGAGCAAAGCTCGCCAGAGGCATTGTGCAACCGAGAACACCGCGGATCTTCGCTCCGCCGGACGGACGAGGGCATCCGTCCCTACGTATTTGTTTCTAGGCCGTCGTGCCGCGTGATGATAAGAAGGATTGGGACTTCAGACGAAATCGGAAAGCGCGCGTTACGAATCGTTCATCGTGCTGCGGCGTTGGGCGCTTCCGGCGACAGTTTCGAATAGATCAGGGCTTCCACCTGGTTCCATACTTTTGGATCGCATTCAATTTCAGTGTGAGTCTTGACCACGACGCGGCCGAACCAGGGATATCCTTCACAGTGAACCGGATTGGTCTTGTAGTCGTACCGAAAATTTCCCAAGATTTCGGTTCGATCCGGATCGGCGGCGCGGATCTGGGACTGGCCGTGCACAATTCCATTGGGCTGGTAGAAATTTATCGCCTGGCCGACATTGGCGGGAATGACAGCATCGTCCTGACCGATTTTGGAAACGCTATCGACCTGGATGGTGAGAAGAACCGGGATGCCCTCCTTTTCGAGTTTCCGCGCCAGACTAATCCCTGCCGAAGCTCCCCAGCTATGGCCAAACAAGATGATTCGAGCGTTGCGTTTCTCTTCGATCGAAAGCGTTCCGTCGTGGTTCAGATCCAGCCGCTGCAGAATCTCCTTGTGGGCTTTTTCCCGATGGCGATTCTCGAAGGCCTGCACGTACATCCCAGGATGTTCGTTGCGAAGGTGCTCAACTACCTGCACCGTACTATGCGCGCGATTATCGTGCTTGACGAAACCGCCGACGAATCCGATGACAATGGCCGCCGGCGCCGCCGTGTTCGCGGTGGTTATGACCGGGCCCGGTGAGCCGGCTTCTCCAAACACAAAGGCGAAGGACACGCCAAACGAGACAACGAGGAGTGAAATCCGGGTACAGCGCATGACAGGAGACAAATGATAGCAAACAAAATGGCCGCCGGGCGGACGAAATTACGCAGCCGGGAGGGGATCGCCTTGGTGAATTATTTGCACTAGATGAGAAATACTTTGCAGTTCGACCCGGCCCCTAGGGCGCATGCTGGCTGCCCGTTTGGATCGGCTACTTGCGGTGCAGAGAGATGCTGCCGGCGCCCGCGGTCAGCGTATCGGAGTTTTCCACAGAGATCGCGCTATATGAGGGGACGCGCTGTAGAAGATCCCAATCGCTCTTGAAGTCCACGATGCTCTCTCGACTGTGTTTCGGACTATTCAAGACCCGCCCGATGCGTGCCAGAACCAGTTGATAGGCCAGTTCCGGGTCCGAACCCGGGCTGAAGACATTGTTCGCGCTCAGGCCCACCTGGGATAAGTCGCTGCCATCCGAAAATTCCATCCATAAAGCTCCGTCGCGGTCGGCGACCGGGGTCCCGGCTTCGTCGAGGCGTTGAAAGAAATGGCCCAGGCGTCGCCGCTCCGGGATGCTGTCTTGGCGAGCGGCTTCCGCCACTACAGAATCGAACGCGATACGATACCTCTTCCATTGCTCTGGCGTGCCGACGATCTTGGCGCGTTCCTGATTCTTCACTGTCTCGAGTTGCTCAGCGCGTGAGTCGTCTTCGTCGGATCTCGCCTCGTCACCTTTTGTCTCCCGGAATTTCACAAGCTGGATCTGATGCTCGGCTTCGGTCGCCTCGACACTCGGATGCGCCTCCAATTCGCGCTGCGGATTGAATCGTCCAGTAAGCACGTAGGATGCCGCCACTGCCGGCAATACGTAGTGCGCCAGCAGAATCATGGGGACCAGCAGCTTTTTCGAGTGATAGAGCTGCTCGGTTCCGTCACGGCACTCGCTGCTGCGTTTGATCGTGCCCGGCACCTGGGCAAAATGCAGGACTCGGTAGTGCATTTCCGGGTGCCGATGTGCATATCGAGTGAACGAGCGTGCAATGGCTTTCGGGCTGGTAATTCCGAAGTCGTTAATGTAGTCGGGCCCGACCGCGCGAGGAAAATAAGCGTCAATCACCCGCCGGGTGAAATCCGCGCAGTTACGGGTCATGCCATTAAAATGATTTTCATTGGGGAGCGAATTGAACTGTTCGATCAGGTTGCGGTCCTGCTCGACCGTGGTTTCCACGACGAACATGTACATGCTTCGCTCCAGAGTGGCGCCCACCATTTCCCGCCACTCCGCTTTGTTGCTGGTCTGGCAGGATTCGCTGACGCAGTAGGCGGAGAGATACTTCTCGCGATAGCGCTCTTCCAGCGCGCGCTTGATTTGTGCCGAGCCGACCAGGGGCCGGTAGCGTGCGTTCTCCACCCCGTACAGGTACACATTGAGCGGCACAATGTTCCATTCGAACGGTTGATCTTCGCCCAGAGTCGTGTAGTTGCTCATCACCGAACCCGGCTCACCTGCACGGCACAGGCGGAGCTTCACAGGCGATTCGGGGCAGATGTGAGAAAAATACACGGCACTGTGTCCCGAACCCGTGATCCTGGCCACACTGGTGTCCAGCGACTCGTTGAGAATTACTCCCACGTCGCCGTAGGCCCGGGAACCGCCCAGACAGAGGACGATTGCGAGCACTAACGAAGACACAAGTCTGACTCTGAGCGGTTCGAACCAGACTCCGGCCCCTGCGTGCGTCGGATACGACGATGAATTACGGAACAACAAACCGTCTCCTTGTCTTCTGCGAGCTCCGAATTTCGAAACCAGTCTCTTAAGATTGTCCTAACCGTTGGCCTGGTTGTAGTCCTTCGGTTTCGGGATCAATCCGCCTTAGGCTTTGTAAGGCTGGCGAAACCCATCCGGAGTTGCCGGGCGGCCTGTAAGACTTTTGCCATCAGTGTGTTGAGTGCTACAGCGACCCCGCATCGAACTCTATTGTCGAGGCTGATGAGGACCGGGCGAAAGTAACCTTCGTAGTGGGACTTAGGTAATGCTTCCGGGAAGGAATTGCTTACCAGCCGTAAGAGCCGGGCGCTCTCTTGAGCATCTTGGCCCTGTGTTTGTGGTCACACCCAGGGGTGACAACCCGCACAGCCGCTACTTCAGGCCGGGCAGGAGAATATGGGCAGTCCTGATAGAGGTGAGCCTATGAAAAGGATCCTTATTGCAGGAGCGGCCGGCAGGGACTTTCACAATTTCAACGTATTCTTTCGGGGTAATCCCGACTACCAGGTGGTCGCCTTCACCGCCACCCAAATTCCCGACATCGCCAATCGCCGGTATCCGCCGGAATTGGCTGATGCTCTGCAGTATCCCGACGGGATTCCAATCTTCGAAGAGAAGGACCTCGAGAGGCTGATTGCCACAGAGCGTGTGGACGCAGTTGTGTTCTCTTACAGCGACATCTCACACCAGAACCTGATGCACCTGGCATCGCGCGCGGTGGCTGCCGGTGCCGATTTTTGGCTTCTGGGAACCGGGCATACCCAGCTAAAGTCCTCGGTCCCCGTGGTCTCCATTTGCGCCGTGCGTACGGGCTGTGGCAAGAGTCCGGTGTCGCGGCTGGTGGCTTTTGAACTGCGCCAGCAGGGCTGGAATCCGGTCGTGGTCCGTCATCCCATGCCTTACGGGGATCTGGCGGCACAGGCGGTTCAGCGTTTCGCAACCATGGAAGATCTGGACTTCCAGCAGTGCACAATCGAAGAGCGCGAGGAATACGAGCCGCATATTCACAACGGGACCGTCGTATACGCGGGCGTGGATTACGAGCGGATCCTGCGTCGCGCAGAGAAGGAAGGGGACATCATTCTCTGGGATGGCGGGAATAATGACACGCCGTTCTACGTGTCTGATCTTGAAATCGTCGTCGCCGACCCGCACCGTCCCGGACACGAGTTGTTGTATTTCCCAGGAGAAGTGAATCTGCGGCGCGCCGATGTGGTCGTCATCAACAAGGTGGATACCGCGTCGCAGCAGGACATCGAGACCGTCCGGCATAACATCCACGTCAGTAATCCCAAGGCCAGGATCATTGAAACCGCCTGCCGGGTGTCTGTGCCCACTCCCGAACTGGTGAAAGGACGGCGCGTCCTGGTGGTCGAGGACGGCCCGACCCTGACCCACGGCGAAATGCCGTACGGCGCCGGAGTCGTCGCAGCCCGGCAGTTTGAAGCTGCGGAGCTGGTGTATCCGAAGCCCTTTGCGGTCGGGTCTATTCGCGGCACCTACGACAAGTATCCTCACCTCACGAATCTTCTGCCCGCTATGGGCTACAGCGTCATGCAGCGCCATGAACTGGAGGAGACCATCAACCGGGTGCCGTGTGATCTGGTCCTGATCGCTACTCCGATCGACCTGGCGCGAGTCATCCGGATCGACAAGCCGTGTCTGCGCGTCACCTATCAGGTGGCAGAACTTACTCATCCGGGCCTGGCCGAGATTCTCGCTCAGTTTCAGGTGCCGGCGGGGGTGCAACCATGAATAGCAAAGATTTCACTTCGATCAGAGACTGTTCAGCTGCGGAGATCGAGCAGTTGCTGGTGCTGGGGCGGCGGATGAAGGCCCACCCTGGCGCCTACTTCGACGCGCTCAAGGGTAAGACCCTGGCAATGATCTTTGAGAAACCATCGCTGCGAACCAGAGTGAGCTTCGACGTCGGTATCCAGCAACTGGGTGGTTTTGCGCTAAATCTGTCTCCCTCGGAGATCAGCCTCGGCAAGCGTGAATCTGTATATGACGTGGCCAAGAACCTGGAGCGAATGGTGCAAGGCATCATGGTCCGGACATCTGCGCACGAGACCGTGGAAGACATGGCGCGTTACGCCGGAGTGCCCGTGATCAACGGTTTGACCGATTACAGCCATCCCTGCCAGGCCATGGCCGACTACCTCACGATGTGGGAGATCAAAGGCAATATTGAAAGGCTGAAGATTGCATACGTCGGCGACGGCAATAACGTGGCCCACTCACTCATGTTCGCGGGTGCACAGCTTGGCGCAGAGGTTTGGGTCGCAACTCCTCCAGGTTATGAACCCAGGGCGGATGCGATTCGATGGGCCTCGGAGAGGGCCAGAGAGACAGGCGGCAGTTGTTGGATCACGAACGATGCTAGAGAAGCTGTCGCAGGAGCAGACGTGATTTACACCGACGTGTGGGCCAGCATGGGTCAGGAATCCGAAGCAGGAAGGCGACGTGATATTTTCAGGGCCTACCAGGTCAACTCTGAGCTCTTTTCCCGTGCCAAAGGCGATGCCATTTTTATGCACTGCCTGCCCGCGCATCGCGGTGAGGAAGTAACCGATGAGGTGATTGACTCTCCATGCTCGGTTGTTTTCCAGCAAGCAGAGAACCGGCTGCATGCTGAGAAAGCGATCATGCTGGAACTGATGAAGAGCGTACCGGTTGGCGTGATGCGACGGCTGGAAGTACCGGAACTTGCGCACGCATAACCGCACGCATAACGAGGCACGACAATGAAAACCATGCTGCTGGCGGTGGGAGGAAACTCCCTGATTCGCGCAGGCGAGAAGGGAACCACCGCCGAGCAGCTGGCGAACGCGCTGCGCACCGCGGCTGAGGTCGCCAAGCTGGTTCGTGACGGCTATCGCATTGTGCTCACTCACGGCAACGGACCCCAGGTAGGCGCAGCCCTCCTGCGCTCGGAACGAGGAGCCAGCCAGGTCCCAGGACAACCGCTTGATGTCTGTGACGCCTCCACTCAGGGTGAGGTCGGCTACCTGTTGCAGCAGTCGCTCGATACGGAGCTCCGGCGGGCTGGCCTGCGCGTGCCGGTCGTAACAGTACTTACCCAGGTGGTTGTCGCACTGGACGATCCGGCAATGCAGCAACCCACGAAGCCGATCGGCCCCTTCTACTCGCGTGCCGATGCGGCTGAACGTCGGTCACTATTTGATTGGAAGATTGTCGAAGATGCAGCCCGCGGCTATCGTCGCGTCGTCCCCTCACCCGAACCGCTGGAAATTCTGGAACTGGAAGTAATCCGCGATCTGCTCGGCAAGGGCGTGCTGGTCATTGCCTGCGGCGGCGGTGGCATCCCGGTGGCCTGGCAAGACGGAAAACTACAGGGTGTTGAGGCGGTCATCGATAAAGACCGGGCCTCCGCTCTGCTGGCGTCAAGCCTTGATGTGGATCTCTTCCTCATCTCGACCGATGTAGATTGCGTTTATCTCGATTACCGGAAGCCCACGCAAAGACCCCTCCACTCAGCGAGTCCCGCCGAACTGCAGCAATATGCCGACGCCGGGCACTTCCCGCCGGGCAATATGGGGCCAAAAGTCGAATCTGTCCTGCGGTTTGTGACGCGGGAGGGGCGGGAGGCGATCATCAGTTCCCCTGAAAACCTGTCCCGGGCGGTTGAGGGCTCCGCCGGTACTCACATCGCATTCGAGCAGAGTCCTGTTTCCCGCGACATGCATGGGCAAATCGAGCTTCCGGTGGGGAGCCGGTGATGTATAGGAGAGCAGATACTGGCAGCAGCGATGCTGCAGAAAAATTCAATAGAGAGAGGCACTTATGCATAGCGGATTGATGACCGAAGAAAGTCTGCTTACACGCGATTTTATTGAACTGGAAAATCAGCACGGAGCCCACACCTACAATCCTCTCGACGTCGTGATCGAGCGTGCGGAAGGGGTCTGGGCCCATGACATAGAAGGCAACCGCTATCTGGACTGCCTGGCTGCATATTCGGCGGTCAACCAGGGGCATTGCCATCCCAAAATTCTGGAGGCCATGATCGAGCAGGCGCGCAAAGTGACCTTGACTTCGCGGGCCTTCCACAATGACCAGCTCCCGCTGCTCTACAAAGAACTCAACGAGCTGACCGGCTATGACATGGTCCTGCCCATGAACACGGGCGCCGAAGCTGTGGAAACCGCGATCAAAACGGTCCGCAGGTGGGGCTACAAAGTAAAAGGCATCCCTCAGGACAAAGCGGAAGTGATCGTGTGCTTCAACAATTTCCACGGACGAACCATCACAGAAGTGAGCTTCTCAACGGATGCTCAGTACCGCGACGGCTTTGGGCCCTTCACGCCGGGCTTCAAAGCCATCCCCTTCGGAGACGCCCAAGCGCTGGAGGATGCAATCACGCCACACACCTGCGGCTTTCTGGTCGAACCGATTCAGGGCGAAGCCGGAATCATTCTGCCTCCGCAAGGATTCCTGAAGCGTGCCGCTGAAATCTGCCGCGAGAACCGCGTGCTGCTAGTAGCGGACGAGATTCAGTCGGGCTTAGGCCGGACCGGCAAACTGTTCGCATACATGCACGAAGGCATCAGGCCTGACGTGTTGATCGTTGGTAAGGCACTGTCCGGCGGCTTCTATCCGGTGTCAGCAGTACTCTCTTCATGGGAAATCATGCGGCTCTATGAGCCGGGAGATCACGGCAGCACATTCGGCGGAAATCCGCTCGCGTGTGCCGTGGCCCGTGCTGCCCTGCGAGTGTTGACTGAGGAGAATCTGGTCGAGCGCTCCGCGGAACTAGGGGCTTACTTTCTCGGCTTGCTGCAGACCCTCCACAGTCGCGATGTAAAGGAGGTTCGCGGCAAGGGGCTATGGATCGGGATCGAACTCCGCAGCCCGGCACGGCCCTATTGTGAGGCGCTGATGGAAGAACACATCCTGTGCAAAGAGACCCACGACCGGGTGCTACGGATTGCCCCGCCGCTGGTGATCACGCGTCACGAGATTGACTGGGCCTTCGAGCGCATCAGTAGGGTGATCGAGAATTTGTCCGTTCGGCAGCTGCGTGGGCATTAGAAAGGATGAAAGTTATGAACAATCTTGTCATGGACAAAACCGCAGACCTGGCTGGACCGGGCATCGGCGATTACAGCGAACTCGAAAAAATTCTGCCGTCAGACTACCAATCGCTGCTGACTCCAAAGCAGACGCAGCAGGCCATTTTCCAGGTCAAGCGCTACATCGAAGACAACTTGTGCCACGAATTGAACCTGATGATGGTCGAAGTGCCGCTGATCGTCGACGCGGACAGCGGTGTCAACGACATGCTGGACCGTGACGGTTCGCGCACGCCGGTCCAGTTCCACATCTCAAATGACCACAACCTTCACCCCATCGAGGCACAGGTGGTGCAGGCCGCAACCAAGTGGAAACGCGTTGCCCTGAGGCAATTCGATTGCAACGCGGGTGAAGGCATCTGCACCGACATGCGTGCCGTGAGAAAGGATTATTTCCTGGATCACGACCATTCCGCCTACGTCGATCAGTGGGACTGGGAGCGCGTGCTCACACCCAGGCAACGCAATCTCGGCTTTCTAAAGAATGTGGTTGCGAAGATCTGGAAAGTGCTTGTGGGAGCTGAAAAGTATGCTCAAGTCATGTTTCCACAATTGAAAGATCCACGCTATCCCAATCTGCCTGATCAACTCACCTTCCTGCATGCCGAAGAACTTCTCGAGATATATCCCGATCTGCCGCGCAAACAGCGGGAGACCGAAATCCTCAGGAAACATCCTGCAATCTTCATCATCGGTATCGGGCATCCCTTGCGGGATGGTTATCCGCACGAGATGCGCGCCGCCGACTACGACGATTGGGTCACCGACACACAGGACCAGACCGACAAACCCACACACGGGCTGAACGGCGACATCCTGGTATGGAACCCGGTCACGAAGCGACGCCATGAACTGACGTCGATGGGCATTCGTGTTACTGCGGAGACACTAAAGAAGCAATTGCAGATGGCTGGTCAGTCCGACTTCCTCCGTTTGCCATACCATCAGGCCATTCTCAACCATCAGATTCCGCTTTCGATTGGCGGCGGCATCGGGCAGTCACGCACCTTGATGCTGCTGCTCCGCAAAGCCCATCTTGGGGAGGTCAGCATCACGGTGTGGCCGGAGATACTTAAAGTGATGTGCGCGAGAAAAAATATTGTTGTGCTGGAATAAACCGCATCGGCTGGCAAGAAATGCGGGGCGAACCAGAACCATCGATCCTCGTACCTTGGAAGCTCAGCGAGGTGGGCCACTGACTGGAGTTTCGTTGCTATTGAACAGTTATGACGACTTTCCCTTGCGCATGTCCCTGTTCAAGATATCGGATAGCTTCAGCCACATCGCATAACGGGTAACGTCGATCGATGACAGGTACAACTTTTCCGGCTTCAAGAAGTTCGCTCAGAAAAACCAGATCCTTCTGGTTTAGCTTCGCGATAAAGAAACACATCTTCTTGCTCCCAATCAGTGACAGCAATGGTCCCAGTAACATAGCCTGGAAAACTTGAGCCATACCACCCCCGGCCATGACATAAATTCCGTCCTGACTCAGCGCACGCCTGTAATCGAAAATCGAATGATATGCGTTAGCGGCAATAATCAGATCGTAACGCTGCCCATTTTGCGCGAAATCTTCCCGCGTGTAATCAATCACATGATCCGCGCCAATCGATCGCGCCGTGTCCACCTTCCTCGTGCTGCACACCGCAGTGACTTCAGCCCCGAACGATTTGGCAATCTGGACCGCGAACGTACCCACACCGCCAGACGAGCCATCGATCAGAACCTTGTGGCCTGGCTGGATCCGACCTTTATCACGAAGACCCTGAAGGGCAGTGATCGCCGCCACGGGTACGGCTGCTGCGTCCTCAAACGATATGTTGGCTGGTTTCAGTGCCAACTTATCTTCACGAGCACACACAAATTCGGCAAACCCTCCCAAACCATTTTTCCCGAACGATCCTCCGAACACCTCGTCGCCCGGCTGAAACTGCTTTACGTTTCTGCCAACCGCTTCAACTCGCCCTGCGATGTCAGCGCCGAGGATCGTGTGTCGTGGCTTGAGAAGGCCCCCGCTCATCAGGCGGACGTCACCTCTCATGAGGTGCCAGTCCAACGGATTTACCGATGCCGCGAGAAGCCTGACTAAGACCTCATCGTCCGCGGGTGCAGGAGTTGCTATCTCCTTGAGCTGCAGCACATCCGGTGGTCCGTATTGTGTGCATACAATTGCCTTCATAAAGTGCCCATCAAGAGCGCGTCGTTCGAAATGTGCTGTGTTGTTGTAGCGCACGCACTCTCACGCCTATGCGGAGCCTTGTGCACGCAAAAAACCTAATGCACACTAGCAGGTGCCCCCGCAGCCGGTGTGAAAGCATCCATCAGAGAGACAATCTTCAAAGCGGACCGTAGTTGTTCGAGGCTCCCCGGACTTTTCACCTCGATCTCGACCGTCTGCCCCGGTAATATGTTGAAGTAGTTATCCGAGTACGTCGCGTCCAGATTGCTCAACGACACGTACACGCTCCTCGCCAGCACATCGGACGTCAGCCGCAGGCGATACGAGTTTCCCGATTGGCTTAACTCACTCGTGATCTTCGCAGAAAGCAGCTGAAGCTCTTTCGGCGCCACCAGGAAAAGCAGGTTGCTCGATACGGGTTTACTACCCACCGCCAGTTCGGTCGTGATGAAAGTCTTGGCCGGGTCAAAACCTTTCAGTTGCAGAAACTCGGAGATCGGAAGCTGGATATAGACCTTGCTGGATAAGGCCGGAACTTCAATCGCCTGCATCTTGTCAGTGAGCACCGTGCCATCAAACGCCATCAGCCGGATTTTCAGAATCGCAGAAACGGGACTGGTGCGATCGGACACTACATAGACTGCTACCTGACCGTTTTCGGCATGCGGAGAAACCAGCACATCGTTGTAGAAACGCCGCGCATAATACTGCAAAGCCTTCCAGCGAGCAAAATAGTCAATGCTCGCCCATGAGGCCACCGGCCAGCAGTCGTTGAGTTGCCAAAAAATGGAGCCCATCACGCGTGGACGGTTGCGGCGCAGATGCTCCGCGCCAATCTTGATTCCTTCCGCCTGCAGTACCTGGCTGGCATAAAGGAATGAGGCGAAATCCTTGGGTTCGGAATAGTCGCGGAGCATGTAATCGTGGATGATCGAATTTCCCTCGTTGTTCTTCTGGTGTGCCAGCATGACTGGAGTGAAGATGTTTGCCCGGTCCTCGGGCACGGTAAATGCCTCCACCGTGCGCATCTCGGGAAACGACTGGAATCCATACTCGGTCATGAAGCGCGGAAAGTGTTTCTCATATTCGCTGAACGGTACCCGCCCGTGCCAGACGCTCCAATCATGAAAATCCCCGGACTGAAACGAGGGTGAAGTCTCTTCGTAATCCGCGCTGGGCGAGCTCGGCCAATACGGAGTTTCCGGAACCAGCCGGTTCACCACGCGGTCCAGAATGCCGCTGAATACGGTGAGGTAGTCCTGCCACATCTGCAGACGGGCTTGTGCAGGCACTTGCTCGCGGCCGCCCCATTTGAATGCTTCTTCGGTCTCATTGTTGCCGCACCAGATGATGATGCTGGGATGGTCGCGCAGCCGCCGCACCTGATGCTCCGCTTCCTTCTCCACGTTTTGCTTCCAGGCGTACGGCCCCGGCTGCCAGTCATTGCCGAACATGAAGTCTTGCCAGACCATAATCCCCAGTTCATCGCACAGGTTGTAGAACTCATCGGTCTCGTAGTAGCCGCCTCCCCAATGACGAATCATGTTCATATTTGAGTCGCGGGCCGATTGCAGAATCCGGCGATAGTCTTCCGTGGTGACGCGGCTGGGGAAACTGTCAAACGGAATTACGTCGGCTCCTTTCCCGAATACCGGAATGCCGTTGATGATGAACTCAAACGACCGTCCCCACTGGTCCAGCTCGCGCCGCAGGACGATCGACCGCAGACCGGTACGCGTCGAGACCTGGTCCTCTGCACGGTTGCCAGAGTTGAGCTGCGCGTTGAATTGGTAGATGGCCTGGGCGCCGTATCCGGCCGGAAACCATAGCTGCGGATTCTCGATATCTACCGGAAAATCTATGTGGTTTATGCCCGCATGCAGCGTAACCGTTCGCGAAACCGCCGCCTTTTTCCCTGCCTGCGCATAGTCGAGAGTGACTTTCCCGCTGCTATCCTCGCTCGCGGTGACCTCGACCTGGGCTACCAAGTGGGCGACGCTGGCTGTTACATCGCGCTGCGCAATGTGCAAGTTCGAGATTCTGGCCGCGTCCCACAGTTCCAGCTTCGCCGGCCTCCAGATACCGCTGGTGACGAAGCGCGGGCCCCAGTCCCATCCATACTCATAAGCAGCCTTGCGAATGTAGGTCTTCTCGGCGGTGTGGGTCTGTTCCCGCCACTTGTCGTTGGCCGCAATCTCCGCCGCACCCTTGATCGGCGATGGGAAAACGATGTGCAGCTGATTTGCTCCGGTCTTGAGCACGGGCTTTACGTTCACTCGCCACTCGCGAAACATGTTGTCTGCAGTCAGCACAAGTTGCTCGTTCAGGTAGACCTTGGCGTAGGCGTCAAGTCCTTCGAAGACAAGATCGATATTCTTGTGGTTCATCACGTCAGAGGTGGCCTGAATAATTGTGCGGTATTCCCAGTCCGCATTTTCGATCCACTGCAGTTTAGCCTCGTTATCGCGATAGAAAGGATCCGGGATCAGCTTGTTGCGCAGAAGGTCCAGGTGGACATCCCCTGGGACTTGTGCCGGCCGCCACTCCGCGTTGCTATCTTCGGCGCTAAGTTGGCGGAATTCCCAGCCGGCATTCAAGGGAATGTCGTGCTTTTGAATCGTCACTTGCGCCAGGGGAGCAACCGTGGAGAACATCACAAACACACAAATCGCCACCAGACGCTGTTGTCCAGACATTTTCGTGCTCCATGGATATTTCGTGTGAAGTGGCCCCTTAAGAGTCTGCATCAGCAGTCGCGTTCAGCCTCCCACGAGCCGGATAGCCACGCCTTGTGTTTACCCTGACCTGGAGAGTACCGCTCCTGGCTGGCTTGCGCCCATGTTTTTCTCACGCATGAGCATGATGCGGATACCGTCCGGTGATCTTGCGGAAAAGCCCGTGAAAGCGATGAACACCGGTAGTGCCCGGCAGAAACATGAACGGACACTCTCCCGGAACCACCTGCATACCCTGCTCCTCGCAGAATGCAACCGCTTTTCGGCTGACTGCCCCTTTTCCTCCGGCCCTGTACATCCAGACTTTTCGTATGCCTGCCTCAGCACAGTCGCGTACCACCGTCTCGGTGACTGCGGGCGAGGTCATCAGCAGCACTCCTTTGACGGGAGGCTGCACGTCCTGTACGC
The DNA here is from genome assembly GCA_964528615.1 of uncultured Acidobacteriaceae bacterium. Taxonomy (GTDB): domain Bacteria; phylum Acidobacteriota; class Terriglobia; order Terriglobales; family Acidobacteriaceae; genus JAIQFF01. The sequence continues at coordinate 8,820 of CAZGSU010000095.1, read as the reverse complement.
GAGCAAAGCATCGTCGCCCCTCTACCTCTGCCGTATTTGGATTTACGGGAACCACGTCATACCCGCGGCGACACAGTTCTTCGAACAGTTTCACGCCGAAATTTGCAGGATCCCGTGAGACGCCCACCATCGCAATACGCTTCTCAGCCAGGAAGTCCTCAATCGTGTCCAACGACGAACTTTGAGCTGTCATACTTCCTCCCTCGCAAGCAAGAGATGCTTGCCAGACTCCTCCACTCGTTAACTCTTTCAACTCAGATTCTTTCAACTCGAATTCCTTCAACTCGCTATTCCTTCAACGTCACTTCGAACGATCCGGTTCGGTCCTGCACCAATCCCATGGCCATAAGAACTCGTGCTATCGCAAGAATCGGCCGATACATCCAATACTTTTTCCGTATCATCGCCTGGGCGCGTTCATGCTCAGCGCGGCCAGAAAGAAAGCGTGCCTCGCCGTCAAATGTTTCCCCACCGATCAACAACTTGACCCTTGGGGTTTTCTGCACGTTGCGCACCCACTGCCGTTTGACGTTTGCCGTTCCCAGAATCACGCCGTCACCCTTCACCACAAACCAGATCGTGACCTCGTAGGGCTTTCCCGACTTCCGTCCATAATGCGTCAATTTCACAGTTTGCCTGGCCGCCACCTGGTTGAGTCGCTCCATAGTTTCAGTCCTGGGTTCGACCATTTTTACCTTGTTCGTGCCGCGAAAGTCAGTGACTGGAGTCACAAACCTGCAGCGCGGGTTGCGGCTTGCAGAACATCCTGGTCTTGTCACGCCGAAACGTGATTCTGATCACCGCGCCCACTCTGGTGAAGCGATAAGGTCCTTTAGTGAGCCGGAATATAAGTTCGGGGTTCCGAATTGGCACCTGCGGATTCTGGTTTACGCGCCTGGGTATGCAAAATTCACGGGTTCGAGGATCGGTTTATTAAGACTTGGTGAGGATGGGCCCCCACATTGACTTGCCTTTACGCGCACCCTAACATGGCAGGCCAGTAGAATCTCTCTCTCAGCCTGTGATTGGCCAGACCATTTCGCATTACCGCATCATCGAAGAACTGGGTAGCGGCGGGATGGGTGTGGTTTACAAGGCTGAGGATACCGAGCTGGGCCGGTTCGTTGCTCTGAAATTCCTGCCCCAGCTGGTGGCCCAGAACCCGGTGGTCCTAGAACGATTCCGCTGGGAAGCACGTGCCGCGTCAGGCCTGAATCATCCCAACATCTGCGTGATCTACGAAATTGGCGAAGTGGAGCGACGGCGCTTCATCGCCATGGAGTATCTCGATGGTACAACTCTCAGGCAGCGTATCGCCAAGAGTCCGCTGCCCTTGCCGGAATTACTGGATCTGAGTATCGAAATCGCCGATGCGCTGGATGCGGCCCACACGCACGGCATCATTCATCGCGATGTCAAGCCGGCAAACATTTTTGTCACCCTGCGCGGCCACGCCAAGATTCTGGACTTCGGTCTGGCCAAGCTTGCCCTCGGGGACGAAGCCAGCGTCAGTGGCAACACGTTCGGAGGGGTCACGCAGGCCCAGGATGAGATTGCTCGCCCCGGCTCCGCTCTGGGAACTATCCCCTACATGTCGCCAGAGCAGGCGTTAGGCCAGGCACTGGACTCCCGTTCGGACCTGTTTTCTTTCGGGGTCGTGCTCTATGAGATGGCGACGGGAGTTCTGCCCTTCCAGGGGCAAACTACGGCTGCGTTTTTCGACTCTCTCATCCACAGCGTGCCGGAGTGGCCACTGCGTTTCAACCCGTCCACTCCTCCCGAGCTGGAGCGCATCGTGCGAAAGGCACTCGAGAAAAATCCGGCGCAACGCTACGCCAGCGCGGCGGAGATGCGGGACGACCTGCAAGCCCTCCGTCGCGCCATCGAGTCCGGGCAAGCCGCGACGATCGCTCCCGGCGCAAGGGCGCCAGATTCGAAGGAGAGAATCCGCTCTATCTTCGTGACCTCGGCGACCACGACAGTCGCGCCACCACCCAGGCCGGGCATCGCGAAGTGGCTAGCGGTGGGCATTGTCGCTGTCGCCGCATTGGTGGCGGTCATTCTGTTCCTGAGATCGCCGGGATCTCCGCCTACGGTGATTTCATCGCTGCAGATTACCAGCGACGGCGCCTCGAAGCGCTCCCTGGTCACGGACGGAAGCCGGCTCTACTTTTCCGAAAACCTTGGCGGCCACTCGGTGCTGCGGCAGGTCTCGACCTCGGGCGGAGAAACCGTGCCCGTACCCACCTCGCTGGCGAGCGCCGATATTTATGACTTCTATCCGGGAGGTTCTGAATTGCTGGTAAAAGGGGTGGCGGGAGGATCGGAAACGGAGTGGCCGCTTTGGGTGTTGACGCTGCCGGCAGGGTCATCGCGGCCGGTGGGAGACATCCTCGCCCACGCAGCCACCTGGGCGCCGGACGGCCAGCGCATCCTGTATGCCAGGAAGTCCAGCTTGAACCTGTGCAATGCGGACGGAACCGATTCACGAGAACTCATCACCGTCCAGGGTGTGCCCTTTGCTCCCCGATTCTCTCCCGATGGCCGCCGCTTGCGCTTTACCATCCGGGACACCAACCAGCGCACTTCTTCGTTGTGGGAGGTCTCGGCCGACGGGAAGGGTTTGCATCCGGTGCTGCCAAACTGGAACAAGCCAGCCCAGGAATTTGGCGGATCCTGGACGCCGGATGGAGAATACTTCCTCTTTGAATCGACTCGCGACCACACCCAGAACATCTGGGCCCTTCGCGAAGGCAGATCTCTTTTTCGGAGGGAGAATACTGAGCCAAAGCAGCTCACCGTGGGACCGCTCATGTTCAGTAATCCGACCCCAAGCCCGGATGGAAAGAAGCTGTTCGTGATCGGCCAGCAGCGCCGCTTCGATTTAGTCCGCCTGGATAGAAAGGCGCAGCAGTTCTCCGTTTACCTTCCCAGCGTCTCGGCGGGCGAGGCGGACATCCAGCCGAATGGCGAGTGGATCACGTACGTGTCTCATCCGGACCTCACGCTGTGGCGGAGTAAACCGGACGGAAGTTCACGGCTCCAACTCACCTACGCGCCCATGCAGGCGCACATGCCGCGTTGGTCACCGGATGGAACCCAGATCGCGTTTATGGGCTCGCGTCCGGGAAAACCCTGGAGGATCTTCGTGATTCCAGCCGAAGGCGGCACGCCTCAGGAAGTGACTGCTGGAGACCGCAATCAGGGCGAGCCCACATGGACAGCCAAAGGCAGTGCCATCGTATTCGCCGGCATGCCTTGGCTGGAATACGGCACCACATCAGGCCCGAATATTCACGTCGTCGACCTGAAGACTTCCCAAATCTCGGATGTGCCTGGGTCAGAGAATCTTTTCAGCCCTCGCGCCTCACCGGATGGCCGCTACATCGCGGCCCTTTCCGCAGACTCCACCAAGCTGGTGCTCTACGATATGGAAAAGAAAAGTTGGACACCGCTTGCAGAGTCGCGGTTCGCTTTCGAAAACTGGTCGCACGACGGAAAGTATCTGTACATGGAAGATTACTCGGACAAGACCGACGACATGGTGCGCGTGAATGCGATCAATGGCAGAGTGGAACGAATGTTCAGCCTGAAAGAAATTCCGCGTGGATTCGATCCGTGGGAATTCTGGATCGGGCTCACTCCCGATGACTCTCCCCTCCTGATGCGAGACAAAAGCACGCAGGAAATTTACAGTCTGGACGTGCGTTTTCCGTAACGCGGCCCTAACCGCATGAGTGCAGAGCTTAGGAGGCCTTCAGGTAAACTTCCGTTTGTAGAATGGGGATGTCCATGCGTGGACCGATTGCTCTTGGGTGCGTCTTGCTCTGTACGGTCCTTATATGTGTGTCCTGCCTTTCGCAGGAACCGTTCGAAGCCCGCGCCGCTCGCCTCCAGCCCGAAGATATTCCTCCGTTAATCCAGAAAGCACCAGGATGGTGATCTTAGATCTCAAGTGCTGCTCTGGCTCGCGTACTCCGGTGGACACGGGGTGCCCCAGGACGTCGCAAAAGGGCTTCCGTGGCTGCGCAAGGCGGCCGAACAAGGCAGCCTCGAGAGCCAGTGGGTCCTAAGCACCATTTACGAGTTCGGGGGCGGTGGACTGCCGGTTGATCGTGCTGAAGCCTTCAAGTGGGCGCTCAAGGCTGCACAGCGCGGCCACATGATCGCGCTGCACAACGTCGGTATGCTTACCTTCACGGCTCCGGTGTAGAGATGAACCTGGAGCAGGCTCGTTATTGGTATGGCCGTGCGGCCGAGCAAGGTGTCGCCCATTCGGAATGGATGATGGGCCGCATCTACCTCGAAGGTTTGGACGTTCCTCCCAACCGCGACCAGGCGCTGGCGTAGTTTACTAAGTCTCTAGCCCAGGCCCACGTTCCTACAATGATCAGTCTAGCCAGGATGTATCCGAATGGCATTCCCATGCAGCCGCAACTGGTGTTTGATCTGCAGCGCGCCGCCGTGCAGAGTGGCAGCCACGTTGCTGAATTCGAGGTCGGGCGCTTTTATCGTGCCGGTTACCTGAATCGGCATGCTCTGCGAGACTTCCTCCTGGCGCAAATCGGTCCAGTCGATCCCAATGCCGTAGCTGGCCGGCTTGTGCTCATAACGGTTCTGACGCACCCCGCTGCCGGATTTCCATAGCAGGTTCGGTATCTGGGAGAGATCCTCGGTCCCTTGTTTGAGCGCGACCAGCAACTCGTTCATTGGTTGCAGGGTGTCATAGCCCTTCATCACCATGTCCACGAAAGGATAGCGCACCAACTCTTCGGCGTAGTATGTGGACGAGATTCCGCCAAAGATCGTCAGGATATCCGGACGGAGTGATTTGATCAGCTTGGCCATTTCTAGGCTGCCTTGCACGTGCACCATCCAGTGCAAGTCGATTCCCAGAAGCCTCACGTCCAGCGCTTCAATCAGAGCGCGAACATCAATTGCGGGATAGCGCAGCAGCACGGTGCTGAGGTTGATGATCTTGACCGAGTGGCCCTTAGCGGTCAGATGCCGATGCAGCATTTTGAAGCCGATGGGGAAGTACTCGTACAACGGCGTAATCGGCACATCTCCCGAGGTACCAAGAAACGGAAAATAGATATCCCGCCGGTTGCGAAAATCAAAGAACGCGGGCGCGTGCATCAACAGAAGGTCTGCGGAGAGAGTTGGCAAACCGGATGGCTTCAACACTGCGGGTTCCGTGGATGTAAGCGAGTCGTTGGTGTGGGTTGGGCTGGGGATTTCGTTCATGAATTCACACTCGGTTTTCGAAGAAGATTCGACCACAACTGAATGGCCATGAGTCAGCCGCAACCTTCATCTGGCGGGGGGAGGAATGTTCGGCCTACAGCGTGCGGTGGACAGTCTACATCGCCACCCACAACCGGGGAAGCAGGAAAGCGGCCTCCACCTGGCGCTCTGGGCTCTAGTACAACAGGACGCAACCACGAATTTCTTCGACCGGGTTATGGAGATTTGCAGCAAAATCAGCGACATACACTGGTTTTCGGAAGCCTGACTTACCGCTCACGCAGCGCTATTTGGAATACGGCCTAGCGATTTCTTAGTCCATCTTTCAAACCGTGCGCACGCTACAACCCGAACCTGCGCCGGTAGGCGCTAGGGGAAGCGCCGGTATGCCGCTGGAAGAGCTGGCGGAAGTAGGCCACATCCTGATAGCCGACGGCATCACTGATCTCCTGCACGGTGCGATGGTCGCTCTCCAGCAGGCGCTTGGCGGCGGCGACCCTCAGCTTCTGCAAGTAGATCAACGGGCTGTCGCCGGTGGCTTGCTTGAAGCGGCGGACAAAGTTGCGCAAGCTCATGCCGACGCGCCGGGCCGGAGCCTCGAGCGCGAAAGTCTGGTGAAAATTCTGGTGCAGCCACTCCTGCGCGCTGGAAATGCTGTTATCGGAATGCTCGGTTTTTAACGGGACGATGGCGAACCCAGCCTGCCATGCGCGCGGCGTTTCGATAAGCATCGCCTTGGCGCTTTGCAGGGCAACCTCGTGGCCGCAGAATTGTTCCACCAGGTACAGGCTCAGGTCGAGCGCTGCGTGCACACCGCCACCGCAGTAGAAGCCGTGGTCCTCGGTCACCATCAATTGCGGCATCCACTTCACTGCGGGATATTTCTCACGGAAGCGCTCTGCCAGAGCCCAGTGCGTGGTGGCGCGTCTGCCATCCAGCAGGCCGGTGGCTGCGACCAGGCCCACACCTGAGCACACACTGGCGATGGCCGCGCCCCGCTTGTGCCAACGCCGCAGCCAGGGCACAACCGGCGCATTGCGCTCGACCACGTCGTCAATGCTCAGCCCAGTGGTCGGAATGAAGATCAGGTCAGTCTTGCGGATATCTGCGAGCGCCGCGTCGGGCTGAATCTTGATATCACCATCGCAGCGGACCGCGCGTCCATCCGTCGAGGCTGTGGTCACGTGAAAACGGGGGACCGGTCGCTTTCCCGTGAGAACGTTCCACAGCGTGCCAGCATGGCGGAAGACCTCCATCGGGCCGGTGGCGGTGGATGAGAAAGTTGCGTCCAGAAACAGGACTGTGACCTCTTTCATGATTAGCCTCCAAGGGCTGAATCGGCCGAAAGACTGTGGCCGAATAACCTACCTACAATGTCATATCTGCCATCTTGTGGCAAGGGCGTCTTACCAATAATCTCGTCAGTAGTCGTCAGTCGTCAGCCATTCCCCCAGGCCCGGCCGCTAGTCGCGATGGGAAAGACTTTGACTGACGACCGACGACTACTTTCCGCAGCCTGTTCGTGGAAAATCAAAAGGAGGGAATCATGAGGAAATATATGATTGAGCGGGAGATCCCGCAGATCGGGAGTCTGGAGCGGGAGAAATTGCAGCAGGGCGCGGCCAAGTCCAATCAGGTGCTGCGCCAGCTCGGACCGGACATTCAATGGCTGGAATCCTTTGTTGCCGCGAACAAGATGTACTGCATGTATCTGGCCACGGACGAATCTCTCATCCACCGGCACGCAGAACTCAGCGGCTTTCCCGCCACCAAGGTCTCGGAGATCCGCAAGCTGATCGATCCGACGACCGCTGATCCAAGGTAGAGCTCCCCCCAGCCAGTAGGGCTACAGATTCGATGGAGCGACGGGCGTCCTCGCCCGTCCGCGACGAGAGCCCAGCGTTGGGCGGGCGAGGATGCCCGTTGCTCCGAATTTCATCGTGGCCCACTACCCTCCCCCGCCTGATTGACGGGTAGAGACATGTTTTCACGACCCTAATCGCCGCACACAGTCTAGATATGGCCGGCATCGCCCCCAGATCAGTACTCAGATTGTGGAATTGCAAAAGGTCGGCAACGTTATCTATAGCCAATTCCTAACGACCCTCATGAAGTTATCGTTGATGGTAAGTCCACAACCATATTTTTTGTCCGCGAGGAATCAATAATCATTACGGATCAGGAGAACGTGACAGTCATCCATGTTGTGCCGTCGGCTGACCCAACTCCACGGGGGCTTGTGTACACACGCATTCAAGAGTGGTTTTCGGGACTCGCCGTCGCAGTCGGCTAGGCTATGCGCTTGGTAAACGTCTGTAGTGCTCGAATGAGCGACCACTATCTGTAGTGGAGAGCAGTTTTGGAGCGCGCTGTCTCCTATCCCCGCGCCTGGTTGAAGGGAGGAGGGAAGGAGGGTGGATCTGGAGCCCTTAACAAAGTAGTAAACAGAGACACGGCGCGCTCGCTTCGCTCGCGCTTTGAGTTGAGTTGAGTTGAGCGCCGTGTGTTCGCGGTGGGAGTAGATTTATTCCATTCGGACGGTGCTGGCAATCGTAGCCTTCGCCGCCAAGGTCATCGCGCTGAGAGTATCTGCTGCATGCTCATAGCCCTGCTGTCGGGATTTTGAGCGTAACCGCGATTTGTACGCCAGTTGACGAATAAGTTTCGTGTTGCCGACGAAACTCGATTCGGAAATGGGGCTCTCCCCTAAAGCGTTTTTCGCTCCTTTTCAAAGAGCAATCTCTTGGTTCAGTACGGTTCTTCGCTTGCTTTCCAGACGTTTCATGATTTTCTCGGCATTCTCCGGCTTGACTCCCACTTCTTCCAGGGCTACGCGAAAGTGCTTGAGGAACAGATCGAAGTGCGCATCGTTCAGACCGTGATCTCTGGAGCGGGCATGGGCGTCAGGAATACTTTTCCCTGTATACACTCGTCCGCCGAGGAGCATGGAAATGAACATAGCCTGTCGGGACCGGAGGTGTGCCATGTCAACTCCCTCAAAGAAATGGCGCAAGCTATCATCATGCAAGACCTTGTCGTAGAAAAGTTTAGTAGCAGCCTCAATGGCGCTACGTCCCCCGATCAAGTCGAATAAGTCTTCAATCATCGTGTCCTCACTGCCAACGAGTGTAATCGAGATGTTTCACCAGCTACCCGCGCCCGCGAGGTCCTGATAGAATACTCGCGCCCGCTGGAGATCGCAGATGGCAACAGTCGCTACCGAGCAACCTAAGTGGCAGCACGTGGCTGCTGGCGCCTATGACCGCATCTTCTACAGCGGCATGGCGCTCGCGATGGCCATCACCGTCTTTATCGGCTTCGCCCCCACCTTTTATCTCAGATTCTATTTTCACGCGCCTACGCCTTCGGGGGCGACATCCTTGACGCGGCTCGCGCAGCTCCACGGTGCACTCTTTTCGAGCTGGGTGGTGCTGTTTATTGTGCAGACTTCCCTCGTAGCGAAGCACAACGTGGCAATGCATCGGCGGCTGGGGATCGCCGGTGTCCTTCTGGCGGCACTGATGACGGTTGTGGGCGCAATTACTGGAATCAAGGCGGCGGCGCGGGGAGCAG
>CAZGSU010000094.1:0-48458 GCA_964528615.1 uncultured Acidobacteriaceae bacterium | reverse complement strand
CCCCGCCTGGAAAGCAGCGAACGGCAGGAGATCAACGACTTCCGCATCCAGGAAGAGAAAACGTTGAACAGTTACGGTTGGGTGGATCAGTCGGCCGGCATTGTCCATATTCCGATTGACCGTGCCATGCAGTTGCTGGCGGAGCGCGGCCTGCCTACCCTGCCGCAAGCCGGGACCGTGCCGGCGTCGGATGTGAACACAGCAAAACAAGCGGCGCAGAAGTCGGATACGAGCGGAAAGCCAGCGAAGCGGAAGTGAAGCGCGGCCGGGCCGGATTCAATGGCGCTGGATCAAAACTGGGAGGGCACGATTTCAGAGGTTGCGGAAAAATCCGGCCAGCGGGCCGACCAGCGAGGCTCAGGTGCTGAGCACCGCATATTTTGCGAAGGTTAGCGGCACGACCGAGGTCGTGCCCAACGGGCGAGTCAGTGAGGCGGCTTCAGCCGCTGAGGTTCGCGGGTTGGAGTGCGCAGGGCTGCAGTTGAGGGGGAGCGGCATTTCAGTGCTGCATCAAGGGCTGTTTGCTTGGGGGCTTAAGCCGCTGAGCTGCGTCGCGGGCTAAAGCCGTCAAGAGGGGTTTTGTTGCAGGCCTGAAGGCCTGCTCCACCTGGGATTGCGAGCCCGTGCTGGGCAGGAACGCGCTAGAGGATTAGCAGTGCGAAACATGACGAACAACTCGGAACAAATCCTGGCCGCGCTGTTTGTGGCGATCCTGATATCACTGCCTGCCTTCGGCCAGGGCATGACCCAGGGCATGATGTCGCCGCCGGCGAATGTGCGTCCATCCGGCTTGAAGAATGTTGGCATCGAGCAGCATCTGGACGAACAGATTCCACCAGACCTCGCTTTCCGAGACGAAACCGGGAAGCCAGTCCGGCTGGGGGATTACTTCGGCAGGAGGCCTGTGATCCTGAACCTGGTCTACTACCAGTGCCCCATGCTTTGCGGCGAGGTTCTGAGCGGGCTGGAGAGCGCGCTGCGAGTGCTGAAGTTCGATGTGGGAAAAGAATTCGACGTCCTGACTGTAAGCTTCGATCCGCGTGAAACGCCCGATATGGCCACGAAGAAGAAAGCCGAGTTCCTGAAGCGTTATGGACGCCCTGGCGCTACCGATGGCTGGCACTTCCTCACTGGCCCGCAGGAATCGATTGACGCTCTCACCAAAGCAGCGGGTTTTCAATATCAGTACGATCCCAAGACCGGCCAGTTCGCGCACGCCACTGCCATCGCGATCTTGACGCCGGAGGGAAAAATCGCGCAGTACTACTACGGCGTCGAATACGCGCCCAAAGATTTGCGTCTGGGATTGATCCAGGCCTCGGAGAACAAGATCGGCACGCTGGCCGACCAGGTGCTGCTGTATTGCTATCACTATGATCCAACGACGGGGAAATACGGAGCCATCATCGGGCGCGTCCTGCAACTCTCGGGACTGGCGACGGTATTGCTCATCGGGGTGCTCATGACAGTGCTGATCCGTTATGGAGCAGGCTCAGATCGGCACGTGAGCGGATGACTTTAAAGACCAACGACCAAGGACCAACGACCATCGGCTAACTATGTTTGAAACTTTTCCACTTTGGCCCGTGCGGGCCTCGACCACGGCTGGGAGCGTAGACGCGCTCTTTATTTTCCTTGTGGCTTTGTCCGCGCTGATGAGCATCACGATCTTCACGTTGATCGTGGTGTTCGCGGTCAGATACCGCCGCCGACGGGGTGTCCCCGCCGAGCAGATTGAAGGATCGACCCCGTTGGAGCTCATCTGGTCCATCATTCCACTGGGAATTTTCATGGTCATTTTTGTTTGGGGCGCGGTCATCTACTTCAAGGAGCGGACGCCGCCGCGGGGGGCAACCGAGATTTACGTCGTGGCCAAGCAGTGGATGTGGAAGCTGCAGCACGAAGAAGGCCAGCGCGAGATCAACGAACTCCACGTGCCCTTAGGCCGCGACGTGAAGATGATCCTGACTTCGCAGGACGTGATCCACAGTTTTTATGTTCCAGCCTTCCGCATCAAGCAGGATGTTCTGCCCGGCCGCTACACGACGGCCTGGTTTCATCCCACGAAAGCGGGAACCTATCACCTATTCTGCGCCGAATATTGCGGCACGCAACACTCGGGAATGATCGGCCAGGTTGTGGTGCTGGAGCCGGCTCAGTACGAGGCCTGGCTTAGCGGAGGCGGCGCGGCGGGATCGATGGCGTCGACCGGGCAGAACGTGTTTCTGCAACTGGGCTGTGCCACCTGCCACCGGTCGGACACGCAAGGGCGTGGCCCCAATCTCGTGGGACTCTTCGGCAAGCCAGTGCAACTGGAAGACGGCCGCGTAGTGACCGCCGATGAAAATTACGTGCGGGAATCCATATTGTCGCCGGGTGCGAAAATCGTGAGCGGATTCAAGCCCATCATGCCGGTATTTCAGGGGCTGGTGAGTGAAGAGCAGTTGAACGCACTTGTGGCGTACGTGAAATCACTGAACCAGAATCCCTCGGGAGCGGCAGGCGGTCCGACGGTTGTTTCGCCGGGCGCGAAACCGCAGGAACAAAAGGTGCAATAACAATGGCCACCGCAGCAATCACCGCGGAACGACCGAACTATCTCAACCAGGAATATGGCATCAAGTCCTGGCTGCTTACCGTCGATCACAAGCGCATCGCGCTGCTGTACCTGCTGTCCATTACTTTCTTTTTCTTTATCGGAGGATTCTTCGCGCTGCTGATCCGGCTGGAACTGCTGACTCCGGCGGGCGACCTAGTACAAGCCGACACTTACAACAAGCTTTTCACCATGCACGGCCAGGTGATGGTGTTCTTTTTCCTGATCCCATCCATCCCCGCGGTGTTGGGGAATTTTCTGGTGCCGCTGATGATCGGCGCCCGGGACCTGGCCTTCCCGCGCATCAATTTGCTGAGCTGGTACCTGTACATCATCGCCGGAATCATGATGCTGCACTGCATGCTCACCGGCGGCGTGGATACGGGCTGGACCTTCTACACGCCTTTCAGCACGGCGTTCAGCAATACCAAGGTGATTGAGGCTGGGCTTGCCATCTTTGTCTCGGGATTCTCGTCCATTCTGACCGGGCTGAACTTTGTGGTGACCATTCACCGCATGCGGGCCCCTGGAATGACCTGGAACCGGCTGCCCCTGTTTATCTGGGCGCACTACGCCACCAGCATTATCCAGTTGCTGGGCACTCCCGTGATCGCGGTGACCCTGGTGCTGGTGGTGCTGGAACGCGCTTTGCACCTCGGCATATTCGATCCCACGCGGGGTGGAGACCCGCTTCTGTTTCAGCACCTGTTCTGGTTTTATTCGCATCCCGCGGTTTACATCATGATTCTGCCGTCGATGGGGGTGGTCACCGAGATTGTGCCGTGCTTCACCCGCAAACGCATTTTCGGCTACAAGTTTGTCGCCATGTCGAGCATCGGTATTGCCGTCCTCGGCTTCCTGGTCTGGGCCCATCACATGTTCGTGGCCGGGATTTCGCTTTATGCGGCGCTGATTTTCTCCATGCTGAGCTACCTGGTTGCGGTTCCCTCGGCCATCAAGGTCTTCAACTGGACCGCCACCATGTACAAGGGCTCGATCACATTTTCGACTCCTATGCTGTACGCCTTCGGTTTCATTGGGCTGTTTCTGATGGGTGGTCTCACCGGCCTGTTCCTGGCCGCGCTGGGGATCGACGTGCATGTGACCGACACCTATTTCGTGGTGGCTCACTTCCACTACATCATGGTGGGCGGCGCCGTGATGGGCTATCTTGGCGGGATGCATTTCTGGTGGCCGAAAATCTCCGGCCGGATGTATCCCGAAGCCTTGGGCAAGCTGGCTGCGATGATCGTATTCATCGGCTTTAACCTGACGTTTTTCCCCCAGTTCATCCTGGGCTATCTCGGAATGCCGCGGCGCTACTGGCAGTATCCACCGGAATTTCAGGTGTTGAACGTACTTTCTACCGCCGGAGCCACCGTTCTCGCGGTGGGATACGTTCTTCCCATGGTGTATTTTCTGTGGTCGATGCGCTACGGCAAGATTGCCCCGGCCAATCCCTGGGGAGCCGCGGGCCTGGAGTGGACGACCACTTCGCCGCCGCCGACACTGAATTTTGACCACACCCCGGTTGTGGATTGGGAAGCTTACGATTACGAGAACATCCCCGCTCCCCAGGAGGCGCGCGTTGCCGGATAGTCCGATCGCCGTCGAACAGCACAGTCCGGAGCTGCGGCACCACTTCGCCGACATGGAGCAGCAGCGAGAGGCATCGTCGCTGGGCATGTGGCTCTTTCTGGCGACGGAAGTCATGTTTTTCGGCGGCATGTTCTGCGCCTATCTCATCTATCGTCTCTGGTACTTTCCGGAGTTCGCCGCCGCCAGCAAATCGCTGGACATCACGCTGGGGACGGTCAACACCGCGGTACTGATCTGCAGCAGCCTGACCGTGGTGCTGGCGGTGCGCGCCGCACAGCTGGGAAAACGGCATGACCAGGTCGTCTATCTCGCGCTAACCCTGGTGCTCGGCTTGGCCTTTTTAGGGGTCAAAGGAATCGAGTGGACCAGCAAGTTCCGGGAGCACCACATCCCGGGTGCTTCTTTTCATTTCGAGGGGACGTTTCCCGGCCATCCTGATCAGCCTATCGATCAGCAGCACGCGCAGATATTTTTCTCCCTGTATTTTGCCATGACCGGCATGCACGCCCTGCACATGGTGATCGGAGTCGGACTTTTCAGTTACCTGCTGTACTGCGCCTGGAAGGGGCGGTACACGCCGGACTATTACACGCCCCTGGAAAATTCGGGCCTGTACTGGCACTTTGTGGACATCATCTGGATTTATCTGTTTCCTTTGCTGTATCTGATCGATCGGAAGAAGTGAAGACCGGAAGAAGTGAAGATAGAAGGAAGTGAATAGGGAATACTGCCATGTCTGAACACGTCGTTCCGCTAAAGACCAATGTTACGGTCTGGCTGGTCCTGCTGGTTTTGACCGGGGTCACCGCCGGAGTTGCCTTCATCGATCTAGGGCCATTCAACACCATCGTGGCCCTGGTCATCGCGACCTGTAAGGCGCTGCTGGTGGTCCTGATTTTCATGCATGTGAAGTACACGAGCGAAAAGCTGGTGAAAGTCGTGGTGTTTTCCGCTCTCTTCTTTCTTCTTCTGCTGCTGGGATTGAGCCTGGCAGACTACAGCACCCGGCTGCCGGTGTAGTCATGGGATGTTCTTTGCACTTCGCTACATCGCTAAAAAGTGAAGTCGGCGTGAGGTGATCTTATGGCGTTCTGTAATTCTTGTGGCGCGACTCTGGATGCCGGGGCAAAATTTTGCAACAAGTGCGGGACCACGCAGCCGACCGCTGCATCCTCCTCGACAACCCCAGTGGCACTCGCCCCCGCTGCGCCGAAGAGTAACAGCGCGCTCAAGATCATCCTGATCGTGGTTGCGGTGATTGTCGGGCTCGGCATTCTGGGAGTCGGAGTTGCCTCGTTCGTGGCTTACCGCATCGCCACCCACACCCGGGTCCACAACCGGGATGGCAATGTCCGCGTAGAGACGCCTTTCGGGACGGTGCAAACTTCGACCGATCCCGATGAAGCCGCCCGCAACCTAGGCGTCGACCCGTATCCCGGCGCACAGTTGGTCAAGGGCAGTTCGTCCAATATGAATATGGGAAACATGCACACTGCCTCGGCGGAGTTTGAAAGCAGCGATCCGGCCAGCAACGTGGCCGACTTTTATAAGCTGATGCTTCCCGGCGCGAACGTGATCTCATCGGCCGCCGATCACTATTCGATTATTTCCACCGACAAGAAAAACATGTTGACCATCAATATCGAACCCAGGAACGGAAAGACCAGGATTCAGATCGCCCGGGTTTCCGGCAAGTTCACCGACGGCAACGATTCCGATAATTAACTCCCCGAGAATGCCCGACAGCTACGTTGAAATCGCCAGGGCCGCCAGGGCTTCGACTGTGGACGCGGCCGCGCTGGCCGAGGTTTTACGTGGCCGGGTGCGCGGTGAAGTACGCTTCGACTCCGGCAGCCGCGCCCTCTACGCCACCGACGGTTCCAACTATCGTCAGGTTCCCATCGGCGTGGTCCTCCCCCGCGACGTAGACGACGTCATCGCCACCATCGCACTGGCGCGCGAATACGGCGCACCGATCCTGTGCCGCGGCGGTGGCACCTCACTGGCGGGCCAATGCTGCAACGTGGCCGTGATCCTGGACTTTACCAGGCACATGTCCCGGATTCTGGAAATCGATCCGGTGCGGCGCGTTGCCCGGGTCCAGCCCGGCGTGGTGCTCGACAGTCTCCGCAATGCAGCCGAGAAACATCATCTGACCTTCGGTCCGGACCCGGCTTCGCACGACCGCTGCACCCTGGGCGGAATGATTGGAAACAACTCCTGCGGCGTGCACTCGGTGATGGCGGGAAAGACTGATGACAACATCGAAACCCTGGAAGTGCTGACCTATGACGGCTTGCGGCTGTCGGTAGGCAAGACCAGCGACACGGAGCTCGAACAGATCATTCGAGAGGGTGGACGGCGCGGCCAAATTTATGCAGGCCTGAAAACGTTGCGGAACAAGTATTTCGAGCTGGTTCGGCAGCGCTATCCCAACATCCCTCGCCGGGTGTCAGGGTACAACCTCAACTACCTGCTGCCGGAGAACGGTTTCGATGTCGCCCGCGCGCTGGTCGGATCCGAGGGCACCTGCGTCACCGTGCTCGAAGCCACGTGCCGTCTGGTGGAAAGCCCGCCGGCGAGAGTGCTGCTGGTGATTGCCTACGCTGACATTTTTCAGTGTGCAGACCATGTGCCTGACGTGATGGCTCACAAGCCGATTGGTCTTGAGGGCATGGACGATCTGCTGGTCGAGTACACGCGGCGCAAGGGCATCAATTCGGAGGGCCTGGCGCTGTTGCCCGAGGGCGGCGGCTGGCTGCTGGCGGAATTCGGCGGCGCCACTATCCCGGAAGCGGAGGCCCAGGCGACCGGTCTCATGGAAGCCCTGGGCCGCGGTTCGAACCCGCCCCGGATGCGCCTGTTTACCAATCGGGAGCAGGTCAAGCGGGTCTGGGAGGTGCGCGAGTCGAGTCTGGGCGTGATTTCCTACGTCCCCGGCGAGGCCTTGACCTGGGAAGGATGGGAAGACTCTGCGGTCGCGCCGGCGAAGCTCGGCAAGTATCTGCGCGAATTGCGTAAGCTGTTGAACAGCTTCGAATACCAGGGCACGCTCTACGGACATTTTGGCCACGGTTGCGTCCACAATCGCATCAACTTCGATCTGGTATCGGCGCCTGGTATAGCTAAATTTCGCAAGTTCATGGAAGAAGCGGCCGACCTGGTGGTCAGCTACGGCGGATCGCTTTCCGGCGAGCACGGAGACGGCCAGGCCCGGGCTGAGCTGCTGTCCAGAATGTTTGGACCGGAATTGCTGCAGGCTTTCCGCGAATTCAAGAACATCTGGGACCCAGCCTGGAAGATGAATCCGGGAAAAGTGATCGAGCCCTACAAGATGGACGAGAACTTGCGCCTGGGCGCCGGCTACAAGCCATGGCAGCCTGAAACCCACTTTCAGTTTCCCCAGGACCACGGCAGCTTGGCACATGCCACCCTGCGTTGCGTGGGCGTAGGGAAATGCCGCCGCGATGCGGGCGGTGTAATGTGTCCCAGTTTCCGCGTAACTCGCGAGGAGGAGCACTCTACCCGAGGCCGCGCCCACTTGCTTTGGGAGATGGCGCAGGGAGAGGTGATCCGGGACGGCTGGCGCGACGAGGTGGTCAAAGAGTCTCTGGATCTCTGTCTTTCCTGCAAAGGCTGCAAGAGCGATTGCCCAGTCGGCGTCGACCTGGCCACCTACAAGGCAGAGTTTCTTTCGCACTACCATGAGGGGCGCCTGCGTCCGCGCAGCCACTATGCGTTTGCCAATATTGACCTTTGGGCCCGGCTGGCCTCTGCTGCTCCGGGCCTGGTGAATCTCACGACGCAATTACCTGTCCTGCGCGATATCTCCAAACTGGCGGCGGGAGTGCCGCGCGAGCGCGCGATTCCGGCCTTTGCTCCCCAGACATTCCGGAGCTGGTTCGAACGACGGCAGCCGGCAAATCCAGAGGCAGCGCCGGTATTGCTCTGGCCGGACACGTTCAACAACTACTTTCTTCCCGACACAGCCAGGGCCGCGGCGGAAGTGCTGGAAGCTGCTGGTTTTCATGTGCTGATCCCTCGGGACATACTTTGCTGCGGCCGCCCACTCTATGATTTCGGTATGCTGGATCGCGCCAAGCGCCTCCTGCTGAAGACGTTAGACACGCTGTCTCCTGAAATCGAAGCGGCTGTGCCGGTGGTCGTCCTCGAGCCCAGTTGTGCGGCCGTATTCCGCGATGAACTGCTCAACCTCTTTCCCAACGATGATCGGGCACAGCAGTTATCCCGTCAGACCTTCCTGTTGAGCGAATTCCTGGAAAAGAAAGCGGTCCACTTCAAGCTCCCGCAGCTTCCCATCAAGACCAAAGGCCGGCCGGTCCAGGCTCTCGTCCACGGCCATTGTCATCAAAAGTCGCTCATGAAAATGACCGACGAGGAGTCCATCCTGAGCAAGATGGGTATTGAATGGAGCGCCCCGGCGCCGGGCTGTTGCGGCATGGCCGGTTCGTTTGGCTTCGATGAAGGCAAGTACGATATGTCAATGGCAATCGGCGAACTGGAACTCCTGCCTGCAGTGCGCCGGGCGCCGGCCAATAGCCTGATCATCGCCGACGGCTTCAGCTGCCGCGAACAAATTGCCCAGGGCACTGACCGCCAAGCCCTGCATCTGGCTGAGGTCATCGCGATGGCGTTGCAGGACGTGGCGTTACAAGAGGTGTCCAGGCCGGAGGGAAGCTATCCAGAGAAGCCGGAAGCGGATCGCCGGCAGGCTGCCCTGGATCGCTCGATGAAGCGGGCTGGGTTGGGCGTGGGGGCTGTTGTGTCAGGGGCAGCGCTGCTGTGGTGGCTCCGCAGGTAAATGCAGGAAAACAGGGACATGAGCCTAATATCGCTATTGTAATCAATCACTTAGCTGTTTACCTTCCGGCCTCTCCCCAACTCCTCCGGATTCTGGGAAAATAGGTGCATAGAAATTATCCGTGCCTTAAGAAGGTTCTATGGCAATCGACTCCGAAATCATTCTTAACCGGCCCGAAGCCGACCGCATCGCTGAGAAGGCGATCGAGAAGGCGATTGAGCCGGCGCTCCGCGGTTCTGTTCTTGTCCTCATACAGTTCGACGTTTGCGAAGAAATTCGACTCGACCAGCTGCGGCAGATCTTTGGCGCCCGCACCCTGGAACAACCCAGCTTCAAACACTCTGCCCCGTCTTACGTGCGGTACCAGCGGCCCCCGGTGGTGGAGACCATTGAACCCCTGGTGCTGGAAAGCGGCGAACACCTTGAGGGCCAGATCAAGTATTACGATTACGGCGTATTGAGTGTGGTTTTTGAACTGCCTTTTTCCGGCGACTGGGACACCCTGGTGCGGCTGGGCAGTCGCTGGGTCTGGGATGTGGATTTCGAGAAGCACGCCTCCCGCATCGTCCGCGAGAAACTGGACCGGGCGGCGCCGGCCCTGGTGAAGCGTTATCCGGAGTGGTTGAGCGAAGACTACTTTATTTTCCACGTAAGGGAAATGACCGGGTCACCTTCCGCCGCCGAACTTTGCGCTACCCAGGGAGCCCGGATCGCGCAAATCGTGCGTGGGGAAACGGCCCAGCTTTCAGAAGGCGAGCGCAACGAAATCCTGCAGTCGCGCGCGTCCTACTATCCTCATGATCTGGCCGTGATCGGCTGGAATGCAGCCTTTCTTTATGACACCGACGCCGGCGTTGAGACCGCCATCCAGTTGCTCGAATACGCGAATTCCCAGTTGCTGGAGTTCCGTCACTACGACGAATTGCTCACCCGCGAGCTGGCCACGGTGTACGCGGCTCTCGACAAAGGCACCGGCATGTGGGCCCGCTGGCGCCTGGCGCGAGCCGCCACCGAACTGCATACTGTGCTGCTGGATGTAAACGAACTGACCGAGCGGGCCGATAATGCCATCAAGTTCCTCAGCGACATGTTCTCTGCTCGCTTGTACAAGCTGGCCGCGGCCAAGGTCGGAGTGCCGGATTATAAAGACCTGGTCACGCAAAAACTGCAGACCGCCGAAGACCTCTATCGCTTCATGGTGGACCAGTTCAACCAGAGCCGCGCCTTCGTGCTCGAATTGATGGTGGTCATCATCCTGGTCATCGAACTTGCCTTCCTGTTCGGCGGCAAGCGATAACTCGGACCACCTAGGGGCGGACGCCCCGTCCGCCCGGCGGAGCAATGTTCCGCAACGCTAGCCACACGCCCGCGCCGTGCTTTATCCTGAACCGCCACTAGTTATCCAAATCAAGGGAGACCGATGCGAGGACTCAAAGGCAAGCGCGTCCTGATCACCGGAGGCGCGAGCGGGATCGGCGCCGCCACTGCCGCCCGCTTTCTGGAAGAAGGCTCGAGCGTGGTCGTGCTCGACCGCGATGCCCAGGGCCGCAAGCAGATCCAGGAACGGCTGCCAAAGTTAGCCGGAACAGTGGACGCCGACGTTTCCAATCTCAAGCAAGTGGAGGCAGCCTTTGCCGAGGCCGTGCGTCTCATGGGCGGCGTTGATGTGCTGATCAACAACGCCGGCATCAGCATCCGCCACAACTTCCTCGATATCACCCCCGAAGAATGGGACAAAATCATCGCCGTAAACCTCACCGGCGTCTTTTATGTGGCCCAGACTGCGGCCCGCCACATGTGGGAGCGGGGAAGCGGCGTCATTCTTCACACCGCGTCTACCAACGGGATTGTCGGCCAGCCTTACTATGCCGACTACAACGCCACCAAGGCGGGAGTGATCGAGCTGACCAAATCGATGGCGCTGGAGCTTGCGCCCAAGGTTCGGGTGTGCGCGGTGGCTCCGGGTTACGTGCTCACGCCCATGCAACGCGCCGAGTATACGGACGAAATGCTGGAGGCGATAAATCGCAAAATTCCCCTGGGCCGGCACGCGCAGCCGGAGGAAATCGGAGCGCTGTTCGCATTTCTGGCCTCAGATGACGCGGCGTACATGACGGGTCATGTGTACACCATTGACGGCGCCGAGATCGCGGGAGGGCTGGCCAGCCGGTAAGCCGGGTGAAGAGAACCCGATCCGGATGGCAGGAACAACGGCAATCCCAGCGGAGCCTCTGGTGAGGGCCCAACATTGGGCGTGATCCTTGCTTTGGAGTGCGGCTGGAACTTCAGGTCGCCAACGATTTTGGGGAGGGCACGACTTCAGTCGTGCCGCAAAAGCATCCCAAAAAAAGCGGCTTTAGCCGCTGCGGTTGGCTTCACCAGAATCTGCGTCTTCGATATCTATGCCGCAGCATCAGCTTCACGACAAAGTCGCGGTCATCACCGGCGCCGCATCCGGCATCGGGAGAGCCACCGCCCTCCTGTTCGCCCGCGAGGGCGCTGCTGTCGTCATCACCGACATAAATGAGTTTGGCGGCAAAGCCGTCGCAGCCGAAATCGGCAGCTACGGCGGACGCGCCCGGTTCGAACTGGCAGACGTCACTCGCGCGGCAGACTGCATGCGGATCGTCGAAACTGCCGAGCGCGAATTTGGCGGGATCCACATCTTGTTCAATAACGCCGGTATCATCCGCCGCGCCTCGGTAGTCGAACTCAGCGAGGAAGACTGGGACCGGGTGATGGCAGTCAACGTGAAAGCGATTTTTCTGATGTGCCGTGAGGTCATTCCGGTGATGGCGTCCGCGGGCGGCGGCTGCATCATCAATACGGCGTCGGGTTGGGGACTGGCGGGCGGGCCGAGAGCAGCAGTTTACTGCGCTTCCAAAGGCGCGGTGGTGCTGCTGACCAAGGCCATGGCGGTCGATCACGGCGCGCAGAACATTCGCGTAAACTGCATCTGCCCGGGGGATACGGACACGAACATGTTGCGCAACGAAGCCCAGCAACTGGGAGAGCCCAGCGATCGATTTCTGGCGGAGTCGGCGCGCCGGCCGTTGGGGCGGGTAGGCAAACCAGACGAGATCGCGCAAGCAGCGCTGTATCTGGCCAGCGACGCGTCGTCGTTCGTAACCGGGACCGCGCTGGTGGTGGATGGCGGCGGGCTGGCAGGGTCGGTCTGACAGCATGAAAAATCGGCCACGGATTTGCACGGATTCACGCGGATAAGGCAAAAAAAGTAAAGATCTTGATCCGTGGTGATCGGTGAAAATCCGTGGCCCGGTTTCGGTAAGCGAATATGCGTTTGCGAGACAAAGTCGCCCTCATCACCGGAGGCACTTCCGGCATCGGTGAGGCCACAGCCATTCTCTTCGCCAGGGAAGGAGCGAAGGTTGCCATCACCGGGCGCAACGAGAAGCGTGGCCACGCAGTGACCGTCCGAATCATCGAAAATGGAGGCCATGCAATTTTCCTGCGCACGGACGTACGCAAGGCGGACGAATGCCGCCGCGCGGTGGATGAAACCGTCAGCTCATTCGGGCGCCTCGACATCCTGTTCAACAATGCCGGCGTTTTCTATCCCCAGACCACGCTCGAGTGCACCGAGGAAGAATGGGACTTGCAAATTGACGTCAATCTGAAAGGCACGTTCCTGATGTCGAAATTCGCCTTGCCGGGCATGATTGCACAGGGCAGCGGTGTGATCATCAACAACAGTTCGGGCTGGGGCATTGTCGGCGGCGACGCAGCGGTGGCCTACTGCGCTTCGAAGGGCGGCGTCGTGCTTCTGACCAAGGCCATGGCGATCGACCACGGGCGGCAGGGCATTCGTGTGAACTGCATCTGCCCGGGAGATGTGGACACGCCCATGCTGCCGGAAGACGCCCGCATGCGCGGCCAGAAATGGGAGGACTATCTGGCAGGTTGCAGCAATCGTCCCCTGGGGCGGATCGGGACATCACACGAGATTGCGAAAGCTGCTTTATTTCTGGCGTCGGATGATTCGTCTTTCATGACCGGCGCAACCCTGGTGGTGGATGGAGGCGGCACAGCGGATTAGATCACGGACCATGTAGGGGCGGACGCCCTCGTCCGCCTGGCGGAGCGAAGCTCCGCAGGTTTTTTTGCGGGATGACTCTGGCGAGCTTCGCTCGCCCGCCCGGACGAGGGCGTCCGGGACTACGTGGTTCTTGCGCGGGCCGATGGCAAATCGCAAAAACTCGCAGCAGTGGTTCGAGCGCGCCCAGCAGTCTCTGGTGGAAGGAGTGAACTCGCCTTCGCGCGGCGCGGCTGTGTACTCGTCCGGTCCGATATTTCTGGAGCGTGGACAAGGCTCCCACGTGTGGGACGCTGACGGCAATGAATACATCGATTTCATGATGTCATTCGGCGCGCTCATCCAGGGGCACGCGCATCCTAAACTGGTTGAACTGGTCTCTCGCACCATGGCGGAAGGATCGCACTTCGCCGCGGCAACTTCCGCGGAGGTTGAAGCGGCGGAGCGATTGCGCAGCATGGTTCCCTCCGCCGAAGCCGTGCGGTTCGCCAACACTGGCAGCGAAGCCACCATGCTGGCGCTGCGTCTGGCCCGCGCCCAGACTCGCCGGACGAAGTTTCTCAAATTCGAAGGCCACTACCACGGCTGGTACGACCCATATTTGTTGAACGCGCACAGTCACCCGCTAGAACAGTTAGGTTCGCCGGAAGGCCCTGCGCGCCTTCCGGACTCGGAAGGGATTCCGGCATCGACATTCGACGACGTTATACTGACGCCCTGGAACGATGTCGCTGCTCTTGAGCGTGTCATGCGGCAACATGGACGCGAACTTGCGGCCGTGATCACCGAGCCGATCATGGCCAACATGGGCTGCATCCTGCCGCGCGATGGTTATCTGAAGAGGCTGCGTGAAATCACCCGGGATTACGGCGCGCTGCTGATTCTGGACGAGGTGGTCACCGGTTTTCGCTACGCCCCCGGCGGATGCCAGGAGTATTACGGAGTCCAGCCAGACATCAGCACGTTCGGCAAGGCTCTGGGCGCGGGATTTCCTGTGGGCGCGGTGGCGGGGCCGCGATCCATCCTCGACCGCCTGCGCTGGAGCCAACACATGGTGCTGCATTACGGCACCTTCAACGGGCACCGGCTCACGATGAAAGTCGTGGCTGCGAACCTCGATTTGCTGAAAGGCGATTTGCCAAAAGGCGATGGCGCATATCAGAAACTTCATCGCGTGGGCGATGCCGCCATCGCGGGTCTGCGAGAAGTCTTTCACCGGCGAAAGATCAAAGCCATCGTGCAGGGCTTCGGACCCATGTTCCAGATTTACTTTACCGAGCGCGATGCCATCTATGACTATCGCGACTACTGCACGTATGTGGATACAAGCCGCTATTCCCGGTTCGTTCATCGCCTGCTCGAACGGGGCATCTACATGACTCCGTCGAACGGGCTGCACTGGATCATCTCCACCGCGCACACGGAAAAGGATGTGGAAACGCTGCTGGAAGCGGCCGATCAGGCCTGCACTGATTTCGAATAACGCTCGAATAAAACCGCTCCGATGAAAGCCTTAGTACGAAAGCCGCTCGCATGACAGTCGCCCGAAAATCCCCGTCCAAGCGGAGCTTGGATGGGGCACTCGGATTCGGGGTGCCTGGCAAGAACGCTGTCGTGTTTCTGGGGGGAGGGCGCATCACTGGCGCGTTCCTGGCGGGGCTGCGTCTGGCGGGATACGACCAACCCATCGTCGTGCATGATCGGAATCCAGAGAAGTTGCGGCAATTGCGCCGGCTGTATAGGGTGACGGTCGAGCCAACGTTGGGCTGCGCTCTGGCGCAGGCTCACCTTGTGATTGTCGCGGTCCGGCCGGATTCAGTTCGCCAGTTGCTGCAGGAGATGAAACAGGTTCCACATCCCCATATCGCGGTCAGCCTCGCTGCCGGCATTCCATTGGCCAACTTGCGGGCCTGGATGGGAGAGGCGACGACGGGCAAGACGACAGGAAAGACTTCGGGCAGGCCAGTGCGCTGGGCGCGGGCCATGCCGAGTCCGGTCGCGCGCAGTGGGTGGGGATTGACCGCGCTGCTGTTTGAACCTGCTTTCCCTGCTGCGGCGCGACGCGAAGTGCGGAACTTCTTTGCAAAAGTCGGAGATGTCCTCGAGATTCCTGAGAGCAAGTTTGACGCTTTCACCGTCACCTACTCTTCAAGCCACGGTTATCACGCGCTGGCCGCGCTGGCCGGAGCAGCGCAGCGTCTGGGGCTGGATCGCAAGACCGCCCTGACTGCCGCCGCGCACGGGCTGGCAGACGGAATCCTGGCGTGGCGGGAAGGCGATATTTCATTGAACGAATTGCTGCGCGAAGCGGCGACGCCGGGTGGTATCGCGGCGACCACCATGGCGAGCATGGATAGGTCGGGCTACCAGCGCATCCTGCAACGGGGACTGCAATCGGGGATGAGTCGAGCAAAGAAGAACGCCCGGAGCTAAGCGGAAAGAGATGTTGCTGCCGCGAAGAAGGTGCCGACCGAAAATCGTTGGTGCAAACGCTGGATTCCAACAGTTATCAGACTGCAGGTACCCTGCGACTCGAACTAAAGCGATGACATTGTCACTGTTGCTTGTATTTCAAGACAGGATGAGGATCTGTGGTACAGCGAAGATAAGCGTCCCAATCGCTTTCCGCATTCCGTATTTTCAGTTCACTGTCGCTGATTACGATGTAGTCGGGATCTTTTGTAATGAAAGTGTTCTTTCCTTCTTCACCAGGTGTTCCGCATCCCCCGGGGCCGCAGAAAATGACCGAATATTTGCCATCCTTGCCGTACGGCATAATCTGAAGGCCGAAGGCCTCGTCACAATTCTGTTTCCAGAATCCAGTAAAGTTCTTGGAGCGATCAGGTTCGCCGGGGTAATCGTCGGCGGCAATCTTTTTCCGGATGTCGCCAACTTCCTTGTAACGAGCTCCGGTCGGCGCGGCACCATAGTCAAACACTTTGCCGTGAACTTCTTGCCGGGTCTGGACACCTAAGCCGAGAACCTGCCAGCCATCGAGCTGCATGTGATCGTCGATTCTAGCCGTTGTGATATTGGAGAGCCGTCCTTCGAAGTTTGCTACATATTTCCGGCTGGTTTCAGAAGCTGGTCCAGCGGCGGTCAGCGCCAACTCGTACCGAACGTTGTTAGGCGAAAGGGCGCTAACTCTGCCCGTCAAGTGCCAAGGTGCCTGGATAAATCCCTGCGCGCTGGGGGTTGCAAATTGTATTCCAGTTGTAGCGTTTTTCACGTCAATGCTTCGCCCGCCGATCATCCTGGCAGGGCCATCAGGAAATGCTTCGCCTAATAACCGGATGACGAGCTTCTGATAGAGCACTGGCGCGTCGAGTGCGTCGATTTCGTAGCCCGCCTCGGCTATCGGCCCTTGAATGGCCATCACCTGCCCGCCAACCAGGAGGATCCTCCCTTTGGTTGCCTTGTGACCGTCTGTGCTTTCTACATCGATCTCAATATCGTCAGATTCCTTGTCGAATCGTCCGCGCCAGAACTGGCTACCGGGTTTTCCCGGTACCGTCACTCTTAGATCGAAAGAATTGAAGTTCTCCCATGCGGTTGGCTTACCGCAGGGGTCATCACAGTTTTCCTTCTCGGACGCGTCACAGACGCCTTGATGGCACAAGCAGATGACGAACACGGCGACCAGTAAACGGGGTACTCTCCTACTCCTGACCATAAACCGCCCCATTCGAGACAATTGTCCCTTCCTAAATCACCGGTGACTTTGGGCTCACATTCCTTTGTACATCCTTCAGACGCGGCGGGTGGGATAACGAGAGTAGGTGTCCCATCGGGTAAGTGGCGAAGCGTCGCCATTACACCGGTAATCCTGATGGCTGCGATGAACGCCTGCTTTCAACAGTTACTTCGAATAGCACGTACTCTCTCGCCCGGGAGTCGGAGCAGCCCTGCGTGCCCTAAGGATTCACAATGCGGTGCAGGTCAAGCGATGGAGGCGGCACCGGGGTCTGACTCAGCATCACATGCACCTGCCCGCGATGGTGCGTCTGGTGATTGAACAGGTGACTGCACGCCACGTGCGCCGTCTCCAGGTAGTATTTGCCCTGATTATTCGTATAAGCGAACGACCGGTTCCAAAACGCTGCATCGAGAGCCGCGAAGAACGCTTCTATTCGCAAGTCTTCCCGCACTCTCGCACTCCGCAGTTCGGGAAAATCATCGTACAGAATCTGGTCTAGAGGAGGGGTCGCGCGTTCGCCGCTCTCGAACAATCCCATCCACCTTCGATCCCCCAGCAGAATGTGGTTCAACAATCCATGAATGCTGCCGAAAGACCCCGCACGCTTCTTTCGGTACTCGACATCATCTAATTGCGCGCACTTTGCAAAGAGCCGCTCGTTCGCCCGGCGGTTGTAACCGGCGAGCATTTGAAAATGAATCACCAGGTTCATTGAAATGAGCTTACACCCGCTCACAATCGGCGCGAGGGCTCACTGGCGGGTAGCTCTCAGCGGCTGAAGCCGGTCTGAAAAGAGGATCTGAACGCAGCGCTGAAGCGCTTGCTTATCCAAAAAGCAGCGCTCCACCCAAAATCGCCACGCTACGCCACACAAAATCAACGGCGTGATACCAGTCGGCGCGATAGCCTGAACACCCGCACCACGCGATACAGGGGAAACAGCGGACGGGGCAACTGGATTGCCGACCACTCGCCTACGCCCGGAGTGACACAAAGCCGCCACAAGAATGAAGCTCTATCCCGCCCGCGCTCTCTCAGTTCCACCATCAGGCGAAAGCAGGCCAGGGATTCCGGATCGAACTCTTCCTCTGTCACAATCTGTTGCAAAATTCTGAGCGCGAGGGCTTCCGCTCTTGCGTCTCTCTCCAAATCGAATGGCGGCGGCACCGCGGCTCCAAGCAGCTTTTGCGCCAGCAGGAACGTTACTGACACGATGCGTTCAATGCCCAGCCTCTCTGCCTGCGCCAGCAGCGCCTGCCAATCGAGCGCCCGAGATCTCGCCAGTTGGGCAATGTCACACAGCCATGAAAGCTGCTTCCAGCCGTGTTTCGCGGCGTGGACGCAAAGTACGAGCATGAGGTCCTGGTCGCACAGGGTGCGCAATCGTTGCCCCTGTACTGTGGCCACAACGGCCCGCCGGAAGAAATCATCGACATCGAAGCTGATGGCATAGAACTGCGGCAGAATTCGCCACTTGATTTCGAGCAGGTTTCGCCCGCGAGCGCCGTCAAACGTGTACTCGTATCCCGATTTGAGGTAGGCGCGCTCTGCGGCCTGGGTCAGGCGCAACCCAGGTTCGTATCCCAACTCTGCCAGGGCCGTCTTGATCCGGGGAAGATCAGGAGCCCGAACCAGGAAGTCGAGGTCGGAGAACTGGCGCAAGGTAACGTTGCCGTACAGAATTTCCGCCAACACCGGTCCCTTGTAAGGCAAGACTTCCAGGCCGCGAGCCGCCAGATGCCGATGAAGGTTCAGCAACTCCACAGTCAGCCACAGCGTTTGGTGCGCGTTCAGTTTGTCCTGCTGGCGGAGGGCCCCCAAAAACGCCGATTGCGAGACCTCCACCGCAGTGGACAGGCAGCGATAGACGAGTGGGACCAGGCCATGATGTTGTGCAAGCCCGAGCAACCGGTCCCAGTCGATGGCATGGCCGAGAATTTGTTGTATGCGGGCGGAATTGTGCCCGCCAGAATCTTCGCCACAGCACGCCAGGATCAAGTCGAGTTCAGGGGTGAAAGTGCTGGTGTATGACGAGATCGCGTCGGGGAGTCGGGATGGTGCAGGTTGCGGCAAAGGCGATAGTCGTCGCTGACTTTCGATCCTCAGAGCTGAAGAATTTCTATCGCCACACTATCACAATCGTACAAAAATCCAGACGCCGTTTTGCGCCGCAATCTGAGTCCGTTCTCGACATTGGCAAGCCTCGAGGCACGGGCGGATCAGGCCGAAGGTCTTCTGCCCGCGGGTCATATTCGCCAGGTATCTTCACCGGGTATCCATGAACGCAATAGTGCCGAACATTATGCTTTCGCCTGCTGGCGGAGTGCGTTATGGTTGACCTTATAACGGTGAAAGCCGCGCTGACATGACTCTTTGCCATGCTGGAGCGAATTATCGGCTCTGAAATAAGTGTCCAGGCTCGCGACAAAGAACAGTGCAGTCTTGCCGCCGATGTGCTTCGATCGTCGGGAGTCTTAAAGTTACGGGCTGCGGGGGTCAGCATGCTCCCTGCAGTGTGGCCCGGTGACCTGCTCACGATTCACTCCCGCGAGCTGGAGGACATTGAGCGCGGTGAAATTGTGCTTTACATGCGGCGTGGCCGTTTTTTCATTCATCGCATCGTAAGCGCAAACCCCGGCGATCAAGATGCATTTCTGATCACGCGGGGCGACAGCATGCCGAAAAATGATCTGCCTGTTCGCCGGAATGAATTCCTGGGAAAGGTCACGGAGATTCAGAGGGCTGGTTCGATCGTCCTGCCGGCGCGGAAGCGCTCGGTTTTCAGCCAAATTCTAGGATACCTGTTTTGTCACTGGAGTCTGTTCCGCCGTGCCGGATTGCGGCTTTGGATACGCCGCCACAACGACGCTTTTCAGATCGAACCTGGGTTGGCGAAATCGGCATCTTAACCTCAGCGCGCGCCGGACTGTCGGGGCCGCGCCACGGAGCTCAGAGATTTGAATTCGCGCTGCGAGATCACGGTTGAAATTGGAGGGATGCCGATCCTGCTGCACATGCAGGACGACGACTTTCGTCAACAACTGGCGCAAAGATACTCTGGCTTTGTCGGCTCGCCCGTGCAGCCCAGATTCGAATTTGAGGTCGAACTGACCGCACCATCGCCGAACCATCCTGACGATGAGGTTCAGGTGCGGATGCAGGACGGCGTGTGGCGTTTGCGGCGGGGCGATTTCCGCGCTCATTGGGACCCCCAGGCTGGCCACGGGCGCATTCGCCAGTCCGCCAACCCTTACTCGATCGATTCCGTTCTGCGCATTGTGCACACCCTGATTCTGGCGCGGGAAGGGGGTTTTCTCCTGCATTCAGCGGGAGCCATCCGCAACCGGCGGGCCTTCCTGTTCTCGGGTGTCTCCGGTGCCGGGAAGACGACCATCTCCCGACTCGCTCCTCCGAACGTAACCCTGTTGACCGATGAAGTTTCCTACATTCGGCGGGACGGCGACGGATATCTTGCCTGCGGCACTCCGTTCGCGGGTGAACTGGCGCGGGTGGGAGAAAATTGCTCTGCTCCGATCGACTGTTTGTTCTTCCTGCACCAGGGTGCGCAAAACAAAATCGAGTCGATCGCCAAGCCGGAAGCCATCCGGCGCCTGATGCGGAATATTCTCTTCTTCGCGGAGGATGCCGACCTGGTAAGCAAAGTTTTTCAGTCGGCCTGCGATTTTGTGGAACGTGTCCCGGTGAGGCGGCTGACGTTTGTTCCCGATTCGCGGGTCTGGGACATGGTCCGGTGAGCGAGTGATGACGGAAACCTACATCGCGAGAAGTCCCGCCATCGCCTCCCGCATGCTGGGTGGTGAGATGATGGTCATGTCCGCGGTGGATTCTACTTTCTTTACCCTGAACCCGGTGGCCAGCCTGATCTGGCAGGCCGCGGACGGCCACACTCCGCTCTCTGAGATCGTGGCCCGTCATGTCTGCACTGAGTTCGAGATTGATCCTGCGACCGCGCTCCAGGACGCCGTACATTTCGTGAAGGAACTGTCAACCCATGGCATCTTGCTGATGTCGGAGTGCCCTTTTCCCCACTCTTCTGCTGCACCCACGGAGGCGGCATGAGCCTGATGCAGGAGATGAGCCAGCGGGCGCTGGACATGGGCGTGCCCATGTCGGTCCATTTCGACGTAACGTACCGCTGTAATGAGCGCTGCGTTCACTGCTATCTGGATCATGACGACCACGGCGAAATGACCACCGCCGAGATCAAACGTGTTCTGGACGAACTCGCCGAGGCGGGTACATTTTTCCTTACCCTCAGTGGCGGCGAAGTGCTGATGCGGCGCGACTTCTTCGAACTGCTGGAGTACGCGCGCCGCCTCCTGTTCAGCGTAAGAATCAAGACCAACGCGGTCATGATCCGCGAGACGGAAGCCCGGCGCATGGTGGAACTGGGCGTTGACCAGGTACAGGTCAGCATCTACTCGCACCGCCCGGAAGTTCACGACGCCATCACCAAACTTCCCGGCTCGCTTCGCCGAAGCGTGGAGGCCATCCGTTTTTTGACCGCACAGGGACTCAAGGTCGTGATCGCCAACGTGCTGATGATGTCCAACATGCGGGACCATGCGGGAGTGCAGGCCCTAGCCCGTGACCTGGGGGTGCAGTACACCCTGGACCCGACCATCACGCCAAAAATGGATGGCGACACATCCATCCTGAACCTGCGCATTCCAGGGTCCGAACTTGGAGCGGTTTTCCGCAACAGGAGCCTGGTGGGAAATGTGGAACAGTTTTGCGCCCCGCCGCCGGCGCCGGATGAAGACGCGATGGAAGGCTATCCTTGCAGCGCCGGCCACACCCTCGCCTATATCTCTCCCTACGGCGATGTCTTTCCCTGCGTACAATTTCCGCTGCCCAGCGGCAACCTGCGGCGGCAGAAGTTCATCGAAATCTGGCGCAACTCTTCCGAGTTGAATGAGGTCCGGTCCATTCGTGCCAGGGATTTGCCCGTTTGCTCCACCTGCAGCCATGTCGGCACTTGCACGCGCTGTCCGGGCCTGGCCTACATGGAAGGAAGCATGCGCGGGCCTTCCACGGCTGACTGCGAGAAGTCGTTCCAACGGACCGGGATTCGTTCGGCGAACATGTTGCGACAAGATAGAAACAATGCCGCTCTCGGCCCCCTGATCCAAATCCAGGCGGCGGTGGCCTGAGCCGGTGCCGCCCCCTATCTTCCCGCGTAAGTCTCACTGGTTACTTTGGTGTGCGCTGCGGCGCAGGACTTCGCCGCCGAACCCCTGCCCTAGACTTAAAATTGGATGCAAGCCAACAGAAATTTTCTGACCACCTGCCCACTTATGGACTCTACGGAAAAGACGACTGAAACGCGGCGCAGCACTCGAATTCGCGCCCAGATTCCACTTCGCGTTACCTGCCTGGACGCAGCGAACCCGTTCTCCGAGGCTGCTCACACGCTGGTGATCAACACCCAGGGTTGCGGGATACGGCTCACTCGCCCGCTGAAGCCTGGAACGGAAATCTTTCTGGACGAACTCCCTACCGGCAAACGTGCGACCGCCCGGGTTGCGAACTGTGTGCCTTTGGGGGTGGGAAGCAAGTGCTGGGTGGTAGGCATCGCTCTCGACGAGCCCGGCAATATCTGGGGCGTTCATCCGGCACCCGCAGATTGGGGTTCGGCCCTTGCTGCACCCGTCACCACTGCGGCGGAGGCAACTCCCGCCAAGAGCGACGAGTGGCCGTATCGCCAATTCTCCAATCGCGGCGAATTTCATCCCGGCAGAAGGTAATGTGGGGCGGACGCCCTCGTTCCACCGCTTTTGACTCGCGGGGCACCTCATCGCGTCGATCTTGCTCAGTACTCAGCACGACCACCTAAACCATGCAGGCCCGGACGCCCTCGTCCGGGCAGGCGAGCGAAGCTCGCCTTCTTGCTCGGACCTTCTTTCTTGGAATAGTGAAGGCGGGCCGAGCTGGACTCGGGCGGGCGGACGGGGCATCCGCCGCTACGTGCACTGGGAAGGGGTGAGGCCCGTGTGCGACGGCCAACCCAGCAAATCAAAGTCAAAGACGGCGGGCGAGGGCGCCCGCGCTACACGGTCAATTACTGATTCAGGAGCTTGGAGAAATAGCGGTTGTCGTAAAACATCGTGCTGTTGTGGACGAACTCCAGCACCTTGTGCATCTTCTCCCGATCTTCGCGATTCATGTCGTTGAAGCGGATGGCGATGCCTGAGCCAGGATCGGTACGCACGACGCTGCCAGCCGCCTGCAGCCTGCCGTCATCAATCGAGAAAATTACCTTCAACTTGGACCCGGCAGGCATCAGGGCGCTGGTCTCCACGTAGCAGCCGCCCAGGCTGACGTCGATCAGGTTTCCCAGTACCGGTGCCTCGCCGTCGTGGGGCCGCAATTCGATCGTGACCCGGCACTTCATGCGCGGATACAAGCGCCGGTTCTTGCGCGAGGGCTGCTTCTGCTTCTCGATGTACATGCGGCGGTCGGCCTCGGCCAGGAGCGCCTCCGCGTCCTTCCCATCTTCAGGATACAAAGCTTGTCCCACGCTGAGCGACAGGAGGTCTTCGCTGCACACTTCCTGGCCAGCCAGCCGTGCCAGTTCGCGCAGGCTCTCCGCCTTCTTGGCGGCCGCATCGGTCGTCAACCCCGGCGCCACCACCACAAACTCGTCGCCGCCCATCCGGGCCACGTAGTCGTACTCGCGGCAGCTTTCCTTCAGCGCTTGTGCGAACAAACGCAAGACGCGATTACCCTCGAGGTGGCCAAAGCGGTCGTTGATCTGCTTGAAGCCATCCATATCGCTGACCATCACGACCAGCGACGAGGTGTCGCGCTTGCAACGGGCGAGTTCGCGGTCAAGCTGGAGGAACAGCGACCGTGCGTTGGGCAATCCGGTGAGGTAGTCGGTGGTAGCGGAACTCTCGGCCTGCTCGTACTTCAAAGCGTTCTCGATAGCCAACGCCATTTTGGAGCTGATGGCCAGCAGGATACGCAGGTGGTCGGAAGTAAAGGCGTCGGTTTCCGCGTGGTACAGAGCGAGCACACCCACAACTCCGGCCAGCCCTTCCAGCGGAATTGCCAGTGCCGAGCGCAGAGTGCTGAACTTGGTCGGATCATTCAAATATCCCGGCTCGACCGACGGATTTCCGTTGATGATAGGCTTCCGGTTCTGCGCCACCCAACCGGACAGGCCGCTGCCCAATGGTATGCGAAGCGAAGAGAACAGGCGATGATTGTCGCCACTTACCAGTTCTGGAATCAGTTCCTGGCCGCGCTTTACATAGATCGCGATGGCGTCATAGGGCACCAGCCGTCTGAGTTTCACCGAAAACACGGACAAGGTTTCGCCCAGACTGAGTGATGCGCCCAAATCCTGGCTCAGCTCGAACAGTGTCTGCGCTTCTTGCCGCGCGGCTGCGATGGAGGAGAGGAAGGTGGCTTCCTGACCGGGAGCGTCCTTCACCGTAATGTCCTCGAATCCGGCGGCCGGCGCAGCCCCGGTTTCCACTTTCAACTCGGTTGAGAGCTTGGCGTTCGGTTCGCGCGCGAACTGGGACTGCACCAGTTTCTCGAGCTGGCGATAACGCTTCTCCAGGACTCTCACCACTTTAGGATCAAACGATTTTCCCGACTCCGCCACCAGCCTCTGCATCACTTCTTCCAGCGGCAAGGCCCGACGGTACTGGCGGTCGGAGGCCATGGCGTCGAGAAAGTCGACCGAAGAAAGGATGCGGGCTCCAATAGGGATCTCCTCGCCTTTCAACCCGAAGGGATACCCTGATCCATCCCATTTCTCGTGATGTGCCCGCACGATTGGCACCACGGGGTAGGGGAAGCGAACCCGCTCCAGGATTTCAGCCCCCACCAGCGGGTGAATCTTCATCTTTTCAAATTCCTCCGGGGTCAGGCGGCCCGGCTTGGAGATGATGTGCTCGGGCACGGCCAGCTTGCCGATATCGTGCAGAAGCGCAGCCGCATGCAGAGCTTCCATTTCTCCTGAGGTCACGCCCAGTTCCTTGGCTACCTCGATGGCATACACCCGTACCCGCTGCAGGTGGTCGTGAGTGGTGTGGTCCTTGGCTTCGATGGCCAGGGCCAGCGCCTCAATCGTGCGCAGGTGCAAGGTGGCCATTTCTTCAACGTGACGCTTTTCGTCCTCGAGTTTTCCGAGATAAAGGCGGTAAGAACGATAGATCAGGTAGATGATGGGAACGATGAGCAGCGAAGTTTCCCATCCGAACTCACGGTTGAACCAGCCGATCATGCCCGCGAAAGCTCCACCCACCAGGTAATAGGGGAATGACCAGAAATAGCACTCCACCCAGATCTTCTTGATCGACTTCCGTTCCGTGAGGGCGATCACCGCGGCAATCGATCCGGTGTTGGCCGCGAAGTAGGTGATGGCCGCCAATCCCAGCAGCAAGGGATGACTCTTTACCTGCGCTCTGGATATTGCCAGGTGGTAGACGTTGTAGGCGGCGGCGATCGCCATGGCGCTCGCCGACAAGTTGAACGTGACCTGGAGCGGACTGGGGCGATCCCGGTAGAAGCACTGTACAAGAATGGCAGCGGTGGCCAAAGCCAAGGTTTCCGCGAAGCCCAGTTCCAGTATTCCCAACAGGATGAAGAGGAAATTCACCGACATGGTGCCGGTGATCCCGGGCAGGCGGACCTTGAGCCGTGCAGCCAGAATCGCGATCAGCAGATAGCAAATGAACTGAGCAATGTTCTTGCTGGTGGGCTTGACGGCTCCGTAGATGAGCACACACGTCCCCACCAGGACGACCAGGCTTATGAACACCCTGGCGCCCCAACTCAGTTCTCTCCACGACTGAGAGCCGCTAACCACGTCCCTCCGTTACGATTCCGGTTGGCATTTTGGTCGGGAATCTGCACTTATTGATAACAGCTAACATGTTCTAATACAATAACTTGCGTTTATTCCGGGCAAACTTTCGTAACCCAGAACGAACTTGCGATCACGAGCAATTCAAAGTCCCATCGGAGCAAAATCAAAAGCTGCGATTTCAGATACTTGTGATCCGACTTCACAGTGAAGCGGAAGTGTGAGAAAGAATAATTCCCCGGAGTACTTACCGAAGGTTACGAAGGTGTATTCCAGAAGCGGGGAGGAGGGGGCGGATGACTTTTTTCGGAATCGGGAATTGAAATGTCATCCCGAGCAATCGTTAGCTCGCGCAACGCGCGAGCAAGGATTGTCGAGGGACCTCGGTTCTTGCCGACGCAATTAACCGTCATATATGCCGCACAAACCCAGGTCCCTCTCTTGCCCTCACCGCGCAAGCGCGGTTCCGGACAGCGCTCGGGATGACATCGGGCTGAACGCGATGAAATCGGAATGAAAAAGGAAGGGGCTGAAAGATATTTGTTTAGCTGATCGTCGATTT
The DNA here is from genome assembly GCA_964528615.1 of uncultured Acidobacteriaceae bacterium. Lineage (GTDB taxonomy): Bacteria > Acidobacteriota > Terriglobia > Terriglobales > Acidobacteriaceae > JAIQFF01. The sequence continues at coordinate 22,286 of CAZGSU010000094.1, read as the reverse complement.
CATGCCATAAAAGCTCAAGGCTGCGTCGCCCTGCTTCAGCACGCGATAAAGATGAAGGGGGGCGAACGCATCGCCAGGATCGAACCTCTTTGTGTGCTCCGCGACGACGACAGAGTCTGGCTTGAGCAAAGGGGATTGAGAGAGTAGTTGCAGGGTCTGTGGGTAGATCTTTTCCATGCGGTAGGGAGGATCCAGGAAGACGAAGTCGGCGGTGACGTTCCTTGCTGCCAGCTTTGGCAGCGCGCGCGCGACCTCGTTTTTTAAGACTTCGAAACCGGCCTTGACCCCCAACGACTCCAAATTGCGCTGGATCAGGCCGGCAGCGGGGATTGAAGATTCGACGAAATAAACTTGTGCCGCTCCCCTGCTCAGAGCTTCGATGCCCAGCGCACCGGTGCCGGCAAACAGATCCAACCAGATTTTGCCCTCCAGGGCGGCCGGGTTTCCCGCAGTCAGCACGTCGAAAAGGGTTTCGCGCAAGCGGTCGGAGGTGGGGCGCAGGTCCATCCCTCGAAGCGAGTGCAGCGGACGGCTGCGAAACTTCCCGGCAATCACTCTCATGAAACGGTCTTGTCCGGATCGCCCACCGGCCTTCCATTACCTTTGATTTGGCGCAAGCGCAACTCGCGGTTTCTATACATCGTCTTAACTATATAGAATGGTAGTGTCGGAAGAGGCTGCGGGTTTCTCATGAGAAGCTGGTCGATATCCGCCGGACGAATCTTCGGGGTTGAACTTCGTATTCACTGGACTTTCTTCTTCCTGCTCCCGCTCTTTGTCTTGTACACGGAATACGCTGCTCATGGAGCCGCGCACGAGCTGCGAGTTCTGGCCTTGGTGGGCATCATGTTTGCCAGTGTTCTTGTGCATGAGCTCGGTCACGCGCTGGTAGCCAGGCGCTCGGGCCTGCAGCCCAAGTCGATCATCCTGCTGCCGATTGGTGGAATCACCCAGATGGACGACAGCCAGTCTGTGGTGGATGCGAACCTCGATCCCTGGAAACGTGACATCCGCATAGCGCTGGCCGGGCCGTTGATGAACCTGTTGATCGCTGTCGTGGCGGGTGTCGCAGTCTTGTTGCTTGTCCCACACGCGGACCTCTGGACCTGGCCCTTTCTGCGTCCCGGCAATCTTCCGCGCAGTGTGGTGTGGGCCAATCTTTATCTGGCCGGGTTCAACCTGCTTCCGGCGTATCCCATGGATGGAGGCCGGGTGTTGCGTGCCTTGTTCAGCCGTCACATGGACCCGGTACAGTCCACCCGTCGCGCGGTTTCCATTGGCCAGGCGTTTGCCACCCTGTTCATCCTGGGAGGTATGCTGTGGCCGAACTACTGGCTCACCCTGGTGGGATTGTTCCTGTTTATCGCGTCCCAGATGGAAGAGCGTTCGGTGGTTTTTCAATCGGTACTGGAGAGAGTTCATCTGGAAGACATCATGCTGACGGATTTTGCCACCCTCTCCCCGGCAGACACTCTCGAAGACGCGCTGGACAAGGCGGTGCACTCCCTGCAGGACGATTTTCCCGTGATTCGCGGCAACGACATGGTGGGAGTGATTTCAAAACAGAAGATACTGGAATCGCTCCGGGCCGAAGGAAATGGCTACGTGCAGGCGGTGATGAACCGGATTTTTGAGGTAGCCCAAAAGGGAGAGTCCCTGGCCTCCGCCTTCCGCAAGCTTACCGCGCGCAACCTCAGCATCATTCCGGTAGTGGAAGATCAGCGCCTGGTGGGAATTGTTACCCTGCAAAACCTGATGCATTCAATGACGCTGCTGGCGGAGAGCCGCAAGCTGCGCAAGCAGGCATTGAACTCCTAAAAGACCGCCACGGATTATCACCGATTCACACGGATAAAACAAAAAGCAAAAAATGGTTTTGATCCATGTGAATCCGTGCAAATCCGTGGCTGCTTTTCTTAGAACTTCACCACGATCCCGACCGATGGTTCTGCCATGTGTCCTCTGGCTCCGGTGAACAGGTTCTGCACCTTGAAGTCGGGCGCCTTGTAGACCAGCCCCCGGTATTGCAGACGCAGAGCCACGTACTTGGTGAGGGTTGACCTGCGAACCAGCGGGATCGACGAGAAGATATGGTAGTCGACTCCGCCGCCGTACAGGAAGGCGGGTTTGGTCTGCTTGCTCGAGGGCAGGGAGGTTTGCACATCGTTAATGGTGTCCTCACCGTATGTGGGGTAGAAGGTCAAAGCGCCGGCGCCGGCGAAAACGAATGGCTCCATTTTCGGGCTCTGGAGAAAACTGAAGACGTATGCTCCCGAGTATTCGGAGATCGTATCTTGCACGCGATAGGTCAGCGGCCCGGAAAGATAAATCTGTGAATTCGGGGTGTGAGCATAGTTAATTTCAACGGAACTGTGCTCGCTGAACCGGTACCTGCCGGTTATGAGGACGGCAGCGGAATTTGTCGGAGTCAAAGTCGTCCCGTTTCCGGTGGAGGTCTTGCTGAGGACCGCGGCTCCGCCCAGACTTACGTCGTACCGGTTGTCCTGGGCAAGCCCAACCGATGTGAGTAGAAAAAACACCGCAAGTACGATGCCGGTTGTTCTGAACATCAATTGTCCTCGCGCGATTGTGGTTGCAACACCTGGGTTGTTGGAATCAGTCCCGGCTCTGAGGGATGTATAGTGCTCCGCCTTATTTCGAAATTCGAACTTCGGCCACGGATCAATGTTAAGTGGCTGCCTATCCGTGCGAATCCGTGCAGATCAGTGGCCCGCCTTTTCAGAACAGCCGGATTGCCTTTGCCTGCTCAATCGCTGGCACTTTTCTTAATTCGGCCAGCACTGCGGGTGGCACATGTCCATCCACGTGCACGACCGCAATCGCTTCCCGCGGAGCGCCGGGCTTGGCGTTGCCTACGCGGCGGCCCAGGGAGAAGTCTGCAATATTGATCTTGTGCTTGCCCAGAATCGTGCCCACCTTCCCGATCACGCCGGGGACGTCACGGTTGCGCATGTAAATGAGGCTACGCTCGAGCGGCGCTTCCACATCGATGCCATCCACGTGCAGCAGTCGCGGGGTGTCTTTGTGCAGGATGGCGCCCTTCACCAGATGCTCTTCGGCGGCAGTCTTCAGCAGCACCGAAAGCACGCTGCCCGAGCCGCCCTTGGAGCCGTTGGGTTTGCGGGACTCGTGGATACGCAGCCCTCGCGAAGAAGCAATGGTTGCGGCGTTCACCAGGTTGGCTTTCTCCTCCAGGGCTTCGTTCAGAATCCCTTTCACTGCGGCGTTGCGGATCAGTTCGGTCTTGGATTCCGCGATGTGTCCGGAGTAGCGCAGTGAAATCTCTTCCAGCGTTCCCTCGCTCACCTGAGCCAGGAACGACCCCAGCCGCTCGGCCAATACGATGTAAGGCTGCAACTCGAGATACTCGTTGTGCGACACCGACGGCACGTTCACCGCATTCTGGATCACGCCGTGCTTCAGATATTCCTTTACCTGAAGCGCAATCTGATAGCCGACGGCTTCCTGGGCCTCGTGCGTCGAGCCTCCGATGTGAGGGGTCAGGATGACGTTTTCGATGGCAGTCAACGGTGAGTTCTTCAAGGGTTCTTCGGTGAAGACATCGAGCGCCGCTCCGGCGATGTGCCCCTGCTTGAGAGCCTGGGCAAGGGCGGTTTCATCCACCAATTCTCCCCGGGCGCAGTTCACTAGCCGCACTCCCCGCTTCATCTTCTTGATCGAGTCCGCGTTGATCATGCCTGCGGTTTGCGGGGTGAGGCCGACATGCAGCGTGAGATAGTCGGCGGCTGCATACACTTCCTCGAGTTTCACCATGCGGATGCCCTTTTCCTTCGCTACCGTCGTCGAGACAAAAGGATCGTGCGCGACCACTTCCATTCCGAACGCTTGTGCCCTCCGGGCGACTTCCATGCCGACTCTTCCCAGACCGACGATGCCCACGGTCTTGCCGCGGAGTTCGGTGCCCTGGATAGATTTTTTCTCCCACTTTCCGGCATGCATCAGTTCATTCGCCCGGCCAATATGCCGGGCCATCGCCAGCATTAGCGCCAGAGTGTGCTCGGCCACGGCGATGGCATTGGCGCCGGGAGTATTCATCACGGCGATGCCCTTGCGGGTGGCGGCATCGAGATCGATGTTGTCGACACCGACCCCGGCTCGTCCGATCACCCTCAGCTTGCGGGCATGTTCCAGAAGCGCGGCGTCAACCTGCACCGCCGAGCGGACGATCAGCGCGTCGGCCGATTGCAGTTGCTCCGCGAGCTTGCCCTCGATTTGCTCTGAGGTAACAATGGTCCAGCGCGGCTCGCGCAAAAGGTCTACCGCGGAAGACGAAATTTTCTCTCCCACCACAACTTTCATGATTTGGTTCCGCTCGCCAAAATTTAAGCTGCTCCGTTTTCACACATCTATGCGCAGACGTTGCCGTCGCTGCTATGGCGCCGGTTTGTGTCAGGAATCCGGGCGGCACCGGGACCTACAGAACCAGACCGCCCCGAGGTCCAACACGGTGAACTTTATCGTGCAGTAGAGTTGCGGACTTCAGGCTCCGACCGGCTGTCGCTTTTCCGCCAGGCTGCGCGCATAGACTTCCTGCGCCGCACGCACGGCCGCGCCGTATTCCACTGGCTTGCCGGTTACGCTGGCGAGCACGTGCTCGAGCGCGGCCAGAATTCCGATCGTGTCCAGATAGTCGTAGTAACCCAGGTGCGCGATGCGGAACAGTTTGCCCTTCATCTCGCCCTGACCGTTGGCCACGACTGCGGCGAACGACTCCCGGAACTCTTTGACGATCGCGCTGGAATCAGTTCCCGCAGGTGATTGGATCGCCGTAAGCGCCGCTGCCGGCGAGGAAGCCGCAAACAGCGTCAACCCCAGGGCTTGTGCCCCCGCGCGGGTCATTTCCGCAGCCAGTTCGGCATTGTTGATCAAGGCTTCGCGACCAACTGCCAGGTCGCCGTTCCCCATCTGGCGGACGAAGTCGAGAGCTGCGCCCAGTGCGGCAAAGAGCGAAGTCGCAGGGGTATAGGCCGATTCCCCTTTAGCCGCGGCTTTGCGCTCTTTGCGGAAGTCGAAATAGTACCGTGGAGATTTGGCAGTCTCCATACGTTTCCAGGCACGTTCGCTGACCGCGCAATATGCCAGGCCCGGCGGAATCATGAGCGCCTTCTGCGAGCCTCCGATGATGACGTCAACACCCCAGCCGTCCACATCAAAGTGGGTGGTACCCAGACCGGTGATGGCGTCGACCACCAACAGGGTTTCGTCACCCTGGGCGCGCACCAGTTTTGCGAGTCCCTTGACGTCATGGCGAGCGCCGGTGGAACTCTCGGTCGCCTGCACATACACCGCGCGTACGTCAGGAGTCAGCTTGCTGCGAACTTCATCGAGCGAAAGGGTTTCGCCATAGGGCGCGCCGATCATTTCCACGACACATCCAAATGCTTTAGCCAGATCGCGCCAGCGCTCGCCAAACTTCCCGGCGGTCAGCACCAAGACCCTGTCGCCGGGCGATGTGAGGTTTGATACCGAACCTTCCATCACCCCGGTTCCCGAGGAGGCCAGCACCAAAACGTCATTCCGGGTGCCGATAAAGTCCTTCATGTCCGCCAGCACCCGTGTGTACAGGGCGCGGAAGTCGGCGGTGCGATGGTGCATGGCGAACGAAGCCATGGCGGTCTGCGCAGCTGGAAGTATGGGAGTTGGGCCGGGAGTAAAGAGACGGTTCTTACGCAACATTTACGCAGCAGTCCTTTGTTTGGAAGATCAATCTAGTTTACCGGAATCACAGCCTATTCACCACGGAGGGCCGAGGGGATCATTGCCGGACGTCTCAAAGAGGTAGAGATTTCAGGTGCTGTGATCACGTAGGGGTGGGCGCCCCGCCCGCCCTGCCTGCTACAGCCCGGCAGGTCACAATTTGCCACCAAAATCCGGCGAGCGGTGCTCGCCCACCCGGACGGGGTGTCCGGGCCTCCGTGTTCGATTTGGATTGCGCAGAGCAGATTTCTATCCGGCGGCCCGATTATCTCAAACGCTATAATCCCAGCATGAGCCTCCCGGAGAAGATTCAGCAAGACATCACCGCCGCCATGAAGGCGCGCGACGAGCATCGCCTGTCAACACTGCGCATGGTCAAGGCCGCACTCAAGAACCGCGAGATCGAAAAGATGGCGCCCCTCGACGACAAAGAGGCCCAGCAGGTCCTCACCACACTCATCAAGCAGCGCAAGGATTCAGTCGAGCAATTCACCAAAGGCGGCCGCCAGGAAATGGCCGACAAGGAAGCCGCCGAAATAATTCTGATTGAAACCTACATGCCCAAGGCGGCGGGCGAGGATCAGATTGTGGCCGGGGTGCGAGCTGTCATTGCGGAAATGGGCGCGCCTACGATGAAAGAGATGGGGACGGTGATGAAGAATGTGATGGCGCGATTCACCGGGGCGGGAATCCGTGTGGATGGGAAACAGGTCAGCGATGCGGTGAAGCGGGAGTTGAGTGGAAAATGATTAGGCGCCTTGATTCAATCCCTATTCACCAGACGCCGCACGACGTTTGCGAAGTCCCGAGGGCTGCCTGAGGGTGTGATAAAAAATTTCGAATTGCTGGGCGGCCTGTCGGTCGCATTTAGGTCTCAAAACCTCGTACCCTAGTTCCCCTTCGCTCCGAATCACTTCCTGCAACGTGAGCGCGTGAGCGTACAGCTGTTGGGAAAAGTGCAACAAGTTCTCCAGATCTACGGTATTAGACGGTCGCTTCCTGGCGACCTTGCCATTCATGCGGCCCACTCGATATGGGGAAATAACCGCGGTTTCACCTCGGTCTCGGGATTTATCCATAACCTTCACAATCTGACTTCAGGCCAGGAGCATGGTTCAGAATCATGCAGCGCTCCTCGCGTTGACTCCATTAGATAGTCGTAACGGGAGGATAATGGCCCCGCGGGCTGACAGTCCAACGCATAATTTTGGTTGTTTGCATCGAAACTATCCCCGAGACGGCTGCATCAACGAGCGCAAACGGCCACCTGTAAGCCTGCCAGCCAGAAGAAAATTCTTCTGTTAATTTTCCATTAAAATCGCCCTATCCAACTGACCGGGTTGCCGCCTGGCACTAGTATGCGGTCGCTATGTCAAACTCGGATCTTGATCAATTGCGCCTGGCCTACAAAACAGCGGTCGATGAATGGGTTGACGCCATTCGCGCGGAAGAAGCGCTCGCCACTCCAGACCATTCGATGGTCGCCATGGAGCACTGGGATACCGCCCACTTTGCGGAACATGATGCACACCTGAAAGCCACCGAAGCGCGCGAAGCCTACAAAGACGCGCTTCGCATGGTGAACTACGGCATCTAGCCGCGTTCAGGTGCTGTGCCCAGTTGGCGCGGACAACTGGTGGTCCAGGTTCCTGGCGCTTTTGTTGCGGTAGTTAACGGCTCCTCTGCAGCTCGCGGTAGACCGCGCTCTTTGACACTCCCATCTCTCTGGCGACTCTCTTTAACGCGCTCTTCTCATCCAGCTTCTCTTCCGCCATGATCTGCTCGAGTCGCGCTCGCACACTCACCCCGGCGGCTGCTTTTTGTTCCGCATACTCCGCCTTACCGATTAGCAGCGTGATCTCACCTTTGATGTCACCACGCGCATTCAATGTTTCCAGAATCTCACTGGCCCTGCCTCGGAGAAACTCTTCGTGAATTTTGCTGACCTCGCGCGCGATCACCAGTTGACGGTCTCCCCCCAGGATCGCGACCACATCTTCGACGGCTTCTTTTACCCGATGCGGTGCCTCGTAGAAGACCTGAGTGCGGGGCGAAGCCTCAATACTCTCCAGCATCTGCCGCCGCTGCCCGCTTTTCGGAGGAAGAAATCCGCCAAAGCGAAACGAATCGGTCGGCAGGCCGCTGGCCACCAGCGCCGCCAGAAACGCCGATGCCCCCGGGATTGGCACCACGGGGATATGGTGCCGGATGGCGAGAGAGATCAGGCGATATCCGGGATCGGAGATTCCCGGCATGCCGGCATCTGTCACCAGAGCGACTCGGGCCCCCCCCTCAAGGTCGAGCACCAGTTCTGCCGCCCGGGTCATCTCATTGTGTTCGTGATAACTCGTCGTCCGGGTCGAGATGGCATAGTGATTAAGCAGCTTTTGGGTCTGACGGGTGTCTTCACAAGCGATCAGGTCGGCTTCTTTGAGCACGCGGACCGCCCGCAGAGTGATGTCTTCGAGGTTGCCGATGGGCGTCGCCACCAGGTAAAGTCCAGGCACCAGAGTGCTCGCCGTACTTGAACCTGATCCCGCACCCGTTTTCATGAGGCGAGTCTAACATCGGGTGCGCGGTTGGGTACCCTTGCCATGCCCGCCTGTTCATTGACGTAAGTTGGATACAAACCCTAGAATCAGTTGAATAGCTGTCAGTTATCGGTTCTCGGGTCTCAGTTCGGACCACAAGGCTGAGAACTGAAAGCTTCGAGTCTCAGGAAGTCCATGCCACTTTACGAATACGAGTGCAAGAAGTGCCATCACCGCTTTGAGAAGATCCAGAAATTTTCCGATCCTCATGTAAAGAAATGCCCTGAGTGCGGTGGGCCGATCGAGCAAGTGATATCGGCGCCGGCGGTGCAATTCAAGGGTTCGGGATGGTACGTCACCGACTACGCCAAGAAGTCCTCTGCAGGTTCTTCGTCCAGTTCGAATGGAGACTCGGGCTCCAAGAAGGAAGGGAAGTCCAAATCGGAAGAGTCCCAGAAGGCCGAGAGCGCTGAGAAGGCCGAAAGCTCAAAGAAATCCGAACGGTCCAGGAAGTCAGAAGACTCAGCCAAGAAAAGCGACAAGAAGTAGACCTGCTGTTTCAGCGCCACTTCAGGCTATAGCCCAGTGCGGCCAGAATCTGATTCTCGAATTCATATTCAAGTACAAAGGTGAAGCTGGCGCCCTGACCTTCCCACGAGGCGGCGTACCGGGTGAGATTTTTCCCGTAGAGAGTGTAGGCGGCGGCATAGCGGACGTTGCAGGGTTGCGGGCAGGCGATCATGCCGGTTGGGTCGGGACGCTCCAGGCCGGTCGCGGCCAGCAGAACGCCCGCGGACACGTCCGGCTCGGCGCTCACCCGGAGCTGGTGCGGCTGGATCGTGAGCGCACGCGGGTCTCCGGGGTGAATGTCCGCTGGCGCTCCCGTAAGCGACCTCTGCAAGGGATTGAGGTCTACGTCCTGAGCCACAGTTTCCTGTGCCGCCTTCCAAATCACCCACAGGTCAGCGTCCGAGTGCAGGGTCTGGTTCAGGAAGCCTGCTGGTCCCGGATCCGGCTGCCCGCCGCATCCCAGTAAGACCAGCAATAGCATGAGTTTCCACGGGTTCCGCGGCATAGGTTTCCGGTTCGACCACCGGCTTCGAACTGACCCGGTCGGAAGCGATCCCATGAGAGCCATCGGCCTGATCTCTACTTGACTCCAGCGAGCCGCGAAGAATCGTTTTCGGGTGTGGCGCATCTAAACAGTCGTTACAACGAGGAATATACGATGATCAATATTCGGAGAAGCAGCGAGCGCGGCGGCGGCGACTTTGGCTGGCTCAATACCAAGCACACGTTTTCCTTTGACACCTACCACGATCCCCGATTTATGGGATTTCGCTCCCTGCGGGTCATCAACGAGGACTGGGTGCAGGGTGGTCACGGCTTTCCGATGCATCCCCATCGCGACATGGAGATCATTACCTACGTTCTCGAAGGCGCCCTGGAGCACAGGGACAGCATGGGCAACGGGTCCATCATTCGCCCTGGCGATGGGCAGCGCATGAGCGCGGGCACCGGCGTGCGGCACAGTGAAGCCAATTCGTCCAAGAGCGATCCGGCGCACCTCCTCCAGATATGGATTCTGCCCGACCGGAGCGGTCATAAGCCGGGCTACGAGCAAAAGGCGTTCCCGGAAGCCGAAAAACGCGGCAAGTTCCGCCTGATCGCCAGTCCGGACGGCAAAGAGAACTCGGTGGCCATCCATCAGGATGCAAAGCTTTATGTGTCATTACTTAAGCCGGGTGAAGAAGTGAAGTATGACCTCGCCGATGGCCGTTATGCCTGGGTACAAATTGCCAAAGGTGCGGTGGAGATGAACGGCAAGAGTCTCAGCCAGGGTGACGGCGCCGCAGTCAACGACGAGAAGCACTTGGTGGTCAAAAGCACGGCGGATGCCGAGGTCCTGCTGTTCGATCTGGCATAAGCCAACATCCTTGTGTAGGGGCGGGTCTCTAACCCGCCCAAGCCGAGCGAAGCTCCAGTAGGACAATGTGGCGCGGGCGCCCCGCCCGCGCTTCGCTCTGGAATCAGGGCATTGAGTTTTCCCTCGTGCCCGCCGAGGGCAGGTCCCGCCCTAAGCGAAGTCGAAGGATGCCCTCGGGACGGCCGGCAGGACGCCGGCGCTACGAGAAGCGAATCCCCACTCCACAGGCGTTACCGGCAGTGGTTGCCCCGAGCGGCCTTCTATGCTAACTTCGCCGGTTGATTGTCCTGTGCGCTTCCTCTTTCAACACGAAAAGTCCTCCCAAACGCCGCAGGGAACGGTGCAGGCCGAAGTCCCTCGACTTCACGATGCCGAACTGGCTGCGGCCTATTTCGGCCAGCGCCAGGGTGGGGACCTTCACGATTTCGTCCGGGTGAGTCCGACGCGCATTCTGTTTGGCTTGCTGGATATGGCAGGACGCCTGGAGGACAACCGTGCCGTGGTTTCCGCGGCGCAGCACACTTTTCATACCCGGTCGCCGGAGCTTTTCACTGACGACGATGTGAATGAGGCCGACGCCATGGCCGAGCTCTGCCTGGAACTCAATCGCACGATCATGGCGACCGAGGGCGGCGTCCGCTCCTGCCCGGCTTTCGCCGCCTGCTACAACGAAGATCTGGGTACCATCTGCTATTTCAACGCCGGCCATCCGCCGGGCCTGCTTCGTGACGCGACCGGCATTAGTGAACTGCGCGCCACCGGCCTGCCGTTGGGGCTCTTTTCTCACGCCACTTGCGATGCGCCCCTGGTCGCGTTGCCGCCCGGCTCCGCCCTTCTGCTGGTTTCCCGGGGATTGTTAGAAGGCAAGCGCAGGCGCGAGGAATTCGGACTTGATCGGGTCAAGAGCAGACTGCAGGAAGCCGCCAACGAAAGCGCGAAAGATCTGTGTGCCACCACGATCGACGGCGTACAGCAGTTCATGCGCAAGCCGCCGGTTCACAACGATGTGACCGCCCTAGCCCTGGTTCGATGCGCCAATCGTAAGGCGGTAACTGCACCGAAGGCTTAGTTGATCCGGATTCTCGTGTGCCGATCCGGCACGAATGATCGGCTGCCGGCGGGTCACTTTCAACTTTCACACGCTGTCATCCTGAGGAAGCGAGTCCTTCGCTGTGCGAAGGGCTCCCGACGAAAGACCTTTGCATTCCCCGGCGATAGCAGCGCCCCAAACCCGCCAGACTGCGGACCGGGGAATGCACAGGTCCTTCACTTGCTTTCGTCCGGCCTCACCGGACGAAAGACTGCGTTCAGGATGACACCCTGGTGGGGCCGGGATATTTCCAAACTGATCCAATACCCCGCTCGCCTATCTTGATTTTTTCCTGCGCACCGGCCTAGTGGAGGGCTGCGGTTTCTCCGGCACCAGTTCATCGGCGGTCACAAAGACGGGTTCAATGTCGGTCGGAATCTCGTCCAGACGGGCGAACGCCTTTTTCAATACCGGACGAATCACTCCCATTTCTTCCAGCAGCTTTGTTGCACCGGCGTAGTCGCCCTGGGCTTCCAGAGTGAGCAGATCGTGATCCAGGTCACGCACTCCCTGCCTGAATTTTTCTATGTTGATGGCAAAAGTTCCGTCGTCCTGCTGGGCGAATGCCCCGTGGTCCATCAGGTAATTGAACTGGATGGCCATGCCTTTGCCATGCGCATCGCTCAGTCCGAAGCGGAGGCTGCGGAACATCGATGCCATATACGTGGTGTACAGCTGCCGCTGCGCCGCCTCATCAGAAGGCAACATACTGGACAAATTCATTTCCCGGGCGTGATCCATCATGTACTGGAGCGCAAACAGGCCGGTGACATCAGCTTTGGCTTCCTCGATCGCGCTGTGGGCTTCTTTGAGTTCGGCGCGGACGGTGGTATCCCGCCCGTCGACCTTGATCTGGTGCGGCCCCAGACCATGCATCAGTTCGTGGGCCACGATGTGGGTAAAGAATGATTCAAAATTCACATCGACCCGGGCCGACGGAGACAGCATCCGGCGCGCAATGGGGAGCAGCACGCTGCGAAACTTGGCCTCCTGAATATTCTTGAGCATGACGCGCTTGCTGCCCTTCTGCTGCACGACCCGCTCATCGTTGGGCAGGTTATAGGCGGCAGTGGCGATTCCGCGGTTGCCGTCTCCGGCGGAGAGAATTTCATCCACCACCCGGATCGGCGCCGCCGCGCCCAGTTTGGGGTTGCGATACTGCGAATTGATGGGAAGATTGTCTTCAATCTCCTGCAGGTGCTGGCTGAGTGCCGACAACTTTGTGCTCTCTTCATCGTCCCGCAGGTTGACGTAGGCTTCGAACGCCGCCTTGTAGCCAAATATTTCATCGTCGTAGGTTTCGTAGGGGCCGATGGTGATGTCAATGGGTGCGTCCAGATCCATCCAGGCCAGATCGCTCTGGTAATAATCGTTGGAGAGGAATGCGTCCGCCCGCAGGTTGAGAAACGTCTTCAAAGACGCGTTATCGGTAAGACTGGCGGCTTCGCGCAACAGGCCCGCAGCCCGGGTAAGGTCGTCCTTGTACTCGTCGCTGTAGGGAATGGATTTGAGTTCGCCTCGGCTCTTCGAGGCAGTGTCATTCTTCCAGCGGATCACGGTGAAAAAACTCTTGGCTTGCTTCTGTTCTTCTATGGGCAAGGATGCAACCCAGGTCTCGAAGTTCTCCCGGGTCATGTCTTCGGGATAGAAATTGGCGCCCTTGGGTCTCACCGCGGGAACGCCGGCGAGAAAGGCAGCGAAACCATCCAGTACGGACCACGGACTTTTGTTGATCCAGAAATACTGCAGGCGCAGTTTGCCCAGCGGCGTCGCGTCTTCCTGCAGACGGGCATAAAGAGCGGGATCGCCGGCCCAATATTGCTTGAGGAAGATATCGTCTATGGTGCGTCCGGCCTCAACCAGCTTGACCAGGGCCTGCTTGTCGGCAGCGGAGAGCTTTGATGTATCCACCCGCAACGGTGTTGGAGCAAAGCGGTCCGTCATCTTCTGCAGTTGGGCCAATCCAGGCGCTGAACTGGCTTTTCGGGATTTGGTGTTTTGTGCCATCACAGGCATACCGGCAACCGCGAGAAATCCGAAAAGCGGAAGTCCGAACAAAAGTACTGACGTCAAATATACGAGAAACCTCATACGCTCCTCCCCAGCCGTCGCGAGCTCCGAAAAACCGATGATCATAGCAGGATGTCGTGTCCTGATTTGACCACCAAGGACACGAAGGTACACCAAGGAAAACCCCTGAAGATTTGTTCCGTCACGTAAATTAATGTCCTTCGTGGTTCATGGATTCAGGGCATAACCGGGCAGGATGCGCAGTGGCCGCGAACCAGCTTCCGGAGGTACAATTTGTCTTGTCCATGCCGTTCCAGCGCAGATTCTGCAATTTTATTGGTGCGGCTGAGCGAATTCCTATGCGAAAAGTATTGCCCTGGTTGTTACTGGCCTGTGTTGCCGCCCTGCCAACGGCTTTGCCTGCGGACACGATCGTCGAGGAAATCATAGCCCGCATTAATAATCAAATCATAACCCGCACCGAGTACCTGCGCAGCAAAGACCAGCTGAAACAGGAGGCGCAACAGCAGGACCCGAGCAATGCTGACAAGATCGTCGCCGAGAAGGACAAAGATGTTCTGCGCGACCTCATTGACCAGCAACTGCTGCTTGAAAAAGGCAAGGACCTGGGCATTACAGCCGATACCGAGGTGATTAAACGGCTCGACGAAATGCGCAAGGAGATGAAGCTGGACTCGATGGAAGAGCTGGAAAAGGCGGCTGCAGGGCAGGGCATTTCGTTTGAGGATTTCAAACAGAATATGAAGAACCAGATCATCACGCAGCAGGTGATCTCGAAGGAAGTGGGCTCGAGGATGTCGATCGGCAAGGAGGAGTTGCAGCAGTTCTATGACGAGCACAAGAGCCAGATGGAGCAGCCGGAAGAAATCCGGTTGAGCGAGCTGTTGATTTCGACAGACAAAAAGGGCAAGGACGCGACAGGGGACGAGGCGCAACAACTGGCGGCCGCCCAAGTCAAGGCGGATGACGTGCTGGCCCAGATTCGCAAAGGTGCCGCTTTTGACGATCTCGCCAAGAAGAATTCGGATGGTCCCACTGCCGCTCAGGGCGGGGACCTCGGCTACTTCAAGCGGGGCACACTGGACAAAGGCCTTGAGGAAAAAACCTTTGCCATGAAGCCGGGCGAGGTCTCCGATGTGATCCGCACCAAGCAGGGGCTGGTCATTCTGAAGGTCACCGAACACCAGCAGGCGGGCGTACCCCCGCTCAGCGAGATTGAGCCCAAGGTTCAGGACGCGATCTACATGCAGAAGTTACAACCTGCGCTGCGTGCCTACCTGCAGAAACTGCGAGAGCAAGCCTACATCGACATCAAACCCGGGTATGTGGATACCGGCGCCAGCCCCAACCAGACCAAGCCGGTTGAAACTACCGCCAAGGACGCCGGCGCCAAAGAACTCAAGAAAAAGAAGAAAAAGCTGGGCATTATCTGATGGAGACGAGCCTGGTTGAGCTGAGCCCGAATCAAGTCAGAATGAAAATCAAAGCTTCGGAGCCCCTGTCGCTAATCTCAACCCCTGCACGGATACGGATCACGGGAATCGAGCTATGAAGGAATTCTTCGTTTCCGATTGCCTGCAGTACGAGAACAAGGTCATCACCACCAGTTTCGTGGTGGTCTCGCGACAGGTGAAGCCGAAAAAAAGTGGCGAGCCGTACCTGGCCTTGACCCTGGGCGATCGCAGCGGCCACCTCGAAGGCAAGATGTGGGACAACGTCGAGGAAGCGATTGACGCCTTCGATCAGGACGACTTCATCAAGGTCAAAGGCCTGATCAACAAGTACAAGAATCGTTTTCAACTCACCATCCACAAACTTCGCCGCCTGGGCGAATCCGAAGTCGATTTCGCCGACTACCTGCCCAAGACCACGAAAGACATCGGTGAATTGTGGCGGACATTAGCGGCATACGTCGCCTCGTTCAAAGACCCTCATCTGAAGGCGCTGGTTGAGGCGTTCATGTCTGATCCGGAAATCGCGGAAGCCTACCGCAATGCGCCCGCCGCCAAGACCCTGCATCATGCTTTCATCGGAGGGTTGCTGGAGCATGTCGTCTCGCTGTTCAATTCCTGCGATTTGATGTGCCGCAATTATCCGCAGATCAATCGCGACCTGCTGCTCACCGGCGCATTCTTCCACGATATCGGCAAGATTCACGAACTGACTTACAATCGCTCGTTTTCTTACACGACTCGCGGCCAGTTGCTGGGGCACATGATCATCGAACTGGAGATGCTGCAGGCCAAGCTTGCCCAGGTGCCCGGCTTTCCGGAGCCGCTGAAGACGCTGCTCGAGCACCTCATCATCAGCCATCACGGCCAGTACGATTTCGGATCGCCCAAGTTGCCGATGTTTCCGGAAGCGCTGATGCTGCACTATCTGGACGACCTCGATTCCAAGATGGAAGCGATGCAGATGCAGTTCCAGCGCGGCGCGGACTCAGACGGCGCCTGGACCGGCTACAATCCGTCGCTGGGCCGTCCCCTGTTGAACACGGCGAAGTTTTTGGAGCGAAAAGTAACAGAGCCGACGATCACAGAAGAAGAACTCGCAGGTGCTGTCGAACCACCTGGCGGTCTTGCGGGCGGCGACGGCGCTCCAGTGGGGCCCGGCATCGATGCCACAGAGTTGGGGCCTGCGGACAGGGACAAGGAAAAGGACAAGGAAAAGAACGGTGCTTCCATGACATCCGCCGGGCATGAGGATAAAATCTAGTCCAATCTGTTTTTGGGGCTCCCGTCAACGCCCGATCAAGATATTTGTGCGCGACATAGTTTTCCGAATAAACCATCCCGACATGGAGGGAATCATGCGAACTCGTTTGGTGGCACTTACACTGGGTCTATACCTGTCGCTTGCACTTTCCGGATGCAGCGGCAAGAAGGCGGATTCCACTGCTTCCAGCGACAACGGCGGCAGCAGCCCGGCCAGCAGCACTACAACCCCAGCCAATGACACGGCCGCTCCAGCCAGCGGCACTGCCAGTTCCGAAGCGCAGAAAGCTTCCGGCTCGGGGATGATGTCGAATATGAAGTCCGAGGCCAAGCCGATGGCGCCAAAGCCTCTGGTTGTTCCGGCGGGAACTGTATTGACGGTTCGCCTGGGGCAGACTGTCGGGTCCAAGATCAGCTCGGCTGGACAAACCTTTACGGCTACTCTGGCCAGCCCGCTTGCCGTCGATGGCAGGACCGCGATACCCGCGGGTGCGACGGCTTCCGGTACCGTGGTCGATGCCAAGCCTCTGGGCCGCTTCAAAGGAGGAGCCGTCCTCCAATTGCGATTGACCTCAATCGCCGTGAATGGTTCTGACCAGTCTATTTCAACCTCTTCTGTTACCCGCACGGAAGCCGGTAAAGGCAAGCGCACGGCCGTCCTGGCGGGAGGCGGCGCTGCCCTGGGGGCCTTGATTGGTGGCCTCGCTGGCGGTGGTAAGGGCGCTGGGATCGGAGCCCTGGCTGGCGGCGGTGCCGGCACCGGTGGCGCTGCATTCACCGGCAACAAGGACATTGTTCTGCCGGCGGAGTCCGCTCTCAGCTTCAAGCTGGAGCAGCCTCTGGAAGTGAAGTAGTAGAGCAGTCGTCATTCTTCAGTCGTCGGTCTTCACTCTTCAGCCCACGGCGCTCGTCGTGGGCTGAATTTTGTAGTGAGGGGGATCTGTGCTCGATTTCTCCCAATTCCAGGTCATGACTTTCGACTGTTACGGCACCCTCATTGACTGGGAGACGGGGATTTTTTCTGCACTCCGCCCCCTGCTCGCGGCGCATGGAAAAACCATGTCGGATTTCGAGCTTTTGAATCTGTATTCCGAGCTGGAATCGGAAGCCGAACGTGGAGAATTTCGCGCATACCGCGAGGTTCTCAGGTCCGTGGTGCGAGGGTTCGGCGAGCGCCTGGGATTCCATCCCACCAAATCCCAGATAAGTTCGCTGCCCGATTCGCTCAGCAGTTGGCCGCCCTTCCCAGACACGGTGACCGCGCTCCGCAAGCTCAAGAGCCGCTACCGGCTGGCAATCATGTCCAACGTGGACGACGATCTCTTTGTGCCCACCGCACGTCACCTCGAGGTGGATTTCGATGAAGTGATCACGGCGCAACAGGCTGGCGCTTACAAACCATCACTAAAGATTTTCCAACTGGCAAAAAAACGACTCGGACTGGCTCCGGCACAGTGGCTCCACGTAGGCCAGAGCATCTATCATGACGTGATTCCGGCGAAGTCGCTGGGGATTGCAACCGTCTGGGTGAAGCGGCCGTCACCTCGCCCCGGAGCCGGCGCAGCTAAAGCCGCATCCGGTGAGCCTGACCTTGAAGTGCCCGATCTGAAGACTCTGGCGCAACGGGCAACCGGGAACTAATAACTGCAAACTGGTTTTCCAGCGCTCCCCGAGTATTAAACTGACAGCGAGTATCTTCCGAGGGAAACGTCAAATGGCAACCACCATCGCCCGTGCCAACCCACTGTCGTATCTCACCGATCAACTCGACGATCTTAAAGCGAAGGGCACGCATTTCCGCCTGCGCGTCCTCGACGACGAACAGGCTCCAGTCTGTACGTTCGACGGCAAGAGAGTCATCAATCTGGCTTCGAACAATTACCTGGGCCTGACTACACATCCCAAGCTGCGCGAGGCTGCGCTCGAGGCTACCCGGAAGTACGGCGTGGGTTCGGGCGCGGTGCGCACCATCGCTGGCACAATGAAAATTCACATGGAGCTCGAAGAGAAAATCGCGCGCTTCAAAAACGTCGAAGCCTGCGTTGTCTTCCAGTCCGGATTCGCGGCCAACGCCGGGACGGTGTCAGCAGTCTTGGGCAAAGAGGACTTCATCATTTCCGACCAGCTGAACCATGCTTCGATCATTGATGGCGCTCGTTTGTCGCGGGCCAAGATTCTGGTCTTCGAGCACAAGAATATCGCGCAGGCCGAAGAGCGCCTGGCAAGCGTGAAGGATCAGCCGGGAAAGAAGCTGCTGATCAGTGACGGAGTGTTTTCCATGGACGGCGACATCGGCCCGCTGCCCGATTTGTGCGCCCTGGCCGAAAAGTACGGTGCCATCATGATGGTCGATGACGCCCACGCGTCCGGCGTTCTGGGTCGAAATGGACGCGGCACCATCGATCACTTCAAGATGCATGGCCGGGTGGACATTCAAGTGGGAACTTTGTCCAAAGCCATCGGCGCGCTCGGCGGATACGTGTGCGGTACGCGCGACCTGATCGACTTTCTCTATCACCGCGCCCGGCCATTCCTGTTCTCGACTTCGCATCCCCCGTCCGTAGCGGCCACCTGCATCGCCGCTTTCGACGTGCTCGAGAGCGAGCCCGAGCGTATCGAGAAACTCTGGGGAAACACCCGTTTCTGGAAAAAAGAGCTGGGTCTGCTGGGCTTCGACATCGGCGGAAAGGCCACACCCACCAGCGAAACTCCAATTACTCCAATCATCATTGGTAACGGGAAACTCACCATGGATTTCTCCCGCGGGCTGTTCCAGGAGGGAGTGCTGGGCACCGGCATCGCCTTCCCCACGGTGCCGGAAGGGAAAGCGCGGATCAGAACGATCATGACGGCCACGCACACTAAAGATGAACTGGAGCAGGCGCTGGCAGTGCTGAAAAAAGTGGGAAAGAGAATGGGGATTGTGAACTAGCGCGGACGCCGCGCGTGGCCCGAGGCTCCGATCGACGTCGCGATCATTGCTGCAAGAAAATTCCGCTGCCCTATGCAGTTGCCGCGACGGCAGCTAACATAGCAGCCATACGTCGTTGGGGTTGTCCGCACGGAAGCGCATGGGGTCCGGTGATCCTCCCGGTCTTCAAAACCGGCGGGCGGCGGGTTCCCCCGTCGCTGGTGCGTTCGACTCGCACACGCTTCCGCCAATGTTTTTAATGAGATCGATGAACTTGTGTGATGTAGCAATCTGAGATCGCGAAGGACTAAGGGCGAAACGTGATAAAAACGTGATAAACGTGGATACACTTTCGAGCAGAATTCTGAGCAATCCCTGGCAATTCTCGATCAAGAGAACACCCTTATTTTGCATTGCCCCTAGGCTTTGACTGACGGCCGATCATCCATGTAAGTACGGAGGAATGTTCATGCAGAAGATTGATGAACTGTTCGACCTGACCGGTAAGACCGCGGTGGTCACCGGAGCTTCGTATGGACTGGGGGTTACGTTTTCGCAAGCCCTGGCGCAACAAGGCGTGAACCTGGTTCTGGCGGCAAGGAGTGCGGAAAAGCTCAACGAGGTTGCGGCATCCCTCACAGAGCGTGGCCACGCAGTATTAGTGGCGCCATGCGATGTAGGCGACGCCAAACAGGTTGCAAGCATGATGGAACGCGCTGTGAAGCGGTTCGGGCGCCTGGACGTTCTAGTTAACAACGCTGGGGTGGTGGCGGAGGCGGGGATGCTGCCGGAACGCGTACCCGACACCGCATTCGAGCAAACCGTCCGCGTCAACCTATTGGGCACCTGGTACTGCTGCCGCGAAGCTGGACGCTTCATGCTGGGTGATGGCAAAGGTGGATCCATCATCAACATTGCCTCAGTCGCAGGGTTGAGCGGGATCGGGAACTTTCCGTCTTCTTATCAGGCGACCAAGGCGGCGGTCATCAATTTGACGCGGAACTTGGCGGCGAGTTGGGCAGACCGCGGCGTGCGAGTGAACGCGCTTGCGCCTGGCTGGTTTCCGAGCGAGATGACTGCCAGGGCGTTTTCCATTCCTCCGTTTCTCGAATGGGCGAAAAAGATGGCCCCAATGGGACGAATTGGACGCCCCGATGAACTGGTCGGTCCGTTGCTCTTCCTTGCATCGGAAGCGTCGAGCTTTGTTACTGGACAAGTCCTGGCCGTGGACGGCGGAGTCTCCGCGGCATACTCATCCCGGTGTCCGGATGAAGCGTTCGAAATTCTCGCGGCGGCCGGCCTGGGCGAGCTGGCTACGCCGATCAGGCCAGCAGCTGCTTCGGCACGGTAGGGGCGGAGGACGGGGGTCGCGCGGGAACGCGCGGTCGGAACCTGGGCGCAAAGCGCGGAAGGAGCGAAGGGCGCGGGGCGGGTGTGCGGTGTTAGCATGTTGACCTACTTTGGGTCGTTTTATGAGCGGCCGAACGTTCAGCCATTACCGGGTGCTCGAGACGATTGGCACGGGGGGTATGGGCGTTGTCTATCGAGCTTATGATGAACGCCTGGGACGCGAAGTCGCCGTCAAAGTTCTCGATGCTCGGAAGCTAGCCGATGAGGTCGCGCGCAAACGATTCCAAAAAGAAGCGCGCATGCTATCGAGAGTAAATCACCCCAATATCGCTACAATTCATGATTTCGGCACTCATGGTGGGGTCGACTTTCTGGTTATGGAATACGTTCCGGGGCTTACGCTAGACGTAAAGCTGGCACAAGGAGCACTAGCTGAAAGCGAAGCCTTGCAGCTAGGAACGCAGCTTGCCCTAGGTTTGGAGGCAGCACATCAGGTTGGAGTAGCACATTGTGACCTGAAGCCTGGCAACTTGCGTGTCACGCCTGATTGTCGACTCAAGATACTCGATTTCGGCTTGGCGAAGCTTTTTAGCATAAACCCAGATGAACCGACTCCGAGCCTAACCGATGCGCGCGGCGCCGGGACTCTACCCTACATGGCTCCAGAGCAGTTGGGCGGCCAAGCGACGGATGCCCGGACCGATATCTGGGCGGCTGGCGTCTTACTCTATGAGATGAGTACAGGTTGCAGGCCGTTTAACGGTGAGGGTGTAACCGGCCTAGCAACTGACATCCTTCATAATTCGCCAACGCCGCCCCGTTCTGTACGGCCCGAAATCTCAGCAGAATTTGAGAACGTAATTCTGAATTGTTTGGAGAAGCAGCCACACAATCGCTACCGATCAGCGCGAGAGCTAAGAATTGATCTTAAAGAGGTGATGAGATCCCAGCGTGCTCACCGGTCCATCGGCAACACGATTGAAAGGGTGGCCGGAATAAAAAGGACAAATCGGCAAAAGAGGTTTTCCATTTCAACGCTGCGAGCTAAGTGGCGTTCGTTAGGTAACGACAAGTGGCTCGCGTTGGGACTAGCCGTCGCTCTCACTTTTTTGCCTTGGATGTTCCCCCAACTTTGGAACAGCGTTTGGGACCGGCCTGTTCAGGTTGAACAACTGACCTCTGTTCAGGTTCAGCCGATTATTTCGCCCGATAGACCACAAGAAATAGCCTTCGACATCGCGAATAACGGATCGACAAGTGTCAAAAACGTTGTCGTTGGAATCCACGAACAAGGCGCTGCGGGAGGCCCTACCAATAATGTTTTCTATGCACATACCTTTCCGGTGCTCTATGCTCACAGCGTTGTCGCAAGGATTGCGTTCTACAGCCTCGCAGGCTTCGAGTCGCGCGATTTCTGGATCGAAACTAGTGTGGGAGCCGACCGAACCCGACTGTCGGTTACGGTGACAAAGGTGAATGGGCAGTGCCTTATGACAACCGCCCAACAAACCTTTCCCCGAAATAGCAAAGGCCTCTGAAATCCGATCGAAGTGTGTCACTTGAGATAGTGAGCGCGGGCGTCAGGCGCGGGGGTGAGTACGCTAGGAGGCCGATACTGCCCGCCGATCAAAGTGCAGGTGCGGTAGGTGCCGAACATCAAGGTCTGATCGATGGAAATGCGGGTCTCAGTGTCGGAGAGCAGGGCGCGCGCTGGCCAGGGCGGAGGCAATGCCTCCTCATTGCATTGTGGGGGATAGCTATTGGAGCGGGAAAATCCAGCCACCCTGGGCCCGAATGTCTAGCAGCTAACTAGGGATCTTTGTAGGGCATCACCGCTTGCGACGTACTAGACTACGCCGCGCGGGAGCGCGAGTCTGGCCTTCGGGGCTCAATCTAGGAATGTGGCTCCGCGCAATAAGAGCGGGCGTTAGAAAATGTGTTTAAGATCGTCCCATTGGAAGTCCCGTAAACATTGGTTTTCTTGATTGCCCTG
>CAZGSU010000093.1:0-16857 GCA_964528615.1 uncultured Acidobacteriaceae bacterium | reverse complement strand
ATTGTTCCGCGAGGGACGCTGGGCGCCGGAAAACCGAGGCTCGCCGTATGTCCCCATCGATAGCTGGATTTATCCCGCGTTTGATCGACTGTCTGCGTTCGGCCTGGTGGACAGCGCATTTGCCGGAGACCGGCCCTGGACGCGCCGGGAATGCGCCCGGCTGCTCGGTGAAGCCGAAGAGCACGCGGCCGATGGCGAGAACAACATTGCCCAGGAACTCATCAGCGAACTGGGACGCGAGTTTCGTCCGGAAATGGAAGGAACCGATACCAGTGAGAGCGGGGCATTCCGGGTGGAATCATTGTATTCGCGGGTGGAGTACATTTCCGGCACACCGCTGCGTGACGGTTATCATTTCGGGCAGACCCAGATCAATGATTTCGGCCGCCCCTACGGTCAAGGCTGGAATTCGGTAACCGGCTTTTCCGCCTATGCCACCCAAGGCCGGTGGGTAACGTATTTTCGCGGC
This sequence comes from uncultured Acidobacteriaceae bacterium, assembly GCA_964528615.1. GTDB lineage: Bacteria > Acidobacteriota > Terriglobia > Terriglobales > Acidobacteriaceae > JAIQFF01. Next base: position 16,388 of record CAZGSU010000093.1, on the reverse strand, counting down.
GAATGGCAGGGCTCGGCGGGTTTGCCGGCGTTGCCTCTGACGGCACGCGAGACCATTGAGCAGGTAGACAAACTTCCGCAGGCGCCACCGGCGACCGGTCAGGGCTCCGTGAATCAGTTCGCGGTTCTGGATGCCTACGTGGGTTTGATGTTCTCGAACTGGCAATTGTCCTTCGGACGTCAAAGCCTGTGGTGGGGCCCGGGCGACGGTGGTCCGCTGATCTTCAGCGACAACGCCGCTCCTCTCAACATGTTCCGCATCAATCGGGTCACGCCCTTCAAATTGCCCAGTATCTTCGGATGGCTGGGACCGATGCGGCTGGAGTTCTTCCTGGGACAATTGAGCGGACAGCAATTCGTCAACGTGAACAGCACCATTGACGGCAGCTTTCTCCATACGCTCCACCCGCAGCCAATGATTCACGGCGAGCGCTTTACGTTCAAGCCCACCCGGAACTTCGAATTTGGTTTCTCCCGGACCGTAATCTTCGCCGGACAAGGCCTGCCGTTCACTCTCCGGTCATTTGGAAAGAGCTTGTTCAGTTCCAGTACGTCGAATACCGCGTCCGGGAATCAGTCGGACCCAGGCGACCGGCGGTCAGGAATGGACTGGACGTATCGTGTCCCGAAACTCCGCGACTGGGTGACGTTCTATGGCGATGCCTTCGCCGACGACCAGATCTCCCCGATTGCTTATTGGGACCGTTCCGCCATCCGGGCGGGGATGTTTTTCTCTCATCTCCCGAGCATTCCGAAGCTGGATTTCCGGGCGGAAGGGGTCTACACCGATCTGCCCGCCGGAGGAGCGCTCAGCCACGGATTCTTCTACTACAACACCCGTTATGTGAATGGTTATACCAATCAGGGACAGTTGCTTGCGAGTTGGATTGGCCGTGAGTCACAAGGTGCCCAGGGATGGGCAAACTATTGGTTTAGCGGGCGAAATCGACTACAGTTTAACTACAGGCATCAAAAAGTCAGCTGGCAGTTTATCCCCGGTGGGGGCACGTTGACCGACGTGGGCGTGCGTGGCGATTACTGGCTGCGTCCGAATCTGGGTCTGAGCGCTTGGGTGCAGTACGAGCGCTGGCTGTTTCCCGTGATTCAGCCGAACTCGTCCCGCAATGTGACTACTGCGGTTGAGATCAGTTTTCAGCCGCAGAAGTTGTTTCAAAGGTCCGCTGGGAATATGGCGAGCAACGCGGCAGGAAGCGACGGCCGGTGACGCTGATCTAGGTTTGGTGGCCTATAAAGTTGCTGATGAAGGGGTTAGCTCACGGATGCCCTGTAAGTGAGAGGGCGAAGCTGTGACTGGGGTTTATTTCCGACGCGCTCTGGCCGGCGCGAAATGCATAAAGACGGTTCGCATCGTGCAGTCGATTGAACTGATCTTGGGTTCAGTTGCGGTCAAAGTGCACGCCGCGGATTTGGAATGAAAGTGAACATGAGCAATTTTGGTCTGTCTGCGAAGAGCGCCGCTCAGGTCGAAGTAACGAAGTCGGTAGAGTTAGCCGCCGGCCACGCGCCGTCGCCAGATTCGCAGGTTCCGGCGCCCGGTCAGAGGAGGATCGCCGCTGCTCATTTCCGCCGCGCGATTGTTTTCTGCGAGGTGATCGCCGACCTGCTGACCATCACTCTGGCAGTGGTGCTGGGCTATTTCATTTACGACTCTCTCCGACTGGGCAGGCATATCTATTACCCGATCGGAACGGTCGTAGCTTTGGCCTTCGCTTTTTCGATCGTCATGGTCCTGATGCTGGACCGGGCAGGTGCGTACCGGCGCGGAAACAGCCTGCTGCGGGTGCGGGAGACGGAGCAGGTGCTGGGGGTTTCGGCGCAAGCATTCCTGATCGCGCTGGCGGTAAGTTTTTTCACCAACATTCTTTTTTCGCGGTGGCTGCTGGTTCTGTGTTTGGGCCTGGTCCCTCTGTTGCTGTTCGTGCAGAAGAGCCTGATCTATGTGCTGGTGCGGGTTCTGCATTCCCGGGGTTATGGCAATGAGACAGTTCTGATTTATGGCTCGGGCTATACCGGAAGACGAGTGTTCTCGGTCTTGCAGCGGTCGCCCAAACTGGGACTGGAACCGGTGGCCTTTGTAGATGACGATCCGGCCAAGACGGGAAGCATGGTGTACGAGATGGCGTACGAACGGCGGCGTTCCGCGCCAGTGGTGAAGGGGCCGGTGACCCGGGAATTGGTTGCCCAGTATGGCGCGGATCTGGTCCTGATCGCGATCCCTTCCGTCGGGCGCGATCGATTTACCAAGACCATTCAAGAGGCGTTCGCGGCCAATGCCAGAGTCTCATTCGTTCCCAGTCATCTGCTGGCATCGGATCCCTGGGTGGACTATCAGGATATCGATGGAGTGCTGCTGGCGAACTTCGGCCGCTCCAGCCGCCACGCAGGTTACGAGGGGGTAAAGCGGGTTTGCGACGTTTTAGGGTCGATCGTGCTGATGATAGTGGGAGCACCCGTATTCCTGTTATTGGCGCTGGCCATCAAAATTGATTCGCGAGGCCCGGTGTTGTTCCGGCAGGAACGAGTGGGGCAGGACGGAAAACTCTTCCGCATGTATAAATTTCGCACCATGCACACCACGGCGCCGTCGTACGAGTATTCGCCGCTGGCGTCGAGCGATCCGCGGATCACCCGGCTGGGGAGATTTCTCCGTCGCACCAGTCTGGACGAAGTGCCGCAACTTCTGAATGTCCTGCAGGGCAGCATGTCCTTGGTTGGACCCCGGCCGGAGATGCCGTTTATCGTTGACCAGTACACGGAGCGGCACCGGCAAAGGTTGCAGGTGCGGCCGGGCCTGACCGGCCTGTGGCAGCTCAGCGGAGACCGGGCTTTCCTGATCCATGAAAACATCGAATACGATCTGTACTATATCCAGCATCGGAGTCTGTTTATGGATCTCGCGATTCTGCTGCATACCATCATTTTTGCGGCGCGAGGGATCTGACCCGATGGTGATGTGCAGCAGCACACGAAGCATCAGGATTTAGCGCATGCGATTTATTGCGACCTCCGATCACGAACTCGAGCCGGTAGGCGAAGACTTACTGGATCCGCAGGAAGACCTAACCGGTCAGCCGCCGGAGCCGGTGCAGGCGCCGCTGATCATTCTGCGCCTGCTCTGGGATCAGCGCGCCTTTATCCTGCGGTGGGCGGTGCGAGGCCTGATCATTTCGACCATCATCGCCTTGCTGGTTCCCAATCGGTACACCGCCACCACTCGCCTGATGCCTCCCGAAAGCCAGGGCGGATCGAGTATTGCGATGTTGTCTGCGGTGATCAGCAAGACCGCAGCTCCAGGACTGGGTGGCCTGGCCTCCGACCTTCTGGGATCGAAATCATCCGGCGCGCTCTACATGGAGGCATTGCACAGCCGCACCGTGGAAGATCGTCTGGTGAATCGTTACGACTTGCGGCGGGTGTACTGGGTCCGCTACATGGAGGACGCGCGAAAATATCTGGATGACAACACCAGCGTTTCCGAAGACCGCAAGAGCGGTGTAATTACGGTCATGGTGACCGACCGGAACCGGCAGCGCTCTGCGGCCCTAGCCCAAGCCTATGTCGAAGAATTGAACCGGTTGATGAACGAAGTCAGTACCTCGTCAGCCCGCCGGGAGAGGATCTTTATCGAAGGGCGGCTGGCCACGGTGAAGCAGGATCTGCACCGCGCGGCAGAAGACTTCAGCCAGTTCGCCAGCCAGAACACAACCTTGGACATCAGCTCGCAGACCAAGGCCATGGTGGAAGCGGGAGCGGATCTGCAGGGGCGTCTCATGGCTGCCCAGTCGGAACTGGAGGGACTGGAAACGATTTATACCGCGAACAACGTTCGGGTGCGTTCTTTGCGGGCCCGGGTGGACGAACTGCGGCACCAGCTCAATGAAATGGCGGGAGGAAACCCGACGGCAGTCCAGGCAGCAAATCCGGCAGCGGTTCCGGGCAGCCCGGCTTCGGGCGTCCAAGGCTCGAGTAACCAGATTTCCGACATGATCTATCCCTCGATCCGGAAGCTTCCCCTGCTCGGTGTACGGTGGGCTGAACTTTACCAGCAGACGAAAGTTCAGGAGACGGTCTACCAGTTGCTGACCCAGGAATATGAGATGGCAAAGATCCAGGAGGCCAAGGAAATCCCCACCATCAAGGTCATGGATGAAGCGGCCATCCCCGAGCGGAAATCCTTTCCTCCCCGCCTCGGGTTCATGACTCTGGGCACGGTGCTGGCGGCAATCACGGGCGCATTCTGGGTTTTGGGTGTTGTGTTCTGGCAGGCCATCGAAACCGATGATCCGGCAAAGTCATTTACGCTGGATGTGCTCAGGGTGCAGAAAGCGTGGTTGCTGCGAAAACGTCTGCAGTTACAAGGTCTCTTTTCCAAGCCGCCATCGGCGCAGCATGCGCGCCCCGAAAGAAGCGGGGCTGACGATTAAGCTGGATAGAGTTCCCCCGCAAGTTGGTCACTCGATTATCCCCGGACAGTCGCACAAAGCACCGAAGATACTCACTCCATGATGCCGAAAGACGGCGGGACCCTGGATGTTTCCAGACAGTACGAGTCATCTTCCGGCCAGGGTTTGGAAACGACAGCCGTGGCCACCCCACCCGATCTCGCGCCGGTTGAGCCTTCTGCACATACCTGGACTCCCATCCGGGTTCTCTCGGCGTCTTCCAAGGCCGGGCTGGCGGTGCTTGGGCAAGCCCTGTTTGCGGGCTCTCATTTCCTGGTCAATGTTTTTCTGGCGCGCTGGCTCTCTGCGGAACAGTATGGAGCTTTTGCCCTGGCCTTTAGCTGTTTTCTGCTTTTCTCGATGCTGTATTCCGCGTGCGTCTATGAACCGATGATTGTCTTTGGTTCCGGCTCCTACGCGGACAGTTTTCACAGCTATCTCGCGATTCTGGTTCGCTCCAACCTGGTGATGCTGGCCGCGGTCAGCGGCTCCATGCTGGCAGTCTCGCTCTTGCTTGGCCGGCTGTACTCGGCCAACGTCCAGCATGCGTTTGCAGCCCTTGCCGTTGCAGCGCCTTTCATCATGCTGACCTGGCTCGGGCGAGGGGGGTTCTATGCTCGTTTACAGCCGGGTGGCGCTGCCGTGGGAGGAGCGTTTTATTTTTGTACGCTGATCGGGGCGCTCTTCCTCCTGCATGAAAAGAACCAGCTTTCACCGGGCACAGCGTTTCTGGCAATGGGATTGGCAGGGCTGGTTTCCACAGTGTTCCTGCTGGTCAGGCTCGGTTTCCGCTGGAAGCGTATGCCACATGATCTGACTGTTCGGACGGTCACCGGAGATCATTGGCGCTACGGGAAATGGGCGGTGGCTTCGGCGGTAGTTGCGTGGTTTCCCGACAATATCTATTACGCTGTTCTTCCTGCGTTTTCCGGCCTGGGGGCGAGTGCGGCTCTTCGGGCTCTGATCAACTTGATCAATCCGGTGCTGCACGTGCTCTACGCACTATCTGCCGTGCTGATTCCGACATTAGTCCGCCACCGGGACCGATCCGGAACATCCGGCATGACTCGAACCATGAAGACTTTGCTGGGCCTGCTTGTGCCGGTCTCAATCGTCTATATGGCGATGCTGTGGTGGTTTCGCCTGGCGCTGTTTCAGGCGTTCTATGGCGGCAACTACCGGGAGTATTCCGGAGCACCGGTTTTTCTGGTGGGCATGATACCGATTGCTGCCGGCGCCGTGATGGTTCTGGGGGCTGGTCTTCGCGCCATCGAGCGACCGAGTTCTGTTTTCTGGGGATATGTGGCGGCCTCCCTGTCGACTTTGTGCTTTGGTCTTCCCTTGTCTCGCATCTGGGGAGTTGCCGGTGCCGGCGCCGGAATGCTGATCTCGAGCAGCGTAACCGCACTGGCGCTGGCATGGCTTTACCATCGCCGCGTGCATGACATGAGTTACTGATGACCGTACTACCAGCGAATCCGGGTGGCGGCATGGCGATCGGGGCAAATCTGCCGCTGTTTGGCCGGAGAAGTCTGCGCGGCGGAGTCCCGTGGGTCAACTCCTGGCTCATATTCCTGCTGATCTTCGGGACGATCATTGTGTTGGCCGACGGCTTCACCCGCGATGCACTACCCGACGAGGGCACGGTGGCGGCGACACCGGTTCTCGAGTATGAGTCTTTCTGGGCCGCGTTCGTCTTTGCCTGGGTTTCGCTTCCGCTGTGTTATCTCTACGCGAGAAAAACAGGAGCTTCCCGTGGGGAAGCGATCCTGCTGTGGTTCGTTCTCGACACGGTCGCATACGCGAAGGACTTCGCGTATATCCGAGTGCCGGGTCTTCCCCTGTTTATTACCGATATTGTCCTGGCGCTGTTTCTTTTTAGCCTTTTGCGAAGCATGGGAATGCGGTTTCTTCTGCTCGATCGGTGGTGGAGCCGGCTGGTCCTGGCCTTTCTCGCCGTGGGGGCGATCAGCGTTGTGCGTGGTGTTCGGGAGCACCAGGATCTAACCCTGGTCGCCAGGGACGCGGCGATCGTTGTGTATTCACTTTTCCTGTTTGTCGGGTTTCATGTGGTCAAAACCTGGGACGGGGTGCGTCGCCTGTTCATTGCCCTCGCGGCGGGGTCGGTATTCGCAACCCTTAACGGGCTGGCCTGGTTTCTTGCTCAACCCGACCAGCGGCGGTTCATCCCCTACGGCGTTTTTGTGTTGGCTTCTTTTATCGGAACAATTGTGTTCACTATCAACAAGACGATTCGGCCCACGCTTGGCTGGCCGCTCGCGATATTTCTTTTCGTGGGAATTCTTTTGATCAATGCCCGCACGATCTTTCTGGGGGTAGGCTTCGCCCTGCTGGTAATGATGGTCGTAACCCCATCCGGCAAGCTGCGACTCAGCGTCCGCAGCCTTCGCCTGGCCGCGGGAGTGACCGTGGGGTTGGTCCTGGTGTTGTGGGCGGCAAGCCAGACACGGGCAGGATCGACATTTGTGGATCGAGCCGGGACGGAGCTTGTTTCCGGCACGCTCAACTACTCGGACGACCCCAACGCCACATTCCGCTTGATGGCGTGGTTCGAGGCTTTCCAGCGATTCAGCGCGAGTCCCGCGCTCGGGGAGGCGTACGGTATCCCGTTCACGTTCGATCTCGATGCTACCGACGCTCGTCCCCACAACACCTATTTGACGGTCCTCTACAAGATGGGCGTGTTCGGGCTTGTACCATTGCTCTTGTTGCTCGCAGGCTTCCATTGGAAGGGTTGGAAGAGTCTTCGGCAGATATCTTCGCATTCCCAGGCCACGGTTATGTACGGCTTGATGCTGGGACAGTTATTGATGTGTATGTTCGGCCTCCTGAATTTGTTGTTGGAGAGTCCCTTCCTGGCCTCGATTTTCTGGCTGACTATCGGGATTGGGTTGAGAATGATGTCTGCCCCGCCTGTCGCCGCCCGGCCACGGATGGCCACCAGTTAAGATGGCCGCCAGTTGAGATGGAATACTTGACATCGAATTCGTCCAAACTTCTGCAACTGTTCGCCCTTCTTCCGCAAAGACCCCGCGAATTCTACAACCGGGTGGCTGCGATCGTGGACTCGAGAGTGGAGGTCTACCGGCATGGCCCGCCGGAATATGACACCGTAAGCTGGGACGCTCTCATCCAACAACTGGCCTCGCTTCTGGCTGTCGCCGATGTGGAAGCGGTTCTGCAGGAAGAAGAGTTGAGGTCGGTCGAAGAGGAAGTCTCGTGCCGTATCCGCGCGTTACCGCCGGATGCTCCCTTTCCGCTCCACCACAACGGAGACTTTAGTCTCGCGCGGCTGTGTTACTTGCTGGTGAGGGCGACGCGGCCGTCGGCAGTGGTTGAGACGGGTGTCTGCTACGGAGTGACCTCTGCATTCCTGCTCCAGGCTCTTCGGGCCAACGGTGGCGGCCGCCTGCATAGTATCGATCTGCCTCCCTTGGGAAGAGCGGGAGATGAATTTGTGGGTCAACTGGTGCCGGAGCATCTGACAAAGGACTGGCGACTGCATCGTGGCCGGAGTGTGGACCTGCTTCCGGAACTTGCACGCGAACTCCGTCAGATCGACTTCTTCCTGCACGACAGTCTGCACACTTACCGCAACATGCGTCATGAGTTCGAGATCGTAAGTCCTTTTCTCTCTCCTCAAGCAGTTCTTGTGGCGGACGATGTGGAGGGTAATTCGGCGTTTATGGACTGGGTATCGCGGACTCGCCCCTCGTATTCGGCCGTCCTGGAGGAACACTCGAAACAGAGTCTGCTGGGGGTCGCAGTGTTGACAGCGCGGCGCGGTTCCGCTATTTCGCCAGAACCAGAAGTGGGCAGCCACCAAGCATCATCGAAGTGAAGTCTGAGGCCACCTTCATGGTGAGCGAACGCACGGCGCCCATAGCGCGGTGTACCGGATCTTTTGGAGCGATCTGATAAGCGGGTGTGTAGAAGCAGTCGAGGATCTGGTATCCCGTGTCTTCCAGTAAGGCAAGGGCGGTAGGCTTGCTGAAGTAATGGATGTGCCCGACACTCTTGCGTACGTCCATCAGCCGGTTTCGAACCAGCAGGGAAACGCTCATATCGAGAGGAATATGGATGATTTTATATTCCGCCTTGTCCCGAATGGATCGGAGGAAGCCAAAGCAATCCTCGACATGTTCAACCACGTCCATTACCAGTAGAACATCAAAGTGATCGGAGTTCGCACGGAAGTCCATGTTGAAAAACTGGATTCGGTCGCTTTCCCGGCTTCGTGCCAGGCGGATCGCATCCGCGGAAATGTCAAACCCTGAAAACCTGGCCTCCGGCAGATTCAGCGATAGCTGTCTAAGAATTTCGCCGGCGCCGCAGCCGATCTCGGCCACCGTATGAGGATGAATGTCGTGCTGCTTGAGCATCCGGAGAACCTGCTGGGCTTTCCACGGAGAGTCCTCCGCATGCCAGCCTGGGTTCGACTCTAAATAGCTGCCGTCGCTGTAAATCGAGCGGCTCATGTTGACTCCGGTTGCTCCAAGAAGTGGAAAGTAACATAGAACGGGTGCAGCTACAAAGCTTCTGTGAGCAGACTTTTGACGGCGGCGTCCTGCAGGGCACGGTGGGGAAATTGACCTTCTCCTTTCAGTCGCGAATTGTCGTATGCTGACCCCAGTACAAGACAAACCAGACGAGCGGCTCGAGACGGTTCTCATCATCGGCCCGACGCCCCCTCCAGCCCACGGCATCAGCGTACTCACAGACATTTTGCTGCGATCCGATCTGAAGCAGTCATTCGATGTGGTTCACCTCGACACGGCGGACCGGCGGACGCTCGACAATGTAGGCCGGTTTGAGTTTCACAACGTGATATTGGCGCTCTACCACGGGGCGCGATTCCATTGGCTTCTGCTGTGGAAGCGTCCAGCGGTGGTCTACATGCCGGTTTCCGAGAGCGTGCTGGGTTTCCTGCGGGATTGTCTCTTCCTGTTGCCAAGCCGGTTGTGGGGGATCCCGGTTGTGCTTCATCTTCACGGCGGTTACCTCGACACCCTGTACGCCGAGCGTGGCGCCATGTTTCAGCGGCTGATGCGATTCTGTTTTGGATACGCTTCCCGCGCCATTGTTCTCAGCAGCAGCTTCCGCGGGAAATTTGCCGGGCTGGTCGAGCCTGATCGGGTGCGGGTTGTATACAATGGCATCCCTCCCGCCCTTTACGAGGCATGCAAGGACAGGCATCGCTCCCGGGGTAGTTCCGCGCCTCTGGGTTCCGCGCCCCTAAGCGTTCTTTATCTGGGAGGGCTGTTCGAGTCCAAAGGTTTTTTTGATCTACTGCGTTCTGTTCCTGATGTCCTCAAGCAAACGACCGACGTTCGATTTGTTTTTGTGGGCGACAAATCCTTTCCGGAGGCTCGTCAGGCGATAGAGTGGGTGCAGCAAAACTCGCTGGAGCGGTACGTCAGCTTCCTGGGCACCCGGTCTGGTGACGAAAAGACCCGGATCTTCCAGGAAAGTGACGTTTTTGCCTTTCCCACCTGGTACCCGCTCGAGGGTCAGCCGGTTGCGGTGATCGAAGCTATGGCTGCCGGGCTCCCGGTACTAACCACCCGCCACGCCACGATCCCGGACATTTTGGGCGAGGATGGAGCTGTTTACGTTAACAAGCGAGATCCGGAAGACATAGCGGAGAAACTTCTCCGTTTACTCGGCGACGAGTCGCTTAGGAGAAGCATGGGTCAGATAAATCAGAACAGGTTCCTGCAGTGCCATACGGCTGACAAATTCGCCGAGGGCGTGGCGCGCGTGCTGCGCCAGGCTCTATGTGTCCAATCCCCCGCAGTCGACTGTCTGGAAGGACTATGAGAGACCTGGCCCGCGTACTCTCTTACCGGTTCGGGAACAGCCCGCGCCAGTACGTCACCGGAACGCTCAATTTGCTGCGCCCGCCGGATTTCTCGGACGAATTGTGGTCCATCGTCCGCGCGGTCCAGCATCACACGATGACGTCACCGGAGCGGGTCAGCGCCCTGGTGGAATCCGTCCAGTTCATCGTGAAAAATCGGATACCCGGGAGCATCGTCGAGTGCGGCGTATGGAGGGGCGGGAGCATGATGGCGGTGGCCCTCGCTCTCAAGGAAGCGGGGGACACATCGCGCGATCTCCATCTTTTCGACACGTTCGAAGGCATGCCCAAACCCACGGAGGCGGACGTTGACCTGAAGGGGCACTCCGCCCGCACGTTCTTCCAGAAGCTTCAGACAGGGCCAGACAGCTCTGATTTTTGCCACGCAACTTTGGAAGAGGTTCAGTCGGGAATGAATTCCACCGGTTACGATCCTGCCCTGGTTCACCTGGTGAAGGGCAGGGTGGAAGATACGATTCCTGCGCACGCCCCCGATACCATCGCTCTTCTGCGCCTCGATACAGACTGGTATGAGTCTACGAAGCACGAACTGGAACACCTGTTCCCGCGGCTTTCCAAGCATGGAGTGCTTATCATCGATGACTACGGGCACTGGCAAGGCGCGCGAAAAGCTGTCGATGAGTATTTCGCGGAAAATAAGACCCCGATCCTGCTCTCCCGCGTCGATTACACCGGCAGAATCGCAGTCAAGCTGGAATAGGGCTGTATGGTCCTGAAGGCACCCACAAGCGGTCCGACGATTTCGCGACCTGACACGCTGGTGCCCCAATTTTCGGGGACAACACTCTGGGGCAACAATCGATGATAAGCGGCGATTGGCATAAATCATGATGTTGGGCGCTCGAGGCTTCCTGGCTGCGCGATCACGACTTGTCTTGGCAGTCTGCACCCTGGTTTTGGTTTCAAGCAGCAGCTGCGGATCGGGCAAAATTACATCCGCACCGCCAGTTCCGTCGCTGTCAAACCCAAGTCCACCCAAAGGATGGTCAAGCTGGTATGCATTTTATGAGACGGTGACAGATGCCAAGGTGCGTCAGCAGGCGGACTTATTAGTATCGACGGGTCTCCGCGACGCCGGATATGTCTATGTCAACGTAGACGGCGGTTGGGAAGGTTACAGAGCTACGGATGGGACGCTCCACCCCAATAGCAACTTCCCGGACATGAAAGCTCTTGGCGACTACTTGCATGCGCGGGGGTTGAAATTTGGGATCTACAGCTCGCCCGGCCCGCTCACTTGCGACAATCTTCCGGGCAGCCAGGGATTCGAGCAACAGGACGCGAATACCTTCGCCTCCTGGGGTGTCGATTTTCTCAAGTATGACTGGTGCAGCCTGTACGCTTTGGGTCCCCCAAACGAGCCGGTCTATAGAAAGATGCGTGACGCGCTGGACAAAACCGGAAGGCAGGTCGCACTCAGCATTTCCGAGATCGGAGATGTAGACGTCTGGGCATGGGGGACACAAGCGGGGGGGGTAATGTGGCGAACCGACCACGATCTGGGATGGATTCAGGGATGGCCCGCCATGACAGCCTTCCAGCGCGTTCAGGCGGTGGCTACCCATGTTGCCACTTTGACTTCATTTGCTTCCCCCGGTCATTACAATGACCCCGATTACCTGCTTACGGGCATCAAGAGATATTGCCTTGGTCCGTACACCCCAATGAGCGACTGTCCGGCATGGTTTGATGACCCTATGACCATAGAAGAAGAACGTGAGCAATTGAAATTGTGGCAGGAGCTGGATTGCCCCCTGATTCTGTCGGTTGACATCGGCCAACTTTCAACTGAAGAGATCGCGCTCTTACGCGGGTACTGAATAGGATCTGGCCGGGTGCGCAGCTCTTATGAGTCAGGTAGGGCCCGGTTCTCCACTTAGGGACAAATCTCAGTCCTGGATGCATCTGTCACAAGTAACCCAGTAACCAAACCTTTCGTCCTTGCAATCTATCGCAGGTTAGATGAATCTGGTTAGTGAGGAACCGGCGCGAGAAAGATGTCCGGCCTAGTTCGAGCATATTTTCCTTCAGGAGTCCGTCAAGACCGGCGCTCCTTGTTGAGGGTTGCGTGGCAAGCGCCACGCTCTCCGACCAACAGGCCCCTATCTCACTTGCCAAGTCGAAGCTGCAAGGTATCAATCAAATAATTACGAGGAGATCTGCATGCCTGCGCAAAAACGGGTGCTGGTAACAGGTGCCGGTGGATTCATCGGCCACCATCTCGTTCGGCGGCTGAAGGACGAAGGAAACTGGGTACGCGGAGTTGATATCAAGCCTCCGCAGTACGCGACTACCGCGGCTGACGAGTTCGAGTCGCTTGACCTTCGGCAGTTCGACAGCTGCTTACAAGCTACGCGGGGTGGCATAGATCAGGTCTACAACCTTGCGGCAGACATGGGCGGCATCGGCTACATCACTGCGTTTCATGCGGACATTGCGCGCAACAACGTCCTGATCAACGTGCACATGCTGGAAGCAAGCCGGCTGCAGGGCATCAAGCGGTTCCTCTTCTCTTCATCGGCATGTGTGTATGCGCAGGGCCGGCAACAGAGTGCGGACGTGACTCCGCTGCGGGAAGAGGACGCCTACCCCGCCGACCCGGAGCCGGGCTACGGCTGGGAAAAGCTTTATACTGAAGAGCTCTGCCGCTACTACCGGCAGGACTACAGACTCGAAACCCGGATCGTGCGTTTCCACAATGTTTTTGGCCCTTTGGGCACATACGAGGGCGGCAAGGAGAAAGCTCCCGCGGCAATTTCCCGCAAGGTCGCCCTCGCATCCGACGGAGACCCAATCGAGATTTGGGGGGACGGAGAACAGACCCGCTCATTTATGTATGTGGAAGACTGTGTGGAGGGCCTCTTACGGCTGATGGCTTCCGACTTTAGCGAACCGCTGAATCTCGGCACCGACCGCCTGGTTACCATCAACCAGCTCGTTGATATCGTTTCGGGGATTGCCGGGAAGCGTCTCGTCAAGCGGCACGATCTGCAAAAGCCACAGGGGGTGCGTGGACGCAATAGTGACAACACTCTTCTGGCCAAGGTCCTGGGATGGGAACCCGCGGTGTCTCTTGAATCAGGACTGGAGATTACTTATAAGTGGATTGAGAGTGAACTTCGGAAGGATGGTCGCCTTTCCGTCAAGGTTTCGAGGCAGAGCGCCGGCTGAAATCGACGTAAGACCGCTGCTACAAACAGGCCCGGGCCCGACAGGAAGGAATCGAAATGAGCCACACCCAAGACATAGCGATTGGGGAAGTACGGGATTTCTGGAACCGTAGACCCTGCAACATTCGCCACTCTACCAAGGCGATCGGATCCAGAGAATACTTTGATGAAGTTGAGGCGCGCAAATATCTGGTGGAGCCGCACATCCCGACGTTCGCCGAGTTTCCGCGCTGGAAAGGCAAGCGCGTCTTGGAAATCGGTTGCGGGATCGGAACCGACACCATGAATTTCGCCCGCGCCGGCGCCGAGGTGACAGCGGTAGATCTGAGCGAAAAGTCCTTAGAGATTGCCCGCCAGCGCGCCTCCGTGTATGGCCTTTCCAACATCCGGTTCCACCATGGCAACGCGGAAGAGCTAACTTCGTTCGTTCCGGCCGGGGGATACGATCTGATCTATTCTTTCGGCGTCATACATCACACGCCGCATCCCGAGCGCGTCATCGAACAGCTTCTTCTTTGCAGTCGACCCGGCACGGCGTTGAAGATGATGGTCTATCACCGGAACTCGTGGAAGGCATTGCAGATTTTGCTGCGCGAAGGGCATGGTGCTTTCTGGAGGTTTTCCGAACTTCTTGAGCGCTATTCCGAGGCGCAAACAGGTTCTCCCGTAACCTACGCCTACACGCCCAGTACAGTGCGCGACTTGCTCCGCGGTTTTACGACCGACTCGGTTGCCATCGAACACATTTTTCCTTATCGCATCCCGGACTATCTGCAGTACCGCTACGTGAGACTTTGGTATTTCCGCTACTTACCGTCGCTTGTATTCCGAGGGCTTGAAAAGCGGCTCGGCTGGCATCTTTGCGTAAACGCGCACGTTCCGGATCAGAGTGAAGCAGGAAGACGGCAGTTGGGCTAACGCGAAGTATTAGAAGCTTCTCGACTGTCGAACAGGCCCAGGTTATTAGACCCCTGGTAAGTTAAGGTAAGCAGCGGTTAAAGCGCAGGTGCATCAGGAGAGAAGATGAAGCAAGACGAATCAATCTCGCGGGGCGGTACGCGGGCCAACTCAGAAATCCTCTCGCTTTCCAATAAGCGGGCGCCGGAAACCGCCATATCGGTTGTCGGCCTGGGGAAGCTCGGGGCCTGCATGGCTGCCGCTATCGCATCACGCGGCGTCCGGACCGTAGGAGTGGACGTAAATCCTACTGCAGTCGAAAAAGTTCAGCGAAAACTCGCCCCGGTCTTCGAGCCGGGCCTGGCCGAGATGATGGCAAGTTGTGATGGCCTGCTGGACGCCACAGTGGATATTGGAACTGCAATAAGCCGCACTAGCATGACCTTTGTCGTGGTCCCCACCCCCAGCAACGCCGAAGGTGCTTTTTCCCTGGAGTACGTTTGTGCGGCCATGGAGCTTATCGGTCGCGCACTGCGGGACAAGACCACCCGCCATACCATCGTCCTGACCAGTACCGTGCTCCCGGGTTCAACTGACTATGTTGTGAAGCCGCTGCTTGAAAAGGCCTCAGGAAAGCGCTGCGGTGTTGATTTCAGTCTTTGCTACAGTCCCGAGTTCATCGCGCTGGGAAGTGTTCTTCGTGATTTCCTGAATCCTGACCTGCTGCTGGTCGGGGAGTGCGATCCCGAGGGCGGAGAGCGGTTAACTGCATTTTACCGGGATGCACTGAAGATCGAAGCGCCGGCAGTCCGGATGGCGCCGGTAAATGCCGAGCTCGCCAAGATTGCTTTGAATACCTACATTACCACCAAGATCACTTTCGCCAATATGCTGGCCGAACTTTGTGAACGGTTGCCCGGGGGCGACGTGGACGCGGTTACGCAGGCCCTGGGCCTGGATCGCCGCATTGGGGCGCAATATTTGATGGGCGCGCTGGGTTACGGTGGTCCCTGCTTCCCTCGTGACAATAGCGCGCTGGCCAGGCTCCTCGAGGAGATGGGGGTTTCGTCTCAGCTCCCGACTACGGTGGACTGGCTCAATCGTGCCCTTCCCGGACGCGTGGTGACGATGATTGAAGAACTTGCGCCGAACTCCCGAAGAGTTGCGGTTCTCGGGCTGGCGTACAAGCCTCACACCAACGTTGTCGATGAGTCCCAAGGCATCGCGATCGCGCGGCAGCTCGCAGAGAAAGACTTCGAGGTGGCGGTCTTTGACCCTGTTGCTAACGAGTCGGCACGGAGCCACCTCGGTGGAGCGGTGCGGTATGCGAGCAGTGTCGCCGAGTGTATCCGTGACGCGGCGATCATTGTCGTTGCAACTAGCTGGCCAGAGTTTTCTTCGATATTCCAACAAACCGAGAAGTTAAACCCGCGCCCTGTGATCATCGACGGCTGGCGCCTGTTGCGTAGTTCTGTCCCGTCATCGGACGGAATTTCCTACCGGGGACTCGGAATCGGTCGTCCAGACCATAGGACCGGCGAGCGCCTACGGAATTTCGTTGAGCAACTTGCCCAGCCGAGATCGGCGTCTGAAGAGACGAGAGAAACCGCGGCAAAGGCTGCTGGAAAGTAAGCCAGGGGCGGGCGTTGTGGTCGCAGGCAAATAGCGGTTGCAGAGCGAGGAAAAGACGAATGAAGCGGGTAAACATTCTGGGCGTTGGCGTAAGCGCAGTCAACATGCAGATGGCAGTGGCCGAGATCGAGGGTTGGCTCGAACGCAAGGAGCCGAACTACGTGATCGCCGTGCCCGCGCACTGTATCGTCGAATGCCTACGAAGTGAGCGGCTCCGGCAAACTTACAATCGCGCCGGAATGGTCACGCCTGACGGCATGCCGATTGCTTGGATTTGCCGGCTCATGGGGCAAAGCCACGTAGATCGGGTGTACGGCCCGGACCT
>CAZGSU010000092.1:0-70037 GCA_964528615.1 uncultured Acidobacteriaceae bacterium | reverse complement strand
CCGGGTCAGCCATGCCGCGAGTGGCCATGGCGAACAATCCCAGGGCGAGAATGACCACAAAAAGCCGCCGGGTCGAAAAAAGATCGACTAGTTTGCGAAGAGCTGGTGACATTTTGGCCGGATGCGGATTCGCCTTGTCCTGTAGTCTATTCGCGCACGCGGACGGTTCTTAAGCCCATGGCAAAGGAAAAATACAGAGCCTTCCTGCTCCTGTTTCTGGCGGGCATGCTGTCCGTGCACCTGGTTGTCCTTTGGAATTCCCTGGACTTGATTCGCAAGGGTTATCCTGATTTCACGATTTTTTATTCCGGCGCCAGCATTCTCCGCCAGGGACTGGGCCACCAGTTATACGACGAAGCGACGCAGTACCGGGTGCAGCAGCAGTTTGCGGCTGGCGTCAGCATCCGGCAAGGGCCACTGCCCTATAACCATCCTCCTTTTGAAGCTGCGGCGTTTATTCCTCTCACGTTTGTGCGCTATCCCGTGGCGTATGTGATCTGGGACCTGTGCAATCTGGTCTTTCTTTCCCTGGTGCTGTTGATGCTGCGGCCCCCATTGCCAGAGTTGAGGTCGGTTTCCCTCGCTGTCTGGCTCCTGGCCTGCGTGGCATACTTCCCCGTGTTCTTCGCCTTGTTGCAAGGCCAGGACGTGTTGTTCCTGGTGCTGCTGTTCGCGGCCATCTACGTTCTGCTGCAGCGTAACAGCGATATGGCGGCGGGTTGTTGCCTGGGACTTGGTCTCTTCCGCTTTCACCTGGTGTTGCCCCTGGTCCTCATATTGCTCTGGCAGAAACGCACCAGGGCGATATTCGGGTTTCTGATGACGGCTGCCGGCCTGGCCGCGATCTCGATCGGGATCATCGGCTGGCGGGGAGCCTTGGCCTACCCCGGCCAGGTGTGGCGACTGGAGCAGGACATGCAACGGCGTCAGACCGTCTTTCCTCTGCGCATGGCAAATGTCCGGGGATTGCTGGAAAATCTGCTGCCTCTCACTTCGAAGCCGGTAATCGCGATCACGGTTGCGATCATGTCGCTGGCATTGATCCTGTTCGCGGCCAGCAAGTGCAGATTCAAAACCGCCAGCCGTCCGGAATTCGATCTGAGTTTCTCGCTCTGCGTTGTGGTCACCCTGCTGGTCAGCTATCACACTTTACCTTACGACCTCAGCTTACTGCTGTTGCCGATTACGCTAACCATCCATTACCTCACTGAACACCAGCAGATTGACTCGCGCACGCGGCTGATGTTCATCGTTCCTCCAGTGCTTTTGTTTTTCAGCCCGCTGCATATGTTTCTGGAGATGCGAACCAGTCGCTACAACCTGTTCGCGCTGGTGTTGCTATGGTGGGGCTGGGTCCTGTTCAAGGAAATTGGTCGGTTCAAGCAGGCGGGAGCTCTAGCCTCCTAGGATATGGTTTTATCTTCGCGAACTTTGTGGGGTCTCTTTGCGGTCTTGCGGTCAAGATCTTTAACCGCAAAGATCGCGGAGAAAACCCCAGAGAACGCAGAGAAAACCTCTAGCCCGCGTAAGTTGTAACATGTACCGATCTTTGTTCCACCACACGCTTGCTCAAAAACTCCAGACTCGGATTGCTGGTGGCGCTGCTGTTCGCTGGAAGCATGTGGTTCTACGTGCAGAGAGTGCTCATCCCGTATCAAGAAACGGATGCCGCAGTCCACGGGCGGCCGCGGGGGAATCTTTCCGATCTATATCCGCGCTGGCTGGGAGCGCGTGAATTGCTGTTGCATCATCGCGATCCCTACAGCCCGGAGATCACGCGGGAAATTCAAAGTGGATACTACGGGCGCCCGCTTGATCCCACTCGTCCGGATGATCCCAAAGACCAGCAGGGCTTCGCGTATCCAGTGCATGTAGTTTTCGTTCTCGCGCCTACGATCGGCTTGCCATTTCCCGTGGTGCAGGCGGGATTTCGCTGGCTGCTTGTGATGCTGACTCTTGCCAGCGTGCCGCTGTGGTTACGCGTGTTGCACTGGCGCCCCAAAACCGTAGTCGCCATCCTGGTGATCCTAACGTTTGGCAGCTTTGCCGTGGTGCAGGGAATCAAGCTGCAGCAGCTGAGCCTGGTGGTGAGCGCACTCATGGCGGCCGCAGCCGCGGCACTGGTGGCCGGGCATCTGGCCCTTGCTGGCTTCCTGCTGGCCCTGGCGACCATCAAGCCGCAACTCGCTCTGCCGATGGCAGCGTGGCTGGTGCTGTGGGCGATCAGTGACTGGCGTCAGCGCGGATGCTTTGTCTGGAGTCTGGGCATGACCACCGCTGTTCTTCTCGCGGCTTCGGAATTTATTCTGCCCGGCTGGATAGGCCGGTTTCGGGAGGCTGTCGCCGCTTATCGTCAGTACACCGGAGGAGCGGGTTCATTGCTGGAGGTACTGACCACGCCGATGTTGGGCAGAGTGCTGGCCTACATCGCCGTGCTCGCGGTAGCCGTCACCGGGTGGTATGTCCGGCGCGCTCCCAGAGATTCTGCCGCCTTCAGCGCCATGCTTGCTTTGGTTCTGGCGGTAACCCTGGTGATCGTGCCCACGTTCGCACCCTACAATCAGGTGCTGCTTTTGCCCGCGGTGTTTCTGATTGCCGCCTCGTGGAGAAATCTTTGGAGCCGAAGCAGGCTCACTCGAGCCGCATGCGGAGTCGGTGTCATGTTTGTGATCTGGCCGTGGTTGGCATCCTTTGGCTTGATGTTGGGGTCGCTGTTCATGCCAGCAACCTCGGTGCAACGGGCGTGGGCTGCGCCGCTCTATACGAGTCTGGGTATTCCGCTGGCCGTGTTGGGCCTGTTCACGATGTGTGCCCGCGAGACGTTGCGGGCTTCACCTGATGAGCTTCCGCCACGCTGAAACCGTGACCGGGGCAGGCGGCGCCGGTCTTGCATTGGGCCGCGATCATGTTAATCTTCTCGCAAGCTTCGTCCCACCGACGTTTCGGAGGCACAGCATGAACCTCAAAATCGAGAAACGCCTGGTCGACGGGGTCACGGTAGTATCGTGTCACGGCCGCATAATGTTCGGGGAAGAAGCCACTACTCTACGCGACAACCTCAAAGAGGCTCTGAGCAAGAGCTCGAAAATGGTTCTCAATTTGTCCGGCGTGACCTATATCGATAGCGGGGGTCTGGGGACACTGGTGGGGGTGTTCTCGTCCGGCCGGGCGACAGGCGCCGATATCAAGCTCACGGGCCTGGGACAACGTTTGCGCGACGTGCTGCAGGTTACCAAGCTGGCCACGGTTTTTGAGGTCTTTGACACTGAGCAAGAGGCAGTCACCGCCCTGAGCCGCGGGGTTGTTTGAGCCCGGGGTTTGCAACCGTGCCTGCCAGAGTTGATTTCTGTTGTTGGTGAACATTTAGGAGACACACAAGCGCCACATGGCTTTGCAACCCATCACGGGCCCGACTTCATCCCCGGGATCGGGGATTTTCCCCACCCTAGTTTTCGTGCAGGGGAATGACCAGCGCACCATCAATCTCGACCACACCCCATTTACCGTCGGGCGCAAAGTCGACAAGGATCTGGTCATCGCCGATCCTCGTGTCTCCCGCGACCACGCCCTGATCACCTCCGAAGACGGACAGTTTTGCGTGGTCGACCAGGGCAGTAAGCATGGAACGTTCGTCAATGGCGAACGGGTGCAGCGCAAGACGCTTGAGCGCAACGACCGCGTCGAGTTCGGTGTCCGTGACGTCGCCTACGTTATCTTTCATCCCCACCACGCCAGTTCGAATACCGCGCGGGAGTTCCTGAGCCAGATCTCCGGCATCCAGATTTCGACCGACACCACCGATCTGGAGAAACTCACGCTCTTTCTGGAAGCCGCCCGCAAGCTGAACACCACCGGCGTGCTTGACGAAATCCTGGTGACCTTGCTGGATGCCACCCTGAAACTGACGCGCGCCGAGCGCGGCTATGTCTTCATGCGCGACGAAGAGGGCAACCTGCGTCTGGCCGCCGGCCGTAACTCGAAGGGCGAACCTCTTCTCGATGACACTACGATCTCGCACTCCATTCTGGACGAAGGGGTCAAGTCGAATTCCGAGTTTGTGATCACGGACACCAGCCAGTCGCTCGACCTGGCGGGGCGGCATAGCATCGTGGCTTACGATCTGCGCACCGTAATCTGCATTCCATTGCGCAAGCCGCAGGTGCAGGCGACACGGGACACAGGCGTCGCAGTACCTACAGAGAGCTCGGCTGAAGTGATGGGCGCGCTTTATGTGGACTCGCGCTTTGCCTCGCGTGACATCTCCAGCGTGAGTAATGACATTCTGCGGGCCATCGCGACGGAAGCGGCTTCACTGATCGAAAACGCGCGGCTGGTCCAGGCCGAGGAAGCCTCCCGCCGTTATCAGCAGGAGCTTTCCATCGCCGCATCCATTCAGCAGGGGCTGATGGCCGTTACCATTCCTGAAGTCCCTTTTGCGAAACTGCGGGGCCGGAACCTTTCTTGTAAGGAAATCGGGGGCGACTTTTTTGACGCGGTCAATACTGAGGAAGGCCTGGCGGTGGTGCTGGCTGACGTGAGCGGGAAGGGAGTTTCGGCCGCGTTGCTGGCTTCCACGTTACAGGGCATGATCTTTTCCCAGCTCACCGCGGGGAGGCCGCTGATCGATATCGTAGTCGCCGCCAACCGCTTCTTCACCCACAAGCATATCGGAGAGAAGTACGCCACGCTGATTATCGCGCGCATCCGGCGCGACGGGGAACTGGAGTACGTGAATTGCGGCCACGTGCCGCCTTTGCTGGTGTGCAACAAGGAAGTGATCCGGCCTCCGCATGGCAACTTGCCCGTCGGCCTGCTGGCCGACGCCACTTACGAAAGCGACCACGTCAGCTTGCACGCCGGTGACCGCCTGATCCTGGTCACTGACGGCGTCACGGAAGCGGAAAACGCGCGCGGCGATTTCTTTGAAGACTCACGCCTGGAAACGGTCGCCGCGAAGAGTACGTCACTCGAGGATATCTTTACCGCCGTGGCCAATTTCTGCGGTGGCAATCCGCTTAACGATGATTGCACCGTGGTTGAGTTGGTGTACTCCGGGTAAGCTGTAGGCTCTCTGCGATTTTTCCAAGGTAGCGTCGGCGTCGCTTCGACTACGCTCACGGCAGGCCCTTCGGCTGTCCGGTGGGCATCCCCCCGCCGCCTGGAGCCGGAAACGCTGCCGGCACCTCCCAGGGCACTGCTATATAACACTTTCTTGCTGGAACCTGGTCAACCTGAGGTATCCTTTCCCGCCATGAACCTTACCTTTCTGGACTGGTCGGCGATCGTTCTCTATCTCGGCGTCACGCTGATGCTGGGGCTTTATTTCCGTTCGCGCTCGGGCAAGAGCGTGGACGACTATTTTGTGTCCGGGCGCAACGTCTCCTGGTGGCTGGCGGGCACCTCGATGGTGGCGACGACGTTTGCCGCCGACACGCCGCTGGTGGTCACAGGCCTGGTCTACACCCAGGGTATAGCCGGGAACTGGCTGTGGTGGGCATTTTTGCTGTCTGGAATGATGACCGTGTTTCTCTTTGCCCGGCTGTGGCGGCGCTCTGGGCTGCTGACCGACGTGCAGTTTGCCGAGATGCGTTATTCCGGAAAGCCGGCGGCGTTTCTGCGCGGCTTCCGCGCCATCTACCTCGGCTTGCTGATGAACTGCCTGATTCTCGGCTGGGTAACGAAAGCAATGACCAGTATCGTGTCGGTCACGCTGGGGGTGAGCGACCGCAACGCGCTCGCCATCTGCGTGCTGTTCCTGATCCCGTTCACCGGCCTCTATGTAGCACTCGGTGGGTTGTGGGGTGTTCTGTGGACCGATCTGTTCCAGTTTGCCCTGAAGATGGCGATCGTAATCGGAGTGTCGTGGTACGCCGTGGCGGCCGCCGGCGGGATGCACACGTTGCTCACTCGGTTGGCGGAAATGCGGGTGGCCGCAGGTCCGGGCGCGGGCGATGCTACCGCATTCTTTCCTGATTTCTCCCGGCCATTTTCGCAGGAAGGACTGTGGCTGTTGCCGGTGATCACCTTTGTGGTGAATATCGGATTGCAGTGGTGGGCCTTCTGGTATCCCGGAGCAGAGCCGGGCGGTGGCGGTTACATCGCGCAGCGCATCTTCAGCGCGAAGGATGAGCGCAACGGCTTGCTCTCGGTGCTCTGGTTCAACGTGGCGCACTATGCCTTGCGGCCGTGGCCCTGGATTCTGACCGCGCTGGCTGCGGTTGTGCTGTATCCGCACCTGGAACATCCGGAGACCGGATACATGCTGATCGTGAGCCAGCACGTGCCTCCGGCGCTGCGTGGAATCGTGATCGCCGGGTTCATGGCGGCCTTCATGTCCACGATTGCTACGCAGTTGAATTGGGGAGCGTCTTACCTGGTTTCCGACTTTTACCGCCGCTTCATCAAGCGCGATGCCGATGACAGCCACTACGTGCTGATCTCCCGTCTCGCCACTGTGCTGCTGGTGATCGCATCCGCGGGAGTTTCGATTCTGCTGGCCGACATTCGCTCGGGATGGCAAGTGGTACTGGAAGTAGGCGCGGGAACGGGCGGCGTCTACCTGCTGCGCTGGTACTGGTGGCGGATCAATGCCTGGAGCGAAATCTCGGCGATGGCGACGGCACTGGCCGTCACAATCTGGCTGCGCTGGACGGAACCTTTCTCCGGAACCAACCCGGTGGTATTCGCCAAAACGGCTTTGACCACCACGGTCGTTACGACCTTAGTCTGGCTCGTCGTTACTTATGTGACCAAGGCCGAGCCGGAGCAAATACTCATCAAGTTTTACCGCAGTGTTCGTCCGCAGATTACTGGATGGCAGCCGGTTGCGCTTCTCGCTCCCGAGGTGCCGCAGACCCGTGACCTGGGACGAAACCTGCTTTCATGGATACTGGGCTGCTTCATGGTCTATATGGCGCTGTTCGGCCTAGGGCATGTGCTGCTGGGGCCCTTCTGGGAAGGAATTGGATTGCTCACCGCATCCGCGATTTGCGCGGGAGCGCTGTACTCGAATATTGCGCGGAGCGACTGGAGCGAGGAAGCACCCACGTTGGGCGATGCAGGCGGAGTAGTTACTCACTGATTGTCGTCCTGAGGCAGCGGAGCTCTTCGCGGACCGAAGGACTCCCGACGAAGGACCTCTGCATTGTGGTCGGAACTCCCGCTCTATCGCGCTCTCACGTGACGCCAGATGCGGAATGCATAGGTCCTTCGCTTGCTTTCCTCCCGCTTCGCGGGACGAAAGGCTGCGCTCAGGATGACAACGCGTTACTCCACCACCACCGAATAGTTTGTTCCTTCCCACCGTTGTTCCTGCGACCAGTAGAAAGTGAATACGATTTCGCGGCCTACCGCGAGCTGGCTGCTGGGCAGGTCTGCGACAAACATACCGAGCGGGTCGCGTGAGTGTGTGTCCTGCGCGGTTTGCCAGCCATCGAAGCTCCAGTGGACCAACGCCGGCGCGGGCAGGACCAGGCGCAAGCTTTTTCCCTGTGGAATGGTTCGGCACTTGTTGTTGAAGCGCCACTCGAAGTATGTAGCTTTCTGCTTCTCCACCTGGTAGCGCTGCACCGTCTGCGGTGGCTGGTCGAAAATCTTTCCGTCACGCAACGACCGCCGCAGTTTGACGTATTCGGAGTGGGCCCAAACCAATGGACACGCGGAACCTGTGGGTTTCCCGCGAAACAGTTCGAGCGCGGGAATATCCGTGGTGTCCCAGACCTGCTCCGGAATCAGGCGGCCGCCTTCGGTGGAAAGCTCCATGACTCGGAGCAATGCCTCGGCTTCCTGGGGACGTCCCGCGGCCAGCTCATAATGCGCCCGCTCGCCCGCCAGCAACGGCCAGGCTCTTCCGATGCCGGTTCCGTCGAAGGGCGAACCATCTTCGTGTTCGCCGTAGCCGTCACCGTTGTAGCGATACCAGCACGGGCCCTGGGGCAGGTTTACTTTGAGCAGGGCGTCGATCACTTTTATCGTATTCAAAATGCGTGGATCGTCGGCAGCGCGCAAGCCAAAGCGCACCAGGGCGAGAGAGTCCGGACTCACCAGATGCGCGGCGCGGGTGGTGTTCTCACCCGGCGGCCGGTTCTTGATCGGCACGAATCCTTCCAGCGGGGAAGCGGCGCAGTCGGCCTCCGGCGGGGCGATGCGCACGTAGTAGCCTTCGACTCCGAGCTGGCGCGCCAGGTCGCTGTCCTTGGCATAGACCCAGCGCTCGATGTTGTCGTTCCAGCAATCAGCCGTTTCGCGCAGGAAAGTTGCTACATCAGGCAGCCCCACGGCGTCCGCGAGATCTGCGGCCGCCAGCAGGCCGGAGATTTCGACGGCGAGTGTAAAGGGCGAGTATCCGGCGTCTTCTTCCCAGCGATCCTGCTGGGTGACCGGCCCGTTGCGAACGATGAAACTGGCTGCACGACTCACCGCAGCCCACAGTCGTTGCGGATCGCCCAGAACAAATCGGGAGTACCGCCGCATCACGTCCACCAGCAGGATGGGGAAGGCGGTTTCGTCCATCTGCATTCCGCTCCAGTAGGGGCGACCATCCAGCCACATGTTCTGAGCCCACCGCCCATCCCCTTCCTGAGTGGCTTCGAGGTAGCGAAGGATGCGCAACGCGTCGGGCTCGGCGCCGGCGGCCAAGAGTCCAAACGCGGTCTCCACCAGGTCACGCGGCCAGACCAGGTGGTATCCGCCGAGGTCTTCATCGCCTTTGTTGAAGCCCCAGGGAATCGAGAGACTGGCGATCACTCCTCCTAGGAAATCCTTCGATTCGTGCGAACGCATGACTGCCGTGCTGGTGCGATAGATGTCGAGTTCGCGACGGGGCTCGTCGAGCTTCAGCAGGCTGTCCTGCCAATTCTTCCAGTGCCATACATAATGGGAACGCAAGTCGTCATAAGGCTCGAGCAAGCTGGCACGGGTGTGCAGACCAGCTTCGGTCCAGATCTCGCCAAAACCCAACCCCAGGGTGAACTCGCCGCCACACGCCGCCAGATCAATCTCCCCGGTGAGAGCTACGTTGCCATTTGCCGCGCGGGTATAGTCCCAGGTCAGCTGGTAGTGCTGGGAAAGGTCTTGCCATCCGTCGGAAAATCCGGCGAAGCCGGCTGCCATTTTTCTCCAGCGTGTGGAACAGGCAAAGGCGAGGGCGCAATCCTCGCGCTGGGCAAACAGCATGGGTGTGCCCTTGTAATCGCCGACCCATCCAGTATTCTCCCTCCCGCAGTTTGCTAAATGCGGAGCCAGCAGGGCATAGAGACGATAGTCGGCCAGCTTGCCTTGCAGAGGTACGAAGCGGATTCTCTGCAGAACGACATTGCGGTAAGGATCAGAAAAGACTTCTTTCTCGATCCGGTAGCGTCCCTCCAGTTCTGTGTTGGTCAGTTTGTAGACTGGAATTCCAGGTTCAATGGGCACATTCTCAAATTTGCAGTTCCGTTTTTCTTCGGAGAAGAAGCTGGAACCATCGGTGACCAGCAGACCCTGGTCGCGGGTACAGGCCTGGTCCACGCGGGGAAAGTAGACTTCGTTCAGGATGCCGTGGCTGAGCGTGAACCACACCCGGCTGTGCAGGTTCAGCGCGGTGCCGATTCCAGTTTTGGCGCTGGAAGTCCAGCGCGGAGAAATCCCCGGCCAGCCGGGCGCAAACCGTTCGACTTGGCTGTCACTCATTTGGTGAATCCTCGCCGAGAGTACTTGACCCCGGGTGCAGTCATGCGCAGGTGCAGCGGGCGCAATCTCGTGGCGCTTTGAGCCGGAGTACGCATTTGAGTTGGAAAGGATTCTACCAAGTCTCGGGATTTGGACGTTGTGGCTCCTCGCAGGACATTTGGGGTAAGAATGATCACACGAAATTTGCGCTGCCGGGTGTGGCTCGCGGCCCAAGGGGGCACTACCAAGGCAGCGCCGAGCTGAAACGAAAAGACTTCGGCATCGAGCCGGTGAAGGGGAAGGGCGAGTATGGAGCGACGGGCGTCCCGCCCGTCTCCCTCTGGGCTCGTCGTGGGCGGGCGGGGTCGCCTGTCGCTACATACTGCAAAACATAGCAGATAACCCCGGGTCCCGATTTGGCGTCCAACCCCATAGGGAATTTGCCGTTTCCAGGCGGGCGTATAATCCACACAGAGTCCTCTTTGGGGCGACGGAATAAGGGAGTCCATCATGAAGTTACGGCTCTTCGCACTAGCGGTTGCGCTGTTCACGTTCAGTTTCGCGGCGCCATGGAGTTTCTCGCAGGATCGGGGCAGCTCGGCCCCCAAGGACCAGGACGCCTCCGATAATGCAGCGCAAACCACCGCTTCTGTGCCTTCGGTACCGAAAGTCGAGCCCGCCGACCCGGACAAAGTCAAACACGACGGCGGCAAGACGGATGTCGAAGCTGTAGGCAATCGCAACGTGGGCTGCAAGACTGGACTGGGTAACTGGTATGGCGTGGAGAAACAGATCGCCATGGGCAAGCAGTATGCCCAGCAGGTTGAATCCACGGTGAAGCTGGTCCAGGATCCGGTGGTAACTGAATACGTCAACCGGGTGGGACAGAATCTGGTGCGCAATTCCGACGCGCAGGTGCCGTTCACAATAAAGGTGATCGACTCGGATGACATCAATGCGTTCGCTTTGCCGGGTGGGTTTTTCTATGTCAATTCCGGATTGATCCTGGCGGCAGACGAGGAAGCGGAGCTGGCGGGAGTGATGGCGCACGAGATTGCGCACGTGGCAGCCTGCCACGCAGCACGTGAAAACACGCGCGGCAACCTGATGAACATGGCTTCGATTCCGCTGATCTTTGTTGGCGGCGCAATCGGCTATGCCGGGTACGAGGCGGCCGGTCTGGCGCTGCCCATGACGTTCCTGCACTTCTCGCGCGGTTTCGAAGCTGAAGCCGACTACCTGGGAATGCAGTACATGTACAAGGCGGGATACGATCCGCAGGCTTTTATCAGCTTCTTCGAAAAGGTCCAGGCGCAGGAGAAAAAGAAACCTGGGACGCTGGCCAAGGCGTTCGCGACGCATCCTCAGACACCGGATCGGATCGCGAAGTCGCAGGAGGAGATTGCGCAGATCCTCCCGGCGCGCATGCAGTACGTAGTGTCGACCTCGGAGTTTGACGATGTGAAGTCGCGGCTGGCGACGATTGAGAACCGTCACAAGATTCTGGATAAGAAAGATGACGGCAAGAAGCCCAGCCTGCGGCGGACGTCTACCACCGACAAGAATGGTAGCGATAGCAAAGGAAATGACGACGATCGCCCGACGCTGAAGCGGCGGGATGACAGCAGCAACTGACTCTTCAATCCTCTGAGACAAAAAACCGGCGGCCTGAAATAGGCCGCCGGTTTTACTTTCTATCACGTCCTGTGTGGCGCGGGCGCCCTCGCCCGCGTGGTTTTGCAGTTGACTCGATGTTCGATCGTGATCCGGGGTTTCGCGGGCGAGGGCGCCCGCGCCACAAGATCTTATGCGGCGGCTTTCGGGGCCAGCGAATGGACCCGGTTCCACTCTTCGGCCGAAGACGTAATGACCTTCATCTCCTGCCAGTCATAGGGAAATTCCCTGCCGCAATCCAGACATGCGACGTAGGTTCCGGTGAGTGAGGCCGCGGAGTTGCGGCGCGAACGCGGACGAATCGTGATCGGAAAACTGTAGTTAGAATGCCTGCAGCCGAAAAAGGTGTCGATCAATGCCTCGATCATTTTGCCCTCCCTACCGCCCTCAACACGACCCTACCGACCTGCTAAGCACTTAGATTCACATTTGATGAAAAAGGTTCTGGTGGGATACGAGGCCGGGCAGGGCAGCGGATTGGGACCGCCGCAAATCATTAGTACTTAAGAGAGTTAGCCAGGAAGATGGAACGGTGAAACCACGCCAGGCGGGAACTTCTCGGGGAGTAACCGGTCAGGCTTGCCGGGGGCCGGTTTTCTTGTGCGCCTCGCACTTGGCCACGATGGCGGAGCGCAAACGATTGCGCAGGTCATCCGGCAGTTCGTAGAGCTCAGAGTCGCGGTAAATCTCGATGGTCTTCTTGGTGGTGTCGCAGACCACATAGCAGTTGTGGCACCAGGCGAGATGATCTTCCAGTTCGGCCTTGGTACGATCGTCGAGGACGCCGTCCAGGTAGTTTGTCAGTTCCTGCAAAAACTCAGCACACTTCACTGTTTGCCATCTCCGCTCTCACGTTTCTGAAAGTAACGGCTCAGACGTTCCCGCAACTGTAGGCGCGCACGCAGCAACCGTGACTTCACCGCTGGAACGCTGAGATCCAGCGCCTCTGCTGTTTCCTCGGTCGAAAGCCCCTCAACATCGCGAAGAACAAAAACCGTGCGGAAGCTGGGGGGAAGTCCCTGAATCGTTTTGCTCAGGATTTCCTTGAGCTCCGCCTGGTTGTACTGCTGCTCCGGATTCGGGCTCCAATCCGCGACTTCGCGGGGAACCGAATCTTCTTCAGTCTTGACCTCTTCATCCAGGGATACGATGCGCTCGGGCCGACGGCGCCGCAACTTCATCAGCGCTTCGTTGACCGCAATGCGCACCAGCCAGGTGTAAAACTTGGACTGGCCCTGAAACTGAGTCAGGTTCGTGTACGCCTTGAGGAACGCATCTTGAACTACATCTTCCGCGTCTTCGCGGTTCTGCGTGATGTGCTGCGCGATGCGAAAAACATTCCGGTCGTAACGCCGGACCAACTCCTCGAAAGACGATACGTCGCCGCCCTTGGCGGCCTGAACCAGCGCCAGCTCATCGCTGACCGGTTCGGTTACTTTCTGTTGGATGGCTGTCATTCTTCTTCCGATGCAACAATTTTCATGCCCTGGGACGCGCGCGAGAAATGTTATTTTACTTGGTAACCCGCCTTCCCGCTTAATTGTTTTGACGTATCTATAACCGGGCAGTTTGCGATAAATTCCAAGGTGCTGCGATTCCGCACTAGAACACGTCCTTACGTGACCGGAAAACACCGGTCAAGTAACCCTATAATCAAGGTTTAACCGGGGTGAAGGGCAACAAAGCCGGATCCAGCGGGCAAAGCACTGACCTGACCATGGCAGAAAGAAGCGGAGTCGAACAAATCGTCCAGCAGGCGGTCACCCAGGTGCTGGAAGGCCATCTCCCGCAGCTGCGGGAAGAGCTCGCGCGCCGGATTGTGGATGACCTCCCGGAGTCGTCCCCGGCTACGACTGCGGCAGTTTCCGGAGAGAGTGGTGCTGCCAATCTGCTGAAGGCGGTTGCAGCCATCCAGGCAGGCGCCACGCAACGCGAGATTCTGAGAGCGCTGCTGGACAATACGGTGCGCTATAGCGGCCGGGTGGCATTGTTTGTGATCAAGGCAGGCGCTGCCACCGGGTGGCAGGGACGCGGCTTTACCAAGGATGGCGACGACACCATCAAGGATTTTGGTCTCAACGTAACCATGGGAGTGCCGGAGCAGGCTTTGCGGTCGCGCATGCCATTCAGCGGGGCGACCAGTGAGATCGATGCAGAATTTATTTCGCGATTCGGGGCGCCCGCCGATGACAAAGTCCTGGTGCTGCCACTGTTGCTGAAAGAAAAAGTAGCGGCCTTGGTCTACGCCGACACAGGGGTGGACGCCAGCGGAAAGATGGAAACCTCTGCCCTGGAGTTGCTGGTGCTGGCGACCAGTGCCTGGCTGGAAGTCGCCTCGTTACGGAAACAGGCGCAAAAAGAAGAAAACGCCGAGGCCGCTGCCGAGAAAACCGAAAGCGCGCCGCCGGTGCATGTGGCTTCAGCCCCCTCCGATCCTTTCGCCTCTCATGCTCCGAAACATGTTGTTGCCGCTGCCGTGTCTGTTCCGGCTGCGCCTGTGGAGGCCGAGCAACCGGTAGCGGTAGCTCAGGCAGAACCGATTGTGGCAGCGGCGGCAGCAGCAGCTCCCGCTCCCGCGACCGACGCCTTTGCCAGTTTGTCGCCCGAGGATGCCGATGTTCATCGCAAGGCGCAGCGCTTCGCGCGTCTCCTGGTGGATGAGATCAAGCTGTACAATCAGGTCAAGGTCGCCGAGGGGCGCAAAAACAAGGACCTGTACGACCGGCTCAAGGAAGATATCGAAAAGAGCCGCGCTACCTACCAGAAACGCTACGGCAACACCGTGGCCGGCGGCGCCGATTACTTTACCCAGGAAGTCGTGCGCAGCCTGGCTGAGGATGACCGGTCGATCATGGGCGCCAATTTTCGGCGAAATTGATTAGAGTGGTCTTTCATCGTCCGCAATCGATCCTGACACTGTTTTTTGTGACCGTAGCTGTGTTGTGTCCCGATTTTGTCACCTTCGTTTCCCCCGCCGCAGCGCAGTCTTCCACCAAGAAAGTTCAGTCCCGCAAGCAGGCCAGCAAGGCCAGTGCAAAAAGGCGGCGAGGTTCGTCGCCCCGGTTGCGGCGGATGCACGAGGCCTTTGTCGCCTCCGCGAGTCTGAAGCCGATGGCCCGCCAACTGCTGCAGGACCGGACGCCTCCCGCCTACGCCGGGGTGGAAGCCTACGCCAGGCACCACGCCAGTGAGGACGCCGGCGCGCTAGCCTGGCTGGTGGTGGGGTACGCGCATGAGCTCGATCACGACTACGCCAAGGCGATCGACCCGCTTAATCGCGCCAAGCCACAGGCGGGCGACCTAGGTGACTACGTCAGCTATTACCTGGGCACGGCTTACTTTCAGGCTGGAAGGACCGCCGAAGCGGTGTCGACTCTCGGAGAGTTCGATCAGGCCTATCCCGAGTCGCTGTTGCGGCGCGACGCCCATGCCCTGTATGCCGGCGCCCTGCTGGCGGAAGGCCGGCCCCGGGATGTGATCACGCTTTTGGAAAATGACCGGCAGCCGCCGCGATCGGATATGGAACTGACATTGGGACGAGCTTACGCGGCGGCTGGGCAGCCGGCAAAAGCGGCGGAGATCCTGCGCAACATTTACGTCACCATGCCACTGAGTACTGAAGCCGGCCAGGCCGATGCCGAGCTAAAGAATCTGGTTGGAACCACGACGTTGCCTCCGTTGGGAGTTAACGCGCGGAGAACGCGGGCCGACTTGTTGGCCAAGGGCAAGCGATTCAGTGACGCAGCCGATGAATACCGCGCGCTGCTTAACGTGGTTAGTCCGAACGATCGTCCTGACCTCGAGCTGGCGCTGGCCGTGGCTTTGCGGCGGTCTGGGCAAAATAAGGAAGCAAAAAAATTGCTGGAAGCGCTGAGCAGCCCGACTCCGGAGATCAACGCGCAGCGCCTTTTCAATCTGGGAGAAGTGGCCCGCGCTACCGACGATGACGAAGGCTTTCTGCGCAACCTGGCCGACTTGCGGCAGGCGGCGCCGACCAGCGTCTGGCTGCAACAGGAGTTGCTTGCCGCGGGCAATTTCTATCTGCTCAAGCCCGACTATGACAAGGCAATTGACGCCTACCGCGAGCTGCAGCAGCGCTTTCCCAACGCGGGGCGTGCCTCCTACGCGCACTGGAAGGTAGCGTGGCTAAGCCTGCGCCAGGGCCGTAATGACGATGCCAAGACCGGATTTGAGCAGCAGATCGGGCTCTACCCGTCCTCGGCGGAAGTGCCGGCGGCCCTTTACTGGCGCGGGCGTTTGGCCGAGGAAGACAACGATTCCGCAATGGCGCGTGCCTATTACCAGACGCTCTCCGAGCGGTTCCGCAACTTTTACTACGGCGAACTGGCCCGTCGCCGACTGCGAGAAATCAAGTCGGAAGACGATCCTCCGCATTACGCTTTGCTGGACCGGGTTCCCGCCATCAGTGAAGGGGCGCACGTCACTCTCAGCGAGCCTCCAACCGACAACCTGCGCTATCAGAAAGCGCAGTTACTCGAGAACGGCGCGCTGGTCGACTTTGCCGTGCGCGAGGTGCAGGCCGCGGGCACCGAGGATAGCGGGAACTGGGTCGCGGCGGAGACGGCCAGACTCTATCAGGACGCGGGACGGTACGACGGCGCGATTCAAGTCTTCAAACGCGCGGTGCCAAACTATTTTGCGGTGGACCTGCCTGCCCTGCCACGCTCCTACTGGGAGGCACTGTTTCCCAAGCCGTACTGGACTGACCTGAAGAAATTCTCCTCCCAGAACGCGCTCGATCCGTATCTGGTCGCATCCCTGATCCGGCAGGAATCGGAGTTCAATCCCGCAGCAGTCTCCCGAGCCAACGCGGTCGGGCTGATGCAACTGTTGCCCAAGGTGGGCAGCGCCGTTGCCCGGGAGGAAAAGCTGAAGCATTTTTCCTCCTCTCAACTGTTTACTCCGGAAGTCAACCTGCAGCTTGGCACCCGCTACTTCCGCGAGATGGTGGACAAGTTTGGCGCCTTTGAATATGCGCTGGCGGCCTACAATGCCGGCTCCAACCGGGTGGACGATTGGCAGGGGCAGGGTAAATATCGCGATCCGCAGGAGTTTGTGGAGTCCATTCCATTCACCGAAACCCGGGAGTACGTGCAGGCCATTCTGCGGAACGCCAACGTCTACCGGCAGCTCTACGGCGCGCCATAAGGCTGGTTTCTGGTTTCCAGTTTCTAGTTTCTCAAACCGGCCCGAAACCGTGAACAGAGAACGGGAAACTAGAAACTGGTTTTCATCTCTGGTTATCTCTGGTCGCCAGTCTCTCTGGTCCGCCCCGCTTTTTTACAAGAATTCACAATCTGGTCCGCCCAGCGGCAGTAGAATACGATTCCGCTCGCAGAGGAATACTCCGGCCGGCCATCCGGCCGCACATTAGGAGAAATCATGACTGCTTCCGTAAAACCAGTCCCTGAAGGTTTCCACACTGCAACCCCAACCTTAATCGTTCGAAACGCTGCCGAGGCGATCGAGTTTTACAAGAAAGTATTTGACGCCGAGGAACGCATGCGGATGCCCAGTCCGGATGGCAAGATCATGCATGCTGAATTGAAGATCGGCGATTCCATCATCTTCCTCTCGGATGAATTCCCCAACATGGGCGGCAAGTCCCCGCAAACCCTGGGCGGGCATAGTGGGGGCGTTTATCTGTATGTTGCCGATGTTGACGATGTGTTCCAGCGGGCCATCGCTGCCGGCGGCAAAGCTACCACGCCGGTGACCGATATGTTCTGGGGAGACCGGCACGGCAACTTCACGGATCCGTTTGGCCATTCCTGGGGCGTGAGCACACACACCGAAGATGTAAGCGAACAAGAAATGGGCAAGCGCGCCGAGGCCTTTTACGCAGAGATGGCGCAGAAGAAGTCGGCTTAGCTCAGGCCAAAGCTTTTAACCGCAGAGGTCGCAAAGAACTACCGCAAGGACGCTGAGAAACCTATTAGCGTCGTTTGCATTTCTTGCGGTCAGGTTTTTTCTGGTGCCGGGGACTTGGCGAACAGAATTTCTATGACCAGCAGCCCGGCTCCAAGCACGATCGCGCTGTCGGCTACATTGAAAGCCGGCCACTGGTGCGGACCAACGTAGAACAGCAGAAAGTCGACAACCCGTCCGCTAATCAGTCGGTCCCAGAGATTACCCACCGCGCCGCCCAGAATCAGCGCCAGGCCAATTCCTGTACTTCGCAAGGCATGACTGTTGCGCCAGAGAAGAACTGAAACGATGGCCAGGGCCACAATCGAGAACAGTACCAGGACGGTGATTTTCCATTCCGAGGGCGAGTCCGCAAACAGACCGAAGGCGGCGCCGCGATTCTCCACGTGGGTAAGCCGGAAAAATCCAGGGATCACTTGAATGGTGTCGTGCAGGGAAATATCCCGGGCCACAGCCAGCTTCGTTGCCCGGTCGAGCAGCAAGACCAGCAGGGCAATCAGAAAATGAACTTTGCGCGCCGCGTGAATGGTCATTCGGATATGTCTTAAATCTTTGAACCCTGAGCGCTAGTTTGCGCATGCAACACGGAGCCGTGACCTCCGTTTAGTGCAGCCTCATCCGCCAATTTCCTTCAGCACTGCGCTGCAGCGTTCGCACACTGTGGGATACGCCGCATCCTCGCCAACATGAAGTGAATAGTTCCAGCACCGCTCGCACTTCCTGCCGTCGGCCTTTCTTACTTGGACGCTAATCCCGCCGCTTCCGTTTCCCGCGGCCCCTTTTTCGACGGTGACTGCCGAAACGATGAACAGGTAGCGGAGCCAATCCTGATGACGCGTAAGGAGGGAGAAGACTGGTTCGGCCGCGGTCACGGTGACTTGCGCTTCGAGGCTGCCTGCGATCTGCTTGCTGTTGCGCGCCTCTTCGAGTGCTTTGAGCACCGCGTCTCGCACGGCGCGCAAGCTGGTCCATTCCTGATCGACTTCCTTGGGACCTTCCTGCTTCGTCCCACTTCCGGTCTCGCCTGCAAGGCCGCCATCGCCCTCCGAAAACAATGCCAGGTGGACACTCTCTTCCCGCGCGGGCATTTTCGGCAGATGGCGCCAGACTTCGTCACAGGTAAAGCTCGTGATGGGCGCCAGCAGTCGGACGAGTTCTTCGCCAATGCGCCAGATAGCAGTCTGGGCGGCGCGGCGTCCGGGCGCGTTGGGGGCGGAGATGTAAAGGCGGTCTTTCAGGACATCGAAATAGAACGCACTTAAATCCACCACGCAAAAATGATTAATGCGGTGATAAATCCTGTGGAAGGCGAACTCGTCGTAAGAATTCTTTACATCGGACGCCATACTCGAGGTCTGGCGCAGCATGTATTGATCGAGTTCTTCGAGCTTCCCGAAAGGTACCGCATCGCGTTGCGGGTCGAAATCATGCAGGTTGCCCAGGATGTAGCGAAACGTGTTGCGAATCTTCCGATAGCTTTCGGCCACTCGCAGCATCAACTGCTCGGAGCCGACAACGTCTTCGCGAAAATCGACGGAGGCGACCCACAGGCGCACGACCTCGCCACCCAGGCGGCTGGAAATATCGACCGGGTCGACATCGTTGCCGCGAGACTTCGACAAGGCCTGGCCTTTTTCGTCCAGCGTCCAGCCCGGCGTCACCACGCCGTGATAAGGCGGGCTGCCACGCGCGCCCATGGCGCAGAGCAGGGAAGACTGGAACCATCCCCGGTACTGGTCGCCACCTTCCAGGTAGAGATCCGAGGGCCAGGGGTAGGAGGGATCGTCGGCACAGAGCGCCAGGTAGCTGGCACCCGACTCCAGCCAGACGTCGAAAATATCCGTCTCCCGTTTGAAACTGCTTGCGCTGCAGTGCGGACACTTGGTCCCCGCGGGGAGAACCGCGTCCGCCTCTGGGGTATACCAGGAGTCCGCGCCGGAACGAGCAAAGAGTTCGACGACCTTGCGATTGATGACGGGATCGTTCAGCGGCTTGCCGCAGCTCTGGCAAAGGAAAACAGCAATGGGCACGCCCCACACGCGCTGCCGCGAGATACACCAGTCGGGGCGCGTAGCGATCATGTTGTGCATGCGCTCTTTGCCCCAGGCTGGATCCCACTTCACTTTGTCGATGTCTTCCAGGGTGCGGCTGCGGAGCGTGCCTCCGCCCGGCATGGCAGCTTCCATCGAAATGAACCATTGCTCGGTGGCGCGGAAGATGATGGGGTTGTGGCAACGCCAGCAGTGCGGATACGAGTGCTCCAGCTTTTCCGTATGCAGCAGTGCGCCGCGTCTTTTGAGCAGCTCGATGATGGGAGCATTCGCGGCCCAGACCTTCAACCCGTTGTACTCGGGAAGGCCGTTGCGCATGATGCCCTTTTCGTCCACATTGCTGGTGGCGTCGAGGCCATATTTCACGCCGGTTGCGAAGTCCTCCGCGCCATGCGATGGGGCGGTATGGACAACTCCTGTGCCGGTATCCATGGTGACGTAGTCCGCCAGCACGCCGAGGACTTTGCGATCGAGGAAGGGATGCTGGAAGTTCAGCCGCTCCAGCTTGCTGCCGGAGAAATGGGCGAGCTCGCGCGTGTCTGTGAAACCGCATTTTGCCGCCACATCGGCGGCCAGCCTTGCCGCGACGATGTAAACTTCGCCGCCAGATTCGACGGCAACGTAATCCTCGCCCGGATGGAAGGCCACCGCCATGGAAGCCGGCAGCGTCCAGGGCGTCGTGGTCCAGATGATGGTCGAGACTTTTTTGCCCGCGAGGGCGGGATTGATCCTTGCGGGATCGTCGAGCAGCGGGTACTTTACCCAAACCGTCGGGCTGACGTCGTTCTCATATTCGACTTCGGCTTCGGCGAGCGCGGTTTCGTCGTGCATGCACCAATAGACGGCGCGCAGGCCCTTGTACACGAAATTGTTCTCGTAAAAAGTGAAGAAAGTCTGCAGCACCACCGATTCGTATTGCGGAGTCATAGTGGCGTAGGGGCGGTCGAAACGGCCGAAGACGCCGATGCGTTTGAACTGCTCGCGCTGCAGGTCGAGATACTTTTCGGCAAATTTGCGGCATTCGCGGCGCACATCGAGCGGCCGCATCTGGAGCTTTTTGCCGCCCAGCATCTGGTCGACCTTGATCTCGATAGGCAGCCCGTGGCAGTCCCAGCCCGGAACATAGGGAGCATCGAAACCGGCCATGGTCTTCGACTTGACCACGAAATCCTTCAGACATTTGTTGAGCGCTGTACCCAGATGGATGGGTCCGCTGGTGTATGGCGGCCCGTCGTGGAGGACATAAAGTTTTGCCCCAGCCCGCGCCTGCCGGATGCGCTCGTAGATCCTCATCTGCTCCCATCCGGCCAGAGCTTTGGGCTCGTTTTGAGGCAAGTTGGCCTTCATGGAAAAGTCGGTCTTAGGCAGATTGATAGTGGATTTCAGGTCCAGCGGCACGCGGTTGGTTTCTCCCAAATGGTTGATTTTTTTCATTATAGGGAGCGGGAGTACGAACGTCCATTGACCGTCCGCGCACACCAAGGTGGGGGGCCGGGCGGAAGCCCCAAAACCACTGTCGAAAAGCTTCTGGAAAAGTGTACAATTTCTTACAGCGACCTTGGCTTGGAGGCGCATCTAAGATTTAGAGAATCGCAGATTTAGAGAATCGCCATCCTGCCGCCAGGGAAAGTATTCGCATTACGAAAAGCAACTTCGCAGCGAGTGCCCTCATCAACGTTCAGAGGGCAAGGGTTTAGAGAGTAAGGCCTAGAGAAGATCAAGGTTAGACAGCGAACCGGTCGCGCAGTTGAAATCTGAATTCGGGTTAACTATGTCAAGCGTCGATCTTAAACCCCGCGTCGAGCCCGAACTCAACTTACTGCTTCCGAGGACTACTTTGGAACAGCCGTTGTGGAAGTCGCTGTTTCAAAACCTCGACGAATTTTTCTTTCCCAAAAAATTACCTCCGCTGGTACTGACTTCGAAGCCGGTCCCGGTCAAGGATATCTGGGGCTTTTACGATTACAAAAAGAACGGCGCGCTGGGGTCGACCATAGCGCACGTGGTGGTGATCGCGGCCATCATCGGCCTCACGCTGATGGGTCGAAGAGTGGTTCAGCAAATCGTGAAGCCGCACGACAGCATCACGCTGATTTCGCCAGACGATATTCCTCCTCTGCAGCCATCCAAGACACAAGCCGGTGGCGGCGGTGGTGGCGGCGACCGCGACAAATTCCAGGCGCCCAAGGGCAAGCTGCCCAAGCAGTCGATGGAGCAAATCACGCCTCCGATGGTCGTTGTGCGCAATGACAACCCCAAGCTCACAGCCGAGCCCACGGTCGTCATTCCTCCGCAGGTCAAACTGGCTTCCAACAACCTGCCGAATCTTGGTGATCCCATGTCGCATCTGCCCTCCGGGCCTCCGTCAAACGGAACCGGTTCTGGCGGCGGAATTGGATCAGGTTCTGGCGGCGGCGTCGGTGTAGGCACCGGACCCGGGGTAGGCGAAGGCCGCGGCGGCGGTGTTGGCGGCGGCGTGTTTCGCGTCGGCGGCGGAGTGAGCGCGCCCAGAGTGATCTATCAGCCTGATCCCGAATATTCGGAAGAAGCGCGCAAGGCGAAGTACCAGGGCACCT
Organism: uncultured Acidobacteriaceae bacterium; assembly: GCA_964528615.1. Classification (GTDB taxonomy): domain Bacteria; phylum Acidobacteriota; class Terriglobia; order Terriglobales; family Acidobacteriaceae; genus JAIQFF01. Next base: position 48,139 of record CAZGSU010000092.1, on the reverse strand, counting down.
GCGTACTCTGGCTGGTCGTGGGTCCGGACGGTAGGCCGCGTGACCTTCGCGTGGCACGAAGCCTCGGCTTGGGACTGGACGAGAAAGCCATCGAAGCGGTCAAGACCTGGAAGTTCGAGCCGGCCATGAAAGACGGCAAGCCGGTGGCAGTGCAGATCAACGTGGAAGTCAGCTTCCGGCTGTACTGAAGTTTAATCCTCAGAACCTGATAACCACCAAGGACACTAAGTTACACGAAGGAAACCCGGAGTTGTTTCTCCTCGTGTACCTTAGTGTCCTTCGTGGTTGATGCACTTATTCTTTCAATTCTACGTGCTCGACGTCCACGATCGGGCTTCCCAGAAATCTCGTACCTAAGCGTCGAAATTTTTCTACCGAATCGGTCACGAAAAACTTGAGCCGGGGATGTTCGCGGCGTTCTGCTTCAGAAGAGGCCTTCGGCAGACCCTGCCGAAGCAACTGCGCCACCACCTGGGCGGTAGAGCCGGCGGAGTCCACGATGGTTACTTGGTCGGGCACGAGCTGGTGCAGCAGGGGCTTCAGCAGCGGGTAGTGGGTGCAACCCAGCACCAGGACGTCGGCAGACTGGAATCCGTCGGCGAAAGCCTCGTCCAGATAAATGCGCGCTACCTGCTCCGCCACCGTATGATCGGCCCACCCTTCTTCGACCAGCGGCACCAGCAGCGGGCAGGCTTTCTCTTTCGCTTCCACTCCATGAGCTTGTAGAGCAATCGAGTAGGCGTGGCTGCTGATAGTCGCTTCGGTGCCGATAACCACGACTCTGCGGGTCTGGCTGGCGGCGGAAGCGCGCGCGGCGCCGGGTTCCACGACGCCCACAACAGGAACACTGGAAGCCTGGGTAATCTCGTCCAGAGCGAGAGCGGTGGCCGTGTTGCATGCGATCACCAGCATCTGCGCGCCATGCTTTTCCAGATACTGCACGGCTCCGACCGCGTACCGGGCAACCGTGTCGGCTGACTTCGATCCGTAGGGGAGTCGCGCCGTGTCTCCGAAATAAAGGTAGTCAGCCTCGGGCGCGAGCGCGATCAATTCCTTGAGCACGGTCAAGCCGCCAAAGCCGGAATCAAACACGCCGATACAGGGTCGCCGGGTGGTCATGGATTGCGATGCAATTCATCATAACGGGAGCAGTCATTTTTGGGGATACAATCCGCTGAGTCATTGAAGATGTGTACAACTCCCCGACTTTAATCGGGATGGAGGGCGGAGTGATGCAGCGCAGAGTGAAGTTCATCGCATGTTTCGCCACCTGGATAACACTCGCGGCGGCAACGGCGTGCGTAGCCGCGAAACCCAGCCCGATCACGCAGGCCGAGCTGGTCCACAATACTCAGGAGATGTTCGACGGTGTAGCCGCCGGCGACCAGGCTCCATGGAAAAAATACTTTGCCGAGGACAGCATGTACTTCGACGAAAAGGGACGAAGCATGGACAAGGCGGCATTGGTGAAGGACGTCACGCCCCTTCCCAAAGGCTACTCCGGAGATATCAAGCTGGTGAATCCGAAGAGCCATATTCAGGGTGACACCGCGATCCTGAGTTACGATCTCGATGAGACCGAAACCATCTTCGGCCAGAACATGACGGCCCGGTATCACGGTACGGACACGTGGATGTACCGCGACGGCCGATGGCAGATCGTTGCCGGCCAGATGCTTCGCTATTACGAGGATCCGGCTCCCGGCAAAGCGGATAGGAAAATGTACGCCGAGTGGGTCGGAACATATGAACTGGCTCCAGGCGTGACCCAGGCGGTTTCCGTCCAAGATGGCGAGTTGTACGTGCAGCGGACCGGCGGTGCCAAGGTTCTTTTGGTGCCGGAATCAACCGACATATTTTTCCGAAAAGGGGTCGAGGGCCGCCGTCTATTCCGGCGCGGTGATGGCGGCAAGGTGGATGCCATAATTGACCGCAGGAACAACGAGGATGTGGTCTGGAAGAAAGCTAAATAGTGGGGCTTGGGCACCGGGTTTTATAAGTCTCGATGATTCGCTGGTCAGGAAGAAAAACTGGTCTGAAAAATAAGTCAGGGAGGGAAAAATGGAAAGGCCAGTCGGCGTAACCATCCTGGCGCTGTTTGAATTCTTTATTGCGACTCTGCTGACTTTTGTGGCGATCGCCTCAGGCCTGGGATTGGGAGTGTTGGGCGCGATCCTCGCTCGCACCAGCAGGCTCGGGGACCCCGCCGCCGGGATTGTCGGAGGCACGGGAATGATGGTGGGGGTGATCATTCTCGTGTTTGCCGTCCTGTTTGTCGTACTGGGCTTCGGGCTGTGGAATTTGAGGAATTGGGGCAGGGTCGCCACCATGGTCCTATGCGTCCTGGGGGCGGTAGGCGCATCGCTCGGACTCATGCTGGCGCTTCTTCACTTCAGGATTTTTGGCGTGATGGTGAGTTCGGTCCGCCTAGGCATCGATCTGCTGGTGCTGTGGTATCTGAGCCAGGCTCACGTCAGGAGAGCCTTCGCCGACATTTAATTAATGAGCTTCGCCGTCTTCCCGAAAAATCTTAACCGCAAAGAACGCAAAGAACTTCTTTGCGATCTTTGCGTCCTGTGCGGTTAGAGCTTTGTCTTCTCCACTTCACGCGCTGTGAAGTCCGCGTCGCGTCCTTCGAGGTTGCGCCCGCAGCACGGACCCGGCGGAATTGCCGCGCCGTGCGGGCACGTGCGGGGATGGCCCAGGAAAGTGCAGATTTTGTCCGTGGCTTCCGGGGAAAGGATGTGCTCGAACTTGCATGCCTGCTGTTCGATTTCCGACTCGCTGTCGAGCGCCAGGCTATCGGTGAAGAGTCGCTCCGCCAGGCGATGACGGCGGATGATATCGGCGGCGCGCTGGCGTCCCCGTGCGGTGAGTTCCACGATCATGCTGCCGTCGCCCGTAGAAACGCCCGAAGGCTTGAGAGCCTCATGACAGGGATTCACGAAGGGCTTGTGATTGTGGGCTTCCGGCGGATGCGGCCGGCTGGTGACCAGCCCGAGCGCGGTCATCTTCTCGACCGCGATGCTTACCGGCAATGCGCCGTGTACTTCCATGCGCCCGATCTCGGCAATTTCGCCGTGCTCGGCCACCGCCCAGAGTTCCTCCAGGACTTCGTCGAATTGCTCCTCGTCGGCCATGGCGAACACTTCCTGCTCGGCAATCTTTCCGTGATGTAACTCGATTCTCCGGTCCGCCAGGCGGGCGACGACGGGGTCGTGGGTAACCATTACGATGGTGCGTCCCTGATGATGCAGTTCGCGCAGCAGGCGCAGGACGATCTCTTCGTTGACTGCGTCCAGATTGCCTGTGGGCTCGTCGGCCAGAACGATCTTGGGATCGTTGATCAAAGCGCGGGCGATGCAGACCCGTTGCTGTTCTCCGCCGGAGAGCTGTGCCGGAAGGTGCTGGGCACGATCTTTCAACCCAACATGCGCCAGGGCGTCGAGCGCTTCCTGCTCGTCAGTCATGCTGTGAAAGTACTGGGCTAGCATGACATTCTCCAAGGCGGTGAGGTACGGGATCAGGTGAAATTGCTGGAAGATGAAGCCGACTTTTTCCGCGCGGGCGCGGTTCAATTCCTGGGCGGAAATTTTGGCCACGTTTTCGCCGTCCAGCCAGATCTGGCCCGCGGTGGGGCGATCGAGACAGCCGACCAGGTTGACCAGCGTAGACTTGCCGGACCCTGACGGGCCCATGACCGCCAGCCACTCACCGGGCTCAACCTGGAGAGAGACATCATCCAGGGCGCGGATGTTTCCCGCACCACTATTGGTTTCGGCCTGGGCAGGGTACAGACGGGTCACATGATTCAGTCTGATCACGTCATTCCCCCCTCAGGATCGTGGCAGGTTGAACCCGCCGAAGCAGAGAGATCGGAACAATCGCGGCCGCCAGGGAGATGGCTATACTGCCCGCCAGAATTACCGGGAAGATGGCAAAGCGCGGGCTAATGGGCGCGTGGAAATTGATCCTCCCGATCCAGATCGCGACTCCGACTCCCAGCGTGAAGCCGATGATCGCTCCCACCGCCCCGATCGCGGCGGCTTCGGCGGCGAAGAAGCCCTGAATCATCCTGCCGGATGCGCCCAGGGCTTTCATCAGGGCAAAGTCGCGGCGGCGATCGGAAACCCATCCGGTCAAAGTGGCAAGCACGCACACGGCGGCGGTAAAAACGATCAGTACAGACGCTACCAGAAGCGTGGCCCGCATCTTGCCCAGGACTTGAGCCTCAGCTTCCATGATCTGGCGTACCGGCCGGACCTCGGCGCCGGGCAGGGCCTGGGTAAGCCGTTCAATTGTGGCGTTAACCTCTTCGGGTGAGCCGGACGCCGAGATTTCGACGGTGGAATATGGCACGTGAGTCCAGTCGGTGAATTCGGCGAGTGAAATGTAAATCCTGCTGTCCTCAGCGGCGCCGGTTTGCAACGTGCCCACCGGATTCATATGTATGGTACGTCCCTGAAAGCTGAGATCCAGAGGCTTTCCCAGCGAGCCTGTCACTGCAAGAGCGCGACTGCCGACCAGGGCGTCGTGCGCTGCCTTCGGCCACGTCGTCACCGACCACCAGCTATCCAGCTTCTGCACTTGCTCGAGGTCAGTTCCGGCAACAACGATCGATCGGCCCTCAGGAGTGCGGGCCACGGCATAGGCAAATGGCACCGCCAGGCCGGAATTGCCTAGCACAGACGTGGCTGTCGATAAGGTATTGGCAGGCAACTTCTGTCCGTCCTTCGCTACCACTACGACATTGGCGCCATACTTCCGGAATTCGCGTCGCAGTTTGGATTGCACGTCAACGTAGAGATTGAGCATTGCCGTGGCTACCGCTGCTGCCACCACCATCGCGAGCAGTGCGGAAGCGGCTCGTCCCCGCCGCAGTACCGCGGCACGCACCAGCATGCGCAGGAACATCGACGTATGTGGTGCTGCCCCGCGACCGCGGGCGGTATGGTCAATCGCTCTAGAGCTCAAACCTCACCTCGCAGCGCGAACACGGGGTCAAACCTCACCGCCCGCCGGATGGCCGCAGCACTACCACCAAAAGTGACAATCACCGCGATGGCAAGAATGACAGGCAACAGCACCGGCTGGATCGTAATCTGGGCATCGAAAATGGAATGTCCAATCACGCGGGCCAATAGCGCACCTCCGGCAAAACCCACGGTACCCGCAATCAAAGCCAGCAGTGTGGCCTCTGCGAAAAACAGGACAGCAACGGCCAGATTGCCGGCGCCAAGGGCCTTCATCAGACCTACTTCGCTGCGCCGCTCCAATACTGCGGTCGCCATCGAGGCCGAAACCGCCAGCGCAGACGCCAATAGTGCGGCGAGCGTAATCAGGAGCATGAGCCCCTTGATTCGTGAGAGCACGCTGCCTTCGTTCTGCGCCACCTGGCGAATCTGCTCGGCGTGAGAATGAGGGATGGCTTCCTGCAACTGGAAGGCAATGGATTGCGCGTAGGGCGAACAGTACCAGCGGTCGTACATCTCCGGCGACATGCTTTTCGGATCGCGGCGCGCGAAGGCGTCTTCGGGCTTGGTCATAGCGCTTACGTAAACTCGCCGCACCGCACCGGGCTGGCCGAGAATCTGCTGTGCAAGGGAAAGAGGAGCGACGAGCTCATTGTCCTCCGCCCCGCCTGTGGAGAGAATGCCAACAATGGCGTGCGGCTGACCCGCGATTTCAAGTTTCTGGCCGGCTTTCAAATTGAGCCTGGCGGCCAAATGATCGCCTACCAGAACGTCAGCGGAACTGTCATCCGGCCAGGAACCCTGAACTCTCCACCAGGGATGGGTCGTCCGAACCCCGGTGATGAAATCCTGTTTCCCAAACACAACGTTCCGGGCGAAATAGGTTCCGAGCAACGTTAGGTTCCGTTCATCTCCCAGGCTTACACTGACCGGCAACATGGGGGCGAAGCCCACAATGTTGTTGTGCCAGAACATCCCTCTAATTTTGGGGAGATCGGCCTCGTTGAGGTAAGCGCCGTCGTTGGGCGGCTTCAGGTTCACACCACCAATTTGGACATCCAGCGAGTCGTCCTGGGGAGTAACGATCAGGTTGGCTCCGTAGGTGCGCAGTTCGCGGCTGATCTTATCGCCGATATCGGTGGCTACAGCGATCATCGCGGTGGCCACGCCGACTCCGAGCATGATGGCAACCCCGGCCAGCAGCTTCCGCCGCTTCTGTCGCCGGAAGGATTCGTAAAGCAGACGCAGGAACATGTTTTATTGCTGGAACATGCGGGCGCCGGCCGCGATGTCCGTCTCCTGGATGATGATCGCGTCGGCGGTCTGTGTGGCCTGCAAGGGAACCGGGTTGCAGCCTCCGGTCATGCCCACGGACTGCCCGTTGATAGGAGCGGCGCAGTTCTTGCAAACCACCCCGTTCGGACCTTTGTAGAAGCCCACTGGACCGCAGATCTGGCAGGCATCGAAAACAGTGGCCACTTTGCCGTCCGGTTTCCGGTACAGCCAGAAGCGGATCGCGGTGCCGTTTTCCTTGGCTTCGAAGCGATGAAGATCGCCGTCTGAGACCTGGGCCAGCGGAATACTCACTTGCCGGTTCACGAAGCTGACGGTAGTCGCGGGCGTAAGCGCGCTGACACTCTTGGCGTAGATAAATTCGGCCGTGACCATCACGATGAATAGGAAGGAAGTGGCATAGACCGAAATCATCCACATACGCTCCCGCCGCGCACTCCAAAGAGCTTTGCGGCGCTCGGCTGCGGAAGCGGGCAGGGCGGCGGGTTCACGGCGCTTGACCTCGAAGAGCACCATCAGAGCCGCCAGGGCAACGATGGTTATGAAAAAGAAAAGATCGTTGCGCACGATGGGGCCGATCAGGGCCATCTCCTCGCGCGAGGACGGCAGGACGCCGTTCTCGGAAAGCTCGTGCAGACCGGAAATGATCAGCTGCGCGGCCACGAAGAACAGGATGACAGTCGTCACCCGAAAGAACTTCTGCAGGTTGATGCGCACGCTGCCCTTGACGAACATAACGCCAAACAGGATGGCGACAATTACGCCCATTAAGGTGCCCAGGAAGCTGAGCAGTTCGGTGGAGTTCAGCGACACGGCGCCGAGGATCAGAACAGTTTCTACGCCCTCGCGGAGGACCATCAGAAAGACGAACAGAAACAGGCCGAAGGCGGCGTTTCGGCCGGCCAGGGAGCCGACCTTGCCTTCGATGTGTCCCTTAAGGGCGCGACCCGTCTTCATCATGAAAATGATCATAGTGACGACAAAAAATGCGGCCGCCAGCATGACCCAGCCTTCAAATATGTCCTGATTCCATTGGGTCCGGGACAGAAGGAGGGCGACTCCGATGCTGCCCAGAAACGCGGCAGCCAGGGCGGCAAAAACCGGCTTGCGCAACTCCGGCCGGCCGATCTTGGCCAGATAGGCCAAGGTGATGCCGACGATCAGCGCGGCCTCGACGCCCTCCCGTAAAGTGACGATGAATGCTTGCAACATGTTATGGATATCTTGCCTTATTGCAATCAAGTTGCAATAAGCACGTTCACAAAGTGCTGCACTAAGAATAGTCTTCGGGGGGTGATGCGTCAACGGAGAGGCTCGGGCACGCCTTCATTCCGCGCACTGAACATGTAGCGCCGGCGTCCCGCCGGCTGTCGCGAGGGCGTCTCGCCCTCGCTGCGTGGCGAAACAGCAAACCGCAGCGGCCAATGCTGCACCCATTCAGTGCGTGATGGCACGACTCGAGTCGTGCCCTTCCCCAAGGCTGTGCTTCTTAGGGAACGCTACATGTGTCTCAGGAAGCGCTTAACCTCTTCCAGCCGCGGGAACAGCTTCTCCTCCGCCTGAAATTCTGCCGAGTGCACGCACCTGCGGCTGCCGCGCAATTTCACCGGATGCTTCAGATGCAGCATCTCGTGGTACACGATGTAATCGACGGCGTAACGCGGGACGCGGGGATGGTCAAAGATTCGACTGACCACGATCGCATTGTGAGCCGGATCGTAGTGTCCCAGGTGATTGCGGGCGTGGTCGCGGCTCCAGGTCATCTGCGGGCGCGCCAGGAGGCCGTGGAAGAACCGCCGGTTGAGACCCTCGAAGACTGCCTCCAGATCGTAGGTCCGGCCCTGGGCGGAATGTAGCTGCTTGCGGCCACGCACCTGGCGCATCAGGTGAGCTTTTCGGCTAATGTCGTGGCTTGAAACGTAACGGCGGTAACGGGTCGCGGGTTCACGCTCAACCGGCTTGCGATACATCTTGGCCAGAAGGATATGTGCGATGGCCCGCAAAACAGTTTCGGGCGCGCCTTCGAGCAGGTCCGAAAGACGTACCAGCAGCTTGCCCTGGCGCATCCGGATGGTGTTCTTGATGCTGGTGAACGGGAAGAATTCGACGGTTAGCTCAGGCAGGGATGCGCCTGGGCGAAGTTCCCGATGTGCTTCCTCAAAGATGTGAAGAGGGCCGTTACGCACCGTGCGGTTAGATTAGCATGACAAACTTCTTTAACCGCAAAGGGCGCTAAGGACGCAAAGAAAGACGATTTACGGCTTTGCCGGCTTCTTGTGTTTGAAGGCTTCTTCCTGCTCGGTCAGCAACTGGCGGTGATCCTGAGCGCTGGCATCCACGGTTTCGAGCGCATTGGAAAGCAGAAATTCGTATTGCTTGGCTTCCTCTTTCGCGGTGCTGGCGGCATCTCGCAGAGCCCGAAGCTTAGCCTGGAACTCAGTGTCGGCTTCGATGACCGTCTTCAGCACCTTGCGCAGATCGGATTTGCGATCGACGTAGGTGTCGATATTTTCGTTCAGCTCGTCATAGACGTCGAGGAAGTCCTGCAGCCAATCGTGGGTAAGACTACCACGGTCAGTGGTTTTGGGATCGGATCGTGCCTGTTCCAAGGAGACCAGCCGGGCGCGGGCGAAGGTGACGTACAGCTTGAGGCGCAGGTCGGGCTCCAGGGCGGCGTCGCGCAATTGATCGACCTCGGGAGCCGTGAGTGCATCACGCTTGCGCTGTGCCTGCAGCGGCAAAAGCAGCAGCAGCGCAAGAGCGCACCCCGCCAACTTCTTATCGACCCGTCTCATTTTTTCCCCTTTTTTCCGAACATGACGGCAAGGAGATCGGTCCTCATCTTTTCCAGACTATCAATGGCCTGCTGCACCGGGGCCTGATCTTCAAAGGGAAGGGTGCGTTTGACATCGCGAAATTTTTCTGACATTTTGCGCACCGCAATCTCCGTATCCTTCAGCCGCTTGCCGGTAGCGGCGGACGCATCACTGGCTTTGCCTGCATAAGTCACGACGTCGTTCAGCGCCTTGTTCCCGGCTTCCGCGTCACCCTGCTGGTAGAGCTTGTCCGCGGCATCGGCCTGCTGGTGAGCGATGCGGATATAAAGCGCGGGGCGTTCGCCGGGCGGCGCGGAGTCGGCCCGGGCGATCTGCTGCTGGAGGGCGTCGTCGGCGCGCCCGAACGATGCCAGAGAGACTACCGCCAGAAGAACGAGAATCGTTACGCGGATACGCATCTTGTGTCATTTCCTGGGTTCGATCGTAATCAGGCGATGGCGGGCCTGCCATTCCTGATCGGGAAACTGCCCAGTCGAGGTTGCAAGAAAACGATGATAATTCTCTGCTGCCGGCTTGTACTCGCGCAAGTGGTCATACGCGGTGGCCCGCAGGAAATAACCAATCGGCATTTCAGGAAGAATCTTCGCGCGGGCATCCAGCACCTTGATCACCAGTTCGTAATTCTTGGTTTCATTGGCGGCTCCAGCCAAATCACTGTACGCGGGGCCCAGGTCGGGTTTGAGCTTGATGGCTGTGAGCAATTCCTGCTCGGCCTCGGGGAACTTGCGTTGCTTGAGGAGAACCCTGCCCAGGCCGTAATGCACTTCGGGATCATTCGGCGTAGTCGCCAGCAGCGACCGGAACTGGACTTCCGCCAGATCGTACTTTCTCGCGTCAATGTACAGGTCCCCAAGATCGCGTTGCACGCTGGCATCATTGGGAGCCAGTTTCAGCGCCTCCTGCAACTCGGCGATCGCAGGGTCGGGCTGCTCATCCGCAGCCAACATGCGCCCCAGTTGCATGTGGGCGCCTGCATCCATGGGATGCAGGGCGACCAGCTTGCGCAGGATATCTTCGGCTTCGGTGAATCGATGCCCGCGCATGTAGATGTTGGCCATGCCGGTGAGGGCGTCGGTAGAGGACGGATCGAGAGCAAATGCCTGCTTGTATTCCTGCTCGGCGTCGGCGTAGCGATTCTGCGCCTCCAGCAGCGGGCCGGCGGAAAGATGCGGCTCGGGATCCTTGGGATCGAGATGGGCGGCTTGGGTATAGGCCTCGATCGCGCCGTTGGGATTCGTGGTCTCGATGACGTGTCCGAGGGACAACCAGGCGCGCGCCTGGCCTTCCGCGACATGCGAAGTAGGTTTCAGCTTGGTGGCCGCGCGCAGAAACTGCTCCGCATCGGGCTGGCCGGCCTTGACCAGCATCAGGCCTAAATTGAGATTGGACTCGAACACGCCAGCCTTGGCGGCGACGGATTTGCGGTACGCGGCAATCGAGTCTTCATTTTTGCCTTGCGCGTTGTAAAGAAATCCCAGGTCAAACCAGGCGGCGAAGTTGTCCGGATCGCTGGCGACCACTTTTTTCAGCAAAGGCTCTGCGGTTGCGTAGTCCTGCTTCTCGATCGCAGTCTCCGCCTGGATGAGCTCTGGAGGGGATGAGGGATCCTCTACTTGGACTTTGTGGTGGTGTACGGTCTTGCCGCTGGTCTGGGCGACCGCGAAACCAGCAAGGGCCACGATGATCACCAGCACACATAGGCCCAGACCTCCTCGTCTGAGCCGGCGAGCAGAGCTCGCCAGTGCTTGTATGTGCTCAAATTGTGGAGAGAAAACTGCGGAGCTTTGCTCCAATGAGCGGGCGAGGGCGCCCGTCGCCACATGGGCGGAGAGCCTACTTGTGGCTGTTTTTCGGCAGTCCGTTTCCATTCAACACTCGAGCCAGAAACTTTCCAGTATACGAATTCGGCAGCTTGGCGATGGCCTCCGGCGGACCGGCTCCGACCACGTAACCGCCGCGTTCGCCACCTTCCGGGCCAAGGTCAATGACCCAATCCGCTGTCTTGATTACTTCCAGATTGTGCTCGATCACCAGGATCGAGCCTCCTGCATCGATTAGACGTCGGAAGGCGGAGAGTAGTTTGCTGACATCGTCGAAGTGGAGTCCGGTCGTGGGCTCATCGAAGATGTATAGCATGCGATTGCGCCGGCGGGCGCGCTCGGCGGCAGTCGACGGCCGTCCGATGTCGCGCGACGCCGGCTGCAGGTGGGCGGCCAGCTTCATGCGTTGCGCCTCCCCGCCCGAAAGCGTGGTAGCAGACTGGCCCAGCCGCAGGTATCCCAGGCCAACTTCTTCCAGCACGCGCAGCTTGTCTACGATCTTGGGCACGCCGGAGAAAAAGTGCAGCGCCTCTTTCACTGTTAAGTCGAGGACTTCGTGTATGTTCTTGCCGCGATACCGCACTTCGAGGACCTGCGGCTTGTAGCGCGCGCCCTTGCACTCTTCGCAGATGAGTTCGACGTCGGCAAGAAATTGCATTTCCACGGTGACTGTACCGTCGCCCTGGCAGGTCTCGCATCGGCCGCCGGGAATGTTGAAGGAAAAGTGGCCGGCGGTGAAGCCACGCTTTTTCGCCTCGGGCAGAGAGGCGAACAGATCGCGGATTCCATCGAAGGCCTTTATGTAGGTAACCGGATTAGAACGCGGAGTCCGGCCAATCGGAGACTGATCCACCAGGATGACGTCGTCGATGAGATCGTCGCCTTCGAGTTCGCTCCAGTCGGCAGAAGGTATTGGATCTCCGTTGGCCTGCTTCTTTGCGGCAGACAAGGCTTGAAACAGCACGTCATGCAGCAGTGTGGACTTGCCCGACCCGGAAACTCCGGTGATGGCGACCAGCATGCCCAAAGGCAACACCAGATCGATATTCTTCAGATTGTGCGCGCGAGCCCCGAGGATTTTGATCTGCCGCGAGCCCGGCTTGCGGCGGACCGCGGGAAGCTGGATGCGGAGTTCTCCCGAGAGATAGCGCCCGGTCAGCGAGCCTGGAGTTTTCAATATGTCGTCATAGTTTCCCGCCGCAATGACCTGGCCGCCGCTTTCGCCCGCGCCGGGCCCCAGATCGAGAATGCGGTCGGAGGCGCGCATCACGTCGGGATCGTGCTCAACCACCAGGATGGTATTTCCCAGGTCGCGCAGATCGTGCAAAATCTTGATAAGGCGATGGGTGTCTCGACTGTGCAAGCCGATGGAGGGCTCATCCAGCACGTACAGCGTCCCGACCAGGTGTGATCCGAGCGAAGTTGCAAGCTGGATGCGCTGTGCTTCGCCGCCTGAAAGGGTTGAAGCCAGGCGGTCCAGGGTCAGATATTCCAGACCTACATCGATCAGGAATTGCAGCCGCTCGTGGATTTCCTGCAGCAGCTTGTCGGCAATGGCAGATTCCTGCTGGCTGAGCTTGAGCTGGGCGAAGAAGTTGGAAGTTTCCTCCACCGTCATGCTGGTGATCTGGCAAATGTTCTTGCCGGTGATCCTGACCTGCTGGGCTTCGATGCGAAGGCGGGCGCCACCGCAGGCCGAGCACGTCGAGTACCCGCGATAGCGGCTGAGAAAGACACGTACGTGCAGCTTGTATTTCTTGCGTTCGAGATGATTGAAGAAGCCACGCACGCCAGCAAACTTGCCTTCGCCCTCGATGATCATGCGGCGATGCTCGGGATCGAGCTCGGCCCAGGGGACATCGAGTGGGATAGTTGCCTGCTTGGCGAAGCGTTTCAGTTCGGTAAACAGCGGGCGATATTTGGGCTTGGTCCAGGGCTCGATCGCGCCTTCGTTCAAGGTCTTCGATTTGTCCGGAATCACCAGATCAAGGTCAAAGTCGATGGTGTTGCCGAAGCCCTGGCAGCGCGGGCAGGCGCCGTACGGGTTGTTGAAGGAAAACAGTCGCGGCTCAGGTTCCTCGTAGCGCAGGTTGCACTGTTTGCATTCGAAGCGCTGGGAAAAGCGCAGCTTTTGCGACGGCTGATCGTCGCGTGGGGCAGTCTCGAAGATGACTTCACCCGCCTCACGATAGCTGATTTCGATCGCGTCCACGATGCGGGCCCGGGCGTCTGGAGCCACCACCAGGCGGTCCACCAGCAGGAAGACTGGCTGGCTGAAGTCGACGTCGAGGAGCGACTCTGGGGTGGAGAACTCGAAAATCTGGCCGTTCTGGTAGAGACGGTTGAAACCGCGCTGGCGGAGTTCAGAAAGGCGGGTCTTTAATTGATCAGAGATGGTCGTGACCGAAGTGCGCCGAGGGCGGGACGCCCTCGGGACAGCCGGCGGGCCTGCCCTGAGCGTAGTCGAACGGACGCCGGCGCTACTTTTCTTGGTCTGGGGGCTAGCCGTTGAAACGCCGCCCAGCAACGGGAACAGTACGTTCAGGCGAGTGCCTTCGCCCAGCGCCAACAGGGTCGCGGTTACCTCGTCCACGGTGTCTTTTTTGACTTCCTGGCCGCATTGCAGACAGTACGTCCGGCCGACCCGGGCGAATAACAGCCTCAGGTAGTCATAGATTTCAGTGGCGGTGGCTACCGTTGAGCGAGGATTGCGGGTGGTGTTTTTCTGGCGGATGGCGACAGCCGGGGCGATGCCGTCGATGACATCGGCATCGGGCTTCTCGATGCGCTCCAGGAACTGGCGCGCATACGCCGAGAGCGACTCGACATAGCGCCGTTGGCCTTCAGCATAGATGGTATCGAATGCAAGGGACGATTTGCCGGAGCCTGAAACACCCGTGACCACGGTCAGGGAATTATGAGGAATTTCAAAGTCCACGTTTTTGAGGTTGTGAACCCGGGCACCGCGAACAACAATCGTTTCCGTGGACATCAGTAAAGGGGGACCGTCGCCGCCGCATGGCCATCTACCCTGCGGAGGGCGCCCAGATGGTCTCAGGAGCGGCTAGCGAATTTTCTATTATAAGGCAAGGTGAGTGGTTGGTGCAGAGGGAGAGACTGGCGTTCTTCGCCGGGACAACTAATGGGGCACGAAAAACAAAAGGCCCCGAGTCATCGGAGCCTTGAACCTGTCATGGTGCTTCTTCTCAAGTACCTTTAGTCGGTACGCGGCTGTCAAGAATGACCGCTTAAAGCTTATTTGATTGCTTTTCTCGATCCCGGTTCCTGCTGTAACGGACTGCCATGCCTGCTCCAAGCGTCATGAAGCCCACGGGAGGAAGCAGCAGCACCAGGACGCCGCGGCTAAGGGCATTCTGGCCTTCTTTGGTTGAGCCAGCGGCCGAGCTGTAGCACATGGCGCATCCCTGGCCGAAGGCGGGTGCGGCCCACAGCAACAGAACCGACGCGAGTGTGGCAAATTGCAACTTCATTTCGGTACCGTGGTTAAGCCCACGCCCAGGTGCAGAATCCGAAACGCATCGGGCAGAAAGACCAGCATCATGGCCAGGCAAAATACCAGCGAACTCATGGTAACCCACTTCATGGCTGAGATCTCAAACTTCATGTGCATGAAGTATGCAATGATGAGCGCGGCCTTGATGACCGACAATCCCATCAGAATGAACAGCATTCGAATGAGTTCCATGTTCTGGTAGGCGAGCCAGACTTCGATGCCGGTCATGACCAGCAGAGCGGCCCACACCCACAAGAACTGGCTTTTGGGGTGATGCGTTTGCTCCTCGGCCACCTGGTGTTCGATCGCTAACTGGGTTGCATCCATCATTGGGAATAGCGCTCCTCGATATTTTTATCTGCGATGCGTTCCTCTGCTAAACAATCCTCGTCGACATCAGGTAAACCAGCGGGAAGATGAACATCCAGACTAGGTCGACGAAGTGCCAGTAAAGACCCGCCACCTCAACGTCGGAGGCGTCGTATACCTTGGGCTTCAACCAGAGAATAATCGAGATCACGATGGCCGCAACCAGGAGCACATGGGCACCATAGTGGAACGGGCTGTAGACCGGCGTCGCCTGCCAGGCTATCAGCCACAGTCCGAGGAGAACCGGGATGAACCACTTTCGCAGCGCAATCACGCCCAGGTAGACCACGCCCAGAGTGACGTGCAGCATGTGCATTCCAGTCAGGCCGAAAAAAGTGGCAGCGAACTGGGGCACGGTTTTGGTTACGTCCGCAAACTCGGGATTGCCTGCGTGTCCGGGAGGGACAGGGAACACCGGCAAACTCAATCCTTCCGCGATCAGGTTGGTCCACTCGCGGCCGTGGAGGACGACGAATCCGAGTCCACAAGCCATGGTAGCCAGCAGCCAGCGTCGTTGGGCTTTCTGGTCTCCCAGGGCGGCGGCGCGCACGGCAAAAACCATGGTCAGCGAACTGGTTAGCAGGAACGCGGTCATAAAAGTCGCGTTTCTGATGCTCTCGGAATGGAAGGGAGTGGGCCAGTTCGGCGTGGACACGCGGCCGTAGGTATAGGCGTACAGCAGCGCTCCGAACGTCAGAGAATCGGAGAGCAGAAACAGCCACATCCCGATTTTCTTGGAATAGGTGCCGAACAGGGAAGGTTCGTAAACCCCCGTCCCTTGCTGCACCGCGACATCTGACATGGGTTTGGTCTCCTGGTGCTCTTAAAAAATCAACCACCTGATGCCCTGACCCTATACTTCCGTAACGCAAACGCCGACAAGCGACACTAACGCACGAACTCTAAAAGAGCGAAGACGTAAATCCAAACCACGGCCATGAAGTGCCAATACCAGGCGGTCACGTCTACTACGATCCGGCGGTCTTCTACTGGCCGGTGAAGCATCGCCGTAGCCACGGCGTATAGCAAAACCAGCAGACCTCCTGCCAGGTGAATGGCATGGGACGCAGTGAGGAGATAAACCATGGAACTGCTGGGACTGGTCGCAATGTAGAATCCGCGATTCCCCAACTCTCGCCAAGCCATCCACTGTCCGGTCAGAAAGGCCAGCCCGAGCAGGACAGTTGCGCCCAGCCAGGGGAAATTGCGCTCTTTCCCGATCGACACTCCAGGAATGGACTGCACGGGGGCCAGCGCTGCCTGGCGCGTGATCTGCCGCCGTGCCAGCTCCACCGTAATGCTGCTCAAGACAAGTAACGCCGTGTTCACCAGCAGCAATCCCGTAGGTAAATTCACCTGCAGCCAATCGCGAACATAGCCGCCGGTACGGTCGTCAAGGGTGGGCAGGCCGCGACGGATAATGTAAACGCTGGTAAAGGAAACGAACAGCATAGTGCTGGCGACCAGGCCCACCAGTAGGCCTAAGCGGGTGCGCCGCAAGCGTTGGCCGTAGTCAGGGGACCCATTACCGCCGTGGTCGCCGCCGCCACCGCCCGGGACCGGCGGACGAGTGCTTCCGCTGCCGTAGCCGGTTTTCGGGTCCTTGACCGCGCGCTCTTTGACCGAGCGATCTGTGATCGTAACTGTTGAACTCAAAGTCGCCATCTTGCCTTTTGTAGCGCCGCCGTCCCGGCGGCTGCCGCGGAGGCGTCTCGCCCGCGTGGAGAGGGCAAGATGCCCTCCCGACAGCCGGCAGGGATGCCGGCGCTACGTCAGTGTGTCGTTACCGTCGACGGGTCGGTCTGCATTACGTAATCCTTGGGCGCTCCCGGCACGCTGTACTCGTACGGACCGTGATAAACAACCGGGGTCTTTCCACCAAAGTTGTCATGCGGAGGCGGCGTGGTCGTGGTCCATTCCAGCGTGGTTGCCTCCCAGGGATTGTCGCTGGCCTTCGGACCCTTGAACATGCTCCAGAAGAGATTGATCACGAAGATGAACTGGGCCCCGATCGTGATAATTGCCGCATAAGTCATGAACTTGTTCAGCGGGATCAGGTGCTGCAGATAAGCCAGCTCGGTGAACTGAGAGTAGCGCCGAGGCTGTCCCGCCATGCCGAGATAATGCATGGGCATGAAGATCGCGTAGGTTCCGGCCAGGGTCAGAAAGAAGTGGACCCGGCCCCAGGTCTCGTTCATCATGCGCCCGAACATCTTGGGGAACCAGTAATAGGTTCCACCAAACATGCCGAAGATCGCGGCCACGCCCATGATCAGGTGGAAGTGTCCGACCACGAATGCAGTGTCATGTAACGGAATGTCGAGCACTGGCTGGGCCAGGAACGGGCCGCTCAGTCCACCAGAGACGAACAGGGAAACGAATCCTATGGCGTAGAGCATCGGGGTCTGAAAACGCACCCGTCCGCCACGGATTGTGCCTAACCAGTTGAAGGTCTTGATGGCCGATGGTACCCCGATGGCCATCGTCATAATGGAAAATGCGAAAGCCGAATAGGGGCTCATGCCGCTCATGAACATGTGGTGGCCCCAGACCATGAAGCCAAGGAATCCGATGCCCATGATGGCGTAAACCATCGCCTTGTAGCCGAAGATCGGCTTGCGCGAGAAGGTGGAGATCAGCTGCGAAGCCACGCCCATGCCGGGCAGAATAGCGATGTAGACCTCGGGATGTCCGAAGAACCAGAACAGGTGTTGCCAGAGCAGGGGCGAGCCGCCCTTATGTCCCATGATCTGGCCGTTCACGACCACCAGCGGAACGTAGAAACTGGTGCCGAGGTTGCGATCCAGCAGCAGCAGAATCCCAGCCGACAGCAGGACGCCGAAGGCCAGCAATCCGAGGATGGCGGTGATGAACCACGACCATACCGTCAGCGGCATGCGCATCATGGTCATGCCCTTGGCCCGTAAATCCAGAACGGTAGTGATGAAGTTCAGCGCACCCATCAACGACGCGACACAGAAGATGGCGATGCTGGTGATCCACAAGTCCGCGCCCAGTTGTTCCCCTGGTCCCGCGCTCTGCAACGCACTGAGAGGCGCGTAGCCCGTCCAGCCGTGCAGTGGAGCGCCCCCGGTGACGAAGAAGGCGGCAAGAATTACCACGAACGCGATGAATGTGGTCCAGAACGAAAGCATGTTCAGGACGGGGAACGCCATATCCGGAGCGCCGATCTGGATGGGCAGGAAATAGTTGCCGAATCCGCCCTGGGGCGCTGTCGTCAGCACGAAGAACACCATGATGGTGCCGTGCATGGTGAGCAGGCTGAGATAAGTCTCCGGCTTGATCTCGCCGACGATGGGCAGAACCGCCGAAGGCCAGACCATGTGAATGCGCATCAGCAGCGAGAGGAACATGCCCACGAACACTGCGGTCAGGGCCAGAAAGTAGTACTGCAGCCCGATGACCTTGTGGTCGAGACTGAAAATATACTTACGAATGAAGCTGGTCGGTGCCGCGTGGGCGTGAATCGCGTGTCCCTGCGGGTCGTTTCCGTGAGGATCGTGAGCGTCCTGGGCAACCATTATTGTTTCTCCGCCTCCCGTGCCGCCAGCCACTTGTCGAAATCCTCCGGGCTGACGACTTTCAGCATGCCGTGCATTTTGTAGTGGCCGAGGCCGCAAAGCTCGGCGCAGGCGATTTCATAATCCCCAATTTCCATAGGCGTGAAGTGCATATGAATCTCGAGGCCGGGCACTGCGTCTTGCTTGAAACGCATTCCGGGAACGAAAAAGCTGTGAATGACGTCCACGGCGCGCAGTCGTAAATCCACCTGTCGATTGACGGGCAGATACATGGTGCCGGTAACCACGTCGTCCTTGGCTGCGGGATCAGAGGTGTCGAGCCCGACTGCAGCTTCGTTGCCAGCGGATGGATCCATCAACGTGGGGCTGGTGGCCCCAAACTTGCCGTCCGGGCCGGTATAGCGGAAGTACCAGGCAAACTGCATGCCGGTAACTTCCACAGGAATTGCTCCTGCTTCGGCCGGGGCGAAGCGCTCATGTGCCCAAACGTTACTTCCCATCAAGTTCAGACCCACAAACAGGATGGCGGTAAGCACGGTCCATACCACTTCGAGCTTGGTGTTGCCATGGGAATACTCGACCTTCCCGGCCCCGGCTCGGTCGCGGTATTGCCAGACAAACAGGCCGAGCGCACCCTGCGCCGCCACAAAGACTATACCCATCAGGACATAGGTCAGGGCGAATTGACCATCGATAAACGCTGCTGACGTGGAAGCGCCGTGCGGCAACCACCAGGTTTTCGCCACAAAGAAGTAGGTGCTAAAGAAGGTGATCAGCCAGATGATCGCGAGCAGAGCGAGGCCCATCTACCAGACCTCCTAAGGGTCGTGGAATTCGGACACCTGCACAAACAAATATCAGTAAATCAAAAACAAATCTGCGGATCGCCCGGAAGTCTATCACAGCTATGTGTGATAGACGCAAGCCTGAGTTTGACGCGCTAACCACGGAATACACGCGAAGCGAGCAGAACGGACGGCTGCAGGCACGCCGATATAGAATCCCTCAATCATGTCCAGGAAGTCTCCCGCTCACGGTCACGATACCCATGTCGTCCGCCTGTCGAAGAACCGCTGCTTTGTCTGCGGACCGGACAACGCAGGGGGAATGCATCTGAAGTTCACCTACGAGAAGAAACGCCAGCGCTTTGTGTGCCGCTTCCGCCTGGACGATCGCTACACCGGGCCCCCGGGACACTGCCATGGCGGCATCATCGCCACCATTCTCGATGAGGCTTTGGGCAAAGTGAACAAGCTGCGAAACGTGATCGCACTGACCTCGCAGATTACCGTGGACTACCTGCGGCCGGTGCCGCTCAACAAACCTCTACGAGTGGAGTCATGGCCGGTAAGCTCGCAGGATCGAAAACACGTGAATGCGGGCGAGATCCTCAGTCAGAAGGGTGAAGTACTGGCCCGCGGACAGGGGCTCTTCATCTCCATCGACGCGCATCGCATGTTCGCGAAGTTTGTGGAGAAGTAAAAGTTGCCGGGGGTCGCTCGAACTGGACGGGCGAGGACGCCCGTCGCTACATTGCCTCCGATCAGGACCACTTCTTCAGTTTCGGCCATAGCTGGGCCAATGTGCCGAATTTGGCTCCCTTGCAGATGAAGACCGGAATCTCACGCTCCAGAGCGTATGGATTATCGACAGACGTGCCTACGTACTCGACGTGGTCAAAGAGTTTCTCCAGCGTCTGCTTGCGATCGTCGAGCACGATCAGGCAGTTTCCGGAATAGCCGCGCGGCCCCCAGAGAAAATATGTCTGGTGACCGCTGAGGGCGCGAGGCAGGCCGTAGCGCGGCCCAAAAAAGTCGACGGCGCCGGCTTGTCCGTAGTCCTGGGCAAAGATGCCGCAATCGCCGCGCTCCGCAACCGGGATGCGGTTCCAGGCCTGTGCCGTCTCGACGACGATTTCCTGCCATCCGAACTGGTCGGCATACCACTGCGGCAGGATCGCCGCGGCATGGCTGTGTTCCATATGTGGAAGGGTTATGGGCAGATTTTTCATGTAGGCGATGAATTGATCGGGCGACAGCATCGGAACCGTGACCGGCGCTAAGTGCGCCCCTCCGGCCAGCAACACAACCACCAGCGCGGGTTTCAACCAGGCGCGCCGTGGGCGCTCGGAATATGCTTCGATGACGACCGCTCCCGCCGCCAGCAGCATGGGATAAACCGGCGCCAGGTAATAGTTCTTGCCATGCAGAACGAAGAAAACGGTATAGGCGACCAGATAGCTCCAGCCGAGAGAGCGGTATGGCGTCAGCCGCTCCGAGAACAACAACGCCAGCAGGCCGGCGATCCAGATGGGCGCGCTAAAGGGGAGAACAAGAAGCGTCTGCTGAAAGAAAAACGGCAACGGAGGGAGCACCACATCGCGGCCCTCGGCTTTGATGTTGTGCATCAGTTCGACAAAGGGCCAGTGGTAGTGGATGTTCCATAGAAGGTTGGGGAGAAAAATCGCGAACGCCACCGCGCCCCCAAGCCAAATCCATTTATTGGCGAAGACACGGCGTTGCTCGGTCAGAAGGAGTCCGACCACAATTCCGAAACCAAAAAGGGCGATCGAATATTTCTCCTGCATCCCCAGACCCGCGGCCGCGCCGAACCCCAGCCAGTAGCGGGGCTGGTTGCGTTTGACTGCCAGAATGGCAAAATAGGCACAGCCCATCCAGAGGTTCGGCTCAAGGCAGTTTGTTCCCAGGAGGCTGCCGTTGGACAGGTATTGCGGCGCGACCAGGATTGTGACCGCGCTCAATAACAGCGCAAAGCGACGGCCGCCGAGTTCGCGAGCCAGTATTGCAGTTTGCACTACCAGGGCGGACGATGCCAGGGCGGGCAGGAAACGAATGCTGCGTAGCGAGTCACCCAGCACCATGCGGCTGATTCGGGCGAGAAACGGTATGAGCGGAGGCTGATCGACGTATCCCCATGCCAGGTGGTCGCCGCAGGCCAGGTAGTCAAATTCGTCGCGAAAATATCCGTAACGGTTATTGAAGTAGCAATGCAGCAACAACTTCGCCAGGGCTATGGCAAGAACGATCATCATGCCACCAGCGAGGAAGGACTGGTGGTCAGGTTTGGTGAGCATTGATGACCGCGTGCTGGTTGCCATCGGTGCCAAGGATAGCCAGAGATGAAAGGACGAGTCAAAGACAAGCCCTGGTTGGAGTCAGACAGGTGAATGTCGGTGACGCGCTGGTGCGCGGCCGGGCGCCGTTCATCCCCATCGATTCACGAATCTTCGCGAAGTTTGTGTGAAATGAAAAACCCTCCGCGGCTAGATGCTTTTGTGCCAGGATTGGATGATGCGATTGATCTCAGCCTGCGTTACTCCTGTGGAACTCGTATAGTTCCTTTCTCCGAAAATCAGCTCGACGCTGCCTTCGTCCGAATAGAGGTAGACCGCAACACCGTTCTCGCGGGTCTCTGCGTTTCCTTGCTGAAAGCCCTTGAAGCTTTCGTTCTGCACCTTGAAGATTCCCGTCTCAGCGCACTTCAGCGGGGCAAGGGACTTGATGACCAGAAGACTTGTCTCGCGAGAGAAACTCCTGGAAGAAACGTCCCAGTGATGCATCGTATCCGGGGAGAATTCGTAGCGCGTTTTGGCAAAATTATAGTCAGTCCGCACGGCTTCGTGTCCGAAGATCGTTTCCATCTCCTGCGGAGAGAGTTTGAGCACTCCCTGGAGACTGTCGATCCATCCGCGGGCAGGAAGAGCCGTGATCTTCAGGGTCAGGCCGGACCGGAATACAAGAACGACCCGGTTGGGTTTGTCTTTGGGATACAGCTTGGTCTCGGTTTCGTCGAGATCGTTCCAGGGAACTTCAAAGTCGTAGCCGAGGTACGTCAGCCGCGCGCCGGAGGCCTGGGAAACGCTTTGGTCTTTCAATTCGGCTGGAACAACTCTGGCAACCGCAGGGGCCTTCCTGGCTGCGTAATAGGAAAGCGCCGCTGGAGCGATCCACTCCATGCCCACGAACATCACCGCGAGCGTGACGCCCAGAGTCACTACAAATGCGCCGAAACAATCTCAATGCCGTGTTCCCGTAAGAAGGGGGATGCCCGACTAATCCTAGGGGCGCGATGCGGGGCAAACCAAGTTACGGTCGTTCATGGAACAGAGCTGGCCCTGTCAATCGGCCTTCAACGCTGGCAGGCGTCCAGCGCTCGCGCTAGCTGCTCTACTCCCCGGCGTAACTCCCGCCCATCCACGGCAGCGAAGCCGAGCAGGAGCCCTTGTTTAGAGAATCGGCGGGAAGCATAACGACTAACCGGAGTGACTTCCACGTCACGCTGGGCTGCTGCTTCAGCAGCGCGGTCTGCACGGATTCCCGATGCCAGCCAACCAACCGTCTGCAGTCCGGCTTCAACGCTGGGAATCTCTAGCAAACCTTCGAGCCGGGAGCGAGACGATTGCAAGAGTACCGAAAGGCGTTCGGCGTAGAGTTCGCGCATGCGGCGGATGTGGCGCGCGAAGTGTCCCTCGGTGATGAAGTCGCAGAGCACCGCCTGATCCAGCAGCGGGGCATGACGCATGCTGACCGACTGCGCCGCGGCAAAGCGATCCACCATTGTGGGCGGCACTACCAGATAGCCGAGACGCAGCGCAGGAAACAGAACTTCATTGAAGCTACCGGCAAAAATCACCACTCCTGCGCGGTCCAACCCCTGCAGCGCCGGAATGGGGCGGCCGGAATAGCGATACTCGCTGTCATAGTCGTCTTCGAGGATGAGCGTGCGCGAGTGGCGAGCCCACTCCAGCAGCGCCAGCCGCCGGCGCAAGCTCATGGTCACGCCGAGAGGGAACTGGTGTGCGGGAGTGACGTAGACAAGTTTGGCGCGCCCCCAACGACGTTGACCTAGTTCGAGGTCCAGGCCTTCCTCAGCCACCCGCACCGGACAGACCTTTGCGCCAACCGCGCGGAAAACAATCGCAGCGCCGGGATAGCCCGGCTCCTCTACCCACACCGGATCTCCTAGATCGAGCAGCAAGTGAGCGGCGCGCTCTAGCGCTTCCTGCACGCCGGAGATAATCAGCACCTGCTCGGCCGAGCACTTTACCCCGCGCGAAGCGTTCAGATACTCCGCCACCGCTTGACGAAGCGGGCGGTATCCCAGAGCCTCGCCCCCGGCCAGTAATTTCGTGGAGGCGCGGCGCAGGCGGCGCGCGGACACCTGGGCCCAAAGCGTCGTCGGAAATGCATCAAGCGCAGCCAGGTTGGCGCGAAAGGCTCGAGTGACGCGAGGTTTACCACCGCGAAACTGCTTCAAGCGCCGCGCGTAGGACGACCATGCGACGCGTCGGGGTCCCGCGCTCCCAAAACCGCTGGTGCGGGCTACCTGCAGCAGATCGTCGGGAAGCACCTGGCTGACGTAGGTCCCGGCCCCAACCTTGCCCTCAACGTAGCCCTCGGACTTCAGTTGCTCGAATGCAGTGACCACTGTAGCTCGCGAGAGCCGGTATTCCTGGGCCAGGTCTCGCGTCGCGGGAAGACGGGCTCCGGGCCCGATGCGGCCTCCCAGAATGGCGGAACGCAGTTCGTCATAGAACCAGCGATAGAGCGGCGTCCCCGGCGCGGGCGCCGACAGGCTCAACGGGAGAGATGTGGCCTGTTTCGGCATGGTTTAGCCGTTGGCCGTTGTGTTTGGTCGTTGGCCAAAAACTCGCAGGTTTCACCGTGCGGCGAGCTTTAGGGTTGTTGCCAACGGCTAAGTTCCAACGCCCAAAATGGTATGGATAGAATAGCGTAAATGGACCTTTTGGCAAGTCCAATCCGGCACTATCGTAAGGATTCGCGGTAAATTGAGGAGATAAATTCATGTCTCAGAACAATGGGAACTCGACCAGCTTGCGCCTGAAAACCGGTCTCGCAGAAATGCTCAAGGGCGGCGTCATCATGGACGTCACCAACGCCGAGCAGGCGGTGATCGCGGAGAAGGCAGGAGCGGTGTCGGTGATGGCGCTGGAGCGGGTCCCGGCACAAATTCGCGCCGAGGGCGGCGTGGCCCGCATGGCCTCACCCAAAAAGATTCGCGAGATCATGGCCGCAGTTTCGATTCCTGTGATGGCCAAATGCCGCATCGGACATTTTGCCGAAGCGCAAATACTTCAGGAACTGGGCGTGGATTACATTGACGAGTCCGAAGTCCTGACCCCGGCCGACGAAGCCCATCACGTGGACAAGCATGCGTTCACGGTCCCGTTCGTGTGCGGCGCGCGCAATCTGGGCGAGGCCTTGCGCCGGATCGCCGAGGGCGCGGCTATGATCCGCACCAAGGGAGAGGCCGGCACCGGCGACGTAGTCCACGCCGTGAAACACATGCGGCAAATCGTGCAGGAGATGAAGATCCTGACCGTGCTGGGCGAAGAAGAGCTCTATGCCAAGGCGAAAGAGCACCAGGCGCCGTACGAGCTGGTCAGGATGGTGGCCAAGGCAGGGAAGCTGCCGGTACCGAACTTCTCGGCCGGCGGAATCGCCACCCCGGCAGACGCGGCGCTGGTAATGCAACTGGGAGCGGAGTCGGTGTTCGTCGGCTCAGGCATCTTCATGCAGGATTCAACCAACTTTGCCAACCCCGAGGAAGCTGAGAAGCGCGCGAAAGCGATCGTGCTCGCGGCCACCCACTTTAACGATCCTAAAGTATTACTTGAAGTCAGCGAGAACCTTACTGGAGCGATGAAGGGCCTGGCGGTCGCGGCGCTGGATGAAGCGCACATGCTGCAAACCAGGGGCTGGTAAGAACCTTTCGTCGAATGTACACCCCGTGTGACCGGTGCGGCTGATCCGGAGCGCCGCTGCCCCTTCGACTTGGTTCAGGGCAGGCACGGCGGCTGTCAAGCGGGCGCCACAAAAATCCTATGCGAATTGGTGTACTTGCCCTGCAAGGCGATTTTGACGCTCACCGCAAACGGCTCGAAGAGCTGAGCGCAGAAGTTGTGCTGGTCAAAAAGCCTGAGCAACTCGACGAGATCGATGGGCTGGTAATCCCGGGCGGCGAGTCGGGCACGTTTCTCAAGTTGCTGGGCGATGCCGGCTTCGAGAAGCTGAAGCAGTTCGTCCGGGTGAAGCCCACCTTCGGAACCTGCGCCGGGGCGATTCTGCTGGCCAGCGAGGTTGAGAACCCCAGGCAGGCAGGACTCGGCGCCATCGACATCGGTATCCGCCGGAATGCCTACGGCCGCCAGGTCGACAGTTCCATCCGTGAGGGCCGGTTTGTCGATGAAAAGCTGGGCGAATCTCCCATAGAGATGGTGTTCATCCGAGCACCCAAGATCGAGCGCGTGGGGCAGGGAGTCGAAGTGCTGGCTACCGAAGGCGGCGACCCTGTCGTCGTGCGGCAGGGAAAAGTGATGGCCGCGACGTTTCACCCCGAGCTTTCCCAAGACACGCGAGTGCATCGCGCGTTTCTGGATATGGTGAACAACGGACACGAAAAGTAGTTGCCATTTTGCAACTGGCAGGCCGGGAACCTCAATCGAACTTGAAGTCACTTGGCGGGCAAGAACTCAATCTTGACATCCTTAATCGCGGGTTTCAGGTCAAAATCAGCCGTCACCAGAATGCGATCAGAAGATTCCACTGCCAGTTCCACCCCGAAAGCGTCCACATAAGGAATCTTTCTCTTGAGCTTGATGAGCGAAGCCCGAACGGCTCGTTCCGGGTTTACAGGTACGATCTCAAATCCGAAAGCTTCCAGCCGCGCCAGAACCTGGTCCATGGTCGACCTGCCGTGAAACTTGCAGGTCACTCCGGCGATCTCGCCCCAATGAACAGCCGACATGATCGCCGAGCAGGTTCCGGCAAGGTGCGACTCTATGATTTCAGCAACCCGATCCGAGCCGGCCTCGTCGTCGAGATACCGCAGCACCGCGCTGGCATCGAGGGCGTAGGTTACCATTTGTCCTTTTGGCGTTCTTTTTTCAGCGCTGCCGAGAGCGAGGGTCCACCTTTCAACATCCCTCGGGTTCTGTCGACCAGCGCCTTGGAAACCGGTTCGAGAACGATTCGAGAGTCTTCCAGGGCAACCGAGATTCGAGTTCCAGGCTCAATCCGGAGGGCAGCTCGAATATCTGAAGGAATCACGAACTGGCCTTTGCTGCTTACTGTAGTGATCCGACGTAACATGGCTTACATTGTACCATAAAGTAAGACATAGCTTTTCACCCGCAAAATTTCTCTTGACAGGTTTTATATGTAACGCTATGGTTACGCATTATGCGCAACCGTTCGGTTACATATTCTGCTGAAGCCGCCTTTCATGCCCTGGCAGACCCGACCCGCAGAGCGGTGCTGGATCTGCTGAGAAGTGGCAGCCAGCCCGCGGGACAGATTGCGCGGGCCTTCCCGGTGTCGCGGCCGGCCATCTCCAAGCATTTGCGGCTGCTGCGCCGCGCCCACCTGGTGGAGGAGCGGCGTGAAGGGCGTCATCGGCTTTACCAGCTCAATCCCGGACCGCTGAAGGCTGTGGATTCGTGGCTGGAGCAATATCGGGTCTTCTGGCAGGCGAACTTGAACAGCCTCAAAGCGTTTGTGGAGACCGAGTATGAAAAAGAACAGGCTTGGTCAAAGCAACAGAAATAATCCGGAATTTAACTAGTTCCAATACCGCTGCAGTTTAAGGAGAAGAAATATGAAATCAAAATGGATTTCGATTGTTTCGCTGGTTGTTTTGGCAGCGAGCGTTGCATTCGCTGCGTCTGCCGCGAACCAGTCTTTCGAACAACTCAAGTCGCTGGATGGGTCCTGGGAAGGAAAAGGGTCGAACGATGAGCCCGTCCAGGTGTCCTATAGGGTGACATCAAACGGGTCGGCCTTGATGAGCGAAATCAAAGGCAAAGAAGACATGATCAGCATGTTCAATCTCGACGGAGAGCGCCTGCTGATGACGCACTATTGCTCAATGGGCAACCAGCCCCGTATGGTGGCCAGCCCATCGCCTGACGGCAAAACGATCACGTTTCACTTCCTCGACGTTTCGAATCTTGCCGCTCCTGATGCGGGACACATGGACCGCCTGATTATCTCGATGGCGGACGCAAATCACCACACCGAAGAATGGGTGTTCAGCGACCACGGCAAAGAGATGAAGGAAGTCTTCGACCTGTGGCGAAAGAAATAATGGCAGTGAACCGATCGGGGACGGGCGTGACACCCGTCTTCCACCGGGATAAGTGAAAAAGACAGAAAAATTGGACAGGAGAAGATCGCATGGCAACCGTCACCGTCACTCCCGAGCTGGATTCCGTAGTTGGAGAAATTTTCATCGCCGCACCACCAGAACGCGTGTTCCAGGCCATTACCGATCCCCGGCAGGTGCCGCAGTGGTGGGGTCAACAAGGCATGTATCGCGTCACCGAATGGAAAGGCGACGTTCGGCCGGGCGGCAAATGGTCGAGCGTCGGTATGGGCGATGATGGCACATCGTTCCGTGTGGACGGAGAATATCTTGAAGTCGATCCGCCTCGCCTGCTGGTCCATACCTGGATCGCAAGCTATCGTAGCGGGAAGGCTACCGTTGTTCGTTGGGAACTGGAGCCACGCAGCGTTCATGGACTGCAACATCGCGGCCCTCAGAAGGTGGGCACAGGCACGCTGCTG
Source organism: uncultured Acidobacteriaceae bacterium (assembly GCA_964528615.1). Classification (GTDB taxonomy): domain Bacteria; phylum Acidobacteriota; class Terriglobia; order Terriglobales; family Acidobacteriaceae; genus JAIQFF01. Next base: position 20,186 of record CAZGSU010000092.1, on the reverse strand, counting down.
AAAATTCGTCAGGAAGGATTTGCCGGCGCTCCCGAGTCAGCACGTGATCACGCCCAAGGATGGACCCGGGTTCTGGGCTGGATGCAGGCCTATGTTGAAAACGGCCTGACCATCGAAACCCGTAAGGCCTCGTAGGGGTTTCGTAGCGCCGCCGTCCCGGCGGCTGTCGTGTGGGCGTCGCGCACACGCTGGGAGGGCAAAATGCCCTCCCGACAGCCGGCGAGACGGCGGCGCTACTACGCTATCGCTCCGAATCGCACCGACACCAGTTTTGAAACGCCCGGCTCCTGCATGGTCACGCCGTAGAGTACGGGCGCAATGCTCATCGTCTTCTTGCTGTGGGTTATGAGCACGAACTGGGTCTGCACCGCCATCTCCTTCACCAGTTCGGTGAAGCGGCCGATGTTGGCTTCGTCCAGCGGCGCATCCACTTCGTCGAGGATGCAGAAGGGGCTGGGCTGATACTGGAAGATGCCGACCAGCAATGCTAGTGCTGTCAGCGCCTTCTCGCCGCCGGAGAGCAGCAGCACATTCTGGAGCTTCTTGCCCGGCGGCGAAGCTACCACGTCGATGCCGCTCTCCGCGCTGTTTTCCTCGTCGGTGAGCCGCATGAACCCTTGGCCGCCGCCAAACAGCTTGCGGAATGTAGCCTGGAAGTTCTCATTGATCTTGTGGAAGGCCTCTTCGAACTTCTGGCGTGAAAACGTGTCAATTTCTTTGATCGTGGCCTGGGTATTCTCAATCGAGTCGTAGAGGTCTTTTCGCTGCGTCTCAAGAAAAGCGTGACGCTCGGCGGTTTCCTTGTATTCCTCGAGCGCCATCATATTGACCGGACCCATGGCGTCGAGCCGGGTGCGCATCTCGCGGTAGATCTGGTCCTCCATGGTCAACTGTTCGCCACGGGCGATCGGGATAGTCGCGTCGGCCATCAATTCATGGCGCTGAACACCCAGTTCGTTGAGGCAGCTTTCCGCCATGTACTGAGCGTCGGATTGCAACTTCGCCGCAGCCGCAGATAGCTCGGCGCGGCGATCCCGGGACTGGTCGAGCAACTGGCGGGCCTGATGCAGGGTGTCGTCAATTTCTGCCAGACGGGCGCGCACCTGGTCCGACTCGACTTGCAATAGACCATCGCGCGTTTCGCAGGCGTTGCGCTCAGCGTCGAAATCCACCAGCCGCACGGCGATCTCCTGATTCTGGGTTTCGCGCTGCATCGTCTCCGCGGTTGAAGATTCGATCTGCGTCCGCAGAGATCCAACCCGCTCCATCATTTCCGTCACCAGGGATTCAATCCGCTCCAGCACCGCGGTGGCAGCCCGGTGACGTTCTTCGAGGGTTGCCACCCGGGCGAGCCGCTGCGAAGCGTTTTGTGCAGCAGAATCGCGGCGTTCGCGCAACCCGGAAAGCTGCTCCTGACCCGTAGCCGCATCGAGTTCGAGTTCCGCGCGCCTCTGTTCGGCCTCGGCGATTTGTGTTCTCAGATGTTCCTGCAGCGATCCCTTTTCACTGCGTTCAGCTTCCAGGCGCTGCAATTCCTGGCGAGAGGTTAGCAGGCGCGCGCTCACCCGCGTGAACTCAGCCTCCAATTGCTGCAGCAGGTGGCCGGAGGTCATGGCCTGCTTTTCCGCCTCGCGTTTTTCCCCCTCCAGGCGATCCAGCAGGGAAGTGAGGTCCTTGATTTCGCGGCCCAGCGTCAGCACCCGCGTTTCCTCATGGCGAAGCGCCAACTCAAGTTCCGTCAGCAGGTGCAGCACGTCGCGCAAGTCGCGCTTCATGGAAAGTGGCCCTTCGGTGCGCTGCTTGCCGCCGGTCACGGTGACGTTGTGAAAACATTCGCCGGATTGTGACAGGAAGAACGCGTCAGGATTTTCCAGCGCCAGTGAGCGCGCGAAGCTGGGGTCGGGAACGATATAGCCGTCACGCAGCTTGGGCAGAATCACTTCCAGCGACCGGCCAAAGCCGTTGAGCACGCGGATCGCGTCCTTGAGCGGGACGATGGAGTGACCCGGCGGCCCCTGGTTCGCGTTCTCAGCCACCGCGAAGGAAAATTTGGCCTGCGAGTCTTCGGGATGCACGAGAAATGTCGCTCGGCCATCCACATCGGTGCGCAACAGGCGGAGGCCTTCATCGGCGGCGTCCCATGATTTCACCACAATGTAGTTCAGTTCGTCGCGCAGGAAGTCTTCGACGACGCCTTCATAGCGGGGCTCCACTTCCAGGAAATCGGCCAGGACGCCCGCCGGAGCCAGCCCGCTCTGCATCACTCCCGATTGGAACAGACGGCGTACAGACTCGGTCGAATATCCATGCTCGGCGATCACGGCCTCAAGCGAACCTTTCTTGCCGATGGCGGTGGCATACTCGGCGCGCAGGCTGTCCAGATGATTCTTGGCCTCTGCCTCCTCGTGGCGCCTGGAATCGAGCGACTGCCGCGCCTGAACGAGTTCTTCGGTCAGGCCGGCCACACGTTGCGATACGCTTTCAAATTCCAGACCCAACTGGCCGCGCTGTCCTCCGAACGCGTCCACCTGAGAGGTTGCGGTGGTCATTTCGATCTGCAGACGTTGTGCTTCGCGATCGACCCCGGCCAGGCGTTCCTCTACTTGCGTGATTTGGTTGCGCAGATTCGAAGCCGCCGCCACTGCCTCCAGGATCGTGCCTCGCGATTGCTCCTGCTGCCGCTCCAGTTCGGCCAGAGCAGCGGCTGCCGCTTCGGCCTCTTGCTGGCTCTGGGCCAAATCCTGTTGTGCTGCCGCGAGGTCGCCGGCCGCTGAATTCAATATCTGCCGGTTGGAGTCGCGTTCCTCCTCGAGTGCAGACAGCCGGTGCTGAGCTTGCGCCAGTTCGGCCTCGGACGACGCAATTCGCACCACTAACTCCGCGCAGCGTTCTTCGTTGTGCCTGCGCTGGGCGTGGGCGCTTTCGGACTCCACCTTAAGGTGGCTCAACCGATCCCGGTTTTCGCGGACCTCAGTCTCGATCGCGTAGCCACGCTGCGTGCGCTCGCCATGTTCGGATTCAAGCTGCTGAACCTTTTCGGACTGATCGCGAATCTCCTGCGACACAGTCGTGATCTGGGTGTCGAGGGCTGCGCTTTCCTGTTCCAGTTGAGCGAACTTGCTGGCTAGAACCAGGCGCAGTTTGGCACGCATCTCTCCACGAAGTTTGGCGTACCGCTCTGCCTTGGAAGCCTGCCGCTTGAGGGAGTTCATCTGCCGCGTAACTTCCTCGAAAATGTCATTCACGCGCGCCAGATTCTGCCGGGATTCTTCCAGGCGCGCTTCTGCCAGCCGCTTCTTGGTCTTGAACTTGGTGATCCCGGCGGCTTCTTCGATGATGGCGCGGCGGTCGGTGGGACGACTGCTCAGAATTTGTCCGATGCGCCCCTGTTCGATCAGCGCATAAGACTCCGGCCCCAGCCCCGTGCCCATGAAGAGCTCCTGAATGTCGCGCAGGCGGCAGAGTTTGCCGTTGAGGAGATATTCACTTTCGCCGGTGCGAAACAGGCGCCGGTTCACCACGATCTCGCCGGCCTTAAACTGTTGCTTGAACTGTCGACGGCGAATCTTAAGGACGACAAGGGGACCGGCGGTTGCAGATTCTGACTCGATGGAGCGTCGGGCGTCCTCGCCCGACCCGACGGGCGGGACGCCTGTCTCTCTGTCAACTTCTTCCAGCTTCCCAGGTCTTGCTTCCTCCGTGAGACGCTCGGTTTCTTCCGCCGCTTCGGCGCGCATCTCCGCTTCATCCCAGTCCTGCGCCGCTGCCGGCATTTCATCCTGGATCTCGACTTCGGTGGGCTCATGCGCATCGGCTCCGGCATACACTTCGGGATCGATTAGCGTGAGCGACACTTCGGCCATGCCTGTGGGCTTACGGTCGCGAGTGCCGGCGAAGATAACGTCTTCCATGCGCGAACCACGCAAAGTCTTCGCTGACTGTTCGCCCAATACCCAGGAGATCGCGTCGGCAATGTTCGACTTGCCGCAACCGTTAGGACCGATGATGGCGGCGACTCCGTCTCCCTGAAACTTGAGTTCGGTGCGATCGCAGAAAGATTTAAACCCGAGAATGTGGAGCTTTTTCAGTTTGAGCAACTTCCACTCCTTTTGCGCCGAGTCTTGGTTGTGTGGCGCGGGCGCCCTCGCCCGCGTGGACGGACTGTGATATCGATGCGTTTAAAGTCAGCCCAGGTTATTAGAATGGATTCCTCCGTGAGTCGCTCGGCAAAATGCCGTCCCAGGCTGGAGAGGGCGAGGCACAAATTAGAGCTACTGTAACGGCCAAATCCCGCCGGGGTCAAGTACGAAAACACTATATCTAGTATGGCCTATTGCTTGACCCCGTCAGATTGAACACACAATGCAGCACGCGCCGATAAATTCAGTGGGAGGAAGACGAAGGAGGGGAGAACCGCGAGAGCGAGATAAGTTTAGCGCAACCTCAGAGAAGAGGCAATGCGTAAGCCGTTCGGATAGCGGGTCAGTTTGACAACCCAGTCCTGCGAATACACCGTTTCCATCATCCATCGCGAAATTCTGGGAAGCCCCGTTGCAAAAGCACCAGAATTTCAAACTGACCCACCCCCGGCATTGAGGAGTCAACCCCCTTTGTTTTCTGAGCGTGTCCACGCTTGGTATTCGTTCTTCAAAACCTCCGCGATTGCCGTGGAGAACCGTTGCATGCTGGCTGGGTTTTCAAATGACGCCTTTCCCATCATGAACGACCTGCCAATCGCAAGGCAAAACAGTCGGTCCTCTTGCACTCCGACCACCGCGAAGTCATTGTTCCGAGTCTGCTTTTCTTCGGACAGCCTTAACAGGGACCGCGCGCAGATTTCTTCATCCAGTTCAGCCAGGAAAATCAGGAGAAACTGGGACTTGTAGTCTGGGGATTCTTGGGGTCGGAGGTTGGCCCTGATAGTTACGGTACCACGAACAGAAGCCAGAGCGCGCTTCAATGCATTGTCATCGATGGAAGAAAGCCAGACGGCTGGGAAGTTGCTGGCCAGTGTGACTTGCGCTGGTCCGTACTTGTCGCGTCTTACGAGTTGCGCCAACACCACAGCGATCTGATCAAGAGGATATGTTGGATGATACGGCTTGAAATCCCAGCCAACAAATCCGGGACCCTCTTTGGTTTCGATCACGGTGTAGCCCCATGATTTGCGAATATCCCGCTGATCCTGAGGTCGTTTTAGAAACCCGAGAATCAGCTCCGACATTTTCGGTTCCGCTAGCGCTGCGGCCTTTCCAAAAAGATCGTCAATGTCCGCTCCGATCACACCCGCAGCGTGATGCAATAGACTGAGCGCCACAAGCGCGTCTCGGAAATCAATACGGCTTTGTTTAATTGTCGCAATGGCGGTAAGGCCGTCGATGACGCGCTCTGTCTTGTGGTCTCGCATGGCGAATACGGCGGACCGCCGACTGAAGGAAAGCAAAGTATAGAAATCATGCATGCTCGCGGAGTCTCGAAATCGCGATCGGCCGGGCAGATCGCTTACGGCAAACTGTTGACAAAGAGCACTTAATTCGTCGTCCAAAGGACGTTTTATCGGATCGCTGAGATCGAGGTCGCCAAGCCAGCGATCGTAGTGCAGATTCGGAGGCAGCGGGCTAGGTCCAGCTCTGGAATTTGACAGTCTTGCTTGCTCGGCGCGGATCGCCTGAGCCATTTGTCCGCCGAGCAGGTGAGGAACAGGTTTTATCATGACCTTGAATCGGGCCTAAGATCGCCGAGGCGATTTTAGCATCAAGGCAAATGCCGAGGCCGCGATGCCTGCGGGTGCCTCTGCCCGAGCGTGGCTCGGGCTGGACGGGCGGGGCGCCCGTCCCTCCACATGCTCAGTGCCTAACCGCCCAGCTTTTCGAAGAACAGGCAAATCGACTCGATGCCGCGATAGAAATTTGGAATGTGGAACTTCTCATTGGGGGCGTGCAGGTTGTCGTCGGGAAGGCCGAAGCCCATCATCACCGAGGGAATCTTAAGCACGTCCTGGAAATCGGTAACGATGGGAATCGAGCCGCCGGAGCGGATGAAGACCGTCTCCTTTTTGAAGACATCGTGCAATGCTTCCGTGGCTGCCTTGATGTATTTGTTGTTTGTGCCCACCACGCACGCTGGACCCTTGCTCCAGACCTTGATGCTGATGTGAATGCCTTTCGGGGTGAGCTTCTTTACAAACTTCACGTATCGCTTGAGTATGTCGTCGGGATCCTGGCTGGGGACCAGGCGCATGGAAACCTTGGCGGAAGCTTTGGCCGGAATCACCGTTTTCGCTCCCGGGGCGACAAATCCGCCGGGCATGCCGTGGACCTCCAGCGTGGGGCGTGCCCAGGTGCGATACATCACGGAATAGCCCGGCTCGCCGGTCAGCACTGTCGAACCCACTTCAGTCTTGCGATATTCTTCCTGGTTGAATGGCAGACGCTTCCAGGCCTTCAGTTCGTCCATGCTGGGAGCTTTTACGTTCTTGTAGAAGCCGGGAATCAGAATCTTTCCCGTGGCATCTTTCAGCTTGCTTATGATTTCGATCAGGCCGAAAAAAGGATTGGGCGCGGCACCGCCGTACATGCCGGAGTGAAGGTCGGTCTTTGCGCCCACCGCTTCAATTTCCGTGTACACCAGGCCCCGCAGGCCAACACAGAGGGTGGGAAGATCGGGAGCAAAGAGTTCAGTGTCGCAGACCAGGGCGAAATCAGCCTTCAACTTGGACTTTTCCTTGCGCACGTACTGCGCGATGGATTCGCCGCCAACTTCTTCTTCGCCTTCGATGATGAACTTTACGTTCAGCGGCAGCTTGCCGCCGTGTCCCTTCATCAGGGCTTCGATGGCTTTGATTTCCATCCAAAGCTGGCCCTTGTCATCGACTGCGCCCCGGGCATAGATGTTGTTATTACGTTCTGCCGGCTCAAAAGGGGGAGAAACCCACTCATCGAGCGGATCGGGCGGCTGCACATCATAGTGGGCATAGCAAAGCGCGGTCGGCTTGCCGGGAGCGTTAAGCCAGTCGGCATAGACCAGGGGATGGCCCTTGGTGGGAATGGTCTCGACGTGCTCCATGCCGATCCGTCGCAGCTCATTGGCCACAAATTCGGCCGCCTTTTGCACGTCAGATTTGTGCTCTTCCAGTGTGCTGATGCTGGGAATGCGGAGCAGGTCTTTCAGTTCGTTCAGAAACCGCTGCTGATTGCCACGCGCATAGTCAACTGCAGGGGAAGCCATAGATGCCTTTCTGCTATGAAAAACGCCTTAGTATAACCGACCCTCCGCAGGAGAAACTGGTGAAGCGCTGTGGCCTTCGAGGTCAGGTAGGGTCTCGGGCAATTGTAGCGCCGCCGTCCCGGCGACTGTCGTCCGGCCGTCCCGCCCGCGCCCGTGCAGAACCTTCTTTGAGCAACTCCGAGGGCTACACCTCGCCTACTTCAAGGTCCCACAGGAACTCTGAGGGCAGGATGCCCTCAGGACAGCCGGCCGGAGGCCGGCGCTACGAAACGCGCTCCGCTACGACGACTGTATACGTGAGGTCGCCCGATCGATAGGCGTCCAGGATAATGTCCACACCTTCTACAAATTCCCGCGCCGCTAGCGGAAGCAGTTTGACGACAGGTGCGGCGGATCGTGCCTGCTGCTGACACAGTTCCCATGTGCGCACAACTTTTCCGCTCAAGTCCTCGCACGATCTTACGCGCATTCCGAAAGACTCCACGGCTGACCGGTACTGTTCGGCTGTCCACAATTCCGGACATAGAAACGCTCTGGCTACCGCGCGCACGCGGAGCTGATCCATGGACCCAGTCCAGGCCGCCAGCAGCAGTCTTCCGCCCGGCCGCAAAGTTCGTGCGACGTTGGCGAAGTAGCGCGATTTACCGGCGAAGTGTTCAGAAGACTCCATGGTCCACACCAGGTCGAATTCCGCGTCAGGGAACTCAAAGGTGTCGGCGTTCTCGACCAGGAAATTGACTCGATCTTCAACCCCGGCCTTCCGGGCGTGCTCTCTCGCCAGTTTCGCTTGCTTGGGACTGAGCGTGAGCCCGGTTCCGGTGCAGGGGAGCAATCGCGCCAGGTGCAGCAGAGTGCCGCCGTGTCCACACCCAACGTCGAGAATGTTTGCCTCGGGGCGCAAGTCGAGGAGACTGAGGCAGTGGTCGAGCATCCGGACCTGGGCCTCCTCGGGCGACTCATTGCCTTCGAGGAACAACCCATGATGAATGTGATCGCCCCAGAAAGTGCGATAGATGAAGGCCAGAGAATCATAGTGGTCCCTGATTTGGGCGGCGGTGATGGGAGGAGCGCTGGCCATCAGTTGCGGAACCTCAGCGGGGAAAATTGCGCAATATCATATTCTGGATTGGCGCCGGTGATCACCTGCGCCATGACGTGTGCGGTCACGGGCGCGAGCAGGATTCCATCTCGGAAATGGCCGCTGGCGGCGAAGTATCCCGGAGTGCGGCTCTCTCCGAGTATGGGCAGGTTGTCAGGAGAACCCGGACGCAAGCCTGCCCATGCCTCCAGCATGCGAGCCTGGCCGAGAGCAGGAACCAGCTCGATCGCCGCCTGATGCATCCGCTGGATCGTGTCTGCGACCGTACGCTTGTCGAATCCCACGTCTTCGACCGTTGCGCCTATCAAAATGCGGCCGTCGCTACGCGGAACCAGGTAAAGCTCGGGAGCGCGGATCACATGACGCACCAGGTCGCGAGATGGAGCTGCGACGGAGAGCATCTGGCCCTTCATGGGTCGAACAGGGAAGTGGTTGGGCGAAAAACTCCCCGCCCAGGCTCCGGCGCAATTCACGACGATGGGAGCGTGGTAACTGGTGTGGCTGGTGCTCACGCCCGTGGTGCGTCCATCCGACAGAAGCACGGATGTTACCGTCGTCCCGGAAGAAATGTCGGTTCCACGGTGGCGGGTTGCTTTCAGGGCTGCCGCGGTGAGCGCGCGAGGGTCCACGCTCCTTTCGTTCAGGTAAATTGCCGGGCGTTTCGAGTCGGCCAGTGCAGGCTCAAGTTCGGCCAGTGGCAAGGGAAGCGGATGATCAGTCATTAACTCGGCGAGGCGTTCGTCCGAAGGAAAAAAGACTGTGCCGTTGTCGCGCAGATCAACGTTCGTGCCCGACTCGTCCTGCAACTCGTGAACGAACTCGGGATACATGCGGGCGCTGGCTGTGGCCAGAGTCTGAAGTGCAGGCGGAGTTTCCGAGGGGAAGGCGACCAGCATGCCGGCAGCAGCCTGGGAAGCCTCCCGCCCCGGTTCTCCGCGTTCCACCACCAGGACACTGGCGCCGCGTTTCCTTAACGCGATCGAGAGCGAGAGCCCGATAATCCCGCCACCGACGATGATGACGTCCCAGGTTTTCACCTTGGCATTGTAGAGGACAAACAGAAGGCATCGGGGTCGGGTCCATAAGCGATCTAAAGAAAGGCCGCTGCGGTAGCGGACTCCGCGTTTGCGTGGGCCTCGCCCGACATGCTATCTTGCCGCCACTTAAAGCAAGCCTTCTGGACGAGAGCACCAAGCCAGCACAGCCATTGAGTATTCCGGAGAGCGCACCCGTCGGAAAGAAACGAGCCCAATTTCCTATCAGTGCACACACTCCGAAGCCAGGAGAACCTTCATGAATCTAGCCATGCTGCAGGATCCCTCGCAAGTCCGCGAATACGTCGGGCGAAAGTTTTCCGGCTTCAAGAACAGCCTGATGTTGCCTGGCCGCCGTCGAGCCAAGTGCATCGAATACTGGATCAATGCAGGAGGGAATCGGCAGGTCGTGGAAGACGTTTACGGATTCGTGTTCAAGCAGGCGTTCCCCAGGGCAGAAGCCCTTCAACAGGAAGAAGCTCTGAACAAGAAGTACAACGTTCACAAGACCAACAGCAATGAGTGGTTGGAAAACCAGGAGAAGCAGGCGGGGCGCATCGGAAAGACGGTCGAGCGCCTGAAACAATGGGAGGAGCAAGGCGACTACCAGGAGGGCGAGGATTTTTTCCTGCGCTTGAAGAGCGAGGTCCAGCCCTTCGACGGGACCCTCTGCGACTCCCGGCAGTTCAGCTCGGAGCACGAATCGCAGCGCCGGATGGATCTTACCGGCACCACCACGCGCACCGCGGACAAGGTGGGAGCAGAGTTCGACGGCATGATCGGATACCAGCAGAAGGCGGGCGCGACTTTTGAGGTATTCGACCCGCGCTTCGGCCAGCTGGTGGCGAAGTTCGAGGAAGAGTTCAAGGCGGGCTTGTGGGGGTCAGGCAATTGGGCGGCCACCAGGAGCAGGACCAGCCTCAGCGTAGAAGCCGCCGCCGAGCTCGCCATAGGCGCTCAGTTAACAATGGAGGGCACCTGTCAGTGGAAATCGCCGCGCGGCAAAGCGGGACTCGAACTGGGAGGCAGAGCCAACGTGTTCGCCGGGGCCAGGGGCAACGCCGCAATGAAGCTCTCTGCCAGCGCGCGCGACGGACTTGAGGCGGCCATCAGCGCGGGCGCGTTTGTGGGACTCTCGGCCTCGATTGAAGGCAGTTGCGCGCTGCTCTATGACGACCGTCAGCTGGCGAGCGTCCAGGCCTCGGCCGAGATCACTTTCGGCGCGGGCGTGACCTTCGAGGCCTCACTCAAGCAACCTATTTTCGGCGCAACCGAGATCTCTTTTGACACCAGCGTGACCCTCGGCCTGGGCACCGGCGTCGCCGCCCAGGTCGAAATCGACTTCACCGAAATCTATCTCGCAGGACAGGAGCAGTTTCGCAACGTGATCTACCTGCCCACCATCGCCAAGGGTTACAGTCCGGCCCTGATGACGCAGGACCTGAAGAACAAGCACTACCTGAAGAAAGCGATCACGGCACTCGGGACCGAGCAGGAGGAGATCGAGGAAACAGTCGTGAGCTTCAAGAGTATGCACCCCGAAAAGCAACCGTTGCTGATGTAGCCGGGGTTCAATCGTGACCAACCCACACGGTTTGCAGTCGCGGGGGCCGCATCAGGGTCTGCATCACCACGCAATACTGTTCTGTTTTTTCGCGTAGTCCGCGCAGTTGTTCCGGGGTTGCCTGGGGCGCAGTCACATCAAAATCCAGGCGAATGCTTTCAAAGCCGACAGACACGTCCTTGGATATGCCAAGTGTGCCCCGCAGATCCAGATCTCCCTCAACCGTCACCTCTATGCGTTCGGTTGGTATGCCCATGGCCGCCGCTACCATCTGGCAAGTAATCTGGGCGCAAGCTGCCAGAGCTCCAAGCAAAAGATCGCCGGAACAGGCGCCTGCACCTGCGCCTCCGACCCCTTTATGGGCTTCGGCTTGATAGATGGCGCGTCCGATATCGACCGAGCATGACACCGGAACATCGGTTTGCCCGCCTTTTGCCCGAAGAGTGATGTGCGATGCAGTGGGATCACTGCGGTATTGTTCTTTCAGCGGCTTCTGAAGCGATCGAAGATCCATGCCAACCTCGTGTTTTTGTTCCTGGCCAGTGTTCGTTGACTGCTGCAGCGCCAGCCAAGCCGTCTTGAAGCCGCCGCATGTGCTTGCTAGGATATAGGCGCAACCGGGGACCTTCATGCCCAAATTCGTCATCGAACGCGAAATTCAGGGAGCCGGGAGTCTATCCGACGCCCAATTGCGGGAAGTCTCCCAAAAATCGGTCACCGTTCTGAAGGGAATGGGTCCTGAGATTCAGTGGCTTCATAGCTACGTAACCGGCGACAAAGTGTACTGCGTCTACCTCGCCCCGGATGAGGCGACCATCCAGGAACACGCGAGACGGGTAGGAATCCCCGCCAATCGCGTCTCCGCGGTCCGCCGACTTATCGATCCTGCAACCGCGGAGTAACAGTGTCCCGCCTTCTGTGCGCTAACCCGAGGGAGATGCGGTCTCCGGCATCAGCACCTCTTCGATAGCTTTATCTACGGGTAAAGCCCAACCCTCCAGCCAGGCGGTCACGTCTGCCGTGTTGGTCAATGCCCGCCGGGCCGGGTGCAGACTGGATTCCAGTTTGGCCTGTTCAGCCGGCGTGAGTGGAGCGCCAATATTTTGGCGCAGCGCAGCCGCTGCGCCCGCCAGACGGAGCGAACGCTCGGCCTCAAGTTGAGCAGCCGCCGAACACGCGAAACACTCCAACAGGCGCGCAATTCCGCGCTTATGATCCAGTTCCTGAAAAATTCTGATGCTTTCCTGGTACAAAGAGCGCGTTGCCGGATAATTTCCCTGTTCTTTCGCAAGGTTGCCTAGATCAGCGAGCGTGCCCGCAATTCCCCAGCGGTCACCCAGTTCCCGGAAAATTGCCAGGCCCTGTTGGTACAAATCTCGCGCCGCTTCCGAGTCACCCTGATCGCGGGCGACGTCCCCTTGATAATTCATCGACCAGGCAACGCCGGCATGATCTTCCAGCCTTCGAAAGATCAAGAGACACTCCGCGTACAGAGCACGCGCACCGGCATAGTCACCTTGCAGCTTGACCACATTCGCCAGATTACTCAAAGAACGAGCCACCGCCTTCTGGTCACCCGATTCTCTCCACAGGGCCAGGCTTTCTTCAAACAGCGATCGTGCCCCGGCGACATTGCCCTGGTCCCGGGCGTGGACGGCGAGCGCGTTTAGTGAGACAGCCGCGCCCTGCTTATCTCCCAGCCGCCGCGCGATTTCCAGGCTCTCCCTGACCAACGCCTCCGAAGCGGCGTAATCTCCCTGCTCAACCGCGAGCACGCCGGCGGCAAAAAGCGCGCGCGCCCGTGCCTTTGTGGGAGCCGCCGCTCCGGGGAGTTTCAGCAGCTTGCCCAGCCGGTCCCTGCCTTCGGCGAGATACTCGCGCATCTCCCAAAAGCGAAACAGGGCGGTACCCAGACGCAGGCCCCAATCCGCATCTCCGGTGTTCGTCAGCCACCCAAGGGCGGCGCGAAGGTTGTCATGTTCCAAGGTGAAGCGTTCCAGCCATTCCGCCCCTTCCGCGCCAGTCCGCTCCGCAGCGTGCTCTTCTGCCAGCACCAGGCAGTAGGCGGCATGGACGCGCTTCGTCGACGCCTCCTCACCGCTTGCCGCCAGTTTTTCCAGAGCGTATTCGCGAATGGTCTCCAGCATCACGAACCGCAATTCACCGTTCGCCTGCGCAACGCGCTGCACCAGGCTCTTGTCCACCATGGATGCCATCCCGTCGAGCAGGTCCAGATCAAGATCGCTTTTGGTATCGCATACGGCCTCCGCGCCTTCCAAAGTGCATCCGCCCACGAACACCGATAATCTCCGGAAGAGCCTCTGCTCGGCCTCACTCAGCAAGTCGTAGCTCCAATCGATGGCGGCGCGAAGTGTCTGCTGCCGTTCCGGCATGTCACGAGCGCCGCCGGTCAGGAACTGCAACCGGCGGGTCAGGCGTGCCCGCATCGAAGCGGGCGAAAGCACCTTGACCCGTGCGGCTGCGAGCTCAATGGCCAGGGGCAGGCCATCCAAGCGGGCACAAATCTCGGCGACCGCGGCCGCATTTTCATGATTGAGTTCAAAATCCGGCTTGACCGCGACCGCACGTGCCACGAACAGCGCCACGGCAGGGTACTGCGCCAGGACCTCAATCGGAGGCATGGCCTCGGCGTCCGGCAGCGCCAGCGGCGGCACTGGAAATTCATGTTCTCCGTACACGTGCAGCGCCGCGCGACTGGTCACCAGGATCTTAAGATTGGGACCAATCGCTAGGAGCCGTGCCACCATCGGTGTGGCCTGGATCAAATGCTCGAAATTGTCCAGCAGGAGCAGAATTGGTGCGCCTAAGGAATCCTGGAAATGTTGATTCAGTAGTTGCACCGGCGACTGACCTTTCGCCTCACGAATCCCCATCGCCTGAACGATTGCGGAAGAGATCAGGCCCGGATCGCTTATCGAGGAAAGCGGAACAAAATGAATGCCACCCGGAAAATGATCGACTAGGCCACTCGCGACCTGGACCGCGAGGCGCGTCTTGCCGATCCCGCCCGGGCCCGTGACCGTGACCACGTGCACATCCTCACGCAGCAGGAGTTCTTTGGCGGCAGCAACCTCGTTCTCCCGCCCCACAAACCCGGTTCGCTGTGCGGGAAGGTTGGCGGGGCGAGCCTCCGCCTGTTTAGGCGGCTTCTCCGCGACGCGGTCGCGAATGGCGGCAAGTTCCCGTGCGAGTTCCCGGGTAGAGACGTAGCGCTTTTCGGGCTCCTTCGCCAGGCACCGCTCGATAGCCCAGCACAGCGGTGCCGGGGCATCGGGCTTTTGCACTGCGATCGGTTCGGCCTGTTCCCGGAGAATGGCCACCATCGTCTCCAGTGCAGTGGCCCTCTGAAAGGCGCGCTTTCCGGTTACCATCTCGTAAAGCACCAGGCCGAACGAGAACTGGTCGGAGCGGAAATCCAGTTGACCGCCAGTGGCCTGCTCCGGTGACATGTATTCCACTGTTCCCAGAACCATACCCGGTTGGGTCTGCCAGGCCACGGTAGGGCTCTCGTTCGTTAGCCCGCCGCTGGGCCGCGTAAGCTTCGCCAGGCCAAAATCGAGGATTTTGGCGAATCCATCCTGAGAGACCATCACGTTCTCGGGCTTCAAATCCCTGTGCGCGATGCCCGCTTCATGGGCTTTGGCCAGCCCGTCCGCGACCTGGGTTGCAATCTCAATTGCTTTTCGGATGGGCAGCATGCCGAGGACAATCAGCTCGCGCAGGGTCTTTCCCTCCACCAGTTCCATCGCAATGTAGTGAGTGGCATCTTCCGCCCCGAGGGCGTAAATGGTAACGATATTGGGGTGGTTAAGAGCGGATGCCGAACGCGCTTCCTGTTCGAAGCGCTGCAGACGTTCACCGTCTGTGGAGCACGTGGCCGGCAAAATCTTGATCGCAACGCTACGATCCAGGCGCGTGTCCCGCGCCCGGTACACCTCGCCCATCCCACCGGTTCCCAGAGGGGCGACAATTTCGTAAGGCCCGAGTTGGGTGCCAGCGGCGAGGACCATTTTGAAGGTCATTATATTCTGAAGGAAGGCAGGGAAGAGCCCTGCAGCGAGGCGACTCCGGATGGATCGTCCGCCCTAGAGTTTGCTCAGATAATCCACAATTTCGGGCTGACCCCAGTCGAGTGGGCCGATGAACTTGCGCCGCAGGATGCCCCGGCGATCAATGATGTAGGTCTCGGGAAATCTGAAGGTCCCGTAAAGATTGTTGCTCTTCTGGTCAGGATCGCGAACCGTGAGCAGGTCTATATTGTGGTCTTTGAGAAATTTCTGATAAGCGCCCTGGTCGGCGTCGACGCTGACGGCCAGCACTTCCACTCCCTTGCTCTTCATTTTCTGTTGCATCTGTACCAGGGACGGCATCTCATCCACGCATGGCGGGCACCACGTGGCCCAGAAATTCAGCACCACGATCTTGCCGCGAAGTTCGGCCAGGCTGACCTTGCGATCGCTGTCCTGGACTGAAAAGTCGGGAGCGGCAGCGCCGATATTGGGCGGACGGGTGCCGCGGTAACATCCCGTCAGGACTAGGGTTACGATGCCGAACAAGACCGAAGCACGTCGCACAAA
The DNA here is from genome assembly GCA_964528615.1 of uncultured Acidobacteriaceae bacterium. GTDB lineage: Bacteria > Acidobacteriota > Terriglobia > Terriglobales > Acidobacteriaceae > JAIQFF01. Next base: position 4,664 of record CAZGSU010000092.1, on the reverse strand, counting down.
GTTATAATAGCTGATTCGGCCTATGGTAGCGCCAGAGACAGTACCGAGCAGGCTAACCGTGTCGGTGATCGTACCGACGCGCAATGAAGAGGTTTGCCTCGGCGACTGCCTCGACTCACTGACCGCGCAGGCTGGCGTAAGCTTTGAGGTCATCGTAGTTGACGACGGCTCGACCGACAGGACACGCGAAATTGCTGAGTCCTATCCATCGGTGCGGGTGGCGGATGCCGGCCCGCCTCCTGCCGGTTGGAGTGGCAAGAACAACGCCATGGCGGCCGGCGCCAAAGTAGCTCGAGGCGAATGGCTTCTTTTCACCGATGCTGACACCGTGCACGAGCCCGGCTCTTTGTCTGGCGGAGTAACGGAAGCCCAGCACCGCGGCACCGCTTTGCTCTCCTATTCGCCCCGGCAGGAAGTTCACGGATTTTGGGAAATGGCCGTTATGCCCGTCATTTTTGGCGAACTGGCGGCGACGTATCAGCCCTCGCGCGTGAGCGACCCGAAATCTCCGGCTGCCGCGGCCAACGGCCAGTACATTCTGATCTCGCGCGAAGCTTATGACGCAGTCGGCGGACACGCCGCGGTGAGCGGCAGTTTGCTGGAAGACGTTGCATTGGCCCGCGCGGTGAAATTTTCGGGGCGCAGGATTTTCTTTCGGTACGGAGGGGCCGAGGTCCGAACCCGGATGTATCGAAGTTTCGCGCAGCTCCGCGAGGGATGGACCAAGAATCTCGCGCTGCTGTTTCCAGCACCTGGCCGGCTGGCGCTGCTCAGGCTCAGCGAGTTCCTGCTGATTGCAGGCGGGGCGGTGGCGGCGATCACGACTGGACTACGCGGACACGTCAAACCGGCACTAGTGGCTGCGATCCTGGCCGCAACGGTCTTTGCTTTTCTTCTGAAGAGAATCAGGAAGGCACATTTCTCCCCGGAGGCGAACGCTTCTGCGCTGTTCGGTCTCCCGCTCTTTTCGTATCTTTTGCTGCGTTCCACACTCTCCTATAAGCGAGGGGATGTGCGCTGGAAGGGAAGAACCTACGGCGGCACAAAACAGGGGCGGACGCCCTCGTCCGCCCAGCCGAGCAAAGCTCGGCAGCATTGCATAGTTGAGACAAGAAGCTTGAGACAACGAAGCTGAGGCAGGAATGGTCTATCTCACTCGTAAAGCCGAATTCGCCGCCTCGCACTATTACCACAACCCGGATTTCACTCCGGAAGAGAATCGGCGCGTCTTCGGCAAGTGCAATAACCCGAACGGACACGGCCATAACTACACCCTTGAAGTCACGGTTAAAGGTGAAGTCGATCCGCGTTCCGGTTTCGTCGTTGATCTGAAACAGCTCAAGGAAATCCTGCACCGCGAAGTGCTGGACGCGATGGACCATCGCTTCCTGAACAAGGAAGTGCCGGAATTCTCGACAAAGATTCCAACCACGGAAAATCTGGCCATCGCAATCTGGCAGCGTCTGGTGCCCAAGCTAAAAACCGCGCAACTGCACCGCGTGCGGGTGTATGAGACGCCCGATCTCTTCGTCGATTTCTATGGTGAAGCATGAAGGCGCACCTGACCCGCCGCTACATGTTTTCCGCGTCGCATCGTCTGCATAGCGACGCCATGTCAGACACGGAAAATGCAGCCACCTACGGAAAATGCAACAACCCTTACGGACACGGGCACAACTATGCACTGGAAGTCACGGTCAGCGGTCAAGTCGATGAAGCCACCGGTATGGTGTGCAATCTGGTCGATCTGGATGGCTTTGTACACAGTGAGATTCTGGATCGCTTCGACCACGAAAATCTCAATGTGCGCCCGGAATTTGATCGACTGGTGCCTACAACTGAAAACCTTTGCACCACCATCTACGATATTTTGCAGCGCGGTTTCACCCGGGCTCATCTGGAAAGGGTCAGAATTGAAGAGACCATGATGAATTCATTCGAGTACGAAGGAAGGGAATAGTAATTGAGTAATTTGGCAATTGAGTAATTGGGGTAATTGTTCGGACGCCCGTCATCCAGAGTGGCGAGAGATTTCAATTCCCAAATTGCTCAATTACAAAATTACTCAATCGGAGCCACGCTCAATCGGAATACCCATGAATCCAGCCACCGAAACGCCCACTCTTACCAGCGCCAGCTTCGAAGACCTGGTGCGCGAAATGATTGTCCGCATTGGCGAAGACCCCACCCGGGAGGGCCTGGTACGCACGCCCGACCGGGTGCGACGCTCCTGGGAATTTCTCTCGCGAGGCTACCGTGAAGACCCGGACGCCATGCTACAGAAAGCTCTGTTCACGGTCACCTATGACGAAATGGTGATTGTCAAAGACATCGAAATGTTCAGCCTGTGCGAGCATCACATGCTGCCATTCTTCGGCAAGGTGCATGTCGCCTACATTCCCAATGGCAAGGTGATCGGATTGAGCAAGATTCCGCGTCTGATCGAAATATTTTCCCGCCGCCTGCAAATTCAGGAACGCCTGACCACACAAATTGCGGAAACCATCCAGAAGGCCATCGAGCCGCAGGGGGTGGGGGTAGTGATCGAGGCGCGTCATCTCTGCATGATGATGCGCGGGGTCGAAAAGCAGCACTCGGCCGCGGTGACCTCTTCCATGCTGGGTTGCTTCCGCGAGAACCACGAAACGCGCACGGAATTCCTGTCTTTGATTCGCAACCGGACCAACGGAGTCTAGCGTGAATACATCCGCCGCCGGTTGCAGGGAAAGCCGTAGTTCGGAGATCTTCGCCCCGGATTTAATCATAGAAAACTGTCGAGCTTTTGCTCGACTGGACGGCCGGTGGCGGCCGTCCCCACGTGGGCGATGGTGAAGTCTGAGGTCCGAGGTCTGAAGTCCGACGCCTGGTTCACCAGGTTCCGTAGCGGTATCGCCGGGGGCGCTCAGGCAGGATCTTGATCAGTACGATGCCCACGACGAATCCGCCGACGTGGGCCCAGAATGCCACTCCGCCTGCGGTGTCGCTATAGGCTGACATCGAGGTTGCGGCGCCACTTACAAATTGCATCACAAACCAGTAACCCAGCGTCACCCACGCCGGCAGATAGAAGAAGAAGGCGATCGGGAACCAGATCAACACCCGTGCCTTTGGATACAGCACAAAGTAAGCGCCCAAAACGCCGGCAATAGCTCCGCTCGCGCCCACCGTCGGCACCCGCGAATGAGGATTGAGAATTACCTGCGCGAATGCCGCCCCCAATCCGCTGATCAGGTAGAAGGCCAGATACTTGAAGTGTCCAAGGTAGTCTTCGATGTTGTCGCCGAAGATCCATAGAAACCACATGTTGCCGATCACATGCATCCATGAACCATGTAGAAACATGGAAGTGAAGGCGGGAAGCAGAACCGCCGCGAGCCCCATCCTGCTTCCTCCGGACAAATAGGCCGTGATACTGGCGGGCACCATGCCCAACTGGAAAAGCAGTGTCTTGAAGCTTTCCGGAGTGAGGGCAGCCTCGAACAGGTAGATCAGGGTATTCAGCGCAATGAGGAAATAAGTGACGTATGGGGTTCCGAATCTGGGCTGATCGTCGCGTACAGGAAGCATCGGGGATCAAGCGATCTGGTAATTTGGTAATTGGGTAATTGAGAACCTGGAAGAGCTGGCTCATCCATTCACCCGTGAGGCGTATCCTTATCACGTCTTGAATCGAGCAATTGCCCAATTACTAAATTACCAAATTACTCAATCTCATGAACTGCGTACTCATCATCGACAAGCCTTCGGGTCTGACCTCTCACGATGTGGTCGGTCGGGTGCGCCGGATTCTGCACCAGCCATCGGTCGGTCATTTGGGGACGCTCGATCCCCTGGCAACCGGGGTCCTGCCCCTGGTCACCGGCAATCTGACCCGGCTGGCCCAGTTCTATACCGCATCGGAAAAGACTTACGAAGGAGTCATCCGCTTCGGGTTTGCGACCGACACCTATGATTCCGACGGCGAGCCCGCCGGGCCAGAACAGACAGTTCAAGTATCACTTGAAGAAATGTGCAAGCTGGGCGAGCGGTTTGTGGGCGTGATCGAGCAGATGCCGCCTCCGTTTTCGGCCAAGAAGATTCATGGAGTACCGGCGTACAAGTTGGCTCGCAAACATAAAGAAGTGCCCCTCAAGCCGGTGCAGGTCGAAATCAAGGAACTTGAAATCCTGAGCGTCGAGGGCGACCGGGTCAGCTTTCGTGCCCGGGTAGGGTCGGGAACCTACATGCGCTCTGTGGCCCACGATATGGGCCAGCAACTCGGTTGCGGCGCTCATCTTGAGTCCTTGCGCCGGACCGCCCTGGGCGAGTTCGATCTCAGCCAGGCCCACACGCTGGAAGAATTGGCTGTGGCTTCGCATACTGCTCAAGGCGAGGAAATGTTCATTCACCCGCGCCAGCTCCTGCCACAGTTTCCATGCGTCACCGTGACCGAGGAGATCGCGGCCCGCATTCGCAGCGGCCGCACGGTAAACCTGCCAGACCTTTCGCAGTCCCGGCAAGTAAAGGTCTTTGCCGGGCAAAGGGAACTGATCGCCATCGCCACACGCATCGCGGGAACGTTGTTCCATCCCAGGATCGTGCTGGCGACAGAACCCGCGGTGCAACTGGCAGAGGGCAATGGGTGAAGGTCCTGGCAGATCTCGAAGATATGTAATGTCCGATAA
>CAZGSU010000091.1:0-45653 GCA_964528615.1 uncultured Acidobacteriaceae bacterium | reverse complement strand
TTTTCCTTAGCCGGTAAATTTCGCCGGAAAGTTAGGATACCCGGGAACACCGCATGTGAGCGCAGTATAACACGCAGCCGAGGCCGCTTACTCCGCCTTCCGGCACTCAAAAGTAACCACCTGAGGGGATGCGATTTGCTGGCTTTTTGACGGCTTACCCGTACTGTGGCTTAGATGCGCCGAGCGGCCTTAGGGGTTCCGTAGCGCCGGCGTCCCTTCAGAGACAAAACTCGCCCGAGTTCGCGATGTAGCGACGGGTGTCCACGCCCGTCCGTGCCGGCCATTGCACTGGCGAGCGGGGACGCTCGCCGCTACAGAGGCGGACGAGGCTTCTGCCCCTACGCGGACAGTTTGCAAGATTTCAAAAGTCGACGCCGCAGATTGCTGGCAATTCGCTCCGGCAGTATCATGGAAACTATGAACCTGGGTTTTCCAGAGATGATTTTTCTGTTCCTCTTTGCCCTGATCCTGTTCGGGCCCAAGAAACTGCCCGAGATCGGCCGGCAGATTGGACGCGCGCTCAATGAATTCAAGCGGGCATCGAACGAATTCAAGGCACAAATCGAGTCAGAGATTGCCCAGCTCGATGTGGAAAACCACCGCCAGACCATTCTGCCCCCAGTCCAGGCGCCGACGGGATCGGTAGCCTCCAGCAACCGGGCCCCGGCGGAAATCTCCGCGGGCGAGATTTCGCCACCTGAGATTCTGCCACCTCAGACAACCTCACTGGCCAAGGCTCCCGATGCCTGAAATGGCAGGCGAGCTTCCTCCCGCCGAAGAGTCACGCGACGGTTTGACTGCGATGAGTTTCCTCGATCACCTCGAGGAACTGCGCCGCCGGCTCATCTATTCCATACTCGCAGTTACGGTCGGGTTTTTCGCCTGCTGGAACTACCACGAATTTATCTTCGGCTTCGTGCAGCGGCCCATCATGGACGCCCTGCACCGCAATGGGATGGCCGAAAAACTGGTCTATCTCAACCCCACCGAACCCTTCAACCTTTACTTGAAGGTTGCGGCACTCGCAGGTTTGTTCGTGACTTCTCCCTTCGTGCTCTACCAGGTCTGGATGTTCATTTCGCCCGGCTTGTATCGCCATGAAAAGCGCTACGTGCTTCCATTCATGTTTTCCACCGTCTTCCTGTTTCTGGCCGGAGGCGCGTTCGCTTACAAGATGGTGTATCCGGCGGCGCTTAACTTCCTGATCGACTACGGCAAGCAGTTCCAGCCAATGATCACGATCGGCGAGTATACCGACCTGTTTCTGACCATCATGATCGGGATGGGTGCGATTTTCGAAATGCCCATTCTGGTTTTCTTTCTGGCGCTGATGGGCATCGTCAATGCCGGCTGGATGTGGCGCAATCTGCGTTATTCGATTCTGGTCATCTTTATCATCGCTGCCATCATTACCCCGACCACCGACATTCTGAACATGTGCATTTTCGCCGCGCCCATGGTGGCGCTCTACGTCCTGAGCATTGGCATCGCATGGATGGTGCACCCCAAGCAACGTAAAGCACGCCAGGCGAGAAAGAGCGATGACAAAGAATAACCACGTGGGGACAGCCGCCCCCAGTTGTCCCGCCGAGGGCAACTCGGCAGTATTCCGTAGCGCCGGCGTCCCGCCGGCTGTCGCGAGAGCGTCTCGCCCTCGCATTCTTGATCAACTGATTGCTGTGATGACTGGAATTCGAACCAACCTTGAGCCGTGCCGAGGCTCGGCCCGACGGCCGGGGGCGGTTGTCCCCACGTATGTTTTGGTGTTTATGGTCTTGCTGGGTTTCTGGGCCAGCGTCCGCCCGGCTTTGGGGGAATCGTTCAACGCGGCGCGCGCCATGCAATACACGCGTGAGGTGGTGGCCTTCGGTGCGCGTCCGATCGGCAGCGCGAATCACAAGAAGCTGGAAAACTACATCCTCAATCACCTCAAGGGTGACAGTGTAGAGGACGACGCCTTCACCGCCGACACCGTCGAAGGCAAGTTCCCGGTTCGCAACCTGATTGCCAAGTTTCCCGGCACGCGCGACGGAATTATCGTCATCGCCGGCCACTATGACACCAACTACCCGCTGCGCGACACCGGTTACGTCGGCGCGAACGACGGCGGCTCGTCAACCGCCATATTGCTGGAACTCGCCAACCAACTCCGCGGGAAGAAACGCGACGGCTACAGCGTCTGGTTGTTGTGGACTGATGGAGAAGAAGCGGTAAAAAACTGGACCGCCACCGATAGCCTCTACGGCGTGCGCCACCTGGCGCAAAAATGGCAGCAGGACGGCACCCTGAAAAAAATAAAAGCATTTCTGCTCGCGGACATGATCGGTGACGCCGATCTGAACGTGGACCGCGACTCCGACTCCACGCCGTGGCTCGAGGATCTGGTATACCAGGCAGCCTCGAACTTGGGATACCAGTCGCATTTCTTCGGACGAACCATACCGGTAGCCGATGACCACTTGCCTTTCGTCGAGCGCGGCGTGCCCTCTGCTGACCTGATCGATCTCGACTACGGCTATGGCAATGTCTTCCACCACACGCCGCAAGATACGTTGGACAAGCTCAGCCCCAAGAGCATCGAGATCGTCGGACTCGTGATACTGGAGACTGTGCGTCTGCTGGACAAGAAGTAAGGCGGCCGTGGGTCGGAACAAAAGAATGTCGTTGGCCTGTTGCCGTTAGTCTGTAATCAGGATGGCAGGGCGTGAAAACGATGTGGCGACCTGGCCAACGGACCAATGACGATCTTTCGTCAAATTCAGCACGCCGGTCGGCTGTCAGCTTTCAGTAATGAGCCTCAAACTTAAGTGTCATCCCGAGCAATCTTTTCTTCGCGCTGCGCGCGAAGAAAGATTGTCGAGGGGCCTGGGTTCTCGCTGCGGGGCAGGCTGGTTCCGGTGGGCGGCAAGAACCCAGGCCCCTCGGCTTGCCCTCACCGCGCCAGCGCGGCTCGGGACGGCGCTCGGGATGATAGGAGCTTGCTGCACTCTGCAGTCGGGAGCCCTTCGCCTTGGGCTCCGCTTCCTAGGATGACAGGGTGTGAGAGTTGAAACCGACCCACCGCCGGCCAACGACCAAGGGCCAACGACGGTTTTTTTGCTCTTTTCGTATTTTTCATTTCTAATGCCGCATCATGCGACAACGTTTTTGCCTTCTTCTTCTTCTTCTTATCTCCATCCCTCTGTGTGGCGCTTTGGCACAGGACACGACGGACCGGGTTATCACCGAAGCACTTAAGCCATCAGCCCTTGAAGTTAATCTGCATCGCCTGACGGATGAGGTCGGCGGGCGGGTGCCGGGTACGCCGGCCATGCAGCGGGCCGTGGACTGGGGCGTGGACGCGTTCAAGGCTGCCGGGGCGGACAGCGTCCACACTGAGAACTTCACCCTGCCGGCGTCCTGGGCGGAAGGCGCCACCGAGATGTTCGTCATCGCCACCCAGCCCGGAGATAAGGCGCAGGAAAATGCTAATACTGAAGACCTGACATCACGTTCCATCCCACTAGCGCGCTTCCGCGTGCGGGCTGTATCGATTGCGTGGGCCCCCGCGCTGTCGCCCCAGCGTCATGTGCGCGTCATCGACGTCGGACAGGGCACCGCAGAAGATTTCGCCCGCGCGGGCAACATCGCCGGTGCGCTCCTTCTGGTGCACTCGGACGAAATGAAGACGTGGGACGACCTCTTCGCCGAGTATCTGCGTGCCCCGGGCATCATTGACCGCGCGGTTGCCGGGAAAGCGCTGTCAATTGCTTTCCAGTCCACGCGTCCCAACGATCTTCTATATCGCCACACCAACTCCAACGAGGGCGAATTGGACCGACTTCCCATGGTCCTGGTGGCGCGCGAGGATGCGGGACGCATGGCGCGTTTGCTCGCTTCCGGTCAAACTCTCTACGCCGATCTTTCCATTCCCAACCGCATCGGTGGCCAGATCACTGCGGCCAACGTTGTCGCCGAACTCCGTGGCAGCGAGAAACCAGATGAGATTGTCGTGCTGGGCGCGCACCTGGATTCGTGGGAATTGGGCACGGGCGCGCTTGATAACGGATGTAACGCTGCGCTGGTGATCGATGTGCTGCGCGCCATCAGGGCATCGGGTTTGCGGCCGCGACGAATGATCCGCTTTATCCTTTTTTCAGGAGAAGAACAAGGCCTGATGGGCTCCAGGGCTTACACCATTGCCCACAACTCGGAGTTGGACAACATCATCGCCGTCGTGGTCCTCGACGCCGGTATCGGACGCGTCACCGGCTTTTCTCTTGGCGGACGCCGCGACGCCGTAGCAGCCACCACTACCCTGGTGGCCCCCTTGAAACCATTCGACGCCGCAACCCTCACCACCGATGCCAGCTGGGGCACCGACAACTTTGATTTCATGCTGCAAGGCGTGCCCACCTTCGTTGCCAACCAGCAGGAAGGCAACTACCTGCTCAATTACCACGCCATGTCCGATACCTTCGACAAGGTCGATCTGGTCCAACTGAAAAAGCACGTCGCCGAAGCCGCCGGGTTGACATGGGGTCTCGCCAACTCTTCAGCGCGGCCGGGCCCGCGTCTCCACCACGCCCAAATTGAACAGACTCTCCACGAAACTCATCTCGACGAGCAGTTGAAAACTTTTGGCATGTGGGAGCGCTGGCAAACCGGCAAGATGGGACGAAAGGATTAGGATTGTTCAAGCGTTTGAAATGGCCGCCGTTGGCTGCTGAATCCAAATTCGAGACGGGGCCCGATTGATCTTCTTCTGGATACTATTCAACCTCTTTGTCGCCGCGATGCTGGTCCTCGACCTGGGAGTGTTCCATCGCCGCCCTCACACCGTAAAGTTCCGCGAAGCCATCGCCTGGAGTGTGGTATGGATCGCGCTGGCCGCGGTTTTTTCGGTCGTGATTTATTTCTGGCACGGTCGTACCCCTTCGCTGGAGTTCGTCACGGGATATGTGATCGAGCTCTCCCTGAGCGTCGATAACCTGTTTGTCTTTCTCCTGATCTTCCGCTACTTCCAGGTGCCGTCGGTTCACCAGCACAAGGTCCTGTTCTGGGGGATTCTGGGCGCGCTGGTCATGCGCGCCGTTTTTATCGCGGCCGGCGTGGGACTGATCCAGAGATTTCACTGGATCGTTTATGTCTTCGGCGCTTTCCTGGTATATAGCGGCGTCAAGCTTTTCCGCCAGGGAGGAGCCGAGATCCGCCCCGAAAAGAACCCGGTTCTGCGCCTGTTCCGCCGCTGGGTGCCGGTCACAAGAGAATACGAGGGCAACAAATTCTTCGTTCGCCGTCCGGGGCTCTATGCGACGCCGCTGTTTGTCGTTCTCCTGGTGGTGGAGACCAGTGACCTGCTCTTTGCCGTCGATTCCATTCCCGCCATATTGTCCATCACCCGCGACGCATTCATCGTGTACACCTCGAACGTCTTTGCCATTCTCGGTTTGCGTGCCATGTACTTCGCGCTGGCGGGAATGATGGAAATGTTCCGCTACCTGCACTACGGGCTGTCGGTGGTACTGATGTTCGTGGGAGCGAAAATGCTGGCGTCGCACTATTACGAAATTCCAACCGCCATCGCCCTGGCGATCGTGGCAGGAGTCCTGACTATTTCGGTCCTGGCATCCGTAGCGCACCCCAAGAAACATCCGGCGGTGTAGGCCAGCAGAAACTGTGTGGGGGCGGGTCTCCGACCCGCCCAGGCCAGGCAAAGCTCGGCAGTTGGTTTACGCGAACCGGATTTTCTCCCCCACAATCACCGAATGCTTCAGAAACTTCGCATCATTATGAGCGGGAAAATCCGTGCGATAGTGCGCCCCGCGGCTTTCTTCCCGCGCTAAGGCGGAACGGGCAACCAGCGTGCCCGCGGCGTGAATGTTCGCCGCTTCATACGCCCGCCGCGTTTTGGGATGAACCACACGCGAGCCCAGACTGTTCAGCTTTTCGAGCGCTCGCGTCAGCCCCCGGCGCTCGCGCACGATGCCTACATCCTGCCACATCAGGTCCTGGATGTCCTTCACCAGCTCCTCGACTCCCGCGTCGACGGGGCCATTGGAGTAGGCGGCACGTGGCTTGGTCTGCACCTTGCCCGGAGCTCGGCGCAGTTCATCGCGCATCTTTCTTCCAGCTCTGGCGCCGAATACCACGCCTTCCAGCAGGGAATTGCTGGCTAAACGATTGGCGCCGTGCACCCCGGTCGCGGCAGCCTCTCCTGCCGCGTACAGTCCGGGCAGAGTGGCGCGGCCTTCCAGATCGGTGCGCACTCCGCCCATCGCGTAGTGCGCTGCCGGCCGGATCGGAATCAGGTCAGTCGTGATATCGATGTTGTAGCGCAGGCAGGTGGCGTAAATCCTGGGAAACCGTTTCTCCAGGTGCGCCGCATCGAGATGGGTGAGATCCAGATAAACTACTGGATCCTTTGCCCGGCTGACTTCGAGTTCGTGGACGATTGCCCGGGCCACCACGTCGCGCGGCGCCAGTTCCGCCATCGGGTGGTACTTGGGCATGAAGCGAAACATCTCACCATTGCGCAGAAATGCGCCTTCGCCGCGCAGCGCTTCGGAAATTAAAAAGCGCGGAGCATTCTTCAGATAGAGCGCGGTGGGGTGGAACTGAATGAATTCCATGTCGCCGATTTCCGCGCCCGCGCGATAGGCCATCGCCACGCCATCTCCGGTAGCGACCGGCGGATTGGTGGTGTTGCGATAAAGCTGCCCCAGGCCTCCGCTGGCCAGCAACACGGCCGAGGCGGTCATCTCGGTCTTTTCGCCCGTACCGCCAATCAGGTGAATGCCGCCCACTCGCCCACTCTCCACCCGCAGGTCGGTGGAGAACTCGAACTCGCAGACTGAAATATTCGCCAGCGTCTTGGCTTTGGCGTAGAGCGCGCGAAGAATTTCACGACCGGTAGAATCGCCGTGGGCATGCAGGATGCGATTGCGGCTATGTGCCCCTTCCCGCCCGAAGGTAAGTTTCGTGCCTTCCCGGTCGAACTCGGTGCCCCAGCGGATCAGCTCTTCAATGCGCTCCGGAGCCTCTTCCACCAGCACAGTCGCGGCCGCGACGTTGCACAGCCCGTCTCCGGCATTCAGCGTGTCCTGCAGGTGAAGGCCAATTTCGTCTTCATCGCTGAGCGCGGCGGCAATGCCTCCTTGCGCCCATTGCGTGGCGGAATCGGTTACCTCCCGCTTGGCCAGGACTACGACCCGGCCGGCGCTGGCCAATTCAATGGCGGCTCGAAGTCCGGCTACGCCCGCACCAATCACTACGAAGTCAGTCTCGGCTGGCGCGCACTTCATAAACGCCAAATGTTATCACGCTGGTGCGGCCTATGCTCCAGCCTGCGATGCCACTTGAATTATGATGACAAGGTATGACTCGGGTGACCATCACGCTTCCGTCGCGTTCCTACGACGCGGTAATCGAGAGCGCCCTGCTGCAAAAAGCAGGAGAAAAACTACGCGAAGTGTTCGGCGGTACCAGTGTGGTCGCGGGCGACTCGTCCGCAAAGCCCGCCCGCACTCGCGTATTCGTGATCACGGTTCCACCGGTCCGTCGCAAGTGGGGAAAGAAGCTGATGACCTCCCTCACCGCCGCCGGCTTCTCCGGACAAATTATCGAAATGCCCGATGGCGAGCGCCACAAGAAACTGGCCACGGTGGAAAAACTTTCTGAGCAGTTAAGCCGCCTAGGCGCGGACCGAAACTCCATCATTGTCGCCCTGGGAGGTGGTGTGGTCGGCGATGTAACCGGACTGCTGGCGTCGCTCTACATGCGCGGCGTAGACCTGGTGCAAATTCCTACTACGGTGCTGGCGCAAGTGGACGCCTCCATCGGTGGCAAGACGGCGGTCAATCTGAGAGTGGGAAAGAATCTGGTCGGAACATTTCATCATCCGCGCGTCGTCTTGATCGATCCTGCGGTCCTCGCCACGCTGCCCGACCGTCAGTTCCGCGCTGGTCTCTACGAGGCGATGAAGTGCGGCGTGATCGGCAAGCCGGACCTGTTCCGCGCTTTGGAAAATGTTGATCTCAAGAAATTGCGCCGCGACCCGGTCAAACTGGAATGGGTAATTGCAGAATCGGTCAAGCTCAAAGCCGAAGTGGTTTCCGCCGATGAGCGCGAAAACGGTTTGCGCCGGGTGCTGAACTTCGGCCACACCATTGGTCACGCGCTCGAAGCTGAAACTGAATACCGGCACTTTTTGCACGGGGAAGCGGTGGCGTGGGGAATGATCGCATCCGCCAAAATTGCCGCCGCGGTGGACAGAATCGACCAAGCCACAGCCGAACGCATCAAGGATGCAGTGCGAGCGATGGGTCCCTTGCCGAAAGTTGAATCCCGCAGCCGCACCATCCTGCGCCTGCTCCAGTCGGACAAGAAGACGCGCAACGGGGTAGTGCATTTCGTGCTGCCCCGGGAGATCGGTAAAGTAGAAATCGCAAACGACGTGCCCGAGCAGGCGGTGATCGAAGCCGTAGACGAGTTGCGCCGCCTCTCTAGTTAGAAGAATGTGTGGCCAAAGAGAATGTGTGGCGGCCGGCGACTCGCCCGCCTGGTACAGGCCCAAACATCAAGTTGAGCGAGTCAAACTGCGCGAGTCTTTTTGAGCGAATCAACAAAATCCACGGTGATCGGCGCAGTCGTTCAGGGCGCCACCGACCAGCAGTCTTCTGCGCGGGCCGTGCGCGAGATGTTCACCTCTATCGCGCCGCGCTACGATCTGCTGAACCACGTTCTTTCCTTCAACGTGGACCGGCTCTGGTGGAGAAGAACGGCGCGCACCTTCGCGCACATCCTTTCCCGGAATGACGCGCGCGTCCTCGACTTGTGTTGCGGCACAGGTGATATGACATTCGCCTTGCGCCGCCGGGCAGGGAAGGCTTCACCGACCATCCTGGGCGCCGACTTCTCTCATGCCATGCTGCAGCGGGCAAGCCAGAAGTCGGCGGGCACGCCGTTGGGCTGGGTTGAAGCCGACGCCCTGCGTCTGCCCTTTCCCGACGGACACTTCGACCTGGTCACATCCGCTTTTGGATTTCGCAACCTGGCTAATTACGATGCTGGATTGCGCGAAATCATACGCGTGCTGCGTTGCGGCGGGGAATGCGGGATTCTGGACTTCGGCGAACCCCAAGGCGTCGTCGGAAAAGTCTACCGGCTCTATTTCAAACACGTCCTGCCCGCGATGGGCACGCTGATTTCCGGTGTGAAGGGACCGTACGCGTATCTTCCCGCTTCCGTAGCCCGTTTTCCTGCACCGGACGAGATGCTGCAACGCATGCGTCAAGTCGGTTTCCGCGAAGCGTCATGGAGCCCCTACACCTTCGGAATCGCTGGCCTGTACCGGGCAAAGAAGTAGCCACCACCGCCGCGTTGGGGCGGACGTCCACGTCCGCCCTGTAAGCTCGGCAGTTCTTCGTAGCGCCGGCTTCCCGCCCTCGTAGCGTCGATCACTCAAACCCTGCCGAGCCAAGCTGGGCCGGACATGAGGGCGCCTGTTCCCACGTGTAGGTTCGATCAACCCTGACTCTGCCGCACGCGGTGCAGAATTCCGCCCAGCCAGGATTGTGGTATGGCGAGCACCGCGAGGGCGATTGGATACCATTCGTGGCCGACGACGTCCGCGCGCCCCCACGTCACCACAACTCCCACAATTCCCAACACTGTGCCGAGGACGCCAAGCACCAGGACATGCCGCATGGGGTGGTTCGGGGCCAGCCAGGCCGTGAGGTAGCTGCCCGCGACGCCGTACACAATCCGATAGGCCGTGGCGAGCAACAGAAGTGCATCGCCCGCCGGCTGGGGCGATGCTGGAAAGACTCCGGTTGCGTGCAGTGCCGCGTCGGTGGCAAGAACGGGAACAGCACCGGCGACCATACCTGCCAGCAGCGCACCGACGCTTCGGCCAATACGTCGCGAATTTCGGGTTTCGCTGATGACCGCTTCGCTCATGATTGGTTCGCTCCTTTCTCCCCCAGCAGCGCCAAAACGTCGGCGAGCCGGTTGTAACTGGCAGCCACGCCCTGCTCCATCGGGGACTTGAGAACGATGTCGCGCGCTTCCCGCGACTCGTAGACAATGGTCTGTGTGAGCGTAGTTTTCTTGTCCTGTTCGACCAGAATGATTGTGCCCACGGCCTCGCCGGGGTACCAGGACTGGTCAAACTTCTCCGTGGCCACGATCCGCTCCGGCGGAGCGATCTCGCGGAGGACGCCGCCCATCCCCATCTCGGCTCCGCTCTCATGACGCCACACGTAACGGTACTGGTCGCCTACCTTCACTGCGGCCTCGCACACCACCATCGCCCATCCCGGCGGCCCCAGTAGCCATTGCCTGAGCAGTTCGGGTTTTGTGAAAGCGTCGAAGACTAGCCGGCGCGGCGCATCGAAGACGCGTGTGATCACAATCTCCCGATCGCCGCGTGTCGTGAGTTTCATCGTTCCGGGGGTCGTCATGAGCGATCTCCTTTTCCTTTAATTGGGACTTTGACTTGGACCATGGTTCCGGTGTTTCTCCGGCCTTTTCCTCTTAACTTTGCGATGAGTCGAACCGGCAGCGGCAAGGCGCTCAGAGGACTGCTGGCGTCCGCTTTTCTGCTCGTTTTTCTGTCCCTTTTTCTGTTCCAGGGTTTTCATCTCATCGAGCAGGGCGTCCAGGCGCTGGAACCTGCCCTCCCAGAACCGGCGATAGTTCTCCAGCCATTCGGTGGCTTCCGCGAGCGGTTTGGCCTCCAGCCGGCGGGGCCGCCGCTGGGCATCGTGGCCTCGCGATATCAGGCCGGCACGCTCCAGCACTTTGAGATGTTTGGAAATCGCAGGTTGGGTCATGGAGAACGGTTCAGCCAGTTCCGTCACCGAGGCTTCACCCGAGGCCAGACGGGCCAGGATCGCCCGCCGGGTGGGGTCGGCGAGCGCTGCGAACGTCACATCCAGACTATAGGGATTCATATTGTCGAAAACCATTACGTTATATAACTAATAGGTAATATATAAAGACGGGCGATGTATGTCAAGAGTTTTCTGGACAGGATGTGATGTAGGGGGCAAGGACCACGAAGAACACGCCGGCGAATCGCCGAACTACGTGACGTTCCGGCTGAAGGATGTCAAACGTCTAAGAACTCTCGGCCGACTTCAGCCGCCCTGCCAGATTCTTAATATCTTCAGCGCTGGCGTCTCCGATCACGAAGTAGCGCAGCCCATCCTGGCTCCAAGATTCAACCTCGAAGGACCGGCGCTTGCGGACTCCCGGGTCTGAATCGCGGAAACCCTTGATGTCTTGATCCCGAAAGATGAACACCGAAACCTGATGCTTGCGGATCTGGAAGATCAGATGGGCTCCGGGCGCTTGTCCAAGATAGGTCACGCGTCCGCCGACGAGCGCAAATTCAGAACCCTGCAGTTCCGGCAGATTAAAAGTGAAGGGAAGCTTCCCCTGGAACCACGGCTTCACGGTGTGGCGGTCGGTGGAAATTACGTCAACGGGATTTGCGCTGGCCAGCGTGGCCACGTGAAGATCGGCGATCTCGCCGAAGGCCTGATCCCTTTCCAGCCGCTGCCGTCCCAGGTAAGTCGCGGCGACAAAAGCCAGGAACAACAACGCAAGCACGACAGAAGCGGTCCACCAGACGCGCCAGACAGAAGGCTTTGGCTGTGCAGTTATTTGCCGTTGCATTCTTGCCCGGAACTCCGGATCGGGGCGGTAGCGCTTTCCCGCTGACTGCACGGCCCGCTTCAACTGCACCTGGCCGAGCACGTCTGCGGCGCAAGAGCTGCAGCTCCTGACGTGGGCGTCCACGGCTTTCATCTCGTCGGCGGAAAGCTCACCGTCCAGATAAGTCTCGAGTTTCGTGGTGAATTCATCCGCCATGTCAGCTCCCCAATTTCTTTTTCAGGGTGTCCCGCAATGCCTTCCGGGCACGCGACAGGCGCGACATCACCGTGCCGATGGGAATCGAAAGCGTCTCTGAAATTTCCTGATAGGACATTTCTTCCACTTCACACAGCAACAGGATCTCGCGAAAGTGCAGGGGAAGTTCTTCCATCGCGCCCTGCAGCAGTTGCTCCTGGGAATGTTCGATGAAGATGCTTTCCGGAGTGCCTGCCGAGGCCGGTATTTCCAGAGCGCCTTCTTCGTCCAGGGGCACGGTCGCAGTCGCCTTCAGGCCGGTACGTGAGGTCAGGAAGGTATTGCGCAGGATGCGGTAAATCCAGGCGCGGAAGTTAGTGTCCACCTGAAACGACGAAAATCCCTTCAGTGCCTTGACGTACGTCTCCTGTACCAGGTCTTCGGCTTCGCTTCGATTCTGGGTGAGCCATTGCGCAAAGTTGTAGAGCTGGTCAAAGAGAGGCATGGCCAGTTCTTCAAACGTCGCTGTGCGCCCTTTCGACACCTCCATAGAGTAAACCAGCGAGGAGGGAATTTATTCCCTTCGGCGTCGACTGATGCCGTGCTGGGGTTCCGTAGCGCCGGCGTCCCACCGGTTGTCGCGAGGGCATCTTGCCCTCGCATCACCAATGCGAACCGAATTTGGCCTTGGCGAGGTACGCAAAGGCCTGGGCCATCCTGCTTAAGTTCTGGGCAAGTAGTGAGTTTGGAGAAGCTACTTGATTTAGCTGTCGGCCTGACGATCACTTCTAAATCCGAGGGCCGGACGCCGGCGCTACAGCTTTTCGGCCGCGGCTTGCTCCACCGCTACCGGCGCTACGGTTTTGAAGCAATCGGCAAATGCGTCCGCGATGGAGTAGCGGATGACGTTTTCATAATCCGCGCCCAGAAATTTCTGCAGGCGATCGGTACTCATGATGTACTCGCCGGTCATGTACGGCGCCACCTCCGGCGGGATGGCCACAATTCCCAGATCCCACAGCGTTCGCAGGGCCAGCTTAAAGGCGAATTTGCCCGGTACCCGCACCAGCTTTGCCTGAGCCAAATCGACGCAGCGTTCGAAGGTCAAGGGGTCGCCGCGACCCGCCACATTCAGCACCGTCAGTCGTTGCGACTCCGGTTCCGACTTCTGCAGTATGTACGTGATCAACCTGGCCGCATCGTCTACGTGGACAAACTGAATCCGGTTCTCCAGATACCGCGGTCCGGCTGGCAGCATGCAGGGAAGGCGTTTGCCCCGGCTGCGCATTTTCGCAGCCCGGTCGCTCTTACCATTGGGCGTGCCCCGAAACGCGTCGAGCATGTAATTTTGCACGCTGGCTCCGGCAAAAATATGCGGACGTAGCATGTACGCGCTGCAGCCGCGCAGCGCCGGTGCTCGCTGCTGTACCACCTTGTCGGATTCCATCTTGTGAATTGCGTAGGGCAGCGTGTGGCCTCCCAGCGGATGATCTTCGGTCACTGGTCCGGACAAGTCCGAACCGTACGCGGCAACGCTGCTGATGGAGACAAATTTCTGGACGATCATGCCCTCGTGGTTGGCCTCAGTCACAGCCTCCATCACTCGCGCCGTCCCGGCCACGTTGATTTGCCACATGCGGTCGACGTCGCGCACTCCCGACCGAACCTGATCCAGCACAAATGCCAGGTGGACAACTGCCGAAGCGTGGCAATCCCGCAGCAGAAGAAAGAGCTGGCGGCATGATTCCTCGTCGCCCAGGTCCATGCGCTCGAACCGCACCGGCAGATCGGTGACTGGCGGCGTAATGTCTACCCCGATCACGTCAAACTCGGTCAGTTGCGGCAGCAGACGGGTTCCCAGGTTTCCTGAAATTCCCGTGACCACCACAGTTGGTTTTTGATCGCCCATTTATTTCGGACCAGATTCGGGAGCCTTCGCCAGAGGTCTCACTCCTGCATCTGATGGAGCCTTTCCTTGTCCCTGCGGCGCGGCCGCGGGCGCATCGGCAAAGTACTTTTCGTTCAGTTCAGGTGTGGCCGATTGTTGGATGGCCTGCATGGAAGCCTGCATGCGCTGCGAGCGCAGGGTGGAAACAATCTCTTCCCGCACTTTATCCAGCGGGAGACTGTCCTTTTCTCCAACCTTGTAGATCAGGTATCCGTTGGGCGTGGAAATCAGTTGCGAAACCTCGCCCGCCTTTAAGTCCATCACTTCTGCCTGGGTGGGCGGCAGGCTGGTGCGCCGCACCTTGCCCAGCTTGGTGGGAGGCTTGGCCTTGAACTCTGCGGCCGCCGCGGCCTCCTCCTGGAGCTTGTCAAAATCTTCTCCCGAAGCCGCCCGCGCCCGCAGCGCCTCCGCTTCCTTCTTCATGGCGTCTTCGGATTCCTGCTGGCGTCGCTTGGCCGCCTCGTCAGTGGGTTTACCCTTGCTGTCGTCGGATTGTTTGCTGCGGGGAATAAAAATCCGCTGGAGATCAGCTTCCTGAAATGCGGGCTCATTGTTGTGGTAGTAATCCTCAACTTCTTTGTCGGTGACTTGCCCTGCCTGTTCCTGCAAGCTCTGGCTAAGTTCCTTGGTCAGCACGCCAACCCGCGCGACTTTCATCAGTTCCTGGAACTTGGGACCCTGATCCAATCCCATCTGGTGCGCCTTGTGAACCATGACCAGAGCAGTTCCATACTGGGTAGCCAATTGCTTACGGGCACCGGGCGCTATGTTGGGCGCGACCGCCGCTACGATTTGTTCGAACTCAGCGCGCGTAACAACCGTCTTGCAAGTAGCAGCTTTGGACTTGTCGACCGGAGGTTTTTCGCACAATCCTGGGATTGTGATTACGGCTGCGTCGGGGGAAACGGCGTTGCTCTCCGCAGATTTGGCGGTTGCGGTATGCGATGGAGGCGCCATCTTGGGTGCGGCTGGCGGTGGCGCGGGAGGGGCCGCCGGCTTCACCGCCTGTCCCCACGACAATGTGGCTGCAAACAATAAGCAAATCCACACACGGCGAGTCATCAAATCGGAATTCCTCCGGTCCTGAAACGAGGGGTGCACCGAGAATCGTAGCATAGAGCGGGCTTGGGACCCCGGACGTCGGGTCGCTGGTCCTTGGTCGTTTGCGAATCAACTCGGCTTCTAGGCCAACGACCAACGACTACTGACCAACGACCGCACCCGAAGTCTGACGCCCGTCTTCTATAATGCCGCTATGTCGGGATCACCCGCGATCTACAGCCCGGAATCCATGCGCGCCGAAAAACGCGCTGTGGCCGGGAACTCGGTTCTGGCCGCGATCGCGATCACCGCCCTCAAAATCGTAGTGGGCGTGACCACCGGAAGCCTGGGGATACTTTCGGAAGCGGCGCATTCCGCGCTGGATTTGATCGCCGCTATTATCACGCTGCTGTCGGTGGGCGTCTCCGATAAACCGGCCGATGCCGACCACCAGTACGGTCACGGCAAGGTGGAAAATTTCTCCGCCTTCATCGAGACCGGCCTGCTTCTGCTCACCTGCGTCTGGATCATCTACGAGGCGGTCAGGCGGCTCTTCTTCCGCCACGTCCACATCGAGCCCAGTGCCGCTGCGTTCGTTGTGATGTTCATCTCGATGGGTGTGGATTTCTGGCGCTCCCGGGCTTTGGGCAGAATCGCCGCCAAATATGACAGCCAGGCGCTGGAAGCCGATGCGCTGCACTTCTCCACCGACATCTGGTCCAGTGGCATCGTAGTTCTCGGCCTGCTCCTGGTGATGTTTGGACGGATCTACAACATCGACTGGCTCCGTGATGCCGATCCCGTCGCTGCGCTTTTCGTGGCCGGCGTCGTGGTGTATGTGAGCTCGCGTTTGGGTCGCCGGACCATTGACGGCCTGCTCGACGCTGCGCCTGCAGGAGTGCGGAACAAAATTATAGCGGCTGTGTCCTCGGTGGAGGGACTGCTCGAAGTGGATCGGGTGCGCATTCGTCGCGCCGGCAACCGTTACTTTGCCGATCTCTCCGTCGGCCTGGCGCGCAATGTCACCTTCCAGCGCTCGGAGCAGATGGCGGCAGCCGTAACCAATGCCGTCCACGGCGTCCTCCCCGACGCCGACGTGATCGTGCACTCCGTGCCGCGTGCCTTGCACACGGAGAATATTTTTGACCGCGTCCGCGCCGTTGCCACCCGCTACAACTGCAACGTGCATGATGTGAGCGTGCAGGATCTTCATGGCCGCCTGCACGTGGAACAGCACCTTGAACTCGACGAGAACCTGAGCCTCAAGGAAGCCCATGACCGCGTGACCGTCCTCGAATCCGAGATTCGGGAAGACGTGCCCGAGATTTCGTCCATCATCACCCACATCGAGAGCGAACCGGCCACCATCGAACCGGGTGACGAGTTGGTGCACGACACCCGGCTGGAAACGCGGCTGAAGGCGGTCGCCGCAGAGTTCCCGGAAATACTCGACATGCATGACATCCAGATCAAGCGGGTGCGCGGTCGTATCTATGTTTCCGCCCACTGCACCATGGCGGATGACCTGCCGCTCTCCAGCGTGCACGACATCTCCACCGAGCTCGAAATCCGCTTCAAACAGGAGTTTCCGGAACTGTTCCGTGTGCTGATCCATCCCGAGCCCAGAACAGACAACCGGAGATAGAAGAACCGAAGACCGTGTAGGGGCGGACGTCCTCGTCCGCCCTGGCCGAGCGAAGCTCGGCAGTCTGGTTAAGAATACTTGTCCACTGCACCCCGCAAACCCGTCCGCGGCTATCTCTATATCGCCACTGCGGCGCTCTGTTGGGGAGTCGCTGCCAGCCTCGGCCGCGCCGCATTCACCGGGCGGCTTCCGGGCATGCACGCCCTGCGCCCGATTGATCCCATCATTCTCTCCCAGAGCCGCGCCGGATTTTCTTTTCTCGTTCTGCTCCCTGTCCTTGGCCTCCTGCAAGGACAGCGGCGCCTGCGTCTTCCCGCCGCTGATCTTCGTCAAGCCTTCCTGATCGGCATTCTAGGCGTCGCTGCCTCGAACTACTTTTACTACCTGGCCATTCAGAAGACGAACGTCGCCACCGCCATCATCGTGCAATACACCGCGCCAATCTGGGTCCTGCTCTACACTGTCGCTCGCGGACGGCAGCGGCCTACGTTGCAGCGCGTGGCAGCAGTTGGATTGGCGATGACGGGAATTGCCCTGGTGATCGGCGTATTCGGCGGCGAATTCCGTCTGAATACGATCGGTGTGCTCGCCGCCCTGCTGGCAGCGTTTTCTTTCGCGTTTTACAACATCGGAGGCCATGACATTCTGGCCCGTCATGATCGCTGGATCGTGCTCCTCTATACCACCTGCAGCGCATTCCTGTTCTGGCTGCTGGTCAACCCGCCGTGGAAGGTTCTAGCGGCGCACTATTCGGGCGAACAGTGGCTTTTTCTCCTTCTGTTCTCGCTACTCTCTGTGATGGCGCCATTCTCCTTTTACTTCGCGGGATTGCAGCATCTCGAGCCCACCCGCGCTATCGTGGTGAGTTGCCTGGAGCCCGTATTCTCCATCGTAATCGCCGCCGTCGCCCTGGGAGAAATCATGCGCCCGCTGCAGGTGGTGGGGATAATATTCGTACTGGCGGCAATCATCGTAGTGCAAATGCCGGACCGCCAGTCGCCGGAGCCGATTCCGCTGGTCGAACCTATCGAGTAGATTGAACGAGTAGATTGAAAGGGAGTCACAATGAATGTCACCAAGAGGGTACTCATGCACTCATCCCACGCCGCTTCTCGTGCGCTTGTCATGAATCCGAAATTCCGAACCTTTCTACCGTTGCCTTTGCTACTGCTGCCTTTTCTGGCATTCGGCGCACCGCAATGCGCCCCCATGAGTACCGGTGATGTTCAGCACCCGACGCTGGCTGTCGGATCCTCCGCGCCGGATTTTTGTCTGCCTGGCGTGGATAGCCAGACTCATTGTCTGAAAGAGTACGCGGCGAGCAAAGTGCTGGTAATCGCCTTCATCTGTAATCACTGCCCGACATCGCAACTCTACGAAACCCGAATCAAGCAGATTGCGGAAGACTACAAGGACAAGGGTGTAGCTGTCGTCGCCATCGAGCCCAACAATCCTGACGCGGTTCGACTCAACGAAATGGCTTATACCGACGTGGGCGACTCGCTTGAAGACATGAAGATCCGCGCCCAATACCGGCATTTCAACTTTCCTTACCTCTACGACGGTGACACCCAGAAAGTCTCGACTGCGTATGGACCTACGGCCACGCCTCATCTTTTTATTTTCGACTCTGAACGCAAGCTGCGCTACGAGGGCCGCATCGATAACAATATGCGCGAGCCGTTAGTCACCAAACGTGATGCCCGCGACGCGCTCGACGCTCTTCTGGCGGGCCAACCCGTCGCCGTTTCAAGGACCCCATCCGTCGGCTGCTCGACCAAGTGGATTTACAAGGAAGCCGGCCGCCGCAAGGAGTTGGAAGAAATCGAAAAGAAGCCAGTGGACGTAAAACCCGTCAGCGCCGACGATCTCAAAGCGCTACGCAAAAATTCCACCGGCAAACTGCTGCTGGTAGATTTCTGGGCGACGTGGTGCGGTCCCTGCCGCGAAGAATTGCCGCAATTCGAAACCATGTACCGGATGTACGGACACCGCGCCTTCGACCTGGTAACGGTCAGCATCAACTATCCCGACGAGCAGGCTGGTGTGCTCAAGGTGCTCACCAACGAGCACGCCACCAGCACCAATCGAATCCTGAGCTCGACGGACATTTATCCGCAGCTGGCGGCGTTTGATCCTGACTGGAGCGCTGCGGTTCCGTACACTCTGCTGATCCGTCCCGATGGCGAAGTCGTGTACAAGCGTCAGGGCACGGCAGACCCTCTTCAACTCAAGCGCCTGATCATCGCCAATTTAGCCGACGACGATTATCACGGTCACCAGGCCTACTGGAAGACGGCCGACGATGCGAAGAAAGATGCGAAGAAATAGGATTCCGGAACAATCCAGGCTCAAGAATCTTTATGCTGAGCCCAACCGGCCAACAATCGATCTGAATCGGCTTTCGGGAAGAGCACGACTTCAGTCGTGCTGTAAGGCGCAAACAAAATGCGCCTTCAGCCGCTGCGGCACCTCTGGTCATCCATCAAAGCCGCCCAAACTGTTTTACCGCTTCCACAATTGACTTCAGCTTCTCGATCACCGCATACATCGAATGCTCCTTGAAGTCCATGTCCCTAGCAATATTCAGAACCTCGGCCGCCTTCGCGCGCGGAACCACAACCACCCCATCGGCATCCGCGACGATGAAGTCACCTGCGCTTACGGTCACTCCATCGCACACCACTGGAACGTTTGCCCCGGCAAAGCGGTAGTGATGGATTGACGTTGACGGCACGATCCCCAGTCCGAAAACCGGAAAGCCGATCTTCTGCAAGTAGGCGACGTCCCGCACTCCGCCATCGATCACGGCTCCGGAAAAATTTCGCGCTGCCATGGCCGTGCCCATCAATCCGCCCATGCCGGCGATGTCAACGCCGTCCTCCACCACCATCACGTACACGGAATTAGGCCCACCCTGATCGATAGCGGTCAGCATGCCCTGCAAGGCGCCAGGGTCCTGGTTCTCTTCCTTCTTCAACTGCACGGTGAGCGCGATGCCCGCGAACTTTGCGGGAAAGATCGGCCGCATGCGATGCGACATATACATGCGCTGGCCCGACATCTTCTCGATCGCGTCCGAGACGGAAGCCACTTCCAAATGGCGAAATCCGTCCAGCATGGCGGCTTCGTCGTCTACCGCGGGGGCAGAGAGAGCGCCCCGAGCCGAGAACGACGAAAGGCCCGCCAGACACAGAACAGCAATCAGCACGAAACCGGCCGGGCGACAACGTCTCGCGTGAAAAGATTTCGTCATCCTCTCCTCCTGCGTAGACTGAATTCATTACCCACCAAGGACACGAAGGTACACGAAGAAATCCCTTCAGATTCACTTCTTCATGTCCTTGGTGGTGAAATGCCGTACTACCTAACTCCACAGCCGGTCCCACGAACGTTCCTCGTCCCACTGCGGAGTCGGTTCGAAGAAGCCGGTCCCTGGCTTGAGGTGCTGACGCACCACATCTTCATTGAGAGTCACGCCCAGTCCCGGCCTGTCCGGAACGTTGATCCACCCATGCTCGACGATCGGTGCCTTAACTCCCTCTTCCACCAGCGACGACCACCAGCTCACGTCGAGCGAGTGATTTTCCAGCGCCAGAAAATTCAACGTGGCGGCGGCGCAGTGCACGTTTGCCATACAGCTCACGGGCGTTCCCGCAAAGTGCATCGCCATGGGTACACCGTACTCCTCGGCCATGTCGCCGATCTTGTGGGTTTCGAGAATCCCTCCGGACGTAGCGAGATCCGGATGAATCTTGCTGACCGCGTGCCTCTCACACAGAACGTGGAAGGGTTCCTTCAGATAGATGTCTTCGCCGGTAAGAATCGGCGTCGGACTCTCGTCGGAAATCTGCTTCAGCAGGTCGGTATACGTCCAGGGAATGACGTCTTCCATCCACGACAGGTTGTACTTCTCATACGCTTTGCCCAGGCGGATGATCGACTTCACGCCCAGGTGGCCAAGATGATCCATCGAGAGAGGAATCTCCATGCTCACGGCCTCTCGCACCGCGGCCACATATTGTTCCAGCATCGCAATGCCCTTATCGGTGACTTCCATCGCTAGGAAAGGATGCTCCAGTTGAGTCGTTTCCCACGGACTCAAGTCGGAAGGCGCAGTGACGGTGCCCGGCGTATCCGATACCATTTCGATGCCCAGATCCATCTTCAGCCAGGTGATGCCCATGTCTTCCTTGCGTTCCTTCATTCGCTGCGCATAGATTTTGGGATCCTTGGATTCAGTGGTGTCAGCATAGATGCGAATCTTGTCGCGAAACTTGCCGCCACCCAGCATGGCGTAAACCGGCGTGCTGTAGACTTTGCCGGCAATGTCCCAGAGCGCCATCTCGATCGCGCAGACTCCGCCACCCTGGCGCGCGGGGCCGCCAAATTGTTTGATCTTGCGAAAAATCTTGTCGAGTTGCAACGGATTCTCGCCCACAATGCGGCTCTTGAGGAACAAGGCATAAGTCGGGCTCGCCCCGTCGCGAACTTCTCCCAGTCCATAGACGCCCTGGTTGGTATCGATTCGAATGATGGGACAAGGACTGGGCCCGGGCTTGACGATAGTCGCGACCCGCAGATCGGTAATCTTAAGACCCGAGGGACTCGAGTTGCCGTTAATGTTTCTGGGATACGCTTCCACCGGATCACCCAGCAACAGCGCGGCTCCCAGCGCACCAGCGGAGGTCTTCAAAACGTCGCGACGATTCATGAATGATTGTTCCTCTCTCAAAGTCGCAAGCAGGTTAATCTGAGACAACGATCGGTTCAATAATTGTTTTGACTGGAAAAAGGAAGAAGGATTACAACCTGCGATCAGGCCCTAGGTATTGCGTCGACGCCACAACACGACAATGGCACAACCGTTCGCGACTGCCAATATTGCGAGTAGAGCCATGCCCACTGGCTTGTAGGGCTGAAGTTCTGCGTGAAGGTTGGAGTGGGTAATCCGAGAATAGTCATACGATTTCGAGGGCCAGATTTCGGTTAGCCGAGCGTACATGGTTTCCTGCCACTGTTGCGGCCAGAAGCCTGTGACGAGCCAAAGCTCGGTCAAAACCAAAAAGATGAGCAGAAGCCGGACGTTTATTCGCTTCATTTGCCGATTATGCTAGGTCAGTTCAAGTTCAGAGTCCACGCACAGATTCCTCGAAGTGTTTTCCGCACGCTCAAATTGTTCCCCAGGAGTGTTTGACAAATCTTTTCCTATTTGAGACCTTGCGGCGGCGGAGATAACCAATGACCAGGATCGCAGTTACCTCACTAAAGCAAATCGGAATCCTAACTATCAGTGTGGTGCTGCTACTTGCGGCGTACACCCATGCACAATTGTTTACCTTCCCCAATCAGGACCTGATCGACTACACCGCCCAGAATCCGTTCGACCGTCTACCCGACGGCAGGCCGAACGTGCCGGATGACTTGCTGGAGCGAGCGCGCGGCCTGTCGTCCGAAGAAGTCTGGGCGGTTCTCGAACAGAAAGATTTTCACAATCAATACGCAGACGGCTTCCAGGTCTTGCATCCCGGGAAAACCATGGTCGGTCGCGCTTTCACCGTCCAGTTCATGCCCGAGCGTTCCGATGTGGACAGCGTGGCCAAAGCCAAGGCGAAAGCCCGTGGCATCCGGCGCCTCACCAACCAGAGCGCGATCGACATGCTGCGTCCGGGTGACGTGCTGGTCGTCGATCTCTTCGGCAAAAAAGTAGACGGAACTATCGTCGGCGACAATCTGTTCTATTACGTCATGCAAGCCACGCACAGTGGAGGCCTGGTAGTGGATGGAAGCATCCGCGACCTGGACGGAATTTCGGAAATCGACATGCCCGCATATTTTCGTTCGGTCGATCCCACGCCCATCGGAAACGTCATGCTGACCGGAATCAATATTCCGATCCGCATCGGTGGCGTCACCGTGATGCCTGGCGATCTCGTGGTCGGCGACCGGGAAGGTGTGTACTTCATTCCGCCGCAAGCGGTAAAGGATGTCCTCGACCACGCCGACGAAACCCACATTCATGATGAATGGACCAAGAAGAAATTTGCTGAAGGAAAATACAAATCAAGCGATATTTACGGCTCACCCTCGGATCCGAAGTTAAAGCAGGAGTATCAGGAATACTTGAAGAAAAGGCTGGAAGAGATTCGCAGCCAACGGAATTCGCATTGACGGTTTAGGAGGCGCCGGCATCCCTTCGACTGCGCTCAGAGCAGGCTTTGCCGGCTGTCTCGAGGGCCGTCTATCCCTCGCCGGCGGGCGGGACGCCCGCGGACAGCCGCCGGGACGGCGGCGCTACTGTCGGCAGCGTTGCCGAAAGAATCTCCTGTCCCATCCTACAGCTTCACCACCTTGCCGGTCCGCGCCGCTTCGTAAATCCCCATCATGATGGTCAAGTCGCGCAGTCCCTCTTCGCCCGGGGTGAGAGGCTCTTTGTTCTCCATCACGCAGCCGGACATGTGGTCCATCTCGAGCGCGAAGTGGTCGCGCACCGGGAGCAGACGTTCCTCGGTGATATTGTCATGGTGCAGGTACATCCTGAGGCCGGTATACTGCGTGGCCGGCTCCAGCTCGAACCATCCCTTGGTTGTCACCACCCGATACCGGTTCTGCCCGGAATATCCATAACTCGAAGAGCAATTTGCCAGAATCCCACCGGGGAAGCGAAGTTGAAAATTGATCGTCTCCTCAACTTCCTTGAAGCGCACATCTCCGGGCGTGGAATAGGACATCGCGTTGATCTCGACAGGTTCCTCGCCGGTGATGTAGCGCGCCGCTTGCAGCGAGTAAATGCCGATGTCCATCAGCGACCCACCTCCTGCGAGCGTCTTGTTCAGCCGCCATTGAGTGGGATCGCCGATGTTGAACCCGTGGTCGGCCAGAATCACCTTGGTAGGCCCCAGCTCCTGCTGGCGCGCCATCCGGATCGCCTCCTGGTTGAAAGGTTCATAGCGGCAGCGGTACGCCACCATCAGCTTGCGATTGGCTTTGCGCCCGGCGTCGATCATCTGCTGACAGTCCGCCGGCATATTGGCCATGGGTTTTTCCGAGAGCACATTCTTGCCGGCCTGGAATCCGCGAACGGTGTACTCGGCGTGCATGCCGTTGGGCAGCACAATATAGATAATGTCCACTTCCGGGTTGTCCCGGATCGTGTCGTAGTTCTGATAGTTGTAGATATTCTTGGGATTCACGCCGTAGCGCAGCGCCAGCTTGTTGGCCTTATCCGGATGTCCGCTGACCAGCGCGACAACTTTCGACTTTTCGCACGCGGCGAAAGCCGGCAGGATCTGGTTGATCGCAAGGCTGCCCAGGCCGACGATGGCCCATCCCAATTTCTTTCCCGGCGGATCAGGGACCTGCAACTCAGCCGCCGCGCTTTGCAGGAACGTACCGGCTAAATTAGCCGCCACCAAACCCTGGCCAACCTTCGTAATGAATCCTCGACGGGTGATTTCTTTCACAAATGAATCGGACATGAGCGGACTCCTTGTGCGATGTAAACGCCTCTAAGACTTGTGATGACCGGCGAATTCTACAGCACCGGTGCATCGCCTCACCGGGCAAAATTTTGGATGAGACTGTAATATTCCGAGGCGACTACCGGCCGGGGGTTGAACAAAAAGGCTGAACAACGGGGGGGCTAAACAATAATGAAGCAATTCATGCTCTTCGCCATCTGTCTGATGGTTGTATGCTGGTCGGCCATTTCCTCAGCTCAGGCCGCAGTCAACATCATCTTCGACACCGACATGGGCAACGATGTCGACGACGCCCTGGCCCTCGCCATGTTGCATGCTTTTCAGACCCGTCACGAGGTCAATCTGCTGGCAGTGACCGTTACCAAGGACAATAAGTGGGCCGCCCCTTACGTCGACCTTGTGAATACGTTCTATGGCCGTCCGGACATTCCCATTGGCACGGTTCGGAACGGGAAAACTCCGGAATCGAATCCTATGATCCAGGTGCCGTCGGAGCGGAGGCGTCCTAATGGCGCCTTCGTGTATCCGCACCGAATCCTGGATGGCACGGAGGCGCCAGAGGCCGTCTCTCTGCTTCGCCGCACGCTCGCAGCACAACCCGACGGCAGTGTCGTAATCGTGCAGGTCGGGTTCAGTACGAATCTCGCCCGGCTGCTGGATACAAAACCCGATGCTGCCAGCCCGCAGGATGGGAGCGAACTGGTTCGCCGGAAAGTCAGGTTACTCTCTGTGATGGCGGGGAATTTTTCCGATGGAAAACCAGAATTCAATCTGGCACAGGATGTTCCTTCCGCGGTAAAGCTTTTTCACGAATGGCCTACTCCGATTGTCGTTAGTGGTTTTGAAATCGGGGTTGCGATGCCCTTTCCGGCGTCCCGCCTTGAACACGATTTCGCTTACGTCCAGGACCATCCCGTCGCCGATGCCTATCGCTCCTACATGAAAATGCCGTACGACCGTCCCACCTGGGACCTGACTGCAGTGCTCTATGCTGTCCGCCCCGATGACGCATACTTCTCCCTTTCTCCCCCCGGGACGATTACAGTGCAGCCAGATGGAGGCTCTCGTTTCGGCGCATCCGCCAGCGGCAATCACCACTATCTCGTCTTGACCGATGAACAAAGAGTAAAGACGCTGGAAGCTATGATCGTACTTGCCAGCCAGCCTCCTTCCGGTCAGCACTGACGATCGAGCTCGAGCTTGGTGTAGTCTATGTGCCGACTATTTTTCTCCCCTGAGGAGAGCGATCATGGACTATCCGTGGGTTGACAGCGTCAAGCAAAAAGGCGAGTTATCAGTTTATCGGGACGGCAAAATTGCAGGACTTTGGAGCACGGTTTTTCATCAGTGCATTGCAGAGTTCAACCGCCTTTCCAGTCAGCACAAACTGGGTGTTGTTCTGAAGGAATCCAAACACGCTCCCGTTGACGGCGGAGGCGGCGCCGAGGTCAAAGTGACGACCGCCAACGGTCCGATCGCGCTCAGCTATGACGGCAAGGACTATCCCGATTCACTTATCGGTTTTAGGATGCACGGCCTAACCCGAACAGTCACGCGAACCACAGCGGTCACGGTCGTAGAGAAAGCGTTTATTTTCCTTCCGCAGGAGCCGAAACAGAGTCTCCCTGGCGGATTGCGCCCGGTCGGAACCAACATTATGAAGGTTATCCTCTTTCACGAATTCATCCACGCCTGCGGGCTGGAAGACCACACTCCTGGCGACGTCTTTCAGGACTATCCCAACGTCGAAGGGGACTACGTGAAAGCCGGCAATGTAAAAATGCCGCCGATTTTCATATCCGGAGCGACTATCTCGCGAATCCAGTCCAACTGGACTTAAATGGTCAAACGCAGCCTCGAATTCGGCAAACTGATAACTGAGAACCGGAAACTGAAAACTGATTTCCAATCCATCAGACCACTCGTTCTCGATTGCAGTTTGCAAGCTGCGCCCGCAACGAAGTCAGCCTGAAGGCGCCTCAAATTACGAGGGATGTTCACACCGGCTCGATCCCAAGTTCAGTGTGATAACTTTCGGTTTCCCCTCCTCCGAACCATTCTCATAAGTGGCCGCACCCCACGTTTCGTGGTACCTTACCTCCAGCAAGGCGGGTGCTGGGAGGGCGACTCTCTGGCCGGACCGAGTAGCTAGACCTGGATCTCCCCCAACTGATAGACAGCAAAAGTGTTTAGCCTACCACTCCGTCACTTCCCCATTTGCACCCCAGGCACGGCATCTCTCCAGGTTCGAAGCGCGGTGAGATTGACTTGCCGTTTCAACGCGTCGGGAAACTTCTAGACTCATGGGATCTCCTCGGCTCACCAAGATCGGCAAGTATGAAGTCCTTGAAATAGTTGGCCGGGGCGGCATGGGCGTGGTCTACAAAGCTGTCGACCCGGCCATCGGACGCCTGGTTGCCATCAAAATGGTGACCGGGGGTTTCGGCGACGATCCCGATCTGCTGAAACGTTTCTACCGCGAAGCCAAATCGACAGGAAGCCTGCAGCACCCCAACATTGTTACGGTCTATGACCTGGGCGACCAGGAAGGCGTTCCGTACCTGGTAATGGAGTTTCTCGAAGGGGAGAGTCTGGAAGCCGTAATCCGCTCGCGCCACGAGATGGTGATCGCTGAAAAATTGAGCCTGCTGGTGCAGGTGTGCGACGGGCTCGACTATGCCCACCGCCGCAATGTCATCCATCGCGACATCAAGCCTGCCAACATTGTCGTCACCAAAGACAGCGGAATAAAGATTGTCGATTTCGGCATTGCCCGCTTCGGCAACGAACGCTTCACCAAGACCGGGCAGGTCATGGGCAGCATCAACTACATGTCGCCGGAGCAGATCAACGGAGAAGACACCGACGCGCGCACCGATATTTACTCCACCGGGATCGTGCTGTTTGAGTTTCTGACCGGGGAGCTTCCATTTCGGGGCAAGGACACTTCATCCACCCTGATGAAGATCCTGCACGACCCGATCCCCCCGTTATCGTTATTTCTGCGCTCTTACCCCATCGAACTCGATCAGGTCGTCGCCCGGGCATTGGCCAAGAAACGCGATGACCGCTACGCGTCGATCGAGGATTTCGCTTTCGACATCCAGCGTATCCAGGAAGAATCCCGACGCCAGCTCATTGTCGGATACCTGCACACGGCCGAAGCCTGCGTAGCCCAGTCGGACTGGAACAAAGCCAAAGAAAATCTGCGACAGGTGCTGAAGCTGGATCGTCAGCACACTCGCGCCAATGAACTGGTGCGCGAGATTCAGGTCCAGCTCCAGAAGCAGCAGAAGCGAGACCAGTTGCGCCAGTTGCGTGCCCGCGCGGAGGAGGCCCTCGGTCAGCGTGAATGGGACGATGCTCTCACCTATCTGGACCAGGCCATCGAACTGGACCGCACCAACGCGGAGCTGATCGAGCTGCGTGATTCGGTGCGCCAGTCGAAGAACCTGCTGAATGATGCGCTTCACCGTGCGGAAGCAGCCAACCAGGCAGGTGAGTTGGAAGCCGCCAAGAAAGCGGTGGAAGAAGCTTTGGCGGTGGATTCCAGCGACAGCCGCGCACGGGCGTTGAAAGCGATCGTGAGCAAAGAATTGGCCGACCGCTCCAAGCGCCGTGCGGTGGAAGCCCTGCTCAACGATGCGCGCAAAGAAGTCTCCGGGCGCCGCTTCACCGCCGCGCTCGAATTGCTCAAAAAGGCGCAGGAGCTTGATCCCGGCGCCGCCGACGTTCAGCAGATGATCGGGTTCGCTACCACAGCGCGTGAACAGGAGAAGCGCAAGCAGGCGCTGGAACAGGCTTCCGCTGAAATCGAAGATCTGCTGAATCGCGATGAGTACGGGGCGGCTTGTTCCAAGGCCGACGAAGCCCTGGCGAAATTCCCGCAGGATGCCGGACTCATCAGGCTCCGCGCTTTTGCGGAAAAACAGCGTGAGGCGTGGAAGAAGCGCTTATATGTCGAATCGCAACTCGACGTGGCCCACCGCCTGCTCGACCAGGGCGACAGCCATCGCGCCTCGGGAGTTCTGCAGGAAGCGCTTAAGAAATATCCCGACGACCCCAGCTTGCTCTCCCTGTCGACCATCGTGAATGAGGCAGTTGTTCGCGAGCAGAATCGGCGCCAGGAAGAAGAGCGCAGAAAAGTGGAAGCGGCGGCGGACATCCGGGCGCAGCTTGCCGCCGCGCAAAAATTATTGGACCAGGGGAAGGTACAGGGAGCGCTGAAAATCGTCGAGGATGCGCTTGTACGCCACCCCGAGCAGCCGGAACTGCGAGCGTTGGCGATCAGTGCCCGCGAAAAGCTGACGCGTGAAGAAGCCGAACGCGACGCGCTGGAGAAGAAAGCCCGGCGCGAACGGGCAGCGATCATCGGCGAACTGAAGGTGGCTGACCAGTTACTCAATTCCCAAAATACCGCTAAGGCGATTGCGACCCTCGAAGAGGCTCTGCGGCGCTATCCCGAGAGCAGGGAACTGCAGGACCTGATGTCCAAGGCCAAAGAACAACTGGCCCGGGGACAGGGCGCAGAAGAGAAGCGCCGCAAGAGCGTAGAGGCGGAAGTTCAAAAGGCTCGCGCTCTGCTCGAGCAAGATCACCCGGCGGAAGCCGCGAACCAACTCGAGGCCGCCTTGCAGAAGTTGGGCGACGACGCGGCGATGCGGAGTTTGTTGGGCAAGGCTCGTGACGCTGCCAAGCGCCAGCAGGCGGAGCAAGGCAGGAAGGCGGAAGAACAAAAGAGACTGGAGGAATTCAATCGCGAACGAGCCCGCGATCTGGCCGAGCTGAAGGCGTTGGCGCAGTCAAACCGGCAGCAAACAAGTTTCGGAGAGTTGACCAGCCTCAGCGACAGGGTGCAGGAACTGGCCCGCAAGTATGGCAGCGATCCGGAAGTTCAAGCTGCGGCTTCGCAGGGATCAAAGGTCCTGGGTTCAGCAATCACGATGCTGCAGGAAGCTGGGCAGATCAAGCCATCCCGATCTGGCGCCACACCCACCAAGATCTATCCGCAGGCCGGGAATGCGAGCGTTCTGGAGCCGCCTCCGCTCCCGGGTCAAACCATTCATGCGACATCCGTCGATGCCACATCCACATGGGACCCACAAACTGAGTTACAAGCGGAAAAGCCGCCGGTAAGATCGCGTTCCACGCTTTGGATTGCTGTCGCGGTGGTGGCAGTGCTGGCGGTCGCAGCCTGGCTGATCCGAGCTAATTGGCCGGCCGCAAAATCAGTCGTGGTAATCGAGACCCAACCTCAGGGCGCTTCAGTGAAAATAGGCGCGCGCAGTTGCATCACGCCCGATTGTCGCTTGCAGCTCAGTCCGGGCAATTATGAACTTCATGCCCAACTTGAGGGCTACCAGGATGCTTCCCAATCGGTGACCGTCGCTCCGGGGCAGCCGGAGTCCACAGTTTCTCTGAACCTTGAGCCTGTCACTAAAACCACTGGCGGACCGTCAAATGTCACGCCGGTAGTCCCGCCCCCGATCGCCACCTCGAGTCAGGGCACGCTCGTGGTCAGGACCGGATTACCCGACGTGGAGATACTGATCAACGGAAAGAAACAAGGCCAGACCAGCCCCGAAGGTGTGTTGCGCTTGCCGCTCGATCCCCGGGAGTACAGCGTGATGGCGCAAAAGTCCGGATTCGTCTCCGCCTTCGAGCAAAGCGTGAGAGTCAGCAAGGGCCGGGAAGCCACCATCAGCCTCGAAATGCGACGCATGGCCAAGAGCGCCTTCCTCAGCATGACTGGAGTCGTGCCCGGAGCGCAGGTCCTCGCCAATAGCCAGCCCTTGGGCACGGTCGGGACTGACGGCAGTTTCTCGAGAACTTTGGATATTGGAGACTACGAAATTGTTCTGACCAAAGACGGCCAGAACTCGGTAGCCATCCACAAACATCTTCGCGCCGGCGATACACTGAATCTAAGTGGCTCAGATTTTAAATTCCCCACGACCGTCGCCACGCACTCGGTTCAACCCCCGGCAAATCCTCCGGCGACTGCTGTCCCCGGAGGCTCCACACCGGTAGTTGTGCCGCCGACCAAGCCCTCAACCTCGACCACCCTGCCGGCGCCATCGACAAAACTGCGCGTGAGTTCGCAGAATATCCGGCAGGGCGAGTCGGCAACGCTCATCTGGGAAACCCAGAATGCGACCGACGTCAGTATCGAGGGATTGGGATCGCTGCCTGCAAGTGGCTCACGCGCGGTCAGTCCGTCCGCATCGACTACCTACCGGATGACTGCGAGAGGACCTGGCGGGACCACCACGGACTCCTTCCCGCCGATCACCGTGTCGCCACCACCGGCCACAGCGTCACAGCCGTCCAATGCGCCGCCAAGTCTTTTCGAGCATGATCGTGAAAGCGTCAAGCAAGCCCTGGACCGATGGAAAAGCGCGTATGAGAGTGAAAGCCTGGACGACATGAAGAAGGCCTGGCCCGGAATCTCCCGTGATCAGCTGAAGAAACTCAAAGACACCTTCAACACGTTTAACGCGATCAAAGTGATTATTAATTATCAGGACAAAGACATCCGCATCACCGGCAACTCTGCCGAGGTCGCTTGCCTGCAATCCATGCGCTACACCCTGAAGGGCAAAGTTCAACCCGATCAGGTGAACGCAGTAAGTATCAAACTAAGCAAGCAAAGCGACGGAACCTGGGCCGTCGCATCAGTCTCAGGAAGCTGACACTCCTGGGAAAATCGCGGGCAGGATAGGCTGCGAGAGACTCTGCTCTGTGGGTGGAGCGGCGCCTCGGCCTTGCAATACGCGCTCTTGCAGATGGGAACCACAGTGATCAGGCTACAAGCCAGTTGTAGGGGAACGGCTGGCCGGGCTTCAAGTCCAGAAAATTGGTCGAATCAACCGGAATCTGGGTTCCGGGTTTGATCGCCCATTGATGAATGGCACGGTTGCCGGGCGGGTAGGCTGGATTACTGTGGGCTGGGTTGTAAGCGAGACCGCCGGGGTGAAGCGCGGTGAGCTCATATTCATACTCCTCCACCAGTGGTAGCCGAGTGAACCGGTAAATTCTGGCGCCCCCACGCAGCAACCCATGCGGGAGTCCGATGGCTTCCTCGATTTGTTGCGGCGTCTTCCCCAGGAGAAACTTACCCAAGGTAATGTATCCGCCGAGTTGAGACGCAACGCCTCCACCGCTCGGCTGAACCTTAACGATCTGGTTCGGCCCTCTGAGCGACCACACTTCTCTCCTCACCGCATTGTGGGCATCCCGCTGCCATTCATTCATTCGTGGCATGTCAAACAGCCCTCTCAGAACGTGTACGCGATTCCAACCAACGGAATCAACCGGTGCCGCAGGCCGTTGTGATCCAGCTTGATGTCAACGTTTGTGGTGATGAGCAGACCCGCCATTGGATTGAACTTGAATCCAAGCGATCCGTCGGACGTTGTAAATGAACCCGTTGTCACCGCCGAAGTGGGCTGGCCGAATTGAGTAGTCGGAGAAAGCCGCAGAGCGTCAAAGACATGAAACGAAAGAAAGTCCGCCGCAAATGTAACTCGCTTGGTGGGAACTTCAAACCCCACGGAATAAAACACGTCGGTAGGCAATTGTGTTTTTGACGTGCTGCTGGCGCCGTTCGCCGAGGCCAGAATTGAGTCCCCGTTCCACTGGTAGCCGAAATTCGCGTGCGGCGAGACCCGCGCACGATAAGAGGCGGCCACGAATGGCTTCACTCCGTATGCGCCTGAACCAAGAAAATTCAGCTCATCTCCAGTCGGAAAACGGACGTCGACCCCGCCCGCCAGCCCAAACCTGTCCCGGGAGAGGATCGTTGCCTTGACCCGCGCGATCACGTCTCCAATTCCGCTGGAGTCCCTTTCTCCGAAGACTGGGGACGGAAAGACGGTTGGATCCCCCTGCAGTGTCACCGTGCTCTTGCGGCTGATTCCCAGGCGGACGGTTTCGTACGGAACCGTGACCGACACGTCAATCCGGCTGGTGAGGCCGTAAGTTGCGACCGACGTAAATTGATTGACCTTCAGATCAATCCGGTCATTCGTGCCAGCCAGGGTGAGGTTTCCCGCTGTGCATGGAACCACGCAGACACGGAATATCAGGGGCAGGTTTTTCAGGTCGGTGCCGTCCATGCTGTCAAACCCGATTCTCTGGAAGGTGAAGCCCAGAAAAAGCTTGCCCTTGCCGATGGTCTCGGCACGCTCGCTCAGGACCGGTCCCAGGCTTTCGCTGCTTCGCACCAGGACTCCAGCTCCGGGATCAAAGCGCAGCGTGATGCCGGATGCCGGCGATGCCGTCGGCAACAGGCTCAACTGACTGCCCACCGCGGAGAAGATCGGAGCGAAAGGAGATACGTCCGTAGGAGATCCAAACAAACCGCTCGAGTTCGGCAAGCAATACAGGGTGCCGGGATGCGTCGTGCAGCTGGTTTGGGCCGTCGCAGGCCGGCACTGTACCAGGCAAAGCAATAGCAACGACGCCGGCAAAAGCAGTCTACGGTGAAACATCGAAGTCTCCTTGCGATAATGTGCTTGCGATCGCCGCAGGCACCAGTTGGCCTCAAAATCTCCGGTTCACGGTCTTCCGAAAAAACATGACAGGACAACCGGAAACCACTCGTCCATGCGTTACTTAACCGTAACGGTCAGCCCATTCGACCCCACCACAGTGTTTGTCGCATCCGTCACCTGGACCAGCACGTTATAAGTTCCAGGAGGAGTCGTAGCGCCGGATGGGACCGCCGGCGTATTGGTGCCGCACGCCGCCAGAAACAGGGTCAAGGACATCGCCACGCACAGAACCACGAGCCTGATTGTGCTAGTTCTCCTGCGACGTGCACCGGAGCCCATCAATAAAATCGCGGGCAACAGCGCCAACTCCAAACCCGTAAGGCTGGGTATGAGAAGTGCGCTCTGAGGCAGGGGCGGGGGAGAATTGGTTGCCAGCGTCAGGGTCGAGCTTCCACCGGGTGCGATGGTGGCTGGCGAGAACAGGCACTGCATTCCCGTGGGCAGTGGAGTGCCTGGCGGATTGCCTGTGCACGACAGTGTCAGCGGCGGATGTGGATCTGGAAAAGTCGATGGCAGACTGATGGTATACGTCACCGTTCCACCGGCACCGACCGTGGCCTCGCTCGGCCCTGTAATTACGAGCGATGACGGCACGGTGATCTTCTGGGTGGCTGCAACCGACGTAAGCGGGATGCTGTTCGTAGCCGTGAGCGCTACCGTGTACGTTCCCGCCTTCGCATACGTATGCGTGAAGGTCTGGGAAACGTTGAGCGAGCCGCCAGTTCCGTGGACAACCGTGTCGTCGCCAAAGTCTACGGTGATATCGGTAATGGTACTCACCAGGTCTTTGCAGGTTGCCAGCGCCGCTACCGAGAGGCCTCCGGTTCCGGCCACCGACACTGTGCAAACTGGCGGCAGTGGGGTCGATACCGTGACAGTGGCCGTGCCCGGAGTTGCGCTGGCCAGGCCGGTCGAGTCGGTGGCGCTGACCGACAGGTTGTAGGTTCCACCCACTGGGTAAGCGTGGGTGAAGGTATTGCTGTAGGTCGTGGTGTTGGCCGGGACTTGCACCGTCGTGCTCACATTGTTCGCGGTGTCAAAGGTCACAGTCACGGTGGAGATCGTATCCCCAGTCCCTACAGTGCACATCACGGGGACGCTAATCCCTAAACCGGTAGCGACGGGCGGGGAAGGGAAGTTGCAGGTTGGTCCTTGAGGTACGAAGCTGGGGACCATTACCGGAACCGTGGTTGCAGGATTGGACTGCTGCCCCGACGAATCCGTCGCTGTGATTGTGATCGTGTACTGCTTCTGAGACGTGGTGGTTGGATACGTGAACGTAGCCTGTGTGTTCACTTGCGTCAGGGTCTGAGTGGTTGTTTGCGGCGGCGTTACTCCCCAATCGATAACGATCTTCGATACCGGCTGTGGCACGGGATCGTCGTCGGTACAATTCGGGTTCAAGCTCACAATAAACCCGTTCACGCCCGGAGCGGCCGGGGCGCAGGTGGGAAGACCGTTTTGTACCGTTATCTGAGTGGAGGCGGGATTGGCGAAGTTCAGGACGTTATCGAGGGCTGCCACGGTGACGGTCTGAGAAGTGGCGGCAAAATAGTTATGTGTTCCAGAAATGTTAGTGGCTGCCGGCGGCGTCGTGGGTGTCGTGAGTGTCGTCTGACTCGTGACCGGAGCGGTACCATCATTCCAGTCCAGCTTCATCTGCAACTGGAGCGGGATCATGGGATTGGTGAAATTGGTCAGGGCCTGCGCACTATCGGTGCAGGATGACATTGCCTGCACCTGCCGGGTGGGGGGTACGGTCGTCGCGACCGCCGGTAGATTACACGTAATCGCGGGATCGGTCAGCGCGGGAACTGCGATGGCCTGCCGCGCGCTTGGACCGCCGCCGCAAGTAGGCGGCGTCCCGCCATTTCGGCAGATGACCACACTGTAGATTCCGGGTGGATCGGTATTTGCCACGAAAGTCTGGTTTCCGCCTACTACGCCCTCACCGCCCGCACCTGAGCCAGCGTCGTTGCATGTGTTTGCCGGACCCTGGCCATTACCCGCGCCTGTACATCCGATGTCGGTACCACCCTTTACCTGAAAAGCCATCGTCAATGCTGGAGTAGTCGGGACGCAAAGGCCGGCAGCATTGGGTTCGCTCGGGCCGTCAGGAAGACGAACGCTGACGCCGCAAACTGGCGTGGTGGGAGCAGATTCGACCAGCGCGATACCCGATGGCCCGTTCCCCACTGCCAGCCTTGATGGAGTGCCGGCTACGGCTAGACCCTGCTGATCAACGCCGGTGACAGTCAATACTTGCCCGTTGGTGGGATCGGTGATGAATGCGATATCGCCGTTCGGGTTGAACGCTATCTGCGAAGGACGGGAGTTTGCCGGAAGAAGAGGTGTCGGAGTCTGGGCCTGTTCCGTATCAATCTCGGTAATCGTACCGGCGGAAGAGTTGGTTACGAACGCGACGTGATCCTGATTCGGCAGAAACGCCACCCCGACCGGGTCGGTCGTGGCAATCGGTGTTCCGGACAGTGGATTGAAATTGTTCGTTGTATCAAGCACGGAAACATTGTTGCTTCCTCTGTTTGCCACATAGACGACAAGTCCGTCGGGTGATGCGGCGATGCCAGTGGGATTGGTCCCGACTGTCTTGTTGATAACCACAGTCGGCGGGATCGTCGTTGTGTTCAGCACAGTTACGCTGCCAGTGCCACCAGTTCCGTTGTTGAGAACATATGCGCGCGTGCTATCTGGCGATAGGGCTACTTCGATCGGAGCCGGACCAATCTGTGTCGTGAGACGGGCTACTTCTGTTACTGTGCCGGTTTTGATATTGGTGACATCGAACACCGAAACACTGTTATCGCCCTGATTCGCCACGTAGAGCTGGGTGGTGGTGCCTTGCAGCACCACCATTCCGTGCGGCTGGGGGGCTGGACCGCCTCCGACCGGCTGTACCTGAATGATGGTAGGCAGTGCCTGATTCGTTGTGGTATCGATCGCTGTGATGGTGTTGTTGCCCTGATTGCTCACAAACACCAGGTCCCCGTTCAGATTGGCTGCAACCCGCACCGGAGAATTGTTCCCAACATTGATCAGCAGTGGCGCGGCCCCGTTCAAAGCCGTGGCAAAAAATGGAGGGCCGACCGGGCCGCTGAAATCGGCAATCGTGTTGATCGCCAGCAAGGAAACCGTTCCATCCTGGGAGTTGGCTACGTACCCCACTAACACTTGTGCCGCAGCTTGCGGCGCGAAGCCGGTTACGAAGATCGCCGCGGCCAATGCCAGAATCGGACCAGCCTCGCGGCAAGTACGGAAGAGGGTGTTGTGGAGAAATGAATTGAGCCGTGTGCGCGCACCGGTTTCCATAAGGACTCCTCAAGTTTGGTCGTGAGGCGCCAATGCACCGGGCCTTCCTGGAGTACGCGCGCAAGGGGCGCGAAAAAGGGCGTACCGTCCAACTCAGAGCAGACTCGGGAAAACCATCCTCACGACCGCTGGATAACTCGTGGTTTCGCAGAACCCGAAGTCAACGGACGCCAGTGACTTCGGTTGCTTTATTCGAAACAGCCAGACGGGGGAGTGCTGGGTCGCGAAAACCGAGGCGACACTATGCAATGAACACGATCAATTGTCAAGAGCAGCGGCGCGGGTTACATTCTCAAATGGCTTGACGCGGAGGGCGGTCCGGGAAGAGCCCGCAAGCCTCCCGGCCAAGGCCTACAAGACATTGCGCAACTTGCGTTGGCCCGGGTTTTGTTGACCGGGCGTCCTCAGGAGTTGCGCAGTTCTTCACAAGTGGCCGCATGGCAATATTCGTGGTAGCTTACAGCCAGCAAAAAGGGGCGCCCGG
The DNA here is from genome assembly GCA_964528615.1 of uncultured Acidobacteriaceae bacterium. Lineage (GTDB taxonomy): Bacteria > Acidobacteriota > Terriglobia > Terriglobales > Acidobacteriaceae > JAIQFF01. The sequence goes on along the minus strand of CAZGSU010000091.1, from coordinate 9,337 downwards.
TTCCGTGGATGCGTGTTCATCCGCCCGGCTGACGCATTGGCCTCGCCCCCGGTTGCATCCCCGGCGAAAGCCAGTCATATTTGTTCGTCTTGATGCCATGACGCTGGTCCTCCAAGCTGCGGGCAAGAGTGATGTCGGCATCGTGCGCACCAACAACGAAGACAATCTTGGTTATGACACCCGCGCCGGAATTTTTGTAGTGTGCGACGGCATGGGGGGACAGGCAGCGGGCGAACGAGCCAGCAAGATTGCCGTCGATACGGTGCTGGCATATTTCGGCCCGGCCGCGAAAGCCGGCGACAACCGGGTGGTGGGCGCGACTTTTGACGGCGTGTCCGAACGCGCCAATGCCTTGGCTCGAGCGATCCAATTGGCCAACCAGACCATCTGCGAAGAGGCCGCACTGAATCCTGCGCAGGCCGGCATGGGGTCGACCATTGTTGCGGTGCTGGTGGAAGGGAACCTGTGTTCTATCGCAAACGTCGGCGACAGTCGTGTCTACCTCGTGCGCTCCGGAACCATTCAGCAGCTCACCAGCGATCACTCATTGTTGATGGAGCAGGTGCGAAGAGGCTTGATGACCGCCGAAGAGGCCGAGCAGTCGGCATTGCAGAATGTAATCGTGCGGGCGCTGGGCTCCGAAGAAATCATCGAGTCCGATCTCGCTGACCACGAACTATTGCCCGGCGACATACTGCTGTTGTGCAGTGATGGTCTTACCCGCCGCCTGAAAGATCAGTCGATCCTGGAAATCGTGAGTGGAGCTCCAGACTTGAATCAGGCCTGTGACCAACTCATCGAAGCCGCCAAAGCTGCCGGCAGCGACGATAACATTACCAGCCTCCTGGTCCAGGCGGTCACTCCCTCCTGGCGTGAGCGCCTCTTCGGCGGCAAACGCCAATGGCAAAATTCCATCTGAAAATCATGTTGGGACGGGCAGAGACTGTGTAGGGACGGGCGCCCCCGCCCGTCCAGGCCGAGCGCAGCTCGGCAGGATTCTGCCCTCCGCGCTAGCCTCAACCAGGGATCAGAGAAAGAACTTGTGTGGGGACAGGTCTCCGACCCGTCCAGGCCGAGCGAAAGCTCGGCAGGCATTTTCTGTCGCGAACCAGGACAACTCAGCCGAGCTTGCGCTCGGCCTGCACGGGCGGGGGCGCCTGTCCCTACGCAAGCCTTACTTCTTCGCTTCACTCACCGGCGCCATGCAGCGCATGTTGCCCCACTCCGACGCGAGGAACGGATTCCGGCCGCTCACCTGCAGCTCGTAAGTGTAGGACTTGAGTTTCCCGTTCGGCAGTTTAACCGGAATATTATTGTTCTGGATGATCCATTCCAGTTCCAGCACGGATCCCGCGCCGGATATGCGTGCTCCCGAAACCCAGTGGAAGACGGCCCACGGGATCATGTCGTAATTTCCCAGCACACCCAGACCTTTATTTTCCGTTACCAGAACACTTTCGCTGCCCGTCCAGGCCAGTGGCTTTGCCGGTCCCGTGCCGGAAAGAGTCTCGCTGCCGATCTTCAGCTCCAATCCTTCAACCGTGCTGGTCACCTGCTTCAAGCTGTAGTTGAGGTGGGGCGCGGGTGGTGCAGGAGGTGTAGCCGCCGCGGGAGCAGGTGTCGCTGCGGCGGGATACAGTGCATCGCTGAGCCCTGCGGTGCGGTCGAAGAAGTTCAAGAATCCCGGAGAGAGGTGCACGGTGGAGCCAGGAATGGGCGTGTAGTGCGATCCGTCCTTGGTCACAAACTGTTTGAGATTCTTGTCGTAGAACGTCCACAGCGTGCCGCTTCCCGGCGCCAGGAATTGATTGAGTTGTGCCAGCGGCAGGTCCGGAGCGTTCAGTGTCGTGTTGAACGGATAGTATCGCGAGATCACAGCGAAGTCAGAGCACAACTTCGCGCCACCCTGTTTTAACGCCTCTTCGGGCCCGCGGCTGATCAAGTCCTGAATGTTATCGATGGGTTCGGTGAGCAGTTCCTCCGCGACGGTGTAGACGGGAACACTGGGGTCGACATGGAACTGCTGTGCCACCTGATGAACTGAGGTGTGCGCGTCCGAGGCGGCATTCTGGGTTGGGGCGATCGCCGCCAGATCTGACGGAGGCACCGGGTTACTCACATAGTTGCTGATTGCCTGCTGAAGTTTGGAGAGCGCGCCCACGTACGCCTGGTTTCCAGGCTGAATGTACACGCCGGCTGGACCCGGTTGCACCACGGCTTGCACTGGTTGGAACGGATCTTTGATTTGCGCCTGGTCTACGTTCGTATGGTAAGAAACAAACCAGAACAGTTCCAGCAAAGGCGAGCTGGGATTGGACAGTCTGTCCAATTTGTCTCCTGCATCTTTCCAGTCTTTGTAAGGAACGAACTTGGTGCTCTTGAGCGCGTTGAACCACGCGTTGATGTAGTCGCTGTAGTAGCGCCGGGCAAGGTCCTGCTGCAGCCGCGCCGGATCAATGGTTCCGACTACGTCTTTCCCCAACACCCACTCTTCGCCGGTGATATACCGTGCCGGCTGGCCTAGCGCATTCTGCACGAAGGCGAATCCGTTCCTGGTAAAAGCTCCTCGCACCTCGTAAGAATTCAAGACCACGTCGCTCGTATCTTTGAATTCCTTGTTAAAACTTGTTCGCGGATTGCTGCGGTCAGCGTCATTGATCATTTGCAGGTAATAGCGATCGATGCCGGCAAACTTTGCCAGGTAAAGCCGCGCCCGGGCGATCGCAGCTTTGTCGTTGTCGGACGAAAATGGATTCTCATTGACCAGTTCCGTGCTGTAGAAATCAAACTGCTGTTTGGCCAGGGTCACCCGTGGCGCATCGACTTCTTTGCCGGCCCGCCAGTAGCTCAGCAGGATTGGAGAAAGAAATTGCTGCGTGCTCTTCTCGTGATTGGAAGTAGTGATGAGATACGCTCGCAGCGGATTGTAAGTATTTTCGTAAGTATCGGTGGGTCCGGGAGCATTCGGAACGGCACGCAGCGCCGCCAGCAGCCGATCCTGGGTTGCTCCAAACAACAGTTGACGGAATGCGGTGAAATAAGCTTGCCGCGCTGGAACGTATAGACGGTCTCCGATGTAGAGTCCCCAGCGCAGGCGCCAGGGAACTCCTTCGTTCTCGTACTGTGAAATCGTGGCCACCGATTGCCGCAGCCTTTCCAGATGCTGCAGATCACTGAGCGAGGCAAGCTGCCCGGCTTTAATCGTGGTGGCGGAAGCCTGATTCATGGCGTCAACCAGTTCGGCCTCCAGCGCTCGGTTGCCCATGAACGAAACCGCGAATCCAGTCATGCAGACCAGGCACACCGCGATGATCGCAAACAGCGCGATCCGCCGCAGCAGGTTCACCCTGGAACTGTAGCCGCTGGCGCTCAGTGCGACCCGATCCTTGAGAATCACGTCGTTGAAAAGATGCGACAGGAAAACCCACTCTGGAACCTTGCGCGATCGGGCGACCGCAACCGGCGCTTCGACTTGTCCCCGGCGGAGTTGCCGCGCATTGAACATCTGGGTCGCACCCGACTCGCCTACTTCTTCGCTGAGATCGGAGCTGCGCGATGCCGGCGCAGCCACGTCATCCACCATCACCGCGCGCACTCCGGAGAAATAGAATCCGCGCAGAAACGGATTTACCTGCAGCTGGCTGGGCCGGGCCAGGTTAACCAGAAAGTCCACTAGCAGGCTGCGCATCTTCCTGATCTCACGCGGAAATTCGTAAATTCCCGGCAACCGGTCGGCTTGATTCTCCCGCCCCAGCACTGACAGGCGCCGGTCCGCCAGCGAGTAAAAAAGCTCATCGAAGATCTTGTTCAGACGCTTGGTTTCTTCGTCGGCATAGACGCCCGCTTGCGCCTGCCGCACCGGCAGAGTCGCCCCCAAAACTTCGCGGACCTCTTCAGGAGTCAGGTTCTGTACATACTCGGCAAAAAACGAAACCCGGTCGATCTTGGTGAACAACACATACACCGGGAAACTGATGCTCAGCAGGCGGGAGAGTTCCTGCAGCCGGGCGTTCAACTTCTTGGCCGCTGCTGCGGCCGCGGTGCTAGCTCCCTGTTTAAAAAAATTCTCGCAGGGATAGCACACGATCACCGCCCGCGGAGCTTGCTGGTCCCGGCTCAGCGCGCTCGACAGACGGCTGGGCTGCATCAGCTTCACCAGCCGGCCCCAACGCCCGGGATCGTCCAGCAGATCTCCGCCGCAGTCCACGAACACCGCCTGGCGGGTGTACCAGATGTTGGCGGTTTGAGTGGGCAGGATGTTGTTGTCTTGGTAGGCATGCCCGGCCAGAAGCTCCGGATCCAGACCCGAATGCACGACGGTTGTAGTCTTGACCGAGCCGGTTTCGCCGACCAGAAAGATAGCCGGCTGTTTGCCCAGGGTGGCGTTTGCGCCCAGTTTCGAGCTGCGCAGGCGACGCTCGGCGTCATGCACCAGCAGGTTTACGTCTTCCGCACCGGCGCCGCCGCTCGCCAGTTCGATTCCGTCTTCCGCGGCCGCTTTGCGGCGACGATAGATCCAGAAAAATGCAAAGCCTGCCGCGATCAAACCGAGGGCCATCAGGCCGGCCCGCAAATACCAGATGTCCGATCCCTTCAGACCCAGCCAGCTGCCCAGAAACCAGCTCAGGACCAACCAGACCAGCAACAATGCGCCAGTTATCCAATATGCACGCACAGTTCCTCCAATTGGTCGGTCCCCACTAGCTAACCTGCAATCTGAGCCAGGCTATTGGCGAGAAGAAATTTGAAAGCCAGGAATAGCCCTGCGGTCACAAACGCAAATATCCAGCTGATGATTACCAGCTTTTTTACCAGTCGATCCGATTGAGCGATGCGCACCGCGTCCGCCGGAATTCCTCCCCGGGGAGAGAGCGCCGTGCCCGGACCGCGGATGCGCCGCATTTTTTCCCGGATGGAAAGCATGATGGAGTGCAAATCGCCCCGTCCCCCCGCTGCATACCGTCCCTGGAACCCCAGCAGCAGGCACAGGTAGAAAACTTCCAGCAGGTCCGCGACTTCGGGAGAATCTCCGCGCGCGAGTGCCTTTTGTAGATACTTGAAGAAAATTTCTCCGGCGAGTTGATGATCGTAGAGTTCGGCTTGCAAAGGCAGCCGGGCCCAGTCGGCAAACGCCGGATGCCCGCAACCCAGCACCGATTCATCGAGAAATGCGACCACCGCGAAGATCGCCAGGCGCACATCCTCGATGGTGTAACCTCGGGCCACCGCATCCTGTTCCGCCGCGTGTAGAGCCTGCTTCATCTGCAGCCGGAACGAGTCCGCGCTGGGGACGTCCTGCTGCCGGCGATACTTCAGGCGCACGATCGCGGTGAATGCCTCCTGAAAACACAGCGCAAGATTCCAGCCTCGCTTATCCAAGGCTGGGCTCGATCCGCGATAACTACTTAATGGTGAAACCTGGGTTGACATAGTAGAAGACGCCTCTGGTATCGAGAATTACGTGTCGAGAATCACGATCAACTCCAGCTCCGGCGACGGCAATTCTCCCGGCACATAAACTCCCGCCGTCTTGGTTTGCATCATGTGTTCCCAGCACCGCCCGGAACGGTTGATGGAAAAATATTGGTACTCCAGCTTGGCCGCAATTGCTGCCGGCGGTATGGGCACGTGCGTGAGCGTAAGTCCGGGCAAGGCTCGTTTGACGAGCTCCGGTACAAACTTGGCGGAGCAGATTTTCACGAGTTGCTGGGTCCGGGTTATGAGGTCGGCTTCACCGAGCGCGGCGTGAATCCCGAGTAACCAGCGTGACCGATCGAAACATCGCGGATCGTTGACCACGCCTTCGTAGAAGTAACGGTTCGCCTGCGTCAGCGGGATGACGATGGCCTTCGACGGCACCACCACTTCCAGCAGGCGCCGGATGTGATCATCCAGTTCGTGAAAACACCGGTCCAGATTCTTGTGGTCATAGCTCGGCAGCGACCGGGGATGTGTATCCAGGCCGAACGTGCACAGCGCGCCTCCCAGCCGCAGCATCTCACGAAACAGTTCCTCGGGATGCCCGTGCTTCGACAGCAGCAGATGCCGCAAGGGACTGAGACTCGAATTTACCGCGTGCAGGAACCAGAACTGGGCAATGTGCCGGGCTGACAGGCCCGCCCTGAATTTGCCGCCCTCCAGATGCTGATCGTGGGAGACCGCCGTACTTTTTTCTTCGAGAATTTCCACTAGCCGCTGCAGCATGCCAAACAGTTCCTCGCTGGCACTGATCTTCACGCATGGTGGAATGAAAGCCGGATCGTAGATGAAGCGTCCGGCACTGTCCCGGATCACGCGTGCCACCGGCAGGCTTAGAAAGTCCTCGGGCACCTCATCCCCCACCACCAGCCGGATGTTTTTCCGCCCCAGTCGAACCGGTTTTTCGTACCGGCCTGTGTTCTCATCCTGGAGCTCGTGGCTCTCTCCCGTGTAGCGAGTATCGGATTGGCTCGCAGACTCGAGTTCGCAGTTTTGCCCGTCCGCGGACCAGCGGCGAATGGCGAGCTGTATGGTCAGGTGATCGGCAGTCGGCGAAAACGCGTCGGCAATGTTGCGCGCTTCCGGAAGCGGGTCGCTTTCGGGCATATCAAAAGCCAGACCGTCTTCAAACAAGCCCCGCGCGTGTAGCAGCACAACCGTCCCGTTGCGCAGTGCGTCGGTATCTTTCTGCACCGCGGCAAACCCGTAACCTTCGTTCCAAAGACTCTCGGCAGCGAAGTGAATGGAATCTTCGAAATACCGGTTTTGCGCCTGGAAATGGTGCGGCGCCAGATACATCCCCTCGGACCAGATTATTTTGGAGAGCAGCTTCATCGATGATAAGCCGTCAAATCTGCGCTATTCTCTCCTGAATCGCATCAATTCAGAAGCGGAAAGTCTTGCCAGGCAACTGTTTCAGGGCGTTGTTCTCGCGAAGAGAGCTTACCCGGCGCGGCCCCGGGGACGAGGCGAAAACAATTGATCAGTCGCGTAGATGCTAGGGGCTCGACTCTTTACTGTCAAGCTGGTGCAGTGTAAGCTCGCCATCATGGCGGCGAAAGCGGTGATTCGTGCAGCGCCGTAATTGCTTGCGAAACCATGGAATTTCTCAGCAAGTACGAGTTGCGGGAACGGATCACCAGCGGCCCCATCGAAGTCTTTCTTTCTCAGGAGTTGCGCACCGGGTTGAGCCGCCTGGTCCATGTTCTGGAGTGGACTGAAAATTCGCCGGACGTCACCAGTCCCGAAATTCTTAAGCTGATTCGCCGCTGGGCCCCGGAGCCGCCGGGCATAATCCTGGAAGTCGGCAGAGACCCGAAGATCTCATACGCCTACCTGGTCACCACCCTTCCCGTTGACCCTCTTGCGGTGCAAGCCTGGGTGCAGTCTTACGAGCGCCTGGCCAAAGGGGTTCGCGGCAACAGTTTCGCCAAGGCCTTGCAAGCTCTCAAGGAAGAAGAGGGTACGTCGCCGGGGTCTTCCGCTGTGCAGAAGAGAGCTTCGCCGGAAAGTGAAGAGGTCACCGCAGCCCGGGATATTTCCTCTCTCAATCCGTCGGGCCCAGCTGTGACGAAATCCGGTGCAACGAAATCCGGCGCCGAACCCGGCGAGTTCACCCGGGCATTCGGCGAGATGGCGTCGCCACAACCGAAGCCGTCGTCGGGTCAATTTCCGGGAGCGGATGCCGCCGCCCCGCAGAAGTCGGCATTTGCTGACCCACAGCCGCTTCCTGACCTCGGCCAGAATTCGGAAAGTTGGACCCGGCGCGAAACCGGCGCCTTCACCAAAGAATTTCTGGGTGTCCTGGGTGACGGACCCGCGGAGGCCGACTCGCTCCCTTCCCAACCGTCGTCATCCGGGGCGAAGGTCGACACCCGCCCTCCCGGCACTTTCACTCGCGAATTTTTCGCGGTGCCAGAAAAACCGGCTGCACCGCAGCCCAAGAGCTCGGAGCCATCGTTTCCGTCCGGATTCGGCACGTCCACTCCCAGAACTGAGCGCGCCAACATTTTGTCTGACATCGACATTCCCGCTGCCAAGCCTGAGTATTCGCCGCTCGAGAGGAACTCTTATCGGGGGAAAAAGTCCGAGGCAGAAGGTGGGTCTCCATTGAGATCCCAGATGGAGTTGCAGGAGGAGTCACGGAACCAGAGCCAGAAGAAGAAAAGTGGTGAATTCACAAATTTCTTCGGCGGCCCCGGGACCCAGTCGCCAAGCGAACCGACCGACCGGCTGCCGCTCCCCGAAAAAAGCCGCCTCCCGGCACCTGATCGCGGATTTCGTGATGAACCCAGCCGCCCCGGAAAGGACATCTTCGACGACGAATTTTTTGCCAGCTCCCCAAAGCCGGCGTCCAGCACATTTACTGAAAATCTGAAGGCTCCGGAGCCGCTCGCTGCCCCGAAAGCGGACCGCGGCGGCACGAGGTCTCCGGTGCCGAAGTTCGACTCACAGGTTGATCTTGGTGGCAGCGGAAGAAGCCAAAACTATACTGCTCCTGCGCCTGTCCCTTTCGGCGGCAGTCGTTCTCCGAAACTCGACCCCGCGTCCGCCGCGAATCCTGAGCCGGTCTGGGACCGGCCGGCGGAGCCTGCCGGGGCCACGAAGGTGTTTGCCTCTCCGCGTGAAGCGCCAATGCCCGGCGCCGCGCCGGTCGACGATGGCCCCAGCGAATTCACCATCATTCTGAGCGGCAATCAGCTTGCCCCGCCGCCTCCCGCGCCGGCAAAGCAGGCTTCAGGCAGCGGGGCCGGTCAATTCAAACTACCCTCGATGCAAGCTCCGCAGATGCCCGCTGCTCCACAAATTCCCCATGCTCCGCCAATGCCCCACGCGTCGATGCCGCACGCCCAGATGCCGCAGGCTCCCCCGATTCCGCCCATGGCTGCGCCGAAGCTCCCAGCGGCCGCGCCGTCAGCGCCGAAGAGTCCCGTATCCTACCTGCCGCTGATCATTGTGATGAACGTCGTGCTGCTACTGGCCATCGCGCTGGTGCTCTATTTCGCCCTGAAACCACACTGAAGCCTTCCCGAGACCACGTGGGGACGGCCGCCCCCGGCCGTCCCGGTCGAGCAAGGCTCGACAAGCTGTTGCTCACGCGAAAAATTGCGGAGCGTTGGTCCGCCGGACAGCCGAGGGCGGCTGTTCCCACGTGATTCTTTGGTAGCGCCGGCGTCCCGCCGGCTGTCGGGTGGGCGTCTCGCCCACCCCATCGACGGGCAGCTTTAACTCTTTTGGGGTAAGAGAATAAGCAGTTCGAGCTCCGGATTCGGCAAGTCCCCGGGCACGAAGGCCGCCAGGTTGCGAGCCCGGCGCACTCCCTCCCACGCGTCTCCACCCTGATTGATGCTGAAATACT
>CAZGSU010000090.1:0-14185 GCA_964528615.1 uncultured Acidobacteriaceae bacterium | reverse complement strand
TGAAAATCGCAGTCGTCACGTGGTGATGGCCACTGCTCACGTGAGGGCAGCCGCCCCCGGCTGTCCGGCCGAGCGAAGCTCGGCTCTGCCGTTTCGGCGAAGTACCTCAGCGGCTGAAGCCGCTATTTCTTTTGCGGATGTAATGTAGGGCTGGAAGCCCCGCTCCACCGACATGAAACTGTCATCCTGAGCGGAGTAAACCGATTCGCTTGCAAATCGGTTTGCGGAGTCGAAGGACACCTACTTGATAACTGCTCTCAGGCTGAAGTCAGGGAATTTTCTGGCCCAAAAGACCGCGGGCACACACGCGTTGCTAGGGGTCCTTCGACTGCGTGGCCGCTTCGCGAAGCGAAGCTGCCACTTCGCTCAGGATGACAATTGCGCGGTCATACGGCGCTGCCAGGAAATACACAGGTCCTTCGTCGCTGGCCCTTCGCTCCGCGAAGGGCCAGGCTTCCTCAGGATGACAGAGGATGGAACTACGGCAGCAACCCAAAGACTCCGACGCTGTTGGTCGTCCCTACGTACACCTTCCCATTCACGATCATGGGGGTGATGAACTTGTTGCCGGTTCCGAACGGGTCGCGTCCGCCGCTGGCCTGGTTGCTGTTGTATAACTCGTGCAGGTTGGTAGCGTCGTAGGCGTGGAGAACCGCGGTCGGGCCGTTTTCCGCCGCCCAGAGGATGGCATTGCTGATGCCGTTAGCGGAGATGCTGGGGGTCGCGCCCGGGTAGATAAAAGTATTGCTGGTCTGAAAGCTCGGGCTGGTCGAAAGCAAGGCATTGGTAATCTTGAACGCCTTGATCGCGTCCCCGACCGCCCCGTAGTAGATCGTATTGTTGAAGTATGCGGGCATGGCAAAGACTCCATTGCCCAGAACTCCCGTCAGATCCTGATAGACATTGTTGCTGCTGGAGTTGAATTTGCCCATGGCATCACGGTTCACCACGTAAATGTGCCCGTCCTTGCCGGCCCCGACGGCCAGGTGCCGGACATTCCCGGAACCATCCGTCAGATCCGGCAGCACAAGCGCTCCCCCGGAACCCAGATCGACGTCAGAGCCGTTCTCCGACTGCTGGTTGGTCATCTCGAAGTAGTCCGCCACCGCCAGTCCACCGGAAGTGGAAATCTTGAGAAACGCATTGCCGAAGTTGCCGTTGCTGGGAAATCCGTTGGCATCCATGGCCGTGCCAAAGTCACCGTTGGCCACCAGCACATAAATATTCCCTGAACTGTCCACCGACGGGCCGGTATCAGCCATCCAGATCGCGCCTTCGCTGCCGTTGGGGACAATATTCAGCACGCTGGTCTGCGCCAAAGTCGTCTGGTTGTATCCCATGATCCAACCGGTATAGGGGCGGATATCGCAGTGTGAGGCCCAGGTCGTGTACAGCACCCCATTCAGCAGGAGCAGCGCGGTGCGCTCCTTATACTGCGCCGGATCGAAGACCACATTGCCATTGGAGCTGTTATCTCCGGTTCCCGGGAAGGTAGCCTGAATGTTCTGCGGACCGCCAAGAACTTCCGCCCCGGTGGTGACGTCCAGCGCATGCAGGCGCTGAAAATAAGTGGAACCCGATTTCGACATTGCAACAACGTAAATAACCCCGTTCGGCCCCGCCGTGCGATCGATGACTGGAGTGGCTGTGATCCCGATCTCGGGCACCACCTGGTCGCATCCCCGCGCATCGCTGGTAGTTTCACCTGAGCCCAGCAGCGAAACCTTCCACAACTGGGTGCCGCTGTCGGCGTCAAAGGCATAGACGCTGTCGTGCTCGGTGGCGACGTAGAGCACATTGTGAGTCCCGCCGGCAATATTCTTCTGGCCGGACAGGTAGAGCGGCTGGGCGTCTACTTTGCCATCCACCGGCAGGGAGCGAAGCTTTCCGAACGTCGTCGAGTTGACATTGGCCGGGGTCAGAATGGTTTCGTTCAGGTTCTGCCCGGTTCGGGCGACGTCGTTGTGGTACATCACTACGTCGGCCGTCGATGCCGACGTGAGGCTCACGGTGAGGGTTGCCTCGTTGCTGGTCGCACTGCCTACGGAATTAGTGACCACCACGCGGAACTTGGCGCCACTGTCGCCCGTGGTTGCAGGAGGCGTCGTGTAACTCGCCGCAGCCGCGCCCGAAATCGCAGTTCCGTTTTTCTGCCACTGGTAAGTCAGGGGGCTGGCACCAGTAGCGGCAGCCGAGAACGTTGCCGTTTGGCCCAGTGCAACCGCCTGGCTGGCGGGGTGGGTCAGAATTACGGGAGCCGCGGCCTGCGGAGTGGGCGTCGGAGAAGCCGTCGTCCCGCCACCGCAAGCCGTCAGAGTCACAGCACTGCACGCTAACGCACACACAGCTACCCAAGTCGATGCACGCATGGCTGGAGACTCCCTGTGGAAGTGGCAGAGTAATAAGGTATTTATTGTCGGGCCAGGAGAGAAATTATGCCTGTTTCGGCGCGTAAGTACAAGGTCTCGGATCATCGGTTCAGGTCGGAATCTTTCTTCGCGGAAGGTGACCAGATCGTCAGCCCCTCCCGCTAATCTGTGTAAAGACAATAACTTACGTCCTTTTCGCCTCGAAAGGAGTAGCTGGTTACCGCAAATCTCTCTTGTCCTCCAGGCAATGCATTTTTTGGCCCAGGGCAGCGCAAAACCCGTGCTGCCCTATGTCTTCACTGATTAAGTTTTGTTAATCTCGGGCGGCGAAATGCGAGTCGCCGCCATCCTTGGATTGGGCTCTTCCACCACGCAGCTGCATCCGTTCGTACGCAACTCCGATGCGAACTGGCAGCTCGGGTTGCCCACGAGTGCAAGCGCAGTGGACGCGATTCTAATCCTTGGCGGCGACGGCACCGTCCACCGTCATCTGTTGCAGCTGCGCCAGTTGAACCTTCCTGTGCTCGTCGTTCCCTGCGGCAGTGGTAATGACTTTGCCCGCGCACTGAAGCTTCGCCGGGTCCGCGACTCGGTAGATGCGTGGCACAGGTTTTGCTCCGGTCAAGACAACGTGCGCCAGATCGATCTGGGCGTAATTTCACAACCAGCGATGGAGAACGCAGACAACAGCGCTAGGACAATCAGCGCGCCTCGCTATTTCTGTTGTGTGGGGGGCGTAGGGCTTGATGTCGAAATCGCACGCCGCGCCAATCTACTTCCACGCTGGATTCGCGGACACGGCGGCTATCCGCTCTGCCTTCTGCCGGCGCTGTGGAGCTTCAAGCCTCCTGTCATCCGTCTCCAGGCTTCGTCGGCTGACCCGGTGGAGCCTCTGGCTGCTCGCCACGACGGCCCCGCAATTGTGGCCGCGTTCGCGAATGCACCTGCCTACGGCGGCGGCATCAAAATCGCTCCCCACGCCCAACTCGACGACGGCAAGCTCGACATTTGCGTGGTGGCAAGCATGGCAAAAGCTCGCCTGCTGCGACACTTCCCCTCAGTCTATTCGGGCAACCACTTGCATATTCCCGAAGTCAAATATATCCAGTCGGAGCGAATACGCTTAGAAACCGAGAGGCCCTTAGACGTCTATGCCGACGGAGAGTACGTATGCCAGACGCCAGTTGATTTGACGGTAGAGAGGTCGGCGTTGAGCGTGATCGTTGGTGCAGAGACTGGAAAATAGCAACTGGCAACTAGCAACTGACAACTGACAACCGGTTTTCCTCCTACTCTCGCACCAGTTCCACTCGCCGGTTCCTAGCCCTTCCCGCCAGCGTGTCATTGGATTCCTTCGGACGGGTCGCACCGAATCCCTGGGGGGTAAGCCTTGCGGCCGCTATGTGATAACGCGTGACCAGCGCCAGCTTTACTGCCTCGGCGCGGCGCTGCGAAAGGTCCATGTTGTAATCGTTGCCGCCGATATTGTCTGTGTGTCCCTCCACACGCAGCTTCCATGTGGGATTGTGGTCGAGCGCATCCGCGATTTCGCGCAAGACAGGCTCCGATTCCGGCTTGATCTTGTCGCTGCCGAAATCGAAATAGATACCGTAAACCTCGGCCTGTCCCGTTTGCTTCAGTTCCTGCTCAATGTGCTGGCCGCCTCCCCCAGCACCGGCGCCGGCGCCAGCGCCAGCGGTGGCAGCGGATGAGCCCGCGCCCTGAGAAGCCGCTGCTGGTGGGGGATAGGAAATCTTCACCACCTGGAGGGTGGTACCTTCACCCAACTTCCAGGCCAACACCAGCGGATTGGCGGGGTCGTCGAGAAAGTAAAAGTCATCCAGGCCGTCGTCGGTATTGCATTGCGCATGGACCGCGGGGAGCGCTACCCGCTCGGAGTTCAGAAGCACGGGGAACGAAGTCAACCCGCTGCCAGCGCGCTTCAGGGTGCATTCCGCTTTGCCCATATCCGCCAGATCTTTGGCCCCTTTGGGAACGCCCGAAGCGCCGCCAGCCAGCTGTCCCAGCGCGCCCAGCAATGAGCCCGCCATTCCCTTCAGGCCTCCGACCCGGAAGCTTAATTGGGTTTCGCCCTTCTCTTTCAATTCGGCCAGAACCTCATGGGAGACGCTGATAGCGGTTGAACCGGGCATGACTTCGGGCTGGTTTTGACCGAACTCCTGCATGTAATCATGCGCGGTTTGCAGGTCTTCGGTGCGGACCGTGCGCGAGGCAGTGACGCCCCCGCTGGTTTTCGGAGCCTGGGCTCCAGTTGATTTCTGTAGCCCCTCAATAGGATTGGGGACACTGTCAGCGCGGTAAGAGAGGCGCACGCCGCTCGCGGATACTTCTTGAATTTGCTTGATGGATTCGTAGTCGCCGCGAGACTGCGCGATCGCCGTTACCACCGTCAGTCCGGGACGGAGGGGAATTGTAGACCCGGGTTCGGCTCCGGAGGATGGTGTCCATGCCGGGAAAGAAAGTGGCGCCGAATTGCTGGAGCCGCCGCTTCCAGAAGACCCATGCGGGCCCGAAGCGCTCTTCGAAGATTCCACGCCCAGCGCGCCCGCCAGTTTATCCAGGTTATTCGATTTGTAAGCCTGGGAGATTTCGTCGGCCTTTTTCTTGGCGCGGTAGCCGATGTACACGCAACTGCCCATGACCGCCAGAACGATCAGCAGAATAAAAACCAGAAAGCCCACCAGGATCTTCACGATCACACTGCTGCCCTGCGAGGCAGGCGGCGTCGCCGGCGCGCTCATAGCAGGCGGAACTGCAGCGGGCAGAACCGGTGCGGGCGCGACCGGCGCCGGTGTCACAGGGGAGGGAGGAGCGACAGCCGCAGGCGCGGGAACCGTCCCCGGCAAGCGAGCGCCGCACTTGCTGCAGAACTGGACCTCCCCGACCGGAGAGCCGCACTGTCCGCAGAATCTGGCCATTGAGACTCGCTCCTTCGTCCGCCGCTGTTACAAGTGACTGGCAATCTTGCGAGCCATCTGCTGGGCCGCATCTGCGCTGATGCCATTTTGACGCAGATCGATCGTGACCATCACATCACCCTTGCGCATCAGCAGAGACGAGTTCCCCGGAGCCAGGTAAGCTTCATCGCCAATGCCTTCCAGTGTGGTAAAGGTGTCCGCGCCGGCCACTTGCTTCATGGCGCCATGCGTAAGCCCCATGGCGATGCCGCCACCCTTCCAGGCATAGTCCACATCGAAAGTCTTGCTCCCGCCCGGACCGTAGGTGTAAGCGCAGATTGTGGTCCCGCGCTGCTCGACCGATGCAACTGGCTCTCCCAATGCCTCGGAGGCCTCGCTCGTCGAAAGCATGGCGCAGGGTTGCCGCCTGCCGGTATAAGGCTTTACGTCGCCCCCCATGGACTGACTGAACTCATGCGCTTTTTGCTTGACCCGGTAGCCGATGTAGACACAGCTGCCCGCCACCACCAGGATCAGGAACATGAAAAACGCCAGCACACCGATAAGAATTTTCATCCCCGTGCTGCTGCCCTTGGTGGGAGCAGCGGACGCCGGAGGCATTACCGTCCCCACCGGTGCAGCCGGTGCAGCTGGCTGAGTGGCTCCGCACTTGGAACAGAATTTCGCTCCATCAGCCAGCGGGTTTCCACAACTTACACAGAATGCTGCCATGAATTTCTCTCCTTTAAAAACCTTCCGTTCGTCTACACGTCACAAGATTTCGTGGGCGGTATCACAATAGTTTTTTCCTGGTGAAAAATCTCCTTCGAAACTTTGCCCTTGTCTTTGCCCAGGATCGTAGCATTCGCGCCCACCTGGATGGTGGTGATCAGTCGCGCCTTCTGGCAGGGTATGAGCGAGCCCGCTCCCGCCGCCATGGTCGAGGTGGTGATGATTACCTGGGCATAGGCCGCGCCGGTAGTTTTCAATTTGTCCGACACTGCCTGCTGGATCTTGCTCCCGAACGGCGTCTTCTTGAGCAGGTTCAAGGCGGCATCGGCCAGGCCGGGAGGCGCAAACTGCTTCACCACCTGGAAGACCGTGTCCGTACCCAGCTTCAATTCAATCCGCGGCATGGCGACGGCCGCGACAAATCCCACCGGCGCGATCGGTGCTAATGAAAAATTGTCTACGATCGAACCTTCCGCGTTGCCCTGTCCCTCCTGGTTCACATTGCCCTGATCGACGCTGAATCCCTGCACCCCGTTGTAGGCCACGTTGAACCGCCCGCGGGCTACCTCCTTGCCTCCCGTGAACGCGGGATGCAGCAGCAACGCCTCACTTACTTCCAGCGAAAACGGAATCCCGCCAATAGGCAGAGGAATGGTGAAGGAAGAAGGCAGTTTGATCCTCTGCTCGGTCGCTTCGACGCCGGCTTCATCCTTGGCCGCTTCCCAGCCGAAATTCACCTGTCCGTTCAGGTTCTTGTTCTGATAGTCGAAATACTTGAGCTGGCTGTCCTTGACCATGATCGTGGCAGCCGTCTCAAAATTCTGCACATAGCCCGAGCCCGTCACTTTGACGACCAGGCCGTTGTACTTGCGCGAAACATCCAGATCGAGATTGAGCTTATCCGGCAGGGGCGCAGCCTTTACCGTGTAGGCCCAGCCGTCATCTTCACCGGAGAGACTGAGCCCGCCGGTGTCTGCGTAGACCGCGGTATGCAGACCGCCCAATATCTGTTCGGAAAGGGTAAGCGGCACGTCAGGAGATGTCGCAGCCCGCGCCACTGCGCCAAAATTTACGGGGGCGCTCCACTTGATGTTGGCATCCTTCAAAGCCTCCAGCAGGGACGCATCTTCCGTGACCACCACCAGATCGTTTCCCTGCCTGGTCGCGACATCGACCTTGCGCATCGCTACCCCGGGCACAAACAGGATGCTGCCCTCATGCAGAGTCGAAGCAATGTCATCAGAAGGATCGAAAACAAAGGTCGTGTTGTCGCTGCTGACACTGCGGATGGACTTGACGAACGCAGCCTGCTCCATCTTCACTACTTGGTCAGTGAAGGTGGCCTGAAAATTGTTCCCTGGCTTAGTGCTCAGATCAGGCGCGAGGTTGAGACCAGCTGGGGAGCTGGGCCGGGAAGAACTTTGTTGCGACAACTCCGACCCGGTCTTCTGCCGCGAGCAGGTCGCGAACAGTATGACAGCCCCCGCCAGGACTAGTAGCCGAGCCGTCCGGCCGCGATTCATGAACACTCCCCCGGGATCACCCGCCCAAAGCCAGCAGGGGCGCAATGTTACGAAGGCCTTGAGCGCACGTCAAGGGGCATTGGACCGACAGCGGGCCTCAGAAACTGCGAACCGGGAACTGGAAACTGGAAACCGGAGTCTGGAAACCGGAGTCTGGAACCTGCAACTGCAGACCTGAAACAGGGCCTCCATCCCCGTTCCGGTGCTAAACTAAGCAATCTGCTATGTCGGAAAATAGACGTTCCCGCACCCTGCTCTGGATCGTAATCGGAGGAGGAGCCTTCTTCCTCTTCGTGATGGCGGTATTTGCCCTGGTCTATCTCTCGCTGCATGCCGGAGGAGAAAGCGCCTCCCTGCGCAGCAGCTTTGGGGACAAGATCGGTGTGGTCGAACTCGAAGGCGTCATCCTCGATCCCAGCACGGTGGTGCAGCAGCTCAAGAAGTTTGGCGACGACGATTCCATCAAAGCCATCATCATTCATGTCAATTCGCCCGGCGGAGGAGTAGCCGCGTCGGAGGAGATTTACCGCGAGGTTAAGCGCGTTCGTGACGAAAAGAAGAAGCGCATCGTTGCCGCGATTGAAACCGTGGGCGCCAGCGGCGCGTATTACGTTTCTTCCGCGACCAACAAGATCTATGCCGATAATGGCAGCGTCGTGGGTTCGATCGGTGTGATCTCCGAGTGGGTCAACTATGGCGATCTGATGCGCTGGGCCCACCTGAAGCCAGAGGTTCTGACGGTTGGCGAGTACAAGAGCACCGGCGATCCTTCACGCGACATGACGCCGAAGGAGCGAGCCTACCTGCAGTCGCTGATCGACAACATGTACGGCCAGTTCGTCAATGCGGTGGCCGAAGGCCGCCACGCCAAGGTGGACGACATCAAATCCATCGCCGATGGTAGGGTCTGGACGGGAGAGCAAGCCCTTTCCATGCACATGATCGACCAGATCGCCGACTTCGAAGCCGCGGTGGACGATACCGCCAAGGCGGTGGGCATCAGCGGCAAGCCGGTTCTGGTTCATCCTGAAAAAGATCGTAAGACCGTGCTCGATTTGCTCTTCGGGGACATTTCCGGATGGCTGCCCAGCCGGGAGAAGCTGCTGGACCAGCATACCGGGTTCTATTATTTGTGGAAGTAGGCTCCGGTGATTCTTGAATCGGAGCTTGCGGCGTGCGAACCTTAGCGGCGTAGCAGCGCAAGAATAGAGCCAGGGCGCAAGCCCTGGGTAGGGTTCGGAACGGGATCCAAGCTCCGAAGGAGCGAAAGAAACGCAAGCTCGGGACAGGGAGGGAAAAGCAGCTTGCACAAAACCCCTGAAATTTGAGAAGTTTATACAGGATTGCGGCCTATAATGCCGCCATCACATACAATCACGACCGACTGAGGGGCGTATGACAAAAGCTGATCTGATCGACGAGGTCTCCAAACTGGCGGAGCTGACACGCAAGGATAGTGAAGTAATTGTCGAGACCATCTTCGATAGCATCGTGCGCTCGCTTCGCGTGGGCGACAAGATCGAGATCCGCGGCTTCGGCAGCTTCCGCACCCGCCAGCGCAAGCCACGAGTCGGCCGCAACCCAAAAACGGGCGAGCGGGTAGAAGTGCCGGCCAAGAAAATTCCGTTCTTCAAGCCCAGCAAAGAATTGAAAGACCTGGTCAACACCGGAGGCGGCCACGCTCCCGCGCCTCCCGCTCCAGCCGCTCCAGCACCAGCATAAATAGGAAGGATTCACGTAGGGGCGGACGCCCTCGTCCGCCCGGCCGAGCAAAGCTCGTTATTTTTCTCCACCACAAATCTCAACAACCTCCCCGGAGGCCTTGCCCTTCGTCACCATCAGTCGCCCAATCGTCACCGGCAGCCGAAATCTCCGCGGCCCCGCACTCCCAGGATTGAAGTAAAGTACTCCGCCTCTCATTTCCTGCTTGGGCACATGACTATGTCCATACACGACGACGGCAAATCCCGCAGCTCCCGGCTTCAAATCCAGTTCAGCCAGGTTATGCAGCACATAGATGGACACGCCTCCAACTTCGAGCACGTCGGTCGCGGGAATCTTCCGCGCCCAGGCCTCACGATCCACGTTCCCGCGGATGGCAGTAACCGGCGCAATCGCAGCCAGCTTTTTAAGGATGCCAGGATCGCCGATATCCCCGGCATGAATGATGTATTCAGATCCGCGCATCGCCGCAAGAGCTTCAGGCCGAAGCAGGCCATGGGTATCAGAGATAACGCCGATAATCACGCTCCATAACTTGACCTAGGAACCGTGGATTAGCAAGAACCACGTGGGGACAGCCGCCCTCGGCTGTCCGGCGGAGCAAAGTTCCGCAAGTGAAATTGTAGAAAGAGTGCGACTTGGGGCACCGGAGAATTGTCGAAATAAGTCGTCGGAATTCCAGAATGGGAAAGTGCCATAAAGCCCGGCGAGCCTTGCTCGCCTGAACAGCCGGGGGCGGCTGTTCCCACGTGGCTATTCTAGCCCCGGGCTCTTCCCCTCGATCAGCCCCTTGATCTTCGCCACAAACTCTGCCGCCGGCATGTCTTCCGTCTTCTCTTTCCCGCGGGTGCGGACGTTCACCTTCCCGGCTTCTGCTTCTTTGTCTCCTACTACCAGCAGGAACGGTACTTTCTGCATGGCATGCTCGCGGATCTTGGCATTCATCTTCTCGTTGCGCGAGTCCACATGCACTCGCACTCCAACTGCTTTGAGCTGGTCAGCAACTTTGTTCGCGTACTCGGCGTGGCGCTCGCTGATCGGGATCATCACCGCCTGCACCGGCGACAGCCAGACTGGAAACGCACCGGCGTAGTGCTCGATCAGCACGCCGAAAAAGCGCTCGACTGATCCGTACAAAGCCCGATGCACCATCACCGGCTGCTTGCGCGATCCGTCTTCGGCGACGTATTCGAGGCCGAAGCGCTGCGGCAGATTGAAATCGAACTGCACCGTCGATAGCTGCCACAGCCGCCCAATCGCGTCCACCAGCTTGATGTCAATCTTTGGCCCATAGAACGCGGCCTCGCCGGGGATGGTCGTGTATTCGATGTTCAGTTCCTTCAGAACCTTTTCGAGCGAAGCGGTAGCGCTGTTCCACTGCTCGTCGCTACCCACAAAATTTCTGCGGTCGTTCGGATTCCAGGTGGAAAGCTCGGTTTGGAACTGATCAAAGCCAAAATCCTTCAGCACATCGCGCGCGAACTCGACGCAATCGGCAATCTCTTTTTCAATCTGTTCCGGCGTGCAGAAGATATGTGCATCGTCCTGGGTAAAACCGCGGACCCGCAGCAGCCCGTGCATCACTCCGGAACGCTCATAGCGATACACCGTACCCAGCTCGCCCAGTCGCACCGGCAGATCGCGATACGACTTTAACGAGTCTTTATAGATCAGAATGTGGAACGGGCAGTTCATCGGCTTCATGCGGTATTCGGCGTCGTCGAGCTCCATGACGTCGAACATGTTCTGCGCGTAGTAGCCTTCGTGCCCCGAGGTCTGCCACAACTGGCGCCGCGCCACGTGCGGCGTGTACACCAGCGAGTAACCGCGCTTCAGATATTCGGCGCGCATCCAGTCTTCCATCTCTTTGCGTATGATCCCGCCCTTGGGATGCCAGAAAATCAGACCCGGCCCCGCCAGTTCCTGGATGGAAAACAGATCGAGCTGCTGGCCCAAGACGCGATGGTCGCGCTTCTTGGCCTCTTCCTGCTTGTTGAGAAAATCGTCGAGGTCTTTCTTCGAGAAAAATGACGTTCCGTAAATGCGCTGCAGTTGCGGATTCTTCTCATCGCCCAGCCAGTAGGCGCCGGCAATGTTCAGCAGCTTGAAGGCTTTGATCTTGCCCGTCGAAGGAATGTGCGGGCCGCGGCAGAAATCCAGAAACTTGCCCGTCTTGTAGATCGAAATCTTTTCATCGGGCTTGGTGAACTGCTCGATGAAGTGGCACTTCATGAAGTCGCCTTCGCCCTTGAACTTCGCGAGGCCTTCATTGCGCGGCAGAAATTCCCGCGCGTAGGGAAGGTCCTGCTGGACGAGTTCCTGCATCTTCTTTTCGATCTTCTGCAGGTCCTCCGGCGTAAACGGAGTCGGACGATAAAAATCGTAGAAGAAACCAGTGTCGGTCGGCGGCCCGTGACCCAGCTTGGTCTCAGGAAATAGTTCCAGTACCGCCGCAGCCAGCAGGTGAGCGGACGAATGCCGGTACACTTCGAGCGCCTCAGGATCGCGATCGGTCAGCAGGCGAAGATCGGTGTCTTTTTCCAGCGGCCGGGTAACGTCGATGAGATCGCCGTTGGAGCTTTGTTCTGACGGCGCGATGGGTCGCGCCTTGGCCACCAGCGTGGCGTCGGCCAAACGCTGGCCAATTGATTTCGCAATATCGAGCGCGGTCGTTCCCTTGGGTACATCTTTCACGGACCCGTCAGGAAGCTTGACATGAATGCTGTCTGCCATAGTCAGATTCGATGTGGAGTGTTTTCAGTTTATTGGAGGGTGCGGAGTGGGTCAAACGCAGACCGGAGATTGCGTTTCTCCGCCATTCTGGAACCAAGCGGGCATACCTAAGCACTTGGCAAGGGTCCACCCGACGACATGTCAGCTAGTAGCCTTGAACTTCGCGACGATCGCCGTGATGTCGTCGTGTTGTTCCTGAAAACTGAATCGCCGAACACCATCCACGATTGCGGTCAACAAAGCCTGGCACGGCAGCTCCCGATGTTGCTGAAGCGATTCAATCAGGTACCGCTCGCCAAATTCCTCTCCTTGCTCGTTACTGGCTTCGGTGATGCCATCGGTGTAAAGCGCGAGCACGTCCCCGGGAGAAAGCTCCTGCTCCCGGATTGAGCAATTCCACTCTCTGAACAGCCCGAGCAGCGTGCTGGTGGACTCGAGCCGATCCACGCTGCCGTCGCTTCTCACCAGAAGACCTGACAAGTGTCCGCAATTGACGTAGCGCAGTCGCCGCGCTGCCTCGTCGTAATCGGCAAAGAAAAGCGAGGCATAGGCACTTTCGCCGGTGTTGTCATAGAACAGGCGGTTCACAGAACGGAGCAATGCCTCGGGCTGATCGAAGGCCAGCGCCGACTGGCTCCGCAAGCTGGCCTGCAAATTCGCCATCAGCAGAGCGGCGGCGATCCCCTTGCCGGAAACATCGCCGATGATCAATCCCAGCCGCTGTGGCCCCAGACTCAGGAAATCGAAATAATCCCCTCCCACCTGGCGCGCCTGCACGCAGATACCCGCGTACTCGACCGTTTTCATTTCCGGTTGAATCTGCGGAAACAAACGCGCCTGCACCTGCCGCGCTATCTCTAGTTCCTGGGCGATGCGGCGTTCGGATTCGAGTTTCTCGGCGTGCGCCTGCCGGCGCAACTCCAGACTTTGCCTCACCTCATCGAAGCCTTCCAGGCCAAACGCATTCCCGTCCGGATCCTCGAAACGCGCATAGGTGCCGCCCCACCCCGGCGTCTCTGGAGAAGTTGTGAAACGAACCCCGCGTTCGCTCCATTCTTTGTACTTGGCGTGGACATCCTCGGTCATGAACAGAACCCAGCGGTAGCCACCAATCAGTCTGTATTCCGGTGCGTCGGGCTTTGGTTCAACCAGGGCGAGATTCGCGCTACCGTCGGGAGGCGCTACTTCGATCCAGCGTTCACCGGTGGGAAGGCGTTGTTCTGTGAGGAGTTCGAAGCCCAATTGTTCCAGGTAGAACCGCTTGCTCACTTCCAGATCGCGGACGAAAACGACGATGTCCTGAATCGACAGGTAGGGCTCTTCGCGGCCCGGGCGAAGCACGGTCCGGTTCGCCCACGAAAAAAAGGGGTCGCTGGCCATCGGCGTGATTATAACGGGCCCGACAAGTGTTGAACTCGGGGTTTACCCAACTATCGGGGTTGTGAGTGTAATGGGGATGTTACAACACCTACCTAATCGTGGAATAATCGCTCGGCTGAGCGGAGGTTCGCCATGGTTTACGGCGTCTTCAAAGCCCTCATTGCCACCCTGTCTATTTGCGCGATCTCTTCGGGTGCATTCTTACGCGCCCAGTGTCCAATCGATACGATCATTGTGAATGGTCACGTCGAAAATGCACCTCGAAAAGGGATCGTTAAGGTCCAGCTGATTTATCCGAAGGGTAGAATTGGTGAGTCGGGCGACGTTACCTTTGAAGATGGGTCCTTTCGCATTCCGATTTTGTTCTTAACACAGAGTCGTGCTCATGCACGCTTCCTGAATGGGAGTATTCCCCCAGATAAGTGCACTCGGAAACCGACAACTATCGTCGTTTCGTTGATTGCCAACGATCAGGAGTACGATCGGGTTTCCTTGGACATGGCCACGGACTTCAAAAAGATAGAACTCAGCACCTACGCTTTGCGTTCTGAAATTCTACTGCGCGGCCCTGATGGGACAACCCCGATACAGTAGAACCAGGATAGATGTCGTAATCATGCGTTTCCACGCACCGAGAATTGGCGACCTGGGGTCAGAGTAATCGCGATCTTTCTCCAACAACTGGTTAAGAAATAAGGGTGAGACCGTCGGCCAAGTCGAATTGCAGGGCACTTAAGCAGACACGATCCCCTTGGTTCCCCCTCGTCACGATTCTACCTATCCTTAGCTAACGCTGGAACTTTTACCC
>CAZGSU010000089.1:0-17964 GCA_964528615.1 uncultured Acidobacteriaceae bacterium | reverse complement strand
CCGCCCGCTGGGCCAGCAACTCCATCGCGAATTTGAAGGCAGCCCCATTCGCGCCCACATTTTCGTCTCTCATTTTCACTGGGATCATATTCAGGGAATTCCGTTCTTCGGCCCGCTCTATGACAGCCCGGAAAACTGTTTCTCCTTCCATTCTTCCAGCCGCACCCGCACCCTGAAGCGGGTCATGGAAGAGCAGATGGCCGCCCCCTACTTCCCGGTGGACATGAGCGAAATGAAGGCAGAGCGCGCCTTCTACAACCTCGAGCAAGGTAGAGTGCCGCTGGACCAGGTGACCGTTGAAGCCATGTGGCTGAGCCATCCTCAGGGCTGCATGGGATATCGGCTGGAAACCAAAGACGGTGTGCTCGTCTACGCCACCGACAACGAGCCCGGCGATCCCGTCTTCGACAAAAACGTGCGCAAGCTGGCCGCGGGCGCCGACGTGCTGATCTACGACGCCCAGTACTTACCCGAAGAATACGAAGCCCGCAAACGCGGCTGGGGACACAGCCACTGGCGCGAAGCCATCAACATAGTTATGGAGAGCGGCGCCAAGGAACTGGTTCTGTTCCACCATGACCCCGACCACGACGACGCCTGCATCGATAGGATCGTAAAGCAGGCGCGAGACCGCTATCCAAAAGTGCGCGCAGCGGCCGAGGGGACGGAGATAAAACTATAAGTATGTCTCCAACGACTCTTTCATTAACGAACAATTTCCGAATGGAAGGAAGTCAGACATGGACCGCTGACGCGCTAAACGTATCGGAAACGCCCCGCAGGTTTGGGAGCTTGGTAGACGTGTTCTTGTAGAGTGATCGAGCGCCTTCACTGAGAAGTATCCGATTGCCGCTCGCGGATTCAGGTGTTTGGGACCTCTCCCCCCGTAACTTGCCTCCCCGCTCGGCCCTGCATATACTTTGAACGTTTGCCCGCCCACTCCGGGACGTATCCCCCGGCGCCGGCCAGCATCTTACCGTCTGACCGCAGCATCGGAGACCGCCATGGCCATGAAAACCATTTCCCTCGAACAGGAAATCAATCCGTGGGAGGCACAAGCTGCCCGTTTTGACTTCGCCGCCCAGAAGTTGAACCTGGACGAGGGTTTAATGAAGGTCCTGCGGTATCCCACCCGCGAGATCATCCTGCACATTCCAGTGATGATGGACAACGGGCATCTGGAAGTGTTTACCGGCTTTCGGGTGCAGCACTCCATCGCCCGTGGCCCGGCCAAGGGCGGCCTGCGCTACTCCCCGGACGTGACCCTCGACGAAGTCCGCGCCCTGGCCAGCTGGATGACCTGGAAGTGCGCTGTGGTCAACATTCCTTTCGGTGGGGCCAAAGGCGGGGTGATCTGCGATCCCCACAAGATGTCCCAGGGCGAGCTCGAACGCATGACCCGCCGCTACACCGCGGAACTGGTCGAGTTCATCGGCCCGGAAAAGGATGTCCCCGCCCCCGACATGAACACCAACGAACAGACCATGGCGTGGATGATGGACACCTACTCCATGCACATGCGTCAGACTGTGACCGCCGTGGTTACCGGCAAGCCCATCAATATTGGCGGCTCCCGCGGACGCCGCGAAGCCACCGGCCGGGGCATCATGATCGTGTGCGATGAAGCGGTGAAGAAGCTGGGGCTGAGCCCTGAGTCCACCCGCGTGATCGTGCAGGGTTTCGGGAATGTCGGCTCCAATGCGGCACGCCTGATGGCGGAAGCCGGCTATAAGGTGATCGGTATTGTTGAAGTAGACGGCGGACTGTTGAACAAGAAGGGCATCGACATGGACGCCCTCTGGGAGTTCCGCCAGCGTAATGGCACCGTCCTCGGCTTTCCCGGCGCCGAAGCCGCCGATCCCGCGGAGTTGCTGGTTACCGATTGCGAAATCCTCATTCCGGCAGCCACCGAAAACCAGATCACCAGCCGCAACGCAGATCGCGTGAAGTGCAGGATCTTGGCCGAAGGCGCCAACGGTCCCACCACGGCGTCGGCCGACGACATTCTGGCCGATAAGCGCGTATTCGTGATTCCCGACATCCTCTGCAATGCAGGCGGCGTTACCACGTCATATTTCGAATGGGTGCAAGACCGCCAAGGCTATTTCTGGAAAGAATCGGTAGTCAACGAGCAGCTCGAGCACATCATGAAGGGCGCCTTCGAAGACGTGGTCCGGTTCTCCGAGACCCACGGTGTGAACAACCGGATTGCCGCGTACATGCTGGCCATCGACCGGGTCGCCTATACAATTCGCCAGCGCGGAATCTACGCGTAGCCGCTGGGTCGGTGTGGTATGCAGCCGAACCTGAATGGCGCCTTTCTCTGTCTCCTCGTGGGGTCTCCTCTGCGTCCTTTGCGGTTAAAATCTTTGACCGTAAAGCCTGCAAAGCTCAAAGCTGAATTCTCCCCCTCCCGGGCATTCCGCAGGTGTGTCCGCAGGTGAGTGTTGACCCTTCTCCGCCCAAGTGTCATCATGGTCGCCCCGTTGACAGACCGCGAAGGAACCCCGGGCCCCCCTGGAGGGAACTTCAGAAAGCGCACGGTCGTCCGGAATGAGAGAGGAAATCATGAGTAGATTGCAAAACAAGCTTGGAGCGTGGGCGCTGGCGCTTTGTATGTTGTTCGTGCTGTCAGGAATTTCTGCCCTGGCTCAGACCGCGGCGACTTCCACTGACGATCAAACCGCCACCTCAACCACCAAGAAGAAAAAGAAGAAGACGAAGACAGACGCCACCGCTGCCGGCGATCAGACCGCGGCGGCGACAACCGACACTTCGTCGACCCCGGCCAAGAAAACCAGAAAGAAGAAGACTGCTGCTGCCGATGCTGCTGCGCCTGCCGCTTCCGATACATCGACAACCGCCGACACCGGGACCAAGAAGACTCGCAAGAAGAAGGCCGCGGCAGATTCTACGACAGCGACGCCGGCCGCTGCTCCGGCGAGTGCAGCTCCGGCCACCGCAGCCAGTACTGATACCACCGCAGCCCCACCGAAGAAGACTCGCAAGAGCAAGAAGTCGGAAATGGATTCCGGCACCACGGCTGCGGCACCCGCCTCCAGCCCCGCCCCAGCATCTGCGGCCGCACCTGCGGCTGCTCCCGCGAGTTCCATGGCGGCTCCTTCCAACTCAATGGCATCGGATTCGATGGCCCCGGCAAAGGCGAAGACCAGCAAAACAGCATCCGCGGGAGCCGCTTCCGATTCGCAAATCGCCTCCGCCAAGTCCAGTGGCATGGTCTGGGTGAACACCGACAGCGGCGTCTATCACAAAGGTGGGCGCTGGTACGGTAAAACCAAGCAGGGAAAATTCATGAGCGAGGCGGACGCCAAAGCCGCCGGTTACAAAGCATCGGAAAAAGACTAAAGGAGAGATGGAAACTATGAAGCGCAATCACTTGATCGCACGAATTCTGGTTTCACTTTTTGCCCTGACGCTGTTCACCGGCGTCGCGGCGGCGCAGGGTACAGCCACCAAGACTGCAAAAAGCTCCAAGCCGGCCTCCGCCATGGCAGCTCCAGCTGCCGCGGCTGATTTGCTCGACATCAACTCCGCGACCAAAGACCAGCTGGACGCCCTTCCCGGCATCGGAGAAAAGTATTCGCAAAAAATCATCGACGGCCGTCCGTACGCAAAGAAGACCGACTTGACTCGCAAGAAGGTGATCCCGGCCGCCACCTATGCCAAGATCAAGGACCTGATCATCGCCAAGCAGAAGTAACTTCGCAGACGTAAGCGCCGGAAGTTCGCACTCCTGGCGCGGATTTTCATGGGAGGGCACGGCTTCAGCCGTGGCGCCAGATACGCTTTAGCAGTATTTACGGCGCAACCATAAGTCATACCCTCCCGAGCTTAGGAGACATTATGAGTTTTCTCGAAGATATGGCAGGCAAGGAATTGAGCAGCATGTTGTCCAGCAGTTCGAACCCGATGGCATCGAGCGTCATACAGATGATCAACAACCAGCCCGGCGGGCTTTCCGGGTTATTGCAGCAGTTTCACGACAAGGGTCTGGGTGCCCTGGTCACTTCGTGGGTGAGCACAGGCCAGAATCTTCCCATCTCCGCCGATCAGATTCAGCACGTTCTGGGCAGCGAGCAGGTGAAGGAACTCGCAGCTAAGGCGGGTATTTCGCCCGACGTGGCCAGTTCTCATCTGGCAGAGTTCCTGCCCATGCTGATCGACAAGCTCACGCCCAACGGGCAGGTTCCGCAAGGCACCTCGTCGCTGCTGCAGTCGGGCCTGAGCATGCTGCAAGGTTTGGCCAAGACCGGAACGGACGCCTAGAAGGGTGGAGCAGGCCTTCAGGCCTGCATACAACCCCGGACCTGCGATGGGCTTCAGCCCCTGAGATACCTCAGCGGCTGAAGCCGCATCACGCCGCCTTGCCTGCAGCGCTAAAGCGCTGCTCCACCAAGCCAAAATCCTCCCTACCTTCGGTCGGTTACTTTCATTGCTTTCGCCATTCGGGGTGGAGGATAATGAGCTGTCGCCAAACCTTCCCTCTGGTCAAACTGGCGGCCCGTGCCCGCGGTGAATCTGCCTAACTCCATCACGCTGACCCGCATCTTCAGCATCCCGCTGCTGATTTGGCTGCTTTCCACCAACCGCTTTCATGCCTTTAACGGCGAGCAGGAACTGCTGGCTTCCGCGCTGTTCATCGCCGCCTCAATTACCGACGGCATCGACGGATATCTGGCCCGCCGCCGTGGCCAGATCACCACCATGGGCATGCTGCTCGATCCCCTGGCCGACAAACTTCTCATCGCCGCCGCCTTCATTACTCTCGTGCAATTTAATCCCAGCCTGGTTCCGGCCTGGGTGGCGGTGGTGATTATCGCCCGCGAATTTCTGGTGAGCGGGTTGCGCTCAATCGCAGCCTCTGAAGGCTTCACCATCGAAGCCAGCGAATTGGGCAAGTTCAAAATGCTGGTGCAGATTGTGTCCGTGGTCGCCGTCATTCTGGATCACCGCTGGAAGGAATGGCCGGTCGGCCCCTACATTTTCCCCGTCCACTGGATTGCGATCGTGGCAATCTGGTTCATGGTTTTTCTGTCGCTGGCGTCGGCCATAGATTACTTTGCAGCGTTCTGGTCAAAAATCGACCGGCACGTGGTCAAACGCCGTCGCCGCGCCTTCGTCCTCAGCCGGCGGAGGAAACGCGATGTGCCCGCCACCTGATGATTCGGGGTTTCGCCTGGCAACCCACCCCAGCCCTTCCCTGCCTGCTGAATTTTCTCGCGAAGAACGTGTCCTGCTTTTGCGCCTGGCGCACGAATCCATCCTGGCAATGCTGGAAGCACGCGAAATATCGTTGATCCCGCCCACCTCGCACCTGGCCGAACCACGTGGCGCCTTCACCACGATCTACATCCGGGGCAAACTGCGCGGCTGCGTGGGTTACGTGGCTCCGGTGGCGCCGCTGTATCGCACCATAGCGGAAAGCGCGCGGGGCGCGGCATTCGACGACACGCGCTTCGCCCCGGTCTCATTGAAAGAAGCTCTCGAGCTGGAGGTTTCCCTTAGCATTCTTTCCCGGCTCGAGCCCATTCAACCGGAACGGGTCGAAATCGGCCGCCACGGTTTGGTGATCAGTCTCGGTGGTAATCGAGGACTGCTGCTGCCGCAGGTACCGGTCGAGCACAACTGGGATCGCACGGCCTTCCTGGAACAAACTTGCAAGAAAGCCGGCTTACCTGCAAATGCGTGGCAGGCCGGTGCCAGGCTCGAAGCCTTCACCACAGAAGCCTTCAGCGACCGCACAGTCGCGTAGCGCAAAAAATTAGGGAGGCCGGAGCCTCCCTGGTTAGCGATGCGGAAAAATCTACTGTTGGTCCAACTCCACGTGATCTCCCACGTGTACATCTTCGAGAGCAAATACCAGCATACCGGTGGCTGTCGTCGGGGTGGTATTGATGACCACGATTTCTCCCACCGCGCGTCGCGGCATATCCGCCACATTGATCAATGGACCCTTGGTTTTGGTGAACATGTGTCCTGCAATGGAAGGCGGGTGCAATTGCGTATCGTCGTTGGTCGATGCCTTGAAGGAAAGTGAATCGACCGGGTCTTGCAGGTCGGCCTCGTAAGTGCGCACTGCCCGGAGGTAGTCGCCCACCTTGACTCCCTGGTTGCCGCCGACGTTTATGTAAACCTTGGCGCCTGTTCCCAGCAGAAGGTCGAAGTCCTTGGCGAGCACGATGCGTCCGCTAACCTTGCCGTTGGTGGGCAGAAAGCGGTCGAACCGGACCGGCGGGTGGAAGCTGACTGCCGGCTTTTCCGCAAAGGGTATCGCGACATCTCCCGGGACCATGGGCTCGCAGCTGAATTCGACATGCGCCACCGCCATCTTGCCGCGGGTATCCACAATTCTTACACGGCCTAATTCGGAGTACGGCTGGCCCATCGACTTCAGCATGGCATGTTGACCGGCAAACAACTCGTACCTGTTGGGGTCCTGTAACTCACGGACGACCTCGTATTGCTGGCCTGTCTGGTAGCCCGCGCCTGCCAGGAAGATGAGGTCGTTGGTCGCGAACTTGGTGGTGTTGGGGCTCTCCAGGCCGCCAGCTACGAAGCTGGCATTGGGCACCAGTTCCTTGCTTACAAAACCGCCACAGTACAGGTCGGCATTGGTCGGGGTCTGGATTCGCTCCGCGGGGAAACCCACCGTGGTCAAAAGTGTGCCTTGAGGAGCGGTTGGTTCCGCCGCATTTGAGTCGGCTTGCTGCGCAGCTGCCGCTACGGTCAGGCACAGTAACAGCAACAGTCCTATTTTCTTCATGTTACCTCCGAAATCGAGACCGGGGCCCCAGACCGGCTTTCTCCCCCAAACTACAGCAAATAAAAGGGCTTCCACACCGGACAGTAACAACAGGGTGGGCATCGGTCAAGGTTACGCTGGTGTTATCGCGGGTACGTAAAAAGTTTGGCTGAACGAAATTCGATAATCCTCTGTTGCATCTGCAATTACGCGCCTGTAATATCCCGACTCGTTCCCCCATGACGAGTGTTGCCACCAACAGTTACATCGCCAGGCTCCTCCCCCTGCGGCTTCCCCGCGTCTGCGTCGCCGTCACCGACGTCGATGCCGAGGCCCTGGTGGATAAGGCCGAAGCGCTGGTCCGCGATAACACCTTTCTGGAGTTCAGGTTAGACTATTTGCCCCGGCCCGCCCTGGCGCTTGCCAGAATCAAGCGCTTCATGGAATACCACCCCCACGTGGTGGCTATCGGCACCTGTCGCCGGACCGTCAGCGGAGGCAAATTCAAGGGTTCTCTGGCGGCCCAGCTGGAGATATTGGGAAAGGTCAGCGCAGCCGGCTGTCAGTTGCTTGACATCGAACTGCAAAGCGCCTCCAGGTGTAAGCCGGAACAGGTGCAGCGCTTGCGGACCCGCTCCGCCCTGATACTTTCCTATCACGATTTCCGCGGTACCAAGAACCTGGAATCGACGCTGGAAAAAATGACGGCGATTCCCGCCGACTTCTACAAGATCGTGGGCACGGCCACCACCCTCTATGACAACGTCACCATGATGAAGTTTCTGGAGAAGCAGGGCGACCGCCATTCTCTGGTCGGTCTGTGCATGGGCGAACAGGGAATCATCAGCCGTCTGCTTGGAGTGCGAGCCGGAAGCGTTTTCACCTTCGCGTCGATCAGCCCCGACGAAAAAACTGCACCGGGGCAGATCACGGCACAGGAGTTACGCAGCACCTACCGCATCGAACAGATGGATGCGGCCACCCGGGTGTATGGCGTGGCCGGAGATCCGGTGGCCCATTCTCTCTCGCCGGTCATCATGAATGCGGCGTTGCGACGCGAGAATGTCAACGGCGTCTACCTGGCACTGCACGCCAAGACTCTGAAAGATCTGCTGAGCTGCGTGCGCGACATACCCATCCACGGCCTCTCCATTACCATGCCGTATAAGGAAGCCATCCTCAAGCACTTGGACAACACGGATTCCCACACCACGAAGATCGGCGCCTGCAACACCGTAGTGCGGGCGCAGGATGGCAAGCTTTACGGATTCAACACCGACGCCGCCGGTGTAGTGCGACCGCTGGAACAGCGCATCACCCTGGAGAAGGCCAGGATCCTGGTTTTGGGCGCGGGCGGCGCGGCCCGAGCTGCCGTGTTTGGACTCAAGGAGCGCGGAGCCGAAGTCTATATTCTGAACCGCAGCGCCCCGCCGGCACAAAAGCTGGCGCACCAGGCCAGGGCGCGAATCGCCAAGCGTGTCGATCTGAAGAAGCTCGCGTTTGATGTCATCATTAATGCCACCCCGGTCGGCATGGGAAACACGCGCGAGTCTCCGCTGAACGAAAACGAAATCAACGCCCGCTACGTCTTCGAGATGATCTACGATCCGCCGGAGACGCGGCTGATGAAAATGGCCAGGGAGCGCGGCGCGGAAGTGATTCCGGGAATTGAGATGTTCGTCCACCAGGCGGCCCGCCAGTTCGAAATCTGGACCGGCAAACCCGCCCCCTGGGACGACATGCTGCGGGTCGTCACACTCGCGCTGCAAGAGCGCACAGCCGCCCGCCACGCCGCCAAAGAACAAAAAAAGTAAGCCACCCGAAACCACGTAGGGGCGGTCGCCCCGCCCGCCCAGCCGGGCAAAGCCCGGCAGTCTGGTCTACGCGAACGCCGATCCTGGCGAGCTTCGCCCGCCCGGACGAGGGCGTCGGGTCGCACATGTTTTGTAGAAACGGCGGCCTTGCCAAGCCCTTAGTAGCGCCGGCAAGATGCCGGCGCTACAAAAAGCAAATGCGCCGGCCTTCATCAGGCCGGCGCATCACACTTGCCTAGTAAGGTTTGAAATCCTGCCAGTAGGTCAGGTTGACTACGTCCTGCAACATGGGCGTGCCGGGAGGCAACTTGTTCGGATCCAGGAACGCCGAGTCGAAGTAGTAGTTGCGGTTGGGCGCGTTGTATACCATGGTGCAGCACTTGAATGTGCCCGTGTTGTATTGGGCGTAATACAGGCTGACCAGCGAACCGCGATAGCTGAGCTGGATCCCGCCCCAGTCTTCGATGTAGCGCAGAAAGTTGTGCACTCCACCGTCGGTGCCGAAATCAGCCCCGATTCCATTGCCAGCCGCGGGTTGCGGAAAGTTGATGTTCTTCCCGCCTGCAATCGCCATCCGGTAATACGTAGGGGTAGCCGGACGGTTACCGCGGGTCAGCGCGTTCTGCATGCTGCTAATGTCCGTCCAGCCGTTCGACAGCAAGGTCACCGAATCCGCGATCACCGCGGCGGCCGCGTGATTGATGTCTGCCGCACCGGTGGGATTTGCCCAGAAAGGATCGCCGGCGTTGGAGTTGTAGTTTCCCATGATGTACACAGGATTCTCCGCCGCCACTGTAAAGCCGCCCAGGCCGTTGTCCGGACGCACCGGCAAGTTATTCAGACTGCCATCCACCAGTCGCAACACGTGGCGCGCGCCGGTCACGATATTTTGCCAGCCGCCGCTGATGCAATCGACCGCCTGGTAAGGATTGTTCGTGGTATTGATGGCCGGAAATGCCGCCTTCAGACCGTTGCCAACATTGGCTGCGCCCCAGCGGTCGAGAAGTTTGTTCTCGTCCACATCCTCGGGTGAATAGCCAATGTTGACCAGCGGCTCCAGCACTCCATCCGGCGTACCGGTCGCCGAGGCGGAGTTGATGACATCCTCAAAGCCGTACTCTCCGGTCGTAACGTTTCCGGCATTCGGGTCGGCAAGCATGCCTCGACGATCCGAGAAGAACAGCAGGTAACCATTCTGTCCCGTGTAGTCGACGAGACCGGGATTTGCCAGCAGCCATTGGTTCAGATTGCCTACGTCCAGCTCGACCGCGTTCATGATTCCGTTGACGTAGCACTGTGTACCCGCCAGAGGCGTGCCCGTGAGCGAGTCTCGGGGAAAGCCTTCGCGCGGATCATAGAAGTTGATCGGGTTCCAGCTGTACTGAGAATTGGCTCCGGTAATGTTCTGGGGGCCGTCTGCGGCAGTGATGGTCCCACTCAGGTTCCGATCGCCCGCGAGCTTCTGGAAAATGAGTATCGCGTTGGGATGCACCGGGTTCCCGCCCAACGCAGTCGGAATCGCACTTCCGCGCGCGAATCCCCGCTGGAGCCATGTGCTCGTGATTCCGATCCAATTGCCCGCCGCGTTCTTGTATTCGACGCGCAACCAGCCATCCACCAGCGGCCACGGCTGTCCGGCGACCGGCACGCAAGCTCCGGCAAGAACTGGTCCGGTCGGCGGACCCTTCCAGGTCGGCTCATAAACCGTTCCACCCTGTCCCGCTGGCAGTTGAGCCATGGCCCAGGGAGTTACTCCGACGCCGGTCACATTGTCCGTCCGTCCCCCGGCGCATCCATTGTCCAGATTGATGTTGTTGGCGTCTCCAATCAAGAACGGCCGGTCAGGAACCAGATCAGCCTGAGTGCTGGCCAGCAGAACGCGGATGTTGGCCTTGTTAAACTCGCGCGACGACCCCGTCGAGGAGGTCGGCAGCTCACCCACAGGAGGTTTACGGATAATCTGAATCTGCTGGGCTGACCCGTTCGCCCCTTGTACGAAGGGAAGGGTCAGAGTCTGAACCCCGAGGGAGGTTCCGTTGCCGATGAAACTCTTGAAAGTCTGCGTCGACGTGTTGTCCCAGGTCGCCACGTTGGTTTGTGTGCCGGCTGCCGGAATTCCCCCGCTCCAACTGGCAAGCGGAATTGTGAACTTGAGGCAGTTGGCATTAGCGGTCGGATTCGGCGGATCGCATCCACCGGTCGCGTTAGGCACGTAAACATCGCCCTGATAAGCGCCCGCGTTGCTGTAGTTGTTCGCCAGCCGATCGCGGATGATTTCACCGACCGCGGTGGTCTTGGCGTCGAGGACGAGCGGTCCGGCGTTCGCCGCCAGGAACAGGTTGCCATTGGTGTGCACCCGGCCCTGGAAGGCAAACGGCGGGCCGGCAAAATAGCTCAGATCACTATCGGAAAAAACACCGAACTGGAATACCGGGATGAGCGCCACTTCCACTCCCCGCGTCATGTTCACCGACGCTCCGCCGGGACGGGTAGACGCCACCTTCAGCGTAAGCGGAATGATCTCGGCGTTAAGTCCGGCGTTCGGTCCGGAACTGATGACGCTGGGATGCGACGCCGGATTTCCGTTGGCATCCGGAGTCCAGTTGATGCTCTCCTGATACGCCATGTTGCTGATCATGGTGCTGTCCGGCGGATTGTTCGTCAAAGCAGTAATTTGTGCTGGAGTGGGGGCCTGGGACTGTTGGTACAGTGCCGCCAGGTTGGCGGTGAGCAACTCCATGCCGGATTCTGCGCCGTAATACGCCCGGTTCGTCTCCAGGTCATTGCCTCCAACCTGGCCTGCGCCGTAGACCATGAACAAAAGTCCGGCTGCGATGGCGGACAACAGCACCAGCACCAGCAGACTGGCAATCAATGTGAATCCCCGTGATCGGCCCTTCGCCCTGCACATAGTGTTGATCTCCTGACTCTCTTCTTCTCTCCTCTGTAGCAATTTCTTACTGATAGCGGTCCTTGAACGACAAACTGCGCGTGCTGACAGACGTGGCCAGTACCGCGCTGACGGACTTGTTTCCATACGAGGTCAGCGTCTGTCCCATGATCTGAATGTTCACCTTGTGAATCTGGTTCGGGTTGAACGGAGCTGCAAGCGGATTGGTAATTCCCGAGCAGCCCGGACCATTGGTGCCGTCGCACACGTCATACGTCACTTTCACGTTAATCACGTTATCCGCCACCGGCACCGGCTTCTGGCCGTTGACCTGACGCATGAGCCGGGGCGGCTGTCCGGTCGCGGCAGCAGGCACCTCGATGAAATACGTGACTGCCCAGATCCGGTTCGCCGTGGTTGTCCCGCCAGCCATGACGTACTTGATATTTCCCTTGGCTGCCGCCGTCTGGTTAATCTTCAGCGGGTCGCCGTTGGCAAATGTAATCGTGGTATTCGCACCTACCGGGGTAATCCCGGTAATTTCCCCGACGGCAGAGCCAATGTTGTTGCTCAGCAGGATCAGATCGCCCACCTGAAGTCCGGTAGTGGACTGAATGGCGGGAAATCCGGCCGGAGGAACCGCCGGTGGCGCAAGCTGGATGGCATCTCCGTTCGGGTTGGCTGCGGGAAACGATACCGTGTATTGATTCAGGGGGAATGCGTAATCTTCGTAGACGACGGTGATTGCGTCCGACCCGGTTCCGGTGGCCGCGATATTAACCGGCCCGCCGATTTCAATGCCGTTGCCCGCTCCCGGGATTATGCCGTACATGAAGTTGGCGGGATAGCCGTTGTTCGGCAGCCAGGCCTGGGTTGGGTCCACGGCGAAGAATGAGGCCACCGACCCGGCGCCGTTGGGCAGAGCCAGACCGCCTGAGGGCAGGCCGGACCCCGCCATGCTCACATCCTTGGCCATCAGGTTCAGCGTGGCGCGAATGTTCTGATTCATCTCTGATGTCTGCGATACCAGCCGTGTCGCGTCCATCCCGCTCTTGAACAACTGGGTGGTCGCAGCCAGCACTATCAGGCCCAGGGCAATCGCGACCAGCAACTCGACCAGGCTGAAGCCGCGCGCATTTTGTTCGGTCGACTGCATGTAGCTCCTCTCAGCCATAACGACTCAGCGATACGACGAAATCAAGGCCTGCACCTGATAGCTCCGATACCAGCCTTGTGGTACGGGATAACGCACCGTCACCGTAATCTGCCGCACATTGGGATTGCCGGCCACGTTGGTAATCTGAACCTGCCGGCTGAAATTCCCCAGATTCACTAATACGTCCGAAGCAGTATTGGTGATTTGTCCACTCGGGCCCGGCAGGCGGATGGGTGCGGCCGGAGTATCGTCGCCGGTGTTATCCAAACCGTCGGGGCCAGGGTCGGTCATGGGTGTAAAGCCTCCGACGAAAATCCCTGTGCCTGCGCCCACGTTCTGGATCTGGTCAAACTTGATCTGGCTGGTTTGGCGCGCGGTATAAATGCTTTCTACCGCCTCCGCCGCTTTCTGGCGGGCGATGCTGTCGTACTGAACCGACTGCGTGTTGCCGATGGCCAGGGCAAATGTTGCCAGCACAGCCAGCAGTCCTATCATCAGCACCACGATTCCGATGAGGGTTTCCAGGAGGCCAAATCCCAATTGCCGGGATTTCGCGCCGCTCACGCGGCCGTTCATTGTTCGAGCCATCATCGTTCGAGCCATCATTGTTCGAGCCATTGGGCTCCTCCTGCTGTACTCCTCAGACGCCATCCCCGGATCCTGCCCGTCGCTCCGTACAGAGTGACGGCGCGCGAACTGTAAATGTCGCCATTGCGCGCAACATAGATGATTCCGCTGTTCCAGTTTCCGGCGGTGTCGTGCGCCGAACCGTCGGGCATGAACATGACCTGGTTCTTGATCCCGCCGGCTACTCCTTGATCAAAGTCGATCGGCACGGTTGCGTTGCCGAAACCGTCCGGAACCGTGGCCGGTGTATTCGGTAGCCCGCCCAGAGTCTGAAATTGCATGTCAATCGGCAACTGGTTGGCGCTGATCTGGGTGGCTGCCGAGAGCGCGGTGCCGACGTCCCAACGGAACATCTGAACGCTTTGCGCATTGGGCGCGCCCAATGGGGTGAGAGCGCCCGCCGGGGCGGCAATTCCGAAGCAGACGATGTATTGCTTGCGTTCTGCAATCGCGCGCTGGCGTGCGATTCGGAGCTGCATCAGCACATTGTCAAACGCCTGATTCGCGCGGGCCTCTTTCAGCGCCGGCTGCAATGCCATGAAGCTCATTGCGGAAACGATCATGAAGAGGGAAACCACGATCATCAGTTCAGTCAGGCTGAAGCCGCGGGCCCCGCATTCCCGGTCGCGGGGTGAAAACTCTAACTTGTGATCGCTCAGCATCCCGACCCAGCCTCCGTTGGCCGCCACATTTTCGGGCGGTCTACCTGAACCACAGTTCTTGGGGGATTGAATGGCCGGAAGCGGGGAACTCCCGTGCAACTTTCATCGTAGGGTCAGTTCCCGGACGAGTCAAAGCACCACAGTCACCGGAAAATATGGCCGAATTCCTACCTAAGTAAGTAACTTTCGAGCAAGTACCAAAGTGTCTGGGAACAAGGTAGGCTCGGAAAATCGCGTAGGCCCGGGCGCCTCCGCCCGGGCGCGCCAGCGCAGCTCGCCGGTTTGTCGGAACCGAAAACCTGCGGGGCTTTGCCGTCCCGGGCGGGCGGGGCGCCCGCCCCTCCGTAGGCACGATGTCCAGCACGCGAGACCTATATTTGGGAAACGTTCTCGAACTGGCCGGCTCTTGGCCTCGAATAGCGGGTTCCGATGGCGATGGTTCGGCAGTACGTGGTTTCGTCGAGGAGATCGGCGCTGGCGTGAGGCGACGGCTCGTGCATCATCAGAGGCATTTTGCCGGAATCGTCAATCGCAACTCCCGCAACTTCCAGTACTTCGCGAATATCCATGCAAAAGACAACACAGAGACTGACGATCTTGGCGATGTGGCGAGGCAGCCGGCCCACAGCCTCATAGTCAGAGAGCAACCCGAGCGCCACCGAGTAGTCTGGATTACCCTGCAGCTTCGCGATGACGCGAGTAAGCCGGTGCGCTTCCCGGAAGGTCACTCCCGTACGGCAGCGTGAGACTCGGAGCAGATCAGAAAATTTCATTGCTGGTTTGCGGCAGGGGAGCCGGGGATCGATCTTTACCGGCCGGGCTCTGGGCTGCATCCCAACCTCCTGCATAGGACGAATTCCTATACCCACCAAACCCATATCAACCAGACCCAGAATGCGCGCCTCAGTCGGCACTCGCAACGGCCAACTTCCCCAGGGCGGACGGCTCGGCAGCAGCACGATCTGGTGGTCCTCGACCCAGCGCACGCGGCAACAGGTCAGTCCGCCGGACTGCTCCACCAGCCACAGCAGATTCCGTGACGACGCTTCGCTCGCACCCCGAATCGGTTGCCGATATCCCGGATCAACACGGACCACGCTGCCGGGTTTGAGCCCGGGACTGGCGAATGCATCTCGGTCCCCGATCTTCGCGAACAGATAACGACAGCATCGATTATTGCTCAGATCACGTCCCGTGTTTACGGCTGGAGCACAAGCCGCTTCGTCCGGCGGAGAAGACGGCGAACACAGCGGATTTCCGAATTCTATCGGCGTGACCAGAACCGTGCGTTCACTGTGCAGACGCAATTGCAAACGGGGAATCTGGTGCAGGTCGAATCCAAGAATATTCATCCAGTCAATGAAGCGGTAACCGGTAATTTCGCTCAACGCTGCAATCTGACAAATCCGCGGCGAGATCCCGCACCTGAGCTTGTAGAGAAATGTTGGCGGAATGAAATATGCAGATCTTCCGTAGAGCTTGGCGGTTGCCACCGAAAGCTGGGCAGCGGTATATCCCGTCCGCCACAAGATGCTTCTAATACTCTCGATGCGCGCATCCCGGACACACTGCGCCCCGGCGTCTGCGCCGCGTTCACGGCGGCGCAAAGCAGGTTCCGCGACGGGCATTCGGAACAACCCCCCCACCGTGGGGTACACGCCCATTCACCGATACTAGCTCGACTTTTCGTCCAGGAGACGCGGAGGTAGATGGCTCTCTTGGTGCATCCGGGCGAGCGCGGGAGCCGCCAAAGCTTTCGGGTGGTCAGCGCTGCCGAACGTTTCTCTCCGCCATATCTGAAAAATAAAGCGGGAAAAGTCTTCGCTCCCTTCCTGATTTCCGGCAGGCTTCACGCCGGGATTCGCGGCTCATTATCAGCGCGATGTATGCAGCATCACAACCAGAAGCGAGGCTCCGACATTCAGTATTCCCAGCAACATGGTCCACACCGCTTGCGGGCCCAGAGGGTCCACCGATTTGCCCAGCAGGCGCAACAATCTTGACGAATCCAACCCCGCCCACAGCGACACCATTGCCCAAACCGCCCACCAGATCACGGGCAGGTCAGAGAATCGCAACTGTCGGGAAACTGACTCGGGATTGATAGTGAAAAAGAGCACCGCGCACGGAACCAGTACCAGCAGGATCAGCAAGACCAGACTCGCGATCGCTCCAGCCCGGGGGAACAGCACCGCGCCTTTGGGGAGAGCCATGTTTTTCACCAATCCGAAATTATCCATCAGCATAGGTTTTACCCGGCCGGGAATTGAGATTCAGGCCAGCCGGTCGGTTAACCGACCACTCGCAGTGCTCTCCCGCTTGCCGCGCGCTTTCTGCTCCGGATCCCGCTTCAAGCCATCGCAGCAGTCTTGCCCGGGTCCGTCCTCCTGGCGAGGAATGCACCAGTTTTCCCGGTGCAACCGTATTTCCAATGTCGGATTAGAAATCCTTAACCAGAATCTGGAAACCTGAAACTGTTTCGCAGTCCTCACCTGCCCGACGAATCGTTCTCTCCCTTTGGACTCGTATCTTCATTTGTCGGTCGACCGACGAGCGTTGGACGCGTATCGCGCGCTTTTCGAACACTTTCAAATCTCCCCTGTAACAAACGTATGGTGTTTTTCGACTGGGCGCTTCAATCCCCCACTGGAGAGTTCTTCATGAAAAAAATTGTCCACTTGGTTCTCGCAACCCTGCTGCTGCTAGGCGCTGTGTCGACTTCGTCCTTGGCCGACGGAGGAGCTCCGCGACCGAATTGCTCACCCGGCAATTGTCCCGGAAAGTAAAAGCATCGGTGGTACGCTGCCAACTACTTTGAAAATCCTTGTGGGCCGGCTGGTTTGCGAGTAGCCTGCCAGAGCGGCCCATGAGATTCTCCCACCTGGTATCAGCAATCCTGTGGTTTGTCCCGCTCGCGCTGCAGGGTGCGATTGCATTTGTCATGCTCTGGCGCGGCCTGGTTAAAGTCTTCCCCGCTTTTTTCAGCTACGTTGCCGTCGTGACCCTTCGCGATGTCCTCCTTTTGCTCTTCCCCAACACCGGGAACCGGTATGCCATCGTCTTCTGGTGGGGAGACGCGGCGGCAATCTTGTTGAGTCTGGGCGTAATTGTTGAGACGCTTTGGCATTTGTTCCGTCCCTATCCATTCCTGCGGTTTGTTTTCAGGTGGTTCTGGGTTGCAGCGGTCATTGCGACCGCGTCCGCTCTGACCCTGCTCCGCACCAGCAGTCCCAGTGGAGCGGACAGGGTACTCGAGTTGATTATTCTGATGGAACGATCAGCCCGGGTGCTGCAAGTGTGTTTGCTGATAGTTTTGATTTCCCTGATGTCTCGTCTGGGCTTGACCTGGCAGCACTATACCCTGGGAATTACTGCGGGGTTCGGGATATACGCAGCCCTGGATCTGGCTTTGCTGGAGTTTCGAGCACACCCGGATTTGGTAAAGTATCCCGCCTTTGCCTTGTTAGGTTCGGGCGCATATAATCTCGCGGTTATCGTCTGGGCCTTTTATTTTTTGGGGTATCGCGCCAAAACGCCGGTCGAGAGCTTGCCCAGCAATGATCTCAGGAAGTGGAACCAGGCCCTAACCGAGTACACTGACCAATGGTATCGACGCTAGCAATCCTGTGTGCCTGTCTTCTGTCGTTGCTTCTGGTGTGGGCAATCGTGCGTCCCCGGCTGCCCCAGATACGCACGCTGGACGACTGGGAAGCGAAGAAGTATGAAGTCGATCTCGAGGCCTTTCGGATTCTTCTCGATCCTGCGGAGGAACAGTATCTCCGCCGGAAGTTGCCTCCAGCCGAGTTCAGGCATTTCCAGAAACAGCGCCTCGCCCTGGCCCTGCGATCGCTGGATTTGGTAGGGAAAAACGCCGCGATGTTGCTGAAGCTGGGACAGCTGGCAATGGAAAGTGCGAATCCTGCGCTGGCAAAAGAAGCCGAGGATTTGATCTATGGAGCGCTTCGGCTTCGTGTAAACTTGTTGCACGTTCAGCCATATTTGTGGCTGAAATGGATCTTTCCTGGATGGACGTTGTCGGTTCCGGCATTTGC
>CAZGSU010000088.1:0-56769 GCA_964528615.1 uncultured Acidobacteriaceae bacterium | reverse complement strand
GAAAAAGTTTTCGGCCAATTCGCCACCTTGACCGGAGAAAACCGGAGCAGCTCTTAGCCTCGACGCTGGCTGCTCCGGGCTTTTTTGTTTGTGCTGAAACTTGCGTCGGGTCTGGCGTCTGAGGGTGAACAAAATATTTTGGCACAATTTTGGGACAGCGGCGCCATCAGCTATTGAGCGTCGACGCCTTGACCTCCGCGCACGCACCATACGAGGGGATTCCCACCACCGCCAAAGGTAACCTGACCGTTTCCGTTGAATCCCACGCTATAGGGGCCACCAAACGTATTGGTAGTCGCTGACCAGTAGAGTTGATCGGTATGTATGTTGGTGAACGGATGGCCCAAGGGAAGAGATGGGTTTGCCTGTGTTGGATCTATTAGGCTAGCCAATTCCTGAATCGTGGGAACGCGCCACCCAAAGCGGTTGCCGATAACAAGCGTATTGCAATGCAAATGAGCATCCGACACCCCGAATATTGACGTACTCGGCGAGCGCTCCCAGACTAATCCAGTTTCTTTATCCGAAACTGCTGCATTGCCAAATACGCTCAGTACCTTAAATCGATTCGGCCCTGGAAATTGCTGGTCCCATGTCGTGCCTACCTGCGCTGACAGCAGCGAGGAACACGCCGCCGCAAGAACAGCGATAAGAATTACCGAATGTCGAGTTTTCAAGTTGACCTCCTTTACGGTCGGCAACACGATACTCAGAAGATGGCGTTCCGTCTAGAGTGCTCGGCAATCGCTCTAGGATCGTCCTAGAACGAGTTTCAGCGCTGGGATGAAGAATTCCCCACCCCCAAGCGGTTGTAGCACAGGCGTAGCACAGCAGGAAATTCGAAGGGTGTTACTGCTTGAAAGCCGCATAAAATGGTGCGCCCTGAGAGATTCGAACTCCCGACCCTCTGGTTCGTAGCCAGATGCTCTATCCAGCTGAGCTAAGGGCGCATCAAGTTGGCGGCGTTTTCAATTATAGCGAAAGCTCAGGTGCTTGATAAGTTGTCCGCCTGGTATGGATCATTTGCCCGGCGAATGAAGTCTTACAATCTTGCGGAGTCGAGCGAGCGCAGTAATCTGGGTAACCATTCCATTAACCCCCGACCTAGCAGAACGGGCTTCCCTCAAGGCTTTTGGAGGATTTCCACAGGGGGTTCGGCAGTGATCTTGCCAACGAGTCGCTCGAACGTAAATCTTTCCCCCTGAGCGGCAATTCCTACCCGACTGCGAAATTTTGTGATATGTGTTTTCAGTAAGTTGAGAGTGGCACCGAGGGTGCTTTGTACTTAAACAGACGAAGTGGCGCGCAACGGGGCGCTCCAGAGAAAAAACTTCGGCCAGAGGTTTTCTTGGGCGCCCCTTGCATTTTTAGAAAGATTTTTCCTCCCCCTCCGAACACAGCCCTCCCCATCCCCCAAACTGAGCGTCTGGTCTGCCTTTTAACCCAAAGTTCAACCTGCTAAAACCAGAAAATTCGTGAGGAATGCGAACCCAGTGCCTTAGAGGCTGAAGCCCTAACCCCTCATTTGATGGCGGTTATTGAAGGGCTCAAGCCCTGCTCCACCCAAGGACTTGGCCTGCCGAAGCCAGCTCTTCAAGACCTGCCGTCAGGCCAAAACCAGGCGTTCGGACAGATCGAGGCCAGTACGCCGCAGCAGGCCGGCGACGACTGGTTCCTTGAACCGGGAAGCGTCAAATTCTACGCGGACGATCCGCTCCCTCTCATTGAAGGTAATGCGCCGGACCCCATAGACGTCCCGCAGGGCGTCCAGCGCTCGCATGATCGCTTCGGTCGGGGGCGCGGCGTAACGATATGCCACTTCCATTTGGGTCATCTGACTCGTCTGCCTCCGCTTTCATTCATTTTACTTCGCTCTGAAGATACAACAATCGACCCGGGAAGCGAATGAATCTAATATGGGAGTTCGGCTTAGCGCCTACGAGTTGATCCCAAAACATGAATCATTCTTCGAACCCGGGCACCGCATTGCGGGATCAGGACAAAGACCCGGTCTGCGGAATGACCGTGGATCCCGGTACTGCGAAGCACAAATTAGAACACGCCGGGAAAACTTATTACTTCTGTTGCGCCGCTTGCCTGGAGAAATTCCGGGCTGACCCCGACAGTTACCTGTCTGGACGCAGGGCGCCTGGCATGGGCATGCAGATCGTAAGCATCGGACTCGCTCCGGCTGCCAGGCCGTCCGAAAAAAAGCCGTCCGAGGCGAAGGCGTTCCGAGTGAAGACTGCGCCTGCACCGGCTTCCACTGCGTATGTTTGTCCGATGTGCCCGGAGGTGCGGGCGAGCAAGCCCGGCCCGTGTCCGCGGTGCGGGATGGCGCTCGAGCCGGAGATGCCGGTGGCCGCACCCCGCGTGGAATACACCTGCCCCATGCATCCGCAGATTGTCCGGACGGGACCGGGCAGTTGCCCGATTTGCGGTATGGCGCTGGAGCCGCGCACCGTTACCGCACAGGAAGAAGAAAACCCCGAACTGCGCGACATGACTCGCCGCTTCTGGATCAGCGTGGCGTTGACCGCTCCGGTGCTGGCCATAGCCATGGCTGACATGTTGCCGGGCACGCCGCTGCAGCGGGTTTTTCCGCACGGCTGGTTGCCGTGGATTGAACTGGTTCTCGCGACATCCGTCGTGCTGTGGGGCGGCTGGCCTTTCTTCCAACGCGGCTGGACTTCCGTTGTGAATCGCTCGACCAACATGTTCACGCTGATCGCAATGGGCACGGGCGTGGCGTACGTCTACAGCCTGGTGGCAACGGTCTTCCCACGGCTGTTTCCCGCGTCAATGCTCGGGATGGAGGGAACGCCTCCGGTGTATTTCGAGGCTGCCGCGGCGATCACCACTCTGGTGCTGCTGGGCCAGGTTCTGGAACTGCGCGCCCGCAGCCGCACCGGCGCCGCCATCCGGGCGTTGCTCGATCTGTCTCCGAAGAGGGCGCGGGTGCTACGCGATGGCAGGGAAGAAGACATTCCTTTAGATCAGGTGAAGCCCGGTGACCGGCTGCGTGTGCGTCCAGGTGAAAAGATTCCGGTGGATGGCACTGTGGTCGAAGGCAGCAGTTCCGTGGACGAGTCGATGATCACCGGCGAATCTATTCCAGTCGGCAAAGAACCCGGCAGCCGGGTGATTGGGGCGACGGTGAACGGAACCGGCTCAATGGTGATGCGCGCCGAGCGCGTGGGAAGTAAAACGCTGCTGGCACAGATCGTGCAGATGGTCAGTCAGGCACAGCGGAGCCGGGCGCCCATACAGCGTCTTGCGGACCGGGTGGCGGCGTGGTTTGTGCCGGCAGTGATCGCGATTGCGCTTCTGACTTTCATTGTGTGGAGCTTTTTTGGACCAGAGCCTCGCCTGGCGCACGCCCTGGTGAATGCGGTGGCGGTGCTGATCATCGCCTGCCCCTGCGCGCTGGGGTTGGCGACTCCGATCGCGATCATGGTAGGAACCGGACGCGGAGCGCAAGCTGGTGTGCTGATCAAGAA
Source organism: uncultured Acidobacteriaceae bacterium (assembly GCA_964528615.1). Lineage (GTDB taxonomy): Bacteria > Acidobacteriota > Terriglobia > Terriglobales > Acidobacteriaceae > JAIQFF01. The sequence goes on along the minus strand of CAZGSU010000088.1, from coordinate 53,269 downwards.
CGCTGAAGCTCTCGAGATTCTGGAAAAAGTGGACACGCTGGTGGTCGACAAAACCGGCACGCTGACTGAGGGCAAGCCGCGTGTGGTGTCGGTGGTAGCGGTGCCGGGGAAGGAAGAAGAAAATAGCGAGAAGGAACTGTTGCGCCTGGTGGCCAGCGTGGAGCAGGGCAGCGAGCACCCTCTGGGCGCGGCGGTGATCGACGCTGCCAAAAGTCGTGGTCTGGCTCTGGGCGCGGCGAGTGAAATCCAGTCTCGCACCGGGCGCGGGGTCAGCGGCACGGTGGATGGCCGGCAAGTCCTGATCGGTAGCGATCAGTGGCTCGAGGAGAACAGGATTCCGGTCAGCGAACTGAAGCAGAATGCGGAACAATTACGGAGCGACGGCCAAACCGTGATCTTTGTCGCCGTGGATGGCCAGTTAAGGGGATTGCTCGGCATTGCGGATCCGGTGAAACCCTCTACCGCTCAGGCTCTGCAGAATCTCAAGGCCGCGGGATTGCGTCTGGTGATGCTTACGGGCGACAGCCACACGACCGCGGAAGCAGTGGCCAGAAGCCTGGGCATCGAGAACTTCGAGGCTGAAGTTTTGCCGGATAGAAAATCCGAGGTGATTAAGCGTTTGCAGAAAGAAGGACGCATCGTCGCCATGGCGGGCGATGGCATCAACGACGCGCCCGCGCTGGCCCAGGCCGATGTGGGAATCGCGATGGGCACCGGCACCGACGTCGCTATGGAAAGCGGGGGCGTGACCCTGGTCAAAGGTGATCTCGCAGGAATCGTACGGGCACGCAAACTGAGCCAGGCGACCATGCGCAACATCCGGCAAAACCTGTTCTTCGCGTTCCTCTATAACTCTCTGGGCATACCGGTCGCGGCAGGTGTGCTTTATCCATTCTTCGGATTGTTGTTGAGCCCCATCCTCGCGGCCGCTGCCATGAGCTTCAGTTCAGTTTCGGTGATTACGAATTCGCTGCGGTTGAGGAAGGCGGAGCTGTAGCACCTGCCAGGGAAATGGAGCAGCAGCCTGTGCGCAAATGGCACAATGGAAGACTGTGAGCGCTCCTCAGTCTGCGGCCGGTTCTGCCACGATCACTAAACCCGGCATCTCGCACGCCTGGCGCGCCCTGCGCTCCCGCAATTTTCGTCTCTATTTTGGCGGCCAGACCATCTCCCTGATTGGTACCTGGATGACCCGCCTGGCAACCAGTTGGCTTGTCTACCGCCTGACTGGCTCTGCTCTTTTGCTCGGAATCGTCGGATTCTCGGGACAGATTCCAACATTTCTGTTTGCCCCGTTTGCCGGAGTTTGGGTTGACCGCCTGGATCGTCGCAAGGTGCTGGTGGTGACGCAGGCTCTGGCGATGCTTCAATCGCTGGCATTGGCTGTTCTGACTCTCGCCCGCCACATCAATATTCAGGAGATCATCTGGCTCAGTGCCTTCCAGGGCTTGATCAATGCGTTTGACATGCCAGCCCGCCAGGCTTTCCTGGTGCAGATGGTGGATGACAAGCAACATCTGGGAAACGCGATCGCACTCAATTCATCGATGGTCAATCTGGCACGACTGCTGGGGCCTTCCCTGGCGGGAGCCGTGATTGCTCTGTCGGGAGAAGGCTACTGCTTCCTGATCGACGGCATCAGTTATCTGGCTGTGATCGCTTCGCTGGTGGCCATGCGACTGACGCCGGGAGAAGCGAAGCGCACCACCGATTCCATGCTGGTTCAGTTGAAAGAAGGGTGGACCTATGTTTCCGGCTTTGCACCCGTGCGGACGATCCTGCTGTTGTTTGCGCTGGTGAGCCTGATGGGCTGGCCCTTTACTGTGCTCATGCCGATTTTCGCTGGAACGATTCTTCAGGGTGGTCCTCATACCCTGGGCTTTCTGATGGGCGCAGTTGGCATCGGCGCCCTGGTCTCAGCCATATCACTTGCTCTCCGAAAAACCGTGCTGGGACTGGGCAGAATGATCCCGATTTCGACCGGAGCCTTTGGCGTTGCCCTGATCTTTTTTGGAATGTCGCGGACCCCATGGGTCTCATTGCTGCTGATGCTGGTGTGCGGTTTTGGCATGATGCAGCAGATGGCTGCCAGCAATACCATCATCCAAACCATCGTAGATGACAGCAAGCGCGGTCGCGTCATGAGCTTCTACGCCGTGGCCTTCGTGGGGATGGCGCCATTTGGAAGTCTGTTCGCCGGCGCGCTGGCTCACGCCATCGGCGCTCCATCCACCGTGATGTTGAGCGGGGCGTGCTGCATCGCGGGCGCGGGCTGGTTCGCAACCCAATTGCGAACGATCCGAAAGCTGATTCGACCCATCTATATGGACCTCGGCATCCTGCCGCCAGTCAACGCGGTGATCCAGGACAGCGTGGGCCGGTGAGGCGACCATCGCCTTGGCCGTCCGGGCAGCTGCATAAATGGGCGTTTAGCACCATCCTGGGAATTGACACCCCGCGCCGCGTATTCAACAATTACTTCAATATCCCATTTGAACCATCGGAGGAGTCGTTATGGCGGACGAGGGTGAAGTTCACGTCGGGTCGGAGGGCAGTGCTGGAAAGTGGATACTGCTGGCACTCGCTCTGATCTATGTTGCAGGGTCGCTCTACTTCATCTTTGACCTGCGGGGACGCCTCGAGCAGGTGGGCAAAGAGCAAGCTGCCAGCAAGACACAGCTTGCCGATCTGGGCAAGCGCATGCAATCCGCCGAGGCAGATGACGAAACTCTGGCGCAGCAGGTGGGCCTGACCAAGAAAGAAATGGCCGCCCGCTCGGCCGAAATCATGCGCCAGCAGCGAGCCTCGGAAGCGCGTCTGGCGGAGCAGCAGAAGCAGGAAATCAGCGCAGTCAGTGGGGAAGTGGCAGGAGTGAAAACCGATGTCGGCGGGGTCAAGACCGACGTCGCTTCCACCAAGGCCGACCTCGAAGCCACGAAGGCTAAACTGCAGAGCACGATTGGCGACCTGGGAGTGCAAAGCGGCCTCATCGCCAATACCCGCGGAGACCTCGAAATTCTCAAGCACAAAGGCGATCGCAACTACTACGAATTTACGCTGATCAAGGGGGCCAAGTCGCAGCCGGTTTCCACGGTCGGATTGCAATTGAAAAAGACGGACGTGAAGAAGGGAAAATTTACCCTGAACGTCAACTCGGACGACAAGACCATCGAAAAGAAAGATCGCAATGTCAGCGAGCCCATCCAGTTCTACAGCGGGCGTGATCGCATGCTGTATGAGTTGGTGGTCTGGACTGTGGACAAGAACAAAGCTACAGGCTACCTGAGCACGCCCAAGAACGCCCCGACGCCAGTGTCAGCAAGTCCGACTGGGGCCAGTCAGTAAAAGCCCATGTATCCGGGCGGGCATGTTCTGATCGGGATCGCGTTGCGGACCACGGTCGTTTACCTGGTCATCCTGCTGGGCGTCCGGCTGAGCGGCAAGCGCGAAGTGGGCCAGATGACGCCCTTCGACCTGACTCTGCTTCTGCTGCTCAGTAACGCGGTGCAGAATGCAATGACCGGTCCGGATACGTCAATTCTGGGCGGCGTGATCGCGGCTTCCACTCTGCTGGTACTCAACTATCTGATAGCGGAACTCTCGGGCGGAAATCGCCGCTTTCGCAGGCTGGTCCAGGGCCAACCCAGCTTGCTGGTCCACGACGGTCAGGTCATCGCCGCCCATATGGCCCGCGAGCACGTCACCATGGATGCGTTGCAACAGGCCCTGCGGGAACATGGAATTGCCACCTACCACGATGTTGCCCTGGCCGTGCTCGAAGTCGACGGATCCATTAGTTGCATGAAGTACGACGACATCAAGCCCACCGCTTCAACTCACTTGGCACATCGAAAAATTTTGAAGAAGCATGAGTGACCTTCCGTCCTATTCAAACTGCAGCAGCACGATTTCGGGCGTCGTTCCTACCCGCAAAGGCGGTCCCCAGGTGCCGGCGCCATACGAGGTATAGACCAGAAGATTGCCCAGGCGCTGCAATCCGTAGACAAATTTGCCGTAGAGCCGGTTTGTGATCCAGGTAAAAGGGAAGAACTGTCCGCCATGCGTATGACCGGAGAGCTGCAGTGAAATGCCTTCTTCCTCGGCGATGCTCAGCCGGTCCGGAGCATGCGTGAGCAGGATGCTGGCTTGGCCGCGGTCCACGGCCGCCTTCCGCAAGACGGTTCGCAAACGGTCGTCATTGGTTGAATCGCGATAATGCACGCCGACAATCTGCAAACCGTCTACCGTGACCTTCTCGTTGTTCAGGATTCGCACGCCTGAATGCTCGACCGCGTCGAGATACTTGGTGTGATCGGAAAACTCTTCATGATTTCCGGTGACAAAATATGCACCCCAGGGCGCCGCGAGTTTCGCCCAGGGCGCGGCCAGTTCATTTACCTTGGCGGCCGTGCCGTCGTACATGTCGCCACCGATAAAAACGATGTCGGGGCGGAGCCGGGTGAGCATGGCCACGATGCGGCGCACGAAACCGGCGCCGTGTACGTGACCGAGATGAGTGTCACTGACCAACGCCGCGACACGCCCTCGCCACGCCTCAGGCAGGTTGGGCAATTTAACCGTGACTCGTTTTACCCGGGTCCAGGCAGCGTTGACGACACCGTACAAACTTGCCAGCAGTGCGAAGCCAAAGAGCACAGCCGCCAGCGCTCTCCGATCAGGGTGTAGTCCGAGGAGCCGCCCCCCGCCGTAGAGTGCCCAGCACGAGCACGCCGCCAGAAACAAGAAACTCAGCGCCCCGAGCCAGACCGCGGAAGTCGTGTAGAAAATCCGCACCAAGGCATGCGAAGAACGCCAGGCCAACAGGGACGCAATCACAAAGCTGATCGAGAGCAACCCCAGCGTCACCTGAAGTGACGAGACTACGGACGGATCAGTCGTTCGCCAGAACGCCGTCCAGGTCTCATATAAGAACCAATGGGCCAGTAGCAAGATTGATTGAATGACTATGACGAAGACAGCGATTCGTGATCTCACCGTTTGTGGGTTCTCCAAAGCGGTTAGATGCCACTCGACCCGGCTTAGACGCATGGAGGGCCTGGGGGCGCAATACGGTTGGGGATAGGGAGATCGGCGATCAGAGATGTTAGGCTATTACCATTCTGACGTGGTCATTCGATTTTGGAAAACCAGTTTCTAGTTGATTGTTCTCAGTTCGCAGTTGATTTCGTTAGGGTAACGGGCAGCGGCTGATCGTAGGGCTGGATCACTACGCTCAGCGACTGGCGCTTGTTAAAATCTTCCTGCTTGACCGGAAAGCTGACCACGATCGTGCCTTGCGCCTCGCCGCCCGGTGGAATCTTGGTTTCCGGCGGGATCGCCGCCAGGGCATGTTCTTTCAGGACCGGGAAGGCCTGGAAGTAACGATCGAAGTCTATCGCCGATGCGGCCTCATCGGTGAATTCGCCGGAGGCGGTCGTGATCTTGCCCTTGATGTCGTGGATCCACAGCGGCTTCTTGCCGGAGTTGTGTACCGTGACGTTCACCGCCACCAGAACCTCATTTTGATCGGGAACCTCGGCGACAGCAATGTTGTCCACAGAACCTCCACCCTGTGGTTTCGCCCGATCCAGAAAAGCGAAGATACCGATGACGACAGCGGCGACAGCCAGCACGATGGCTACAATTTTGGGAGGCGGAAGATTCCGTTTGGCAGTGCCAAATTCCTCGCCGATGTTGACTCCGGGTCCGGGCCCCAGATCCAGGCCGGGCTCAGGAGTTGGTTCCGGCTCAGGGTCTGTTGCGGGTGGCTGAGGGGATGACTCGTCTGGCATAGCGACCTCGTCTGCAACGATTCTATATCGTTTCAGACCATCGCCTCTCAGCCGTCGAAAGTCAAAGGGCGACCGGGAAGGGATTGCGCGCGGCGAATTGCTGCTGGTGCCAGTACGGATAAACGGGTCTACGCTGGCTTGCCTGGTCAAGCTTCGAGATCTGCTCTGGAGAAAGCGACCATGGTTCCGCGGCCAGATTCTGCCGCAACTGCTCCTCGTTTCGGGCGCCGATGATCACGCTGGAGATCGTGGGCCGCCGCAACAGCCAGTTCAGCGCGACCTGGGGCACGGTCTTCCCGGTTTCTCCGGCGACCTGATCCAGGGCGTCAACCACCTGATATAGATATTCGTCGGCTACCGGCGGCCCCTGCTCGGACGTCTGATGAAGCCGGCTGGTTGAGGGCAAAGGCTGCCCCCGTCGAATCTTTCCCGTCAGTCGACCCCACCCCAGCGGGCTCCATACCAGAGCACCCACTCCTTGATCGAGAGCCAGCGGCATAAGCTCCCATTCGTACTCCCGTCCGACCAGCGAGTAGTAAACCTGGTGCCCCACATAACGTGGCCAGCCATACCGATCGGATGTCGCCAGCGACTTCATCAAATGCCAGCCGGAAAAATTCGAGCACGCAATGTAGCGAACCATCCCGCTCTCAATCAGGTGATTAAGCGTGCTCAGGACTTCTTCAACCGGAGTAAGCGCGTCGAATCCGTGAAGATGGTAGATGTCGATGTAATCGGTGCCCAGACGGCGCAAGCTGCTTTCGCAGGCCGTGACTAAGTGATGCCGCGACGAGCCCAGGTCGTTTGGGCCTTTGCCCATGGGAAACGTGGCCTTGGTGGAGATCAGAACATCGTGTCGGCGCCCTTCCAGGGCCTTGCCTAGAATTTCCTCGCTGAGGCCGTTCGAGTAGACGTCGGCCGTGTCAAAGAAGTTGACGCCCGCCTCCATGCAAACGGAGACAAGGCGGCTGGCTTCCGCGACGTCGCTCGAGCCCCAAGCGCGGAAAAATTCGGTTCCTCCACCAAACGTCCCGGTGCCAAAACAGAGTACTGGTACTTTCAATCCGGAGCGGCCAAGCTGTCGAAATTCCATGGGTGAATAGATGCGGCCCTGGTGGAAGGGATGCGAAAAAGCGCTGTTCTACCATCCATGCTTTATAGCTTGGGCAAATTTCTCTACGGGCGACGTGTTCAATACATCTTCTTTCGTGAGCCAGGCGCGACGGGCCTGCAGGATGCCGAACCGAATTTTCTCCAGATGCGATGTGTGATGAGAATCGGTGTTGATCACGATTTTCACCCCGTGCTGTTTCGCCAGCCGGAGATGACGGTCGCATAGATCGAGCCGGTCGGGATAGGCGTTCAGCTCCATGGCCACTTTGTTCTGGGCGGCTGATTTCATTACGGCGTCAAGGTCAAACGCATAGCCTTCGCGCCGGAGAAGCAGGCGTCCGGTGGGATGGCCGAGCAGAGACGTATTCGGATTCTGCACCGCCTTGAGCAATCGATCGGTCATCTCCGCCGGGCTCTGGTTGAAGTGCGAGTGCACACTGGCGATGACAATGTCCATCTGCTCGAGCACAGAGTCAGAGAGGTCGAGGGCGCCGTCCGCCAGAATGTCTACTTCGATGCCGGCAAAAATTCTGATGCCTTCGATCTGGTCATTAGCGGCCCGAATGCGCTGGATGTGTTCCACCGCCCGCTTGTCGTCCAGGCCGTTCGCGAAGGCAAGGTTCTTGGAATGATCGGTGATGGCCATGTACTGGTAGCCGCGTTCCTTGGCTGCTTCGGCCATTTCCTCGATGGTATTGCGGCCGTCAGTTTCAACGCTGTGCATGTGCACGTCACCCTGCAGATCGGCCTGCGAGATGAGCACAGGCAGGGTGTGGGCCTGGGCGGCATCCAGTTCGCCCTGATTTTCGCGCAGTTCAGGTGGAATGTAGTCGAGCTTGAGCTTGGCGTAGATTTCTTCTTCTGTCTTTCCCGCCACTGGTTCTTCAGTGTCGAGCTTGGCCAGACTGTATTCGCTGAGGGTGTAGCCCATCTTCAGCGCGCGCTGGCGCAAGGCGACATTGTGAGCCTTGGAGCCGGTGAAGTACTGCATGGCCGCACCGAACGATTCCGGGGGCAGAAGCCGCACATCCACCTGCATCCCGGCGCGCAAGCGGAAGCTGACCTTGTTCTCGCCGCGAGCGATAATTTCCATCAGGCCAGGAAGCTTGATGACGTGCTCGATCAGTTTTTCCCGGGTAGCGTCATCGCAGCAAGCTTTGCCAGTGACCAGTATGTCGAGGTCGCCAACGGTTTCGCGCCCGCGTCGTAGTGACCCGGCAGGTGTGACCTTCTCGACGCCGGGATAACCTTGCAGATGATCGATGATTTTTCGCGCTTCTCGTTCACCAGCGTCCAGCAGAAAACGCCCAGCAATCCGGCGATAGTCCTCGATAGCCTTGAGCAGCTTCTGTTCCTGCTTTGCCCCCATGCGGGGAAGTTCCTGAATCTTTCCCTCGCGGGCCAGCTTCTCCACGCCTTCGAGATCGCTGACCTGGTAAGCGCTCCAGATCAGCGCAATCGTCTTTGGTCCCAGACCCTGGATCTTAAGCAGGTCGAGCATGGACGGCCGGTATTTCTTGAGCAAATCCGCGTGTACGCTGAGTTTGCCTTCCTTGAACATTTCCTGCAGGTTTTGCAGCATCCCCTTGCCAATGCCTGGGATGGCCAGCACCTTCTTGGGTTCGCCGATCAAGTCGGCGATCTGTTGCGGCTGAGCCTCGATGGCTTCGGCAGCGTTGCGGTAGGAGCGGATGCGGAATGAATCCTGGCCGTCGATTTCCAGCAGGTCGGCGGTTTCGTAGAGAATGCCGGCGATCGCCTTGTTGTCCATGTGAGGTTAAAGATTAAACAAGTTCTGGCTGGAGGGAAAGCTGGGCTGCTTCTCAACGGATACCGCTAGGCGGCAAGCGCAGGATGAACTCGCGACAGCCGGCGACCCTGTCCTGAGCGTAGTCGAAGGGACACCGGCGCTACGAAAGGCCTGCTATTTAGAATCAGGAGTCCGTCCAAGGCTTCAGGATGCTTTGGTCACGTTGGCTGCTTGCGGGCCTTTTTGTCCCTGGGTAATTTCGAACTCCACCTGATCACCTTCCTGAAGACTCTTGTAGCCCTCCGTGGTGATGGCGCTGTAGTGGACAAAAACGTCGGCTCCATCTTCGCGTCCGATGAAGCCATAGCCCTTGGCGTTATTAAACCACTTCACCGTACCCTTCAAACGTTCCATGTACGCCCCCCTCGGGCACGTGCTCTTTCGCCGAGGCCGCACCCTTGCAATTGAGGCAATTGTGCTGCTAGCCGAGGGTGCTGTCAAGGGATTGCGTCAACAGAAAAGCCGCTATCGGTGCGGCTTTGGCCGTTTTCTGGACTGATTGAGCCAGAGGATGCCACTGATCGTTTTGGCGTCCCGGATGGCACCGTTCATGACCATGCGAACGGCGGTGGAAAGCGGCGTCATTCGCACCTTGATGACCTCATCGGCCTCAGGCTGCGCCGGGCCGGGTCGAAGGCCGCGGGCGAAATACACATTCATGCTCTCAGCCAGAAAGCCTGGGCTGGCGTAGAAGCGCAGGACGCAGCGCCATCGCGAAGCGGTATAGCCGGTCTCCTCCAGCAGCTCCCGTTTGGCTGCAGTCAGTTCGTTCTCACCTTCATCGATGCGGCCCGCCGGCAACTCCCACATCATCTGCTGGGCAGCGTGGCGGTACTGGTGCTCGAGCAGAACACGAAGCTCGGAACGGCTTTCCTCGACCGCAAGAATGACCACTGAGCCGGAGTGGCGCACGATGTCGCGGCGGACGCGGACTCCGCTCGGTTCGAGGACTTGCTCGGAGGTGATCCAGAAAACTGGTCCACGATAGACCTCGCGGGAAGACAGCACGCGGGCTTTGGATGTGCGGGATTTTTTGGCCATGTAGACAATATAAGCGATGAGTTCCTTGCGGCGTATTGTTATGCTGCACTTTTGCCGCCACCGGAAATGCCCTGCTATGCTGCAGCATGGCACTGAAACCTCATGTTGCGATTGTCGGCCCGGGAAGACTAGGGAATGCCCTGGCACTGGAACTCAGGCGCGCGGGCTACCGCATCAGCGAAATTGTGTCGAGGAACAGCAGGACTTCGCGTCGGAAGGCTAGCGTCCTGGCCAAACGGGTGCATGCGATTGCGGAAGTCGCAAGCGCGCCTTTCGAGGCCGATCTGGTCTGGTTGTGTGTACCGGATCGCCAGATCAGCCGGGTAGCCCGGCTCCTGGCTCAGGCCACCGACTGGAAAGGAAAGATCGTGTTTCATTCCAGCGGAGCCTTGCCCAGCGATGAACTGCATGCTTTGCGGCGGCGCGGTGCAGCCGTGGCTTCGGTCCATCCTCTGATGACGTTTGTGCCCGCGTCGGTGCCTTCGCTCCGCGGTGTCCCGTTCGCGGTCGAGGGTGATGCCGCGGCCGTACGCCTGGCTCGAAAAATAGTTCGGGACCTGGGTGGAGAGGCTTTCGCCATCTCCAAAAGCAAGAAATCCGCTTATCACGCATGGGGCGGTTTCACCTCGCCGCTGCTGATCGCATTGCTGGTCACCGGAGAAAAGGTGGCGCGTGCCGCGGGATTATCTGCCGCCGATGCTCGCAAGAAAATGATTCCAATCGTGCGCCAGACCCTGGCGAACTACGCGAAACTCGGGCCGGCGGGCGCTTTCAGCGGCCCGGTTGGGCGGGGTGACACGCAGGTGGTCCGCAAGCACGTGAAAGAACTGAAGAAGATTCCGGGAGCGACAGACGTGTACCTGGCGCTGGCCCGAGCGGGATTCCGTTACTTGCCTGTGCGCAACCGGAAAGAGCTGGAGAAGCTCTTGAAACCCTAGTCTTGTCATCAAATCCAGTTGTCATCATCAAGTCCAGTTGTCATCCTGAGCGAAATTGGTCCATTCGCTTGCGAATGGATCAATGAAGTCGAAGGATGACAAATTTAGCTCGACAAACTCAACTCACCATCACTCTTTCGATCTTCCGGGCGCGTCCGGTTGCATCATCGCAGTCCACCACCACGGCGCAGAGACGAACATCGCCCGTGGCCGCCTCGAATCGCGCCGGCATATTGTTCAGGAAGCGAGCAATGATCAATTCCTTTTGCACGCCGATGACGCTGTCATACGGTCCAGTCATCCCGACATCTGTGATGTAGGCCGTGCCGCCGGGCAGCAAACGCTCATCCGCAGTAGGAATGTGAGTGTGCGTCCCTACGACTGCAGTGACGCGACCGTCCAGATACCATCCCAAAGAAAGCTTCTCCGACGTGGCTTCGGCATGTACGTCGACGAAAATCACCTCGGCCTTGATCTCTTTCAGTAAATTATCGACGACGCGAAACGGGTCGTCATTGGCCGCCATAAAGACGCGTCCCTGAAGATTGATCACGGCATAGGGGACGCCGTTCTTGCTGCCCTCGTACATGCCCCATCCAGGCAAGTCCGGCGCATAATTGGCCGGGCGCAATAGCCGGCGGGCCATGCTGTGCTGGTTGCCGTCCGCCATCTGGAAGTAGTCGATGATCTCGCGCTTGTCCCAGATGTGATTGCCGGTAGTGATCACATCGATGCCCAGTTCGAACAAGTCTTCCGCCAGCGCACCCGTGATCCCGAATCCTCCGGCGGAATTCTCTCCGTTGGCGATCACCAGGTCGATGGCGTGGTCCTTGACCAGCCCAGGCAGGCGCTCTTTGACGATATTGCGTCCCGGTCGTCCAAAAATGTCGCCGATGAAGAGAATGTGCATGGATGTCGAAGGCTGGTTCGATGGTAACACGCGAAAAACGGTCGTTGGCTCCTGGTCGTCGGCCTTTGGTCGTTGGTCGCGGGCCTGCGCGGCCAGTGTAGATTTTGCGGTCCTGCTGATTGCAGCGTAGGGCCAACGACCAATGGCCAAGGACCAACGACTCGCGACTATCGACCGACCAGTTCCGCCGTCTTCAGAAAATCGTAATTCCCGGATGGATTCAAGGTGAGCTTGCTGACCCGCCTGGAGTGCACCAGTACGTTGTCGAAATACCACAGGTCGATGTACGGCACTTGCTCGGCCAGAGCAAGCTGGATTTCGGCGTAGAGCTGCTTGCGGGTGTTCTGGTCGAGTTCGTGGCGTGCCTGGTCAATGAGGGTATCCACGCGCGGATCGGCAAAGTAGCCGCGATTGGCGCCATTGGGAGGGAATTTTCCGGAGTGGAAAACATATTCGAAGATGTCCGGATCCTCGTTGCCACCGATCCAGCGCAGGGAATAAAGCTGGAACAGGCCGCGGGTCACGTCGGAAAAGAAGGTCGCGAATTCAAAAGTGCGAATATCGAGCGCGATTCCAACCTCGCGCAGTTGTTGCTGCAGTACCGCCGCCATCAGTCGAGTGCTTTCTTCCGTGGAAGCTTTCATAGTCAGATGAAAGCGCACGCCGTTCACCGCGGGATAACCGGCTTGCTCAAGCAATTGCTTAGCGCGCTCCGGATTGTGGTCGTAGGCGGGCACGTCGCCGTTGTAGGCCCAGCTTTCAGGGGGAAGCACGCTCTTCGCGGCACGGGCAAAGCCGCGTTGCAGGTATTCGAGCATGGGACGGCGGTCGATGGCGTAGGCCAGCGCCTGCCGTACCCGCGTGTCTTTGAGAATCGGATCGCGCAGGTTAAACGCCATGTACGCCAGCACCGTCCCCGGCGCGTGCAGCACCGCGAGATTTGGATCACGCTCGAGAGTCAGAACCATGTCTGAGGTAAGCGCGTTAATCGCGATGTCGGCACTGCCTTTGCGCAGCTCGAGCGCGCGGGTGGTGGTGTCAGGCACGACAATGAAACGCACGCGTGGGATTTCCGCCTTCGTCCCCCAGTAATCGTCATTGCGCGCGATTACGACTTCCTTATCCTGCTCGGCGCTGACGAAACGGAATGGTCCTGTACCAATGGGCTGCCGGCTGATTTCGTCGCCGGTGCCATAAGGCACGATGCCCATCGCGCCGTCGGAGAGGTTCCACAGCAGGGTGGCAAACGGTTCCTTCAGATGGAACGTAACCGTGTAGTCATCGGTGGCGTCGATGCGGTCCACGAAGCGATAGACCGCCGACTTGGTGCTGCGAATCTTGCCTTGGAGCAGGGAATCAAATGTCCACTTCACATCGCGAGCGGTCAGGGGACGCCCGTCATGGAACTTCACGCCATGATGCAGGTGAAAAACATAGGTCCGCGGATCAGGGATTTCCCATTGTTCCGCCAGGCCAGGCTGCACATTCAGATGGGAATCGCGGGTCAGCAGGTCGTCAAACATCAGGTCATCAATCCGCTCCGACTGAGCATCCAGACCAACCCGCGGATCGAGATTGGTCGGGCTGCTCTCAATAATCATCACCAGCGTGTTGGGATCGGGCTTGCTGGAGCACGAGAGCAGCACCAAAAGCAAGCTGGCGCAAGCGACGGCTCGAATCGTCATCGCCGCGGTCAATATGATTGTCATCCCGAGCGAAGGCGCAGGCGCGCTCGCGCGCCGAGACGAGTCGAGGGACCTGGGTTTTGCTCGCTCCCTCCGCTCACGCATACGAGATTTTCCCCAAAATTGCTGTCCGCCTCGCCCCAGTAGCAGACGGCACATTCGACGCTCTCTGGTTCCACGTTTCAAAAGCCATCAGCGCGAACGCCGCCGCTTCCTTCGCCTCGGAGGGCAACCCGAATTCGTCCGATGATCGCATCCTCAGGCCCATGGGTCTGAGTTCGTTAGCCAGTATGGCAAGCAGGGTGTGATTGTTGGCGCCGCCTCCGGAAACCACGAACTCGCTGAATCGGCCTCCTCTCACTACAAACCGGCCCAGCGCATCTGCAATCGAGCGGGCCGTCAATGCGGTGGCGGTAGCGACTACATCTGCTTTGGATGCCCGTCCGCATCGCCTGATAAATTGCTGTGCGAACTCGCGTCCGAACTCTTCGCGGCCAGCGGTCTTGGGCGGCTTGCGCCGGAAGAATGGAAGCCGCAGCGAATGGGAAACCACGTCATCCAGCACGGCGCCAGCGGCCGCGATCCGGCCATCACGATCATAGGGCTTGCCGAACAGCTGATCGGTGACGACATCGATCACCATATTGCCGGGGCCGGTGTCGAACGCTATGACTTTTTCGGCAGACGCTCCGGCTGGGATCGCCGTCAGGTTGGCGATGCCGCCGATGTTTTGCGCGATGCGGCCCACGCGCCGATCGCGATACAACAAGTAATCCAGAAAAGGGACCAGAGGCGCGCCTTTGCCTCCTGCGGCCATATCTGCCGGCCTGAAATCGGACACTACCGGCACCCCGACTCGGGCCGCGATGACCGCCCCTTCGCCCGTCTGCCAGGTTACGGCGAGTCTGCGCCCGAGGAACGGAGCTGGCTCGCCTTGATGATAGAGCGTCTGTCCGTGGCACCCGACGAGTTCGACTTTCTGACGAAATCGGCGTTGGGTGGCCAGCACGGCGTCGGCGTAGAGTTCCGCGAGCAGAAAATTCAGCCGGGCGAGATCGGCAACCCTGGCGTTCGTGGCATTCATTGCGTCGAGTACCGCCTGGCGAACGTTTTTCCGATAGGGGTATTCGGCGTGGGCCAGGAATTTGAAGGCGAGCTTAGTCAACCTGGACTCACGCGGGCGGGGGCGCCCGCGCCACACGATCTTGACCAAGGCCACGTTGATACCGTCGGCTGAGGTGCCGCTCATCACGCCGGCGACGATCATGAGTTGTCTGACCTCAATTTGTCCAGGCGCACTTCTTCACCGAGTTCCCACACTCGGCGCGACAGCCTTTCCAGCTTTTCCTGGCTGGGTAGCGATGCCCTGCGTTTCAGCGCGGCAGATTTTTTCTTGAAGGCCAGCACGCGCGAAACTGATTCCTCTACGCGCCTTGCAAACCTGCGGTCGGTCTCCGCGGTCTTAACGAGGGCCTCGTACGACCTCGTGACGAATTCTTCGATGTGACAGATCAGGCAGAGATCGCCGCCTGCACGGATGTGTTCGACCGCGGCCTGCTCGATTGGTCCTGTTTTCAGTACACCGCCCATTTCCAGATCGTCTGACACGACCAGCCCTCGATATTCAATCTTCTTGCGCAGAACGTCCGTGATCCATTTCTTCGAAAGTGACGCTGGACTCTGGTCATGCGTCACGTCAGGATAATTCGCGTGTCCGATCAGAACCATGGGCAATTCACGGCGCATCGTCCGGTAGGGATACAGGTCTTCCGCCCAAAGCTGTTTCCACGACTTCCTTACCGAAGGCAGTTCATGGTGAGTGTCCAGGTTAGCTTCGCCGAGGCCAGGAAAATGTTTAGCAGAGCCCACGACGTTCGCCGACTTCAATCCTGCGAGGAATTCTCTGGCATAAACCACCACTTGCTTTGGATCCGCCGACACCGCGCGCGAACTCATGACCGTCTTCGAGGCTTCCAGGGCGAGGTCCACCACGGGGGCGAAGTCGGTATTGAATCCCAACGTCCGGCAGGATTCACCGATGACCTTGCCGTGCTTGCGGAAAAGTTTACGGTCACCGCAGGCAAACACGTCTGCCGCGGAAGGTGACGAGCCCGTAACATTGCGGAACCGATCCACCCGGCCGCCTTCCATGTCGACGCAAGTGAAAAGAGGAGTCGAAACGCGGGCCTGGCACTCTTTCAACAAGTTGAAAGTCTGTTCCCCTCCGCTGATGTTCCGGGCAAAAAGGATGACCCCAGCGGGCTGCAGGCGGGTGAGCAGGGAAGCAAGCGATGGCGACATCTCGGTGCCATCGAAACCAATAATCAGGAGTTGGCCGATACCGGAGCGATCCAAAAGCCTTGTTTTTCTTGGCATTATCGGCAATTACTCAATCGTCGGTTCATGGTTCGTGGAACTCTAGCCGCTAAGGTCGCCAAAGATCGCGAAGAATTCTTTGCGTCCTTTGCGGTTAAGCCAAGCCGGTGCCTTTCCGGGATCTCATTCTTGACTCCATCCCTCGATTGCTCTCATTCGATCTGCTTCTTCAACTCCGCCAGCAGATTTAATGCCTCCAGCGGCGTCAGTCGATTCAAATCCACTTCGCGCAATTTCTCCAGTACTGGCTGCGACAACGGCGTGAAGATTGTCAGCTGCGCCGGCGGAGGATCAGAGCCGGGTGAGAGATGCCCGGTCACCTGGCGTTCGGCATTTTCGTGCTCGGCCAGCACCTCTCGCGCCCGCACAATTACCTCGTGGGGCAACCCCGCCAGCTTTGCGACTTCGATTCCGTAACTGCGATCAGCCGCGCCGGGCGCCACTTTGCGCAGAAACACGATTCCGCTCCCGGTCTCTTTGACTGCAACGTGGTAGTTCTTCACGCCCGAGAGCTGTTCGGCTAACTCAGTCAATTCAAAATAGTGGGTGGCGAACAAGGTCTTGGCTCGGGTTCGCGCGTGAATGTATTCGACCGCCGCCCAGGCAATGGCCAGTCCATCGTAGGTCGCAGTACCGCGGCCCACTTCGTCGAGAAGAATCAGAGACCGTGCCGTTGCGGTGTGCAGGATCGCCGCAGTCTCTGTCATCTCAATCATGAAAGTGGAGCGGCCGCGGGCCAGGTTGTCGCTGGCGCCGATGCGGGTAAACACCCGGTCTACCAGTCCCAAACGGGCTGACCGTGCTGGCACGAAGGACCCCATCTGCGCCAGAATGGTGATCAAGGCGGCTTGCCTGAGATACGTGGACTTGCCACCCATGTTCGGGCCGGTCAGCACGAGGATTGTGTGGGTCGTCGAATTCAGATAAAGATCGTTGGGGACGAAACGTTCGCCGTTCCCCAGTTCCTGCTGTTCGATGACCGGGTGCCGTCCTTCCACGATCTCGATGTCGGAGGAATCATCGAGTTTCGGGCGGCAATAATTTCGCAGCGCGGCGATCTGGGCCAGGGCGGCCAGCACATCGATTTCCGCGAGCGCAAGCGCCGTCTGCCGGATGCGCCGCGCTTCTCCCGCAATGGCGGAGCGCAACTCGGCGAAGAGGCGGCGCTCGATGTCCACGATCTTTTCCTGGGCATCAAGAATCTTCGATTCGTACTCTTTCAGTTCCGGGGTGGTGAAGCGCTCTGCGTTGACCAGGGTTTGCTTGCGTTCATAGTCCGCCGGAGCCAGGTGCAGGTTTGCCTTCGAAACCTCCAGGTAGTAGCCAAAAATCGAATTGAACTTTACTTTCAGCGATGCGATGCCGGTGCGCTGGCGTTCCCGCTGCTCGATCTGCGCGAGAAACTGCTTGCTGTTGCGGCTTAGATCGCGAAGTTGGTCGAGTTCCGGATCAACTCCGCTTTGGATTACGCCGCCGTCGCTCAGGGAGATCGGCGGTTCTGGGATGATGGTGCTGTCGATCCGCTGCCGCAGGTCGCCGAGTTCATCGACAGATGAGTGCAGGGTGGAGAGGCGATTCGGAGAGGCTTTTTGAGAATCGGCGATCCGCGCGGCCGCGGCCGCATGGGCAGTGGTACCAAACTGCTCCAGCGCTCTGCGCACCGCTGGCAACTTCGCCAAAGATGCGGACAAGGCTAGGACGTCCCGCGGGTTGGCGGTTTCCAGCGTGACCCGGCTAAGCAAACGTTCCAGGTCGAGAATGCCGTCCAGTGCGCGGCGCAGCTCTTCGCGACTCACGGTTTCCTTAAGCTGTGATTCGACCGCATCCAGGCGCGAGTTGATTTCAGTGACTTCGATTGACGGGCGTAGCAGCCAGGAGCGCAGCAGCCGCTTGCCCATGGGCGTGACCGTAGCGTCGATCGAGCGGAACAAAGTGATACCGGCATCGGCGCCAGCAAAGAGCGGCTCGATCAACTCCAGGTTGCGGACCGTAACCGCGTCCAGCACCAGGCAGGTTTGGCGCTCGTAAAACCCGATGCGGTCGACGTGGCTTAAAGTTCCGCGCTGAGTGGAGCGGACGTAGTAGAGGATCGCGCCCGCCGCGGCGGCGGCCGCGGGTTTACCCGACAGGCCAAAGCCTTCCAGCGACATTACTCCGAAATGGTTTTCCAATAGCGGGATGGCATGGTCGGGCGCGAAGATCCAATCGTCGAGCGGGGTCTCGGCGTAGCCGGCGCTGCCGCCCGATGGGCCCGGACGGGTCCCTTCGACGTTGCTCAGGGCAGGCTTCGACCCGTCCCCACATGGTCGCGCTAGCTCGAACAGCGGCGCCGTGGATCCGTACAAGACTTCCTTCGGGCGCAACTGCTGGATCTCCTCCTGGATTCGTTTGGCCGCATCCTCACCCTGGAATTCGGTGGCGCGAAACTCGCCCGTGGAAAGATCGAGGGCGGCGAAGCCCACGCGGTCACCGGCGCGTGCGATGGCCGCCAGGAAGTTGTTTTCCTCTGAGTTGAGCGACGAGTCTGCCGCTGTGCCGGGTGTGACCACGCGTGTGACTTCCCGTCGCACGAGCTTCTTGGCCACACGAGGATCTTCCACCTGCTCGCAGATCGCGACCTTGAAACCTTTTCGGATCAGCTTGGAAATGTAGCCTTCGGCGGCATGGTGAGGAACGCCGCACATGGGCACGGCGATGCCTTTCTCTTTATTGCGCGAGGTAAGCGTGATCTGTAATTCACGCGATGCCAGAACAGCATCATCAAAGAAAAGTTCGTAGAAATCTCCCAGGCGAAAAAAAAGCAGCGCGCTGGGATGCTCCTTCTTGATAGCGGCATACTGCCGCATCAGCGGGGTGGACGGCTCACTCATTTCAAGGGGCTTCGTGCGCGGATTATAACAAACGAACCGGTGCAGTCCCGGTGATGGAAATCACAGTTGACGGTTCGCAGAACCGATGTTTTCCTTACACGCATGGAATTACGCAAGGATCCCATCACTCGTTCGTGGGTCATCACTGGAGACGATGTAGTCGACGCGCCTCCTCGCCCCGAGTCTTTCTGCCGATTTTGTCCGGATTCTCCAGTGGCGGCGCAACTGATTTCCAACATGCCGGGGGTTGAGGGTGGTCCGTGGTCGGCGCGGGCAGTCGTTCATCCCGCACCCTTGTATCGGATCGAGGGTGAGCCGTCCCGCCGCGCCGATGGTCTCTACGATCGTATGTCTTCGGTGGGCGCGCACGAGGTGCTGGTGGAGAATGTGCGACACGACCGCCAGCTCTGGACCGCAAGCGATAAGGAACTGGAACAGTTCCTGCTGCTGGCCGCGCACCGCATCCAGGATTTGAAGCGCGACGCTCGCTTCAAGTACGTCAGCATCTTTAAGAATCGCGGAATCAGCGCCGGCCAGGAATTCGAGCATCCCACATCGCAGTTAACGGCCACCACCTTCGTGCCGCGTCGGGTGCTCTATGAACTGCGAGCCGGCAGGGACTACTACAAGGCCAAAGAACGCTGCGTCTTCTGCGACATTATTTCCCAGGAGCTGCACCAGAACCAGCGGGTGATCGAAGTGCGCGGTGACTTCATCGCGCTCTGTCCGTATGCCCCGCGCGTGCCCTATGAAACCTGGGTTATTCCGCGCACCCACGAAGCCGCTTTCGAGCGCTTCGGCCTGGCCCGTCCGGCCAGCCTGGCGGATCTGGGAGCGCTCCTGCGTCGCACCCTGCAGCGGATCCGCACCATCACCGATCAATTTCACCTCGTGCTCCACACCTCGCCCAACACTCTGCACCGCTCGAGAAGCCTGGATTACTGGAGAACCATCGACGAGGACTATCACTGGCACATTGAAATCCTACCCATGATTGCCGGCAAGGCGAAGTCGTACACGTTCAAAGAGGTGTACTACTCACCGGTAAGCTCGGAGACCGCGGTAAAACGGCTGAGAGACGCGAGGATTGACGGGTAATGTAAGGTGTCATCTTGAGCGCAGCAACTTCTTTGCAGTTGCGAAGAAAGTTGCGGAGTCGAAGAGCCAGCCCCGAGCGAAGTCGAGGGGACCTCTACCCCGAGCGTAATCGGCGGCGCTAGGGGTGCTTCGACTTCTTCGCCCTGTTTGCAAAGCTAAAGAGGGCTCAGTCGCTCAGCATGACAATATTCTTGGAGTCTATAATGCTCCCTTCCGAGGACTGCCGCTCTTGAAGCCCTTCATATCCCTTTTTCTTGTGGTCGCCATCGCTTCGGCGCAAACGCCAGCCAAGCAGGACCTCCTGTGGCAAAAGCTCGAATCCACCGTCAACGACGTGGATCGTAACCTCGATGGTGTGCTCGGCGTGGCCATCCTCGACCTCAGCAGCGGCAAGAAACTCCTCGTGCATGCCGATGACGTATTTCCCCAGGCCAGCTCCATCAAGATCGCTGTGTTGGCCGAGCTCTATCGCCAGGCACAGGACGGCAAACTGAAGCTCACGGACCTGTACACGGTGCGGGCCAGCGACCTGGTCGCCGACAGCGACATCATGAA
Organism: uncultured Acidobacteriaceae bacterium; assembly: GCA_964528615.1. GTDB lineage: Bacteria > Acidobacteriota > Terriglobia > Terriglobales > Acidobacteriaceae > JAIQFF01. The sequence continues at coordinate 33,081 of CAZGSU010000088.1, read as the reverse complement.
TGGCCTGACTCCAGGCGTAACCCGGATTACCCTGCGCGATCTGGCTACCATGATGGTCGCGGTAAGTGATAACAGCGCGACTAACGTGCTGATTGATCGTGTGGGGATGGAGAACGTCAATGCCCTTATGGACTCTCTTGGTCTCGCGCACACTCGGCTGCGGCGCAAGATGATGGACCTGAAAGCGGCGGGCGAAGGCCGGGAAAATATTTCCACGCCGGCGGAAATGATGACCCTGCTCGACGATCTTTATCGCGGCAAGGTCCTCAACCAGCAAATGACGACTGATTTCTTCAAGATGCTCAGCACCCACAAGGACAGCTTCATTCCGCGAGACCTGCCGGAAGGTTTGAAGATCGCGAACAAGCCGGGAGAGCTCGAAGGAGTCCGCAATGACTCGGGAGTTGTGTTCGTGGAAAACCGACCCTACGTAGTCTGTGTAATGACCACATACTTGCGACACGAGCGTGACGGCGAACAGGCGATCAACAGGATTTCTGCCGCGGCCTACAGCATGTTTGACCGTATGGCTCGAGCCAGCGAGTACGGGCGCGTGATTTCATCGGGGAACAGCGGTAAGTAAGTCGCCGTTGGTCGTTGGTCGTTGGCTGTAGCGGCGTCGTCGTGACGGTTTCATTCACCGTAAAGCGGTTGGCCAACGACCAAGGGCCAAGGACCAACGACCGATTCTATGACTCTGCGTCGCATGAAGACGTATACCGGTGGCCAGGGATACGTCTATCAATACTATTTTGTCGGCAAACGATTGGCCCTGGCAGACGCTCCCGAAGCTCCGGCCAGTGAATATATTTTCGACGTGACGTCGGACCGCAAGACCACGTTCGCGGTGAGCGTCTTTCTGCCCGACGGCGTCCTGCGTGATTGGGCGGGCAAGCATGGACGCGCGCTGAATGACGCTGAGCAATATGGCGCGGTCAAGATGAGGCTCTTTCAGGCATTTGATGAAATTGAAGACATGATGACCGGTGGGCGCCGGCTGCGAGTCGCCACGGAAAGTCTGGACGCGGCGACCAAGACCCTGGGAGTGGAATAGGCGAGTTTCGTAGCGCCGTCCAGCCGGCGGGCTTCCTGGCGCCCTTGCGGAGGGCAAGATGGCCTCCGGACAGCCGGCGAGACGCCGGCGCTACGTAAGCTCTGGGCCTCCGGACAGTCCCAGAGCTGTCTTGAACGGCAGTCGCAGGATGCATGCGTCACGTTACCCACTGGCCTTCTTATTTTCTGCCTCACGTCCGGTGCAGACTATAATCACGGAGGCGGGACCTGTCCGGCACCCGCCCGGTGGACCTCGAATCTGTCATTGTCTCTGTCTATGCCGATACTGTGGCTCCGAGTGGCGCTTGTCTGCTACGCCGTGGGACTGCTCTATGCGCTCCTGGCTTTGACACGTACCAGCGCACTGCTGAGCCGGGTGGCCTTACCGGCCATGAGCCTAGGCATGGTATTCCAGTTCGTTTCCCTGACCGAAGCCGTGCTCCTTTCCGGGCAATTGACGCTTACGTCCGTCCACAATTCCGAGTCGTTTCTCGCCCTGCTGGTGATGGCGGCGTTCATGATTGTGTATCTGGTGTATCGCACGACCTCGCCCGGAATTGTGGTGTTTCCGCTGGTTTTTGTCCTGACGTTTGTTGCCGCGACCACCCAGCAGCCGTTTCTACTGGCATCGCCGGGCATGCGCCGGGGCTGGCTCTTTGCCCATATCGCCATGATCTTCACCGGATATGCGGCCCTGTTTCTGAGCTTCGCCGCCAGCCTGCTCTACCTGGTACAGGAGCGGCGCCTGAAGTCGAAAAAGGCCGCCGATATCCGATTGCGCCTGCCCGCCCTGGAAGTGATTGACGAGATCGGATATCGTTCGCTGCTGCTCGGGTTTCCTTTCATGACTCTGGGGCTGGTCGCCGGCAGCATCGTCGCTCAGTCCACTTACGGGCGCGTGGACTTGCTGGATCCCAAGATTTTTCTCTCGCTGGTGATGTGGGCGGTCTACATGGTGATGGTCTTCACCCGCTGGAATGCGGGATGGCGCGGCCGCCGCGCTGCCTACCTCGCAGCAGGCGCCGTGGTGGCTGCGGTCATCGCCTGGTCGGCCAACTACTACAGTACGATTCACGGGTTCGTCCAGTCATGAAGTTCCATCTCGTCGGAGTGAATCACAAGACCGCGCCGGTAGAGGTGCGCGAGCGCCTGGCGATTCCCGATTCGCGACTAGCGGAGGCCATCAGGCGCCTGGCCGCACATCCCGGAGTGGAAGAGGGCCTTATCCTCTCCACCTGCAACCGGGTTGAGGTGCTGGCGCAAACCACGAACGGGACGGTGGACCTGCGCGGGTTTCTTCGCGACTATTTCCAGTTGGATCCTACCGATTACGAATCCCACCTCTACGAGTTCCATGAAAGCGATGCGGTTCGGCACTTGTTTCGCGTGACCTCCAGTCTCGACTCGATGGTTGTGGGCGAGCCCCAGATTCTGGGGCAAGTGAAAGAGGCGTATGCCACCGCTCGAGCAGTAGGGGCGGTGCACTCGCAGCTTGATCTGCTCCTCACCCGCGCTTTCGCGGTGGCCAAGCGCGTCCGGACGGAAACCGCCGTGGGCTCGTCCGCGGTGTCGGTGGCATCAGTCGCGGTGGAGTTGGCCAAGAAGATTTTCGGATCGCTGCAAGGCAAGCATGTTTACCTGGTGGGCGCCGGCAAGATGAGTGAACTGGCAGCGCGTCACCTTCTGGCCCACGGCGCAGAATCGATTTTTGTCGCCAATCGTACGTTCGACCGCGCCCAGCAGCTCGCCGCCAGGTTTGACGGCAAGGCAATCCTGTTTGAACAGCTCTACGAGACCTGCGACCGCGCCGATATCGTCATTACCTCCACCGGCGCGCCCCACGCCATCTTCCGCCGCGAACACGGGGAGATGTTCCTGGCACGCCGCAAGAATCGTCCGATGTTCTTCATCGATATCGCGGTGCCGCGTGATGTCGACTCCGGGATGAACAAGCTGGACGGCATCTTCGTTTACGACATCGACGATTTGCAGCAGGCGGTTTCATCGCACGTCGCCGATCGCCGGAAGGAAGCCGAACACGCCGAGATCATTATCGTGGCCGAGGTGGAGCGCTTCCAGGCCCGCCTGCAGACGCTGGACGTCGTTCCCACCATCGTCTCGTTGCAGGATCATCTGGAAACCATTCGCCAGGCGGAGATTGACCGCGTACGCGGCCGCCTGGGAGCGCTTTCGCCGGAGCAGGAACTGGCTGTCGAGACGCTCACCCGCGGCATCGTGAGCAAGATCATGCATACCCCGATCAGCACGTTGAAGACGGCCGTGCGTGAGCCGGAGGCAACTACGGTCATTGACCTGGTCCGCCGCCTTTTCAACCTGCAGGAGAAGAACCTGCAGGAGAGAGAGAAAGAGAGAGAAAGAGAGAAGCAAAAGGGAAAGGAAAGCGATCAGAAGCGGGCGGCCAAGTCCGCCGTCGGGGATTCCGGAGCGGAAAATTAGTGGCCCTTCTGCACATTGGTTCCCGGGGATCGCAGCTGGCGTTGTGGCAGGCGAATCATGTCAGGGCGCTGCTCGAGCAGCGTGGCCACAAAGTCGAAATCGAGATCATCAAGACTACCGGCGACAAAATCACCGACGTCGCCCTCTCCCAGGTCGGCACCAAAGGGATGTTCACCAAGGAAATTGAGGAAGCGCTGGCGGAGCAGCGGATCGACCTGGCGGTGCACAGTCTCAAAGATCTGCCAACGGAAATTTCTTCAGGGTTCGAGATTGCGGCGATTCCCGTGCGCGAGGATGCTCGAGATGTTTTTTGCTCGCACAAATGTGCCAGCATCAAGGACCTTCCGAACGGCGCCACAGTAGGAACCAGCAGCCTGCGGCGGCAGGCGCAACTGAAGACAATGCGGCCCGATCTCGGCATTCATCCCCTGCGCGGAAATGTGGACTCCCGCTTGCGCAAACTGGACGCTGGTGAGTACGCCGCGGTCATCCTCGCCGCCGCCGGACTGAATCGCCTGGGCAAGCGGGAATGCATACGGCAGGTGCTGTCCGCGAAGCTGATGTGCCCGGCCGCGGGCCAGGGTGCCCTGGCGATCGAGATTCGAAAAGGTGATACGGCGGTGTGCCAGCATGTCGCTTTCCTGGACGACAAAGCAGCCCGCAGTACCACCGCGTGCGAGCGTGCGTTGCTGAACCGGATGGGAGGAGGTTGCCAGGTTCCGATCGGAGCGCTCGCGGAAGTGTTCGGCGGCGGACTTCACCTTGAAGCAATCGTCGCTCGCCCGGACGGAACCAGACTGTTACGGGAATCGGCTCAAGGCGACGATCCCGTGGAGCTGGGCGAAATGGTCGCCGAAGCCCTGCTAAGGCGAGGAGGAGACGCGATCCTGCAGGAAGTCTACGGAAGAACGGCAGTGACGCCGCAGCAACCATAGTCCGTGTGGCGCGGGCGCCCTCGCCCGCGGCCTTTGACCTGAATGAAAATCGCAAGCAAGCGAAAGACGAATCGACGGCAGAATAAGGCCAGTGCAAGAGCGCCACTGTCCGGCGTCCGTGTACTGGTCGGCCGGGCCCGTCATCAGGCCAGTGCGCTGTCTTCCGGCCTTCGCAAGCTGGGCGCGGAGGTTCTGGAAATTCCTTTCATCGAAATTCGCCCGCCTCTGTCATACGCGCCTCTGGACAATGCATTGAAGAATCTTTCTGAGTACAACTGGCTCATTCTGACCAGCGTCAACGGAGTCGAAGCCGTTTGGGAGCGAATGCGAAAACTTCGCCTAGGAAGTAAGGCTTTGCGTCATCTGAATGTCGCGGCCATAGGTCCGGCAACCAGGCAGGCTATCGAACAGCACGGAGCGAAAGTGAATGTTGTGCCCAAGGAATACGTCGCGGAGTCCGTGGTGACCAGCCTGCGGCGGAAGGTGAAAGGGAAGCGGGTGCTGCTGGCCCGTGCCAAAGTTGCCCGCGACGTGATTCCCCTCGAACTGCGGAAACTTGGAGCCCGGGTGGACGTAGTGGAGGCCTATGAGACCGTCATCCCTCCCTCTTCCCGGCAACGGCTCCGGCAGGTGCTGAAATCCCCGAAGCTGCGACCCGGGGTGATCACATTTACGAGTTCTTCCACCGTAAGAAACTTTGTGGAGCTACTTGGAAAAAGCCGCGGGCGGGGGGCTCCTTCGACTTCGCTCAGGACACGTCCGCGCCACACGGACGGCGTGCGCCTTGCTTCCATTGGGCCGGTGACTTCGTCTACTCTTCGCGGGCTGGGCCTGTGGGTCGATGTCGAGGCCCGGAAATATACGATCCCTGGGCTTATTGAGGCGATTGTTGCGGATCAGAAGCGGCGGCCCACGGGCCGTTCTGCCGCAAACTAGAATCTTGTTCCCGGCAGCGGATGTGAATTTTATTGGGAGGTAGTTTTTTGCTACTAAAGCGCGCACTTGTTCTTCTCGGTCTGGTTCTTACTATCTTTTTCGTCTTCATCTCCGCCCATGCGGCTTCGTCCGATTTCCCGCCGGAAGAACTCTTGCGGCGCATCCGCCCCGAGGGTCTTCGGGCGCACATGGCCTTCCTTGCCGATGATCTGGTGGAGGGCCGCGAGACTGGCACCCGTGGTTTCGAGATCGCAGCCAAATACGTTCGCGCGCAGTTCGAAGAAATGGGCTTGAAGCCTGTGGGCGTGAACGGTTCCTACTTCCAAAACATACGCTTTCGCAAGATCGTATTGATGCGAGACCAAAGCTCGCTCACCTTCACGCGGGACGGTTCCAGCCGGGTGCTCACCCTGGACAAGGACTACGTGTTGGGCGGCGACCCGGTTTCTGCCGACACCACGGCCGAGGGACAGGTAGTATTCGTCGGCTACGGCGTGAGTGCTCCATCGTTCAAATATGACGATTATGCGGGCATCGACGTTCACGGCAAGATTGTGGCCACTTTGTACGGCGCTCCCTCTAAACTTCCGTCCGCCCCGGGAGCGCATTTCTCGTCCACGGAAGAAAAGTTGCGCGTGGCTGCCGAGCATGGGGCAATCGGAATGCTATCGATCTGGGCGGGGAAAACAGAAGAACGCACCCCATTTTCGGAATACGTTCGTTTTACGAAGGGGCCGGCGTTGCGCTGGCTGGATGAAAAAGGCGTACCCAACGACGCGCAGCCCCAGATTCGCGGTTATGCCAGGATCAGTTCCAGCGCGGCCGCCCTTTTGTTCCAAGGTGCACCCAAGCCCTGGAAGGACGCGTTACACGCCGCCGAGAACAATCAGGCACAAGCGTTTCCTTTAGCCGTTAACGTATCCCTCCACATCGTCAGTCGCTACTCCGAGATAGAAAGCCAGAACGTGGCCGCGATTCTGCCCGGCTCCGATCCCCAACTGAAGAATGAATACGTCGTGTTCACCGCGCACCTTGACCATCTGGGTATCGGGGAACCGGTGAACGGCGACAGCATCTACAACGGCGCCGCGGACAACGCTTCGGGCACGGCGGCGTTGCTGGAGATGGCGCGCGCTTTTTCCCTCTTGCCCAAAGCGCCCCGGCGTTCGCTCCTGTTTCTGGCGGTCACGGGCGAAGAAGAAGGCCTGCTCGGCTCCGACTACTACGCCCACTACCCCACGGTACCGATCAAGCAGATCGTGGCCGACATCAACATGGACGAGGTTTCCTTCCTTTACGACTTCAAAGACATCGTGCCTCTGGGTGGAGAGCATTCCAGCCTGGGCAAAGTGGCGGATGATGTGGCTCGCCACATGGGCCTCGAGGTGAGCCCCGATCCTTTGCCGGAAGAGGTTTACTTCATTCGTAGCGACCAGTACTCCTTCATCCTGCAAGGAGTGCCGTCGCTTTACATCGAGGAGGGTCTGCAAACCGTCGACCCCACGCTCGACGGAAAGAAGATGCAGCTGGATTGGGAAAACCAGCGCTACCACCTGCCCAGCGATGACATGAACCAGCCTTTCGACTTCAACGCGACCGTCAAGTGTACCCGCGTAGATTTGGCGGTGGGCTACGTGGTCGCGCAGCAGACCGAGCGCCCGCATTGGAACAAGGGAGATTTTTTTGCAAGCTTCGCCAAGCCGGGACAGTAGTGGGTAGTGGGTGCGTTTCAAAACGGTGGAGCAGGCCTGTCATACGATGGGCTTCAGCCCCCTGAGGTACTTCCGCGGCTGACGCAGGATCACGGCAGTATTGATTGCAGCCCTGAAGCGCTGCTCGACCCTTAAGATCACTGGTTCAGCGAACATCCGCAGTCTGCCGGCGGAACGCGCGCCTTGAGGAAGCCCGACACCCGCTGGTAGGCATCTATCTGGTTCTCTACCCGGGCGAAGCCGTGGCCTTCGTTCTCGTACACCTTGAGATCTGCAGTCCCACCGCGCTTTTTGACCGCATCTACGACCTGCTGCGCTTCTTCCTTCGGGCAGCGCGGATCATTGCCGCCCGCCAGCAAGAGCAGCGGAGCATTGATCTGGTCGACGAAAAAAATCGGCGAGCGGTCACGGAAGAGATCCTTGTTTTTCTCCGGATCTCCCATGGTCGCAAGGTCGGATTGCTGCAGCACCGGGTCTTCGTTGGCAATCTCGGTGAACCAGTTAACGAATGGCACGATCGGCACGCCCGCCGCCCATACGTCCGGTGCTTTGGTCACGCCCATCATGGTCATGTAGCCACCGTAGCTGCCGCCCATTAGCACCAGCTTCTTGGGATCGAGATATCCAGTTTGCTTGATCCAGTCGGCCGCGGCCAGAACATCCTGCAGATCGCCGCCTCCCATGTCGAACAGATTGGCCTGCTGAAATTCCTTGCCATAGCCGGTGGAGCCGCGATAGTTGGGCGCGATCACCAAGTAGCCCTGGTTGACCAAGTGTTGAATAATTCGGCTGAACGAATTCACAGTCTGCGACGTCGGCCCGCCATGAACGTAGACCACGGCGGCGTTCAGGCCGCTGCGCGCCATGTTGTAAGGCACGTATACGAACGCCGAGATGGTCCACTTGCCGTCGCGGCTGGGATAGTGCACCAGAAACGGCTCAACCATATCCTCCGAGCGCACACCCGCAACCAGTGAATTCGTAATCTGCTGCGACTTGCCATCGGCCAGGGAATAAGCCCAGACATCGTTGGGCGACGTGGGACCGTTGTGGTAGTAGAGCAGGCGAGCGCCATCGCGGGTGAAAGCGGACTCCGCGCCGCCTGGATGGTTCACGCCCCTGGGCAGGGGCAGGGAAGCGGTCTTTCCGAAAGCCAGGTCGTGCACGTAGATGTCGGTGTTGCCATCCACGTTGGCGGTCCATGTGACCGATTTACCGTCCGGAGAAAAATTGCCGCCATCGATTTCCCACTTGTCTTGGGTGAGCCACTGGACCTGTTTCGAGGCCACGTCGAGCAGGCCGACGTTGTCGTAGCCATTGCCGGCGTTGGACGTGATCAGTAGATGTTTGCCGTCGGGCGAAAGATCTTTCGCGCTGTATAGCTGCTCTCCCTGGTGGGCCGTAAGCAGCGTACTCTTGCCGGTCGCCAGTTGAGCAATAAAAATATTGGAATCTGTTCCCTTGGCTTGATGTTGCGTATACACAATCCACTTGCCATCTTTGGACCAGATGGGATTTACGTTCATCTTGTCGTTGGGAGTGCCCACAGTCAGGTGTTTGGTATCGCGCATCAACGTGTCAAAGATGTCGATCTCGAACACTGAAGAAGTCTTCGGCTTCACCATGTAAGCGAGATAGCGGCCGTCCGGCGACCATGTCGGATGCTCTTCCGCGATCTCGCGCGTATTGGTGATGTTGATCACTTGCCCCGTCTTCGGGGAGACGAAAAAAATGTCCCACTGCTCATCCCCGTCATAGTCGGACTGGTAGGCGATCCACTTGCCATCGGGAGACCATGCGGGCGAGGTCTGGCGCTGGTCGCTGACCGTGAGCTGCGTAGGCCAGCCTCCTTCAGCCGGCACCAGCCACAGGTTAGAGCGGCCGCTGATGTTGGAGACGAAAGCGATGGTCTTGCCGTCTGGCGACCAGGCCGTTGCGCCTACCGAACGGGTCATATACAGCCGCTCGACGGACAGGCTCTGCTGATTCTGTTCCACGTTGGCGTTGGGCTTGCTGCTGATTTGCTTAGGATCGGTGATTGCCTGCGGGACTGGCAAAGTCTGCGCCACAGTGAGTGTGCTCATAGAGATGACGATAGCAAACAGGATGGGGATACGCATGGAATGGTATTGAGATAAGAAAAGTGTAGCAGAGGAGAGTAATTGTCGAATTTTAGGATCTTCGAACTGTGGAATTGAAAAGCGCGGGGTTCTGGCGTTTTAAATTCGACAATTCGAAAATCCCCCAATTCGGCAATTTCTCTACTTGGCGTTCTTGTGCATCTCCACCGTGCTCCAGGTCTTGTCGCCGGCGTGGCAGATATTCTCCAACGGGCAGTCCACGCACTTGGGGCGGCGAGCGATGCACAACTTGCGGCCGTGCCAGATTACCTGGTGGGAAAATAGTGTCCACTTTTCTGGCGGGATGATCTTCATCAAATCCTGTTCGATCGTCTTGGGATCGTCGTTGCGCGTGAGTTCAAGACGGCGGCTGATGCGGTGAACGTGGGTGTCTACAACTACCCCTTCATTCTTGCGAAACCATGTGCCCAGTACCACATTTGCGGTTTTGCGCGCCACTCCCGGCAGGGTAAGAATCTGCTCCATCTGGTCAGGCACCTGGCCGCCAAAATCACTGACAATCTTTTTCGCCGCGCCGACCACCGATTTGGATTTGTTGCGGAAGAAGCCCGTAGAGCGGACATCGGGCTGCAACTGTTCGGGCGTGAGCGCCGCGAAATCCTGGACGGTAGGATATTTCCTGAACAGTTCGGGCGTAACCATATTCACTCGAACGTCGGTAGATTGCGCTGACAGTATGGTTGCGACCAGCAACTCCCACGCGCTCTTATGGTGCAGAGCGCAGGTTGCCTCGGGATAGAGCGCATCGAGACGCTTAAGTATTTCCTGAACCCGCTCGGGCGCAATGGGGTTGTAGGCCTTCTTGCCACGCGCCCCCCGGTCGATGGAGCGACGGGCGTCCCCGCCCGTCCTGCCCGCCCGCAGGGCGGCAGTTCCTTTTCCCGCTACAGCATGACCGGTGCCTTCCTGGCGCCCTGTTCTGGCAGGTCGTCGTGGAGTAATGCCGCGTGGCATGGATGGTCCTCAAAATCGAAGGTCAATCTTAGCAAAAGCCTTGCAGGCCTCGAGCAACCGCCGTCCTTCGGCCGGCTAGGACGGGTCCTTCGACTTCGCTCAGGGCAGGCTCCGACCCGTCCCCACACAGGCATCCACGCAGGCGTCCGGGCCGTCCGAAGGATGGCATTTGGGTTGAGCGTAACCATGCCCCTTTCGTAACGTCGCGGAACCACAACCACAATTGACGCGCGGCGTACCTCTCGGTAGTCTGAAGAGGATTCAACAAAATGCAGGGAGTTTCCACGTGGCGGTAAAATCCATCCAACTCGGGCAGGTTTGGCGCAACGATACCGATGGCCAGGATTATCTTGTCACCAAGATGTACAGCGAAGTATTCACCCAGTATGCGCTGCTGCGTCCGGCAGGGTTGTCGGCGCCGGATGTGCCGACGGTTCGCGTCAAGGTGACCAAGAGCGCCGGCGGCGCCTCGCTTCCGGGATACACTTTTACCCAGGAAGGCGCATTCTAATACCCGTCACCCCTGAGACGCCGTTAGGGCCGTTCACTGCGCCTGCGTTCTCGTTTTTATCGAAAATAGGGTAAGCTCCTATCCGTCCCGCGCCCGGTAGCGCCTAATATATTTTCCCCATGACCGAAAAAATCCTGGCAATCCTGTTTCTTTTCATAAAGTCGGTTGTCGCGGCCACGGGCTACGGTGGCCTTACCCTGCTGATGGCGATCGAGTCGGCGTGCATTCCTTTGCCTTCCGAGCTGATCATGCCGTTTGCGGGTTATCTGGTGCATGAAGGGTCGATGAAACTGTTGTGGGTAGCCACAGCGGGCGCGATCGGTTGCAACCTCGGATCTTTGGTAGCCTACGAAATAGGCCGCTACGGCGGCCGGCGGCTGGTGGAGAAATACGGCCGCTGGATTCTGATGGGCCGGCGCGAACTGAACTGGGCCGACTACTTCTTCCTGCGCTGGGGATACCTGGCGGTCCTGATCGCGCGCCTGCTGCCCGTGATTCGCACCTTTATCGCGTTGCCCGCGGGAATCGCCGCCATGCCTCGCGGACGCTTCCACGTTTACACTTTCTTAGGCTCCTGGCCCTGGTGTTTCGGCTTGGCCTGGTTGGGCATGAAGCTGGGGGAAAACTGGCGAGTCCTGGGCAAGTATTTCCATCAGTTCGACCTGGTCATTGGAGTTGTGCTGGCGGCAGGAGTTATCTGGTTTGTGCGGTCACACTGGCAGAATAGAATTCGAACCGCGGAATAGAGGGAGATTTCAGATCGTAGATTGTGGATTTTCCCTCGGCATAAACGTCGAGATCTAGAGCCCGAAAATCTGAAATCTAGAATCTGAAATCTTCACCCTGGAGATCGAGCCATGAAGGTACTCCTGCTCCTGCTGAGCGCGTTCCTGATGAACACCTCCGCAATTGCCCAAACGACTCCCGCGGGATCGGACAAACCGTTCGTGGTGGAGTATTACTACAAGACGAAGTGGGGACACGCTGACGAGTTCCTGCGGCTGTTCAAGAAGAATCACTATCCGCTGCTCAAGAAGGAAGTCGAGATGGGGCGCATGCTCAAGGTGTGGATGGATCAGACCCGCTACCACACCACCGAAGACGGCCGCTGGGACTATCGTGTGACCATTGTCTTCAAGAACTCAACTGTGGCCAACGAACCCTTCGACGAGGAGACCTTGAAGAAGCAACTCTTTCCCGACCAGCAGAGCTACGAGCGTGAAGAGCAGCGCAGGTTCGAAATCCTGGACGCGCACTGGGACTTGCCGGTGAGAATGATGGACTTGGACAGCAAGTAAACCAGATGTCAGTTTTCAGCTCCCGTTCCTAGACTGGTGAACAACTGAAAACTGGGAACTGAGAACTGACTACTGGTCTTACCCATTCGCATTGCCTGCGCAGCCGTTCACTGTCCCCGCGGTTGCAAATGCTGGCTCGATACGAGAACATAGCTGTTCGCCTACATCCCAAGGAACCAATAAGGAAGCAGCCTAAACATGCCTACGCGGCCGAAGAATGCGACTCCGAAGACCGAGTCCAAGCACGCAAGCAACGAAATCCAGGCGCCCAAGGGTAAGCTGGGAGTGATGATTCCCGGCATGGGTGCAGTCGCCACCACGTTCGTTGCCGGGGTTGAAGCAGTTCGCAAGGGGATCGCCAAGCCCATCGGTTCACTCACCCAGATGGGAACCATCCGGCTGGGGAAGCGTACCGATGCCCGATCTCCCAAGGTTAAGGAATTTGTTCCGCTGGCCAACCTGAATGACCTGGTCTTCACCGGCTGGGACATTTTTGAAGACAACATGCATGCGGCTGCGGCCAAGGCGGGAGTTCTGGAGCCGCAACTCCTCGAACAGGTAAAACCTTTTCTTACCTCCATCAAGCCGCGTAAAGCTGTCTTCGACCACAACTACGTGAAGAAGCTGGACGGTCCCAATGTCAAGAAGGGCAAAAACAAGATGGACCTGGCCGAGCAGGTGCGCGACGACATCCGCGAATTCAGGAAGAGTTCCGGGGCCACCCGCCTGATCACCATCTGGTGCGGCTCAACCGAAACGTTTCTGGAGCCCGCCGCAGCTCACGAGTCGGTAAAGTCGTTCGAGAAGGCGATGACCCAGAATGATGAAGCCATCGCGCCATCGATGATCTACGCTTACGCTTCGCTGATGGAAGGAGTCCCCTTCGCTAACGGAGCGCCCAACCTGACGGTGGACCTTCCGGTGATGCAATACCTGTCACGCGAGAACGCAGCGCCGATCTGTGGCAAGGATTACAAAACCGGGCAGACTCTGATTAAAACTATCCTGGCGCCCGGCTTCAAGGCGCGCATGATCGGACTGAACGGCTGGTTCTCCACCAACATTCTGGGCAATCGCGACGGCGAAGTGCTGGAAGATCCCGGGTCTTTCAAGACCAAGGAAGAGTCGAAACTTTCGGTGCTGGAGCATATTCTGCAGCCGGAACTTTATCCCGAGCTGTACGGCAATTTCACCCACAAGGTACGTATTAATTACTACCCGCCGCGCGGCGACAACAAAGAAGGCTGGGACAACATTGACATCTTCGGATGGCTCGGCTACCCCATGCAGATCAAAGTCGACTTCCTGTGCCGCGACTCGATCCTGGCCGCACCCATCGTGCTTGACCTGGTGCTGTTCCTCGATCTGGCCCAGCGCAGCACGCAGTTGCGCGGGCTGGGAATCCAAGAATGGCTGAGCTTCTACTTCAAGTCTCCCATGACGGCGCCTGGACTTTATCCGGAGCATGATCTGTTCATTCAGCTGATGAAACTGAAAAATACCCTGCGCCATCTGAAGGGCGAAGAGCTGATCACGCACCTGGGACTCGAGTACTACGACTGATTTTCAGCCGATATTGATAGTAGGGAAAAAGGAGATTTGTGAATGGCAATCAAGATTGCGAAGACAGCAGATCGTAAGAAGGAAATGGACACGACTAAGAGTACGGATTGCCCCAAATGCGGCAAACCCACTCGTATCGTGAAGCGGGTCAAGGATCGCGAGCGCGGTGTTCCCGGCGGAATTTTTATTTCCTGCTCAGCTTGTGAGTTCTACGAGAAGCTCTAACCAGACGGCAAACTCCGTTACGGCACGCACAGTCGGGAAGGGCACGACTTCCAGTCGTGCCGTGAAGTCGCTAAGCGGGGTTCCCGGCACGGCTGAAGGCCGTGCCCTTCCCGACGCCGACAATTCCCAGATTTTCAACGGTATCGAACTGGATCCAGCAGCCAGCTAGGCGCTAACCGCCAGGCTCATTTGCTCCAGGATAGACCGGGCTTCATCTGCTGGGTTGGCGGCTGCCGTGATAGGCCGTCCCACCACGATATAAGTCGATCCGGCGGCGATTGCTTCGGCGGGCGTTACTACCCGGCTCTGATCTCCGGGGTCCTTGCCCGCCGGACGCACGCCCGGAGTAACAATCAGAAAATCCTCGCCCAGCGCAGACCGCAATTCGGAAGCCTCCAGTGCAGATGCGACCACGCCCTGACATCCGCTGCTGAGCGCGAGCGCTCCCAGGCGTAACACCTGGTCCACCACCCTGGCGCGAATTCCAATCTTGTCAAGATCCTGATCATCCAGGCTGGTCAGAACGGTCACTCCGAGCACCATCAGTGAAGGGTTTACACTGCGGGCGGCGTCCACCGCGGCGCGCTGCATCTTGCCGCCGCCTGAAGCGTGCACAGTGACCATCCCGGCGCCCATCTCGGCAGCCTCGCGCACGGCGGCAGCCACCGTGGTCGGAATGTCATGATATTTCAGGTCCAGGAAGACACGCCGGCCGGAGCTGACCAGGTCCCGCACCACCCGGGGGCCTTCGGCGGTAAACAACTGCATCCCCACCTTGTAAGTCGAGGCAGAGTCGCCCAAGGCTGCCACGATCTTCTGGGCCTCGGCGGCTGACGACACATCCAGAGCGACGATCAGATGCTGCCGCGGATCGTACACCTTCGGATCGTACATCAGGGGGAGTTTAATGGATTTACTGTCGGGTTGCTACTTCGTAGTGGAGGGCTGCGGTCACCAGGGGCGGTTGCGCGGCTTTCTGCCTTACCACGTCCAGGCGCACCCGCTGCAAGCCCTGAGACTTGAAGTGGAGTACCTGCGCGGTGTTGTACGACAGATCGATAATGCGTCCCGGAACCACCGGTCCGCGATCGTTGATACGCACTACCACGGCACGGCCGTTACTCAGGTTGGTTACCCGCACAAAACTGCCCAAGGGCAGCGTGGGGTGGGCAGCCGTCAGGTCGTACATGTTATAGGGCTCACCGCTGGCGGTGGGCCGGCCTTGAAAGTAGTCGCCGTACCACGATGCCGTCCCAATTTGATACGCCTTGTTCCGGGCTACCTTGCCCGGGTGAATGTTATTTCGGGTGTTCACGGACTCTGAGCTGGTTGGCCGCTGAGCCGCTCCTAAGCTGGCAACCAGTAAGACAGTTGCCAGGGTACGAGCTATATTTCCTCGCATTCGGTCACCTCACGTCTCTAAGTCGTTCCTCCCCTACCACCGCCAAGGATTGGACAAGGCTACCCGCCTCCGGGAACCCTGTCAACCCGGATTTCTATGTAGCAAGATTATTATCTGGTAATAGATGTCTTACGTAACATACTGTTAAACTTGATTAATACTACCCATATCGCTGTAGATAATAGCTTTAAATGTTTATTACTAAGTAAACATCGCCGAAGGGCACCACGATGGCAGGAATTACCTGGTATTTATTTTCAATCGGTTACGGACATTACCTCAGTTTGCCTTTAGGTAATATCCGGCTCAAGATCCGTCTGGGAGCAGACGAGGCCCGGGCGAACCGGACAACCGAATTTGCAAGGGACTGGCTTTGCTTTAGATTGGCTTTATGGCCCAATCTCCACCCGTCGTTCTGACGATTGCCGGCTTTGACCCCTCCTCCGGAGCGGGGGTAACGGCAGATATTAAGACCATCGCCGCCCACGGCTGCTATGGGGTTTCCTGCATCACCGGGTTGACGGTCCAGTCGACTGCCGGGGTTCGACGGGTCGAGGTAGTGAACGCAGAGCTGGTAACCGAGACCCTCGAGGAGCTCGCTTCTGATCTCGAAATTGCTGCGGTCCACGTCGGTATGCTGGGTTCCGGAAAAGTGGTGCGGGCGGTCAGTGAGTTTCTGAAGAAAACTCAACTCCCGAACGTGGTTTTGGACCCAATCGTCAAGGCGTCATCCGGTACCGAACTGATTGATGCCAGCGGTGCGCGGCTCCTGATCGAGTGCCTGTTTCCCCTAGCCAGCGTGATCACGCCCAACGTGGACGAGGCAGCGGCCATGACCGGTCTGGCGGTCACAAATCTGGAGCAAATGCGCGTCGCCGCCGCTGCCCTTCACACCCTGGGCGCCGCCTCCGTGGTCATCACCGGCGGGCACCTCGAAAAGGCGATTGAGCTGTTGAGTTTCACCGAACGGCGGGGCGTCGAGCAGGAGGTTTTCAAGTCTGACCGCCAGACATCGAATTCCACCCATGGCACCGGCTGCGCCTTTGCCACCGCCATGGCTTGCCATCTGGCGCGGGGCCGCGGACTCCCGGAAGCTGTTCTACTGGCCAAAGCCTACGTCTCGGCCGCGATCGCCAATGCCCATCCCCTGGGACGCGGCATCGGCCCCGTCCATCATCTCTACCGCATGTATCAGCAAAGGCGGGTCGTGATCAACGATCCCACCTGAGACCATCCCAGATCACGTAGGGGCGGGCGCCGTCGCCCGCCCGGCCGGGCAAAGCCCGGCGGTGTCGGTTAAGGCAACATCAGATTGTCTCTTAGCGCGAAGAAGCCAGGGCTTGGCGAGCCTGCTCGCCCACCCGGACGGGGGCGTGCGGGCCTGCGTGGTTTGGGGACAGGATTGGGCTACTGCTTGGGCTCGGACGTTTTCTTCAGTAGCAGGCCGGCGGTGAACGCGGCGATGGCACCCAGGAGCCACTGCATCCGGTAGGACTGGACCGCCTGGAAATCGTTGAAGGTCTGAACGCTGTAAATCATGCCCACAGCCACAGCCGCCATCACCAGGCAGGCCATCCCGGCGACGAACGCGATCAGTGCGGCTGTAGATAGTCCGAGCGCGCGCTTGATGTTGTGAAATTGCAGATAAAGCGTCCAATGTGTGGTCGAAGTTCGTGCTTCCCGGGACATTCCGCAAACATGGCAGAAGAGCGAGCCAACCATAAACTCGCTGTTACAGCCGTCGCAAACTTCCACCATGCCCGGGCGGGCTGCCACGGGTTGGACCACCGGTGGCCGCCAAAACTCGTGCTGCGCGTCATGCACCACGTCGGACATAACACACGCCTCGCTACTTTTGTGTTCGCAAGCCGGTAACCAAAAACTGAACAACCGTAACTTATTGAAATGCCAGTTCCTTGGAGATTGAAGCTCGAGCCGGCAATCTCAAATTGAGCAAGAATTACCGCTTGCACTAGGAAAGATGCACTCAGATGACTGTGGAAATGTTGATGATAAAAAGCTAATAAGAACGGCTGATTATAAGCACAGTTCCTGCTCGTAGTCTGGGCTGAGCCTTGACCTTCTTGGTTCGCGGGCGATTTGGCGGCTTCAGGTAAACTAAGGTCCAACAACTCTTGACCGAGATCTAGATTGCTTTTTTCTAAAGCAACACGCGTGTCCCTGTTTCTGGTGAGCTTCCTGCTGGTGCTTCAGTTGACAGCGCTGGCGGCGCCGCCGGAGGCCCCGGAATCGCTCGCCTACCGTCCCCACGACCCGCAAAACCTGACTGCGTTCAATCACTTTTACAATCTCGATTACGACCACGCGATACAGGATTTTGAGCAGGTTCTGGGGCGGCATCCTGACGATCCCTTCGCCATTAATCATCTGCTGACCGCCGTCCTGTTCCGTGAGCTTTACCGCATGGGCGTTCTCGACACGGGGGAGTACGCCAATGACAGTTTCATTTCCGCCGCACACCGCCCGGCTGACCCCAAGATCAAGCAGCAGATCAAAGACCTGGTGGCTCGGGCGTTCGGCGTGGAGGAGAAACGGCTGAGCGCAAACCCGAATGACGTGGAGGCTCTCTACGCTCGCGGGGTCACCCGCGCTCAGTTCGCGACCTACACGGCGCTGGTCGAGCGCGCCTGGTTCTCGGCATTGCGGAATGCGGTGGGGGCACGGCACGACCACGAACGGGTGCTCGAACTGGCGCCGAACGTGGTCGAGGCAAAGCTGATCGTCGGGGCGCACAATTATGTCGTTGGAAACCTGCCGTGGGGAATCAAGATTGCGGCTTCCACCGTGGGCCTGGGAGGAAACAAGGAAAAGGGCATTCAGTATCTCAAAGAGTGTGCCCAGGGAAGCGGAGAAACCAGCGTGGACGCGCAAATCCTGCTGGTAGTGTTTCTCCGGCGCGAGCACCGCTACGATGAAGCCCTTCCCATTGCGCGGTCGCTGGTCCCGCGCTTTCCGCAGGATGTTCTTCTCGCCCTGGAAGAGGGACACCTGCTGCGCGCCGCGGGCCGCACCCAGGAAGCGGAGGCGGTATATCGGAAAATCTGGCAGGCAGGTAAGGAAGGACGCTATCCCACATCCCACTACGAAATCGCCGCTTTCAGCCTGGGCGATTTGCTGCGCAGCCAGAAGGACTACATCGGAGCGGCCGCCGCCTACGAACAGGTGGGCCAGGTTTCACAACCCGATCCCACACTGCTGCAGAAAGCCAACCTGGGCGCGGGAGAGATGTATGATCTGCTGCAAAAGCGCGATCTGGCCCTGGCGAAATACCAGGCCGTGGTGGCCAATGGCGAAAGCACTGGCCCCGCCGATACCGCGCGCAAGCGCATGAAAGAGGCCTACCGGGAAAACTAGGCAAGGAACATTCTGGCTGCCGGAACCGTATCTATAATGGGACCCGCGAATCGAATTGCAGGAGGACACATATGTACTGCAACTATTGCGGCAAAGTAATTCAGGATGATGCCAGCCATTGTGCCTACTGCGGCACGCGAGTCGGGGGCGTAGCGGCTCGAAAACGCCTGGTTCGCCCGCGCGGCGATCGCAAGATTGCGGGCGTCTGCGCGGGATTCGCCGAATACTTCGATCTGGACGTAACCCTGGTTCGATTGGTGTGGCTGCTCACCGCGGTCATGACCGGTATCGGCATTCTGTCCTATCCCATCGCCTGGATCGTCATGCCGGAAGAACCCGCGACGGTGGAAGTCCCGGCAGGCGTCCACGTCGCTAGTCAGTAGAGATGGCCTGTCCAAGTGGACGGCTAGGCCCGCAGCCGCGGTTCTTCGCGACCTTTGCGGGTCTCCTTTGCGGTTTAGGATTTTGTTCGTGTTTTAAATCTGGCATGTTTAATCTGCCCAGATGATCCGCCTCAAGAGCGCCGACGCAGAGATTGCATACCAGATCCTGGGAACCGGCCCCCCGGTTGTTCTTCTCCACCCTTTTCCGGCGCATCACGAGCTCTGGCTTCCCGCGGCTAAAGCTCTTTCGTCGCGCTACCAGTTGATTCTTCCCGACCTGCGGGGACACGGCGAATCCGGCGCTGGCGAAGGCTCGGCCACAATGGAGAAGCACGCCGCCGATCTCGACCGCATGCTCGACCACGCAGGCGTGGGACGAGTTCCGCTGGCCGGAGTTTCCATCGGCGGATATGTGTTGTTCGAGTTCTGGCGGCGGCATCGTGGGCGGGTAGCGGCCCTGGCGTTGTGCAACACCAAGGCCCAGCCAGATTCTCCGGAGGCGAGAGCGGCACGACTGCAGGCCGCCGCCGAGGTATTAGATCGCGGCACCGAGCCGTTTTTCGAGGGCATGAGTCTTAGACTGCTGGGCAAGACCACGCGGGAGAGCCGCCCGGACCTGGTGGAGGGCGCGCTGAACATGATGCGCAAGATGTCCGCCGGAAACGTTGCCCAGGTGCAACGAGGCATGGCGGAGCGCCCCGACTCGCTGCCCGATCTGAAGACCATCAACGTGCCAACATTGATCGTTACCGGAGACGAAGACATCCTGACTGGCGCGGCGGAGGCCGAGTTGATACGGCAAAATATTCCGGACAGCCAGATGAAGATCATCCGCCGGGCCGGCCACTATTCACCCTGGGAACAACCGGAAGAAGTGGGTCAGCTGCTGCGTCAGTTCTTCGACGCAGTCCACGAAGCGTAAGCGACTCGCCCGGCTTTGCTACAATTCTGGCCATGGTTTCTACTGCGACAATCGATGCTTCCCTGGTTCCGGAAAAAACAGTAGTCAATGCCAAGGGTGACGGAGCCGCTCTCGACCTCAGCAGCGCCGCCAGCCGCGTCTTCCTTCTGACCCTGGACATCACCAACATCATCGAGCAGGAATCGCTAGATGTGAGCATTTACGGCTCGGCCGACGGCACGAGCTGGCAACCGAAACCAGTAATCGCTTTTCCTCAGAAGTTCTATCGCGGGCAACATCCGCTGCTGCTCGATCTGACCGGGAACCGCGAAGTAAAGTTCATCCGCGCACACTGGGAGGTCAACCGCTGGGGACGCGGCACCGGAACCCCCATGTTCGAATTTCATCTCGCCATCAAAGAAGTGCCGCCTGATATTTTAAAGCAAGCCACTGCGGAAGCTAAGGCCCTGGCCTAGCCGCCAGCCGAAATATGCTGCTCCGGATGCTGCACGTCCTCGCGGGCGAGTCGCCCGCGACCGCATGGTCTGTTCGTGGGGAAGGACTCTCCTCGCAACGGGAAGGGCACGACTTCAATCGTGCCGTCAGTCCGGACATCGCATCGGCTATATTGAAACCTCCGTGAAGAAAGACTCAACAGTCGTTGTGCGCCCCGCCCGAAACGTTGCGGGATCCCTGCGCCTGCCTGGCGACAAATCCATCTCGCACCGCTACGCCATGCTGGCTGCCATTGCAGAAGGCACAACCCGTCTGGAGAATTTCTCTACCGGAGCCGATTGCGCCAGCACCCTGGGCTGCGTGAAGGCGTTGGGAGTGGACTGGCAGCGCGATCGAAACACGGTTGTCGTGCGGGGAAGCGGGTCAAAATTGCAATCGTCCGTTTCGTCGCTCGATTGCGGCAACTCCGGTTCGACCATGCGGATGTTAAGCGGCATCCTCGCGGGCCAGGAATTTGCCAGCGAGCTCACCGGTGACGAATCTCTTTCCCGGCGTCCTATGGCCAGAATCATCGCCCCGCTCGAAATGATGGGAGCAAGGATCGCATCCCAGAACGGAGCCCGCCCGCCACTGCACGTTACCGGCGGAAAACTGAAGGCAATTACTTACAACATGCCGGTCGCCAGCGCGCAGGTAAAGTCATGTTTGTTGTTTGCCGGATTGTTTGCGAGTGGCGAGACCGCGGTGATTGAACCGGTGCGTACCCGCGATCATGGTGAGATCGCCCTGCGGGCCTTTGGCGCCGAACTGACACAGAGAGGCAGCGAAGCGCGGATCAAAGGTGGACAAAAGCTGCACGCGATCGAAGCGGTGATCCCCGGCGACATTTCCAGCGCGGCGTTTTTTCTGTGTGCGGCGGCATTGTTTCCTGGCGCACAACTCATCATCGAAGACCTGCTTCTGAATCCCACCCGGGCGCGCCTTCTCGACATCCTGATTCTGCTCGGCGTGGGAATTTCCGTTACCCAACTGGAAGAGCAACACGGAGAGCTGCGAGGCACGGTCAAGGTTGAGGGACGCAGCCTGGGTGAGATTACGATAGCCGGTGCCGATACGGCCGCGCTGATTGACGAAATCCCGGTGCTGGCGGCCATTGCACCGTACACCACCGGGGGCATCGAAATCCGTGACGCCCGCGAATTGCGGGTAAAGGAATCCGATCGCATTGCCGCCATCGCAGCGAACCTGCGTGCTATGGGCGCGCAGGTGGAAGAGCGGGAAGATGGACTGAAAATCCTCGGAGGGCAGGCACTCCGCGGGACGCAAGTCGACTCCCTAGGGGATCACCGGATTGCCATGGCCTTCGCGGTGGCCGCACTGCGAGCCGAAGGAGAAACGGAGATTCACGGTGCCGACGCGGTGGTCATCTCTTATCCCGGATTCTTTGGCGCGCTGGAGAGCGTCGCGCAGCGATAAATCCGGCCGCCGTCTAATTTACTGGTTTTAATTTACTTGTTCGGTTTTCCCTCTGTACCTGACCATCCCGTTGTTGTCGTTAACCCGCGCGACGTCCGGGTTGGTGTAAACCCGGTTCGCTTTACGCTGGGCTTTCATCAGTTGAGCTACGCCGTAGCTGCTCTGAAAAGTTGCCACCCCGAACTCAAAGCCGCCAGGCGGCGCGCTGACAGCGGTCTGCGACGGCGAGCCAACTTCCTCGACGCCTTGGTAGGGTTGCACTCCCGGCGCATACCACAGGGGCTGGTTGACGTAGGCGGGCTGCCCGGTGGTTATTACAGAGGAGGTAGCATTGCTGGCTCCGGCCACGTTATCAGCAGTGGCGTCGCTGGCGCCGACTACGAGAGGCGGAGTGTCCAACGTCAGTGTTGGCGTCATCACTGCGCCGAACGAAGCCGACGGCGTGTCCAGCCGCGGCACAAAAGGCTCGGCGTAATTTCCCGGAGGGGTCCATCGGGCCTGAGCCGCCGCCAGTCCAGAGAAAAGCAGAATCATCCAGAATCCATGAAGTAATCGCATTGGTGTCCTCCTGGTCCCTATGCAGCTTGGGATTGTAGCTTCCTGCACACCTGGCATACAAACTGCGCAAAGCTCAGTCTCAGCATTCGCTGGTCCTCAAATTGAAGGCGTGAAACTCGTGGGCTCCTTACGCGTAGGGGCGGGCAAGATGCCCGCCCGACAGCCGGGGAGATGCCGGCGCTACAAAACCCTAGCTTCCTATATACCTGGCATACAAACTGCGTGCAATCGCCGTATCGGTCGTGCCTTTGATGATCGCCCGGCCATCGGGAAACAAGGTCATCTCATAGGGCTCGGGCCAGAACTTCAGGACAAAATCATTGTGCCGCACTGCGCCATGTGGTTTAAGGCGTTGGCTCACTTCCGAGAAATTGATTGGCCGATGACGCTCGTGAATCTGCACCGAATTACGTCCGCAAAGCGTGATGTGCGCTCTGCCCTCCCCGGCCAGATGCACCAAGTCCCTGTCACCGCAGGCCTGGCATCCCGGCCGGGGGCTTTCTGCCCGGACTTCGGAGTGTTGATTACGCCACAGATCGAACGAAAGCAAGGTGCGCCGCATGCGATCCTCGGCGCCCACCAGCAGCTTGATGGCCTCAGTTGCCGCGATCGAGGCAGCCAGGTTAACCGCTGAATTGAGGATGCCGGCGGTTTCGCAGGTCTCGAAGGTCCCGCGGGGAAGATCGGGAAACACGCACGCCAGGCACGCGGTCTTTCCCGGCAGCACGTTCATGGTGACGCCATAACTGCCGACGGCGGCGGTGTAGATCCAGGGCAGGGAGGCCTTCACGGCAAAATCATTGAGCAGGTAACGAGTCTCGAAGTTGTCGGTTCCGTCGAGAATCAATTGCATTCCGTCCAGCAGGGAATCGACGTTTGCCGGGACCAGATCCACCACCTCCGGCTCGATTACAATCTGGGAGTTGAACGCGGAAATCTTGCGGGCAGCGGCGATCGCTTTGGGCAGAGATTGAGCTGCATCGGATTCGTCAAAAAGAGACTGACGCTGCAGATTACTCGGCTCGACAAAATCACGGTCGATGATCCGAATGTTGCCAACGCCTGCTCGGGCCAGCAGGGAAGCCAGGGCCGAACCGGTGGCGCCGCATCCCACCACGGCCACGCGGGCGACTGCCAGCTTGCCTTGTCCCTCCCCGCCGATTCCTGGGAAAAGGACCTGCCGCGAATATCTTTCTTCCCGTTCCAAACAGATCACCAGTTCCAGGGGTCCAAACCATTATTATAGGTGCCGCCCGCTTTCCTGAGCCAAATGCAACACTGCCTGATAGCTGTTCATCGAACCACTATGGCCTGCACTCGCGAGGAGCCGGTTTGCGCTTAAAAAGAGGGATTCGGACAATCCTCACCGGACTGGCGCTTGCGGCCGCGCTCTGCCCGGCTGCCCGGGCGCAATCGCCGGTCGCGCAGGAATCTCCCGCAGGGCCGGAGAAAGATTCTCCGGCACAACCACAGCTCCCGCCGATGCCGGCGAATGGGGGAACGAATACGTACGAGGGTCTCACTGTCCAGGAGATCGATTTTCCGGGTCTGCCCTCCCCGAGTGTAAAGCGCCTGCTCGATCTCATCCCACAAAAGGTGGGTGCCGCTCTGGTACGGGACAATGTCCGGGAAAGCATTCAGGCGCTCCATGCCACCGGTCGTTTTGCAGATATTCAAGTCGAGGCTCAACGTACCCCCGATGGCCAGGTCGAGTTGGAGTTCCGCACGCGTCCTAACTTTTTCGTAGGAGAAATTTTTGTAGACGGAGCGCCCAATCCGCCGGCAGCCAATCAAGTGGTGAACGCATCGAAACTTCAATTAGGAGAACTGTTCGCGCAGGAAAAACTTGACCGCGCCCTGACCAGTATCAAGCAGCTGATGGAGCAGAACGGCTATTTCCACTCCAGTACCAGCCACGAAGAACAGCCGCAACCGGAGACCCAGCAGATGAATATCCGGTTGCGTCTCACCCCCGGAGCTCACGCCAAGGTTGGCCGCGTATTCGTGACCGGCCCGTCTGGATACTCCGACCGGCAGATCCAGGACATCACCAAGATGCATCCCGGAGACTACGTCACCGTGCAGCGCGTCAGCCGCGCCCTGGATCGTCTGCGGAAAAAATATCAAAAGCAGAAACGCCTCCTTTCCCAGGTCGCGATCGCGGAGCGATCCTATCGTCCGGAAACCAATACCGTGGATTACTCCTTCGAAATTGATCCCGGACCGAAAGTAGACATCGCCGCGGAAGGCTTCAGGATCAGCCGCAATCAGCTTAGGAAAAATGTCCCGGTATACGAGGAAAATGCCCTGGACGACGACCTGTTGAACGAAGGCCGCCGCAACCTGCTGAACTACATGCAGGGCCGCGGCTACTTCGATGCCAAGGTCACCATGGAAAAAAATACGGTTTCCCCCGACGAACTTCGGGTCACCTACAAGATCGATCCGGGTGACCGTCACAAACTCGCCAAGGTGGAAATCGTAGGCAATAAGAGTTTCAGCGAGGAGCAGATCCGCTCCCGTATGCAAATCCAGCCCGCTGAGCGCTTTCTGTCGAATGGTCGGTACAGCCAGGCGCTGCTGAATGCGGACGTTCGCAACCTTACGGCCAATCCTTATCTTGCCAACGGTTTCCTGGACGTTAAGATCACACCCAAAATTGAGGACAACTACCGCGGCAATCAAAATGAACTGGCCGTGACCCTGCAAATCGACGAAGGCCCGCAGACCATGGTGGGAAGCCTGCAGATTGTCGGCCAGGAGACGACCCTGGACAACCCGTTTCCCGACCTCAACCTGGCTCCCGGACAACCATTCAGCTACTCCAAGATCGGCGACGATCGCGAAATCGTTCTGAACTATTACTTCAATAACGGGTTTCCCAACGCCACCTTTGACGCTTCTGCCAAACGTTCGCCGAACGATCTCCACCTCATGGACGCTGTCTACACCATCCACGAAGGCGACCGGGTCATCGTGGACCAGGTCTACGTCGCGGGCTTGCACTACACGCGTGATTCCATCGTGCAGCGTGAAATCCAGATCAAGCCCGGAGACCCGTTAAGTCAGATCGATATGCTGAACACTCAAAAGCGCCTGTACGATCTCGGAATTTTCAGCCAGGTGGATACGGCGATACAGAATCCGGGAAGCAGCGAGCCGGAAAAGAACGTGCTGGTGAATGTTCAGGAGGCCAAGCGTTACACCTTCAACTACGGTGTGGGGCTGGAATTTCAAACCGGGCAGCCGGTCCCCGGCAGCGGCAATACTCCTCTGGGAAACACCGGAGTAAGCCCGCGGGTCTCGTTCGGGGTCACGCGGCTGAATTTCCGGGGCCGTAACCACACCATCAACTTCAAGTCCAACGTAGGGCGCCTGCAACAGCGGGGTCTGCTCAGTTATGACGCACCCCGTTTATTCAACAATCCAAACTGGCGGCTCACGTTCACCACCTTCTACGACAACACCGTCGGTGTCACCACTTTCACTTCGCAGCGCCTGGAAGGTTCGGTGCAGGCGGAGCAGACCATCGGCAAGGGAAGCCTCATGACCTACCGCTTTAGCTATCGCCGGGTGCGGGCCAGTGATATCCAGAACACG
This sequence comes from uncultured Acidobacteriaceae bacterium, assembly GCA_964528615.1. GTDB lineage: Bacteria > Acidobacteriota > Terriglobia > Terriglobales > Acidobacteriaceae > JAIQFF01. Next base: position 7,145 of record CAZGSU010000088.1, on the reverse strand, counting down.
ATCAGTCCGGACCAGATCCCGCTGCTCTCCCAGCCCACCCGGGTGGGCCTCCCCAGCTTCAGCTACATCCGCAACAAACGTGACAACGACCTGGAGTCGACTAAAGGAAACTACACCACGCTGGACGGGGGCGTGGCACACAGCGCTTTTGGTTCGGAGACCGATTTCGGACGCCTGCTGATCCAGAACTCCAGCTACTACGCCCTGGGAAAGCACCGTCCGGTAGACAGAAAATTCGTTCTGGCTCGCTCCACTCGCATCGGCGTGGAACTCCCCTTCGGAAACACTTTCATGCCGCAGCCCGGAGGCGCCTGTCCGCAGCCGGAAGCTGACCAGCCGGCATGTCTTCCGCTGGCCGAACGATTCTTCTCCGGAGGCGGAAACACACATCGCGGATTTGGATTGAACCAGGCCGGACCGCGCGATCCCGTGACCGGCTTTCCCTTGGGCGGCACGGCATTGTTCATCAATAATCTGGAGCTGCGCACGCCTCCTCCGACGCTGCCTTTCTTTCAGGACAACATCAGCTTCGCTATCTTTCATGATGTGGGCAACGTGTTCACCTCAGCCCATGACCTGTTCCACAACCTTCTGCAATGGAGCCAGAAGAATCCTCAGCTTTGCCTTCAACAGGCCACAGCTACCCAATGCAACTACAACTATATTTCCCACGCCATCGGGGTGGGTGTGCGATATAAGACACCGGTTGGCCCCGTGCGCTTCGATTTCGGATACAATCTGAATCCACCCGCGTTCCCGGGTCAGAATACGGTCAACAATGTAACCGTCTTCGCTCCTCAGCACGCGAGCCATTTCAACGTATTCTTCAGCATCGGACAGACTTTCTGATGGGCCACAGGCTTCTCACACTCGTCTGCACTGCGGCGTTTCTCGCGCTGGCGTTTCCCAACGCCACCGCCGAGGTGATCGACCGCATTGTGGCCACGGTGAACGGCCATATCATTCTGCAGAGTGACTGGGAAGACGCGCTGCGCTATGAAGCCTTCAGCACGGGGCGCCAACCGGACAGCCTCACCGCCGATGATCGCAAGTCAGCCCTCGATGGTCTGATTGACCAGGAACTGCTGCGCGAACAGATGCGAGCTCTTGATGCTCCGCATTCGTCCCCGGAACAAGTGGACCAGCGCATTGCCGAAATCCGGAAACAATATCCTGGCGCGGAGAACGATTCGGGCTGGCGTGTGGTCCTCAGGCGCTACGGACTGAGCGAGGAAGAACTTAAGAGCCGGGTTACGACCGAACTCGACCTGATGGGCCTGGTGGACTCGCGTCTGCGCCCGACGGTCACGATTGATAACAAGAGCATCGAGAGTTACTACAACCAGGAACTTCTGCCCCAACTGCGGCAATCCGGCGGGCAGAACGTTCCTCTCGCCGAAGTTACGGGAAAAATCAAGGAACTCCTCACCCAAAAGAAGATCACCCAACTGCTCACCGCGTGGCTGCAAAATCTGCGGGCAGGAAGTGAAATCCGCGCCGAGGCGCTGACCTCTGGATCCGGGGGCCGTAGCCAATGAGTGAATCCGGCGCGAAGCCGGGGCGGCGCAAGATCTGGAAATACCTGTTGTGGCTCATGCTTGCCGGCATCCTGGTGCTGGCAGCCGTGGGCTGGTATAGCACTACCGATTCATTTCAGGGCTGGGTGCGCCAACGTCTGGTTGCGGAGCTGGAACGAGCTACCGGCGGCCGGGCGGAGCTGGCCAGCATCCACACCGTACCCTTCCACTTCCAGGTGGAAGTGCGCAACCTTACCATCCACGGACGTGAACAGGCGGGAGAAGTTCCCTACGCTCACGTGGACAGTTTCTTAGCTCAGCTCAAGCCCTGGTCGATCCTGCAGACGGGAATCGGATTCAACTATGTAATCCTTGATCATCCTGTCCTACACATCATTCTTTATCCCGACGGCACGACCAACCAGCCTGAACCGCGGCTGTCGCAAGCGTCGACCGACAAAGGAATTGAGAAGCTGTTCGCGTTCTCCATCAGCCGTTTTGAAGTACGGCATGGTGAGATCCTTTGGGAAGACCAACCCATCCCGCTTGATTTTGCGGTCAGCAACGTATCGGCGGACATGAGCTATTCGCTTTTGCGTCGTCGTTACGACGGCGATGTTCTGCTCGGCAAGGCCGATACCATCTTCAAGGACTATGGCCCGCTCGCGTGGACAGCCGAAGCCCACTTCAGCCTGAGCCGGGACCGCGTCCTGCTGCAGTCCCTGAAGGCTACGTCGGGCCGGACCCACCTCCAGGCCAAAGGCGAGATCGACAATTTCAGTCGCCCGAAAATAGAGGCCGACTACGACATCAGCCTGGATCTGGTCGAAGCCGCCGCGGTCATGCGGCGTCCGGAGGTCAGACAGGGCGTGCTTCTGCTGGTTGGGCACGGTTCCTGGTCGGCCCAGGACTTCTCTTCCATCGGTAAAGTCGTGCTGTCGCGGCTGGACTGGCGCGACGCGCCGATAGGGTTGCACAACGCCAACCTCAGCGCCCAGTACTCGCTAAATCCGAAGAAACTTGTACTCTCCCAGGTTCAGGGTCAGGTGTTCGGCGGCATCGCCACTGGCGACGCGGACGTCACCAATTGGCTCAATCTCCAACGCGAAACGGCGGCCACTAAAGTAAGGGAATCGGAGAGACAGGCGGGCACGGTTCGCCTTCGGCTTAAGGATTTGTCGGTACGCGAAATCGCCGCGGCTTTCTCCACTCCGGCGCGGCCGTTTCACAAGCTCAAACTTGCGGGGCTCACCAGCGGAAGCGTCGAAGCCCGCTGGAAGGGTTCTCCCCTCAACACGGAAGCTCAGTTCGTGGGCGATGTCGTGCCGTCGGTTCAGTCTGCGAACGGGACCCTGCCGCTGACGGCGCACTTTCAAGGAATCTACCGCGCGGGTCCGGGCGAGCTGCAGCTGGATCAATTGACCGCTGCGACCCCCGCCACCCAGGTTCGTGCTTCGGGAACACTCTCCACAACTGCGGCCCTCAAACTTTCTGTCACCACCACGGATCTTGGCGAGTGGCAACCGGTCTTCACCGCCGCCGGATACAACGGGCCGATTCCCGTCACCTTGAAGGGCCACGCCTCTTTTGACGGTGCGGCCACGGGGAAGCTATCCCAGATTGCCATCGCCGGCAATCTGCAATCGCGGGATTTCGAGACCCTGATTCCGGCCACATCGCAGACGCCTGAAAAAATGGTCCGGTGGGACACACTGCGCGCGAACGTTCAAGTCTCTCCCTCGGTTTTTGCGGTGCGCAATGGCCGGCTGACGCGCGATCCCGACTCGCTCAAATTTGATTTTCATGTGCAGCTCGCCCAGAGGAAGTTTACGGATACCAGCGCTTTCCAGGCGCGCCTTGAGACCCAGAACGCCGACCTGGCCGCCCTGCTTGCTTTCGCCGGATACTCCTACCCGGTCACCGGAATCATGGATTTTCATCTGAAGGTTGGGGGCACGCGCGCCGAGCCGCACGGGGAAGGTCACATCCAGATCCGCGATGGAAGTCTCTACGGCGAACCCATCGAGAGCTTCAGTTCTGACCTGGAGTTCAACGGCGGAGACGTTGCGCTGAACCATATACAGCTGGCGCAAAACGAGGCCAAGGTTACAGGGGATGCGACCTACAATCCCACCAGCCGCGCCTTTCACTTCAATTTGACCGGCGGCAATTTTGACCTGGCCCGCATTCCTGAGATGCAAAGCGGCCACATTTCCGTCGAGGGGCGTGCGGATTTCACCGCCACCGGTTCCGGAACTGTGGAAGAGCCGGCCATCAACGCAACCGTTCACCTCCACGACTTGACGTTCGACCAGGAGCGTGCCGGCGACTTCACTATCAACGCGGCTTCCCAGGGTGCAGAACTGAAAATCACCGGACAGTCCGAGTTCGAGGAGGCCGAACTCAAAGTCGAGGGCGGTGTCCAGCTACGCGAGGACTGGCCCGCCGATGTGTATTTCCACTTCCGCCAGCTCGATGTGGATTCGCTGCTGCGTTTGTACCTGCACCAGGGCGTAACCGGACATTCCAAAGTAGTCGGAGACGTGCATTTGGTGGGGCCGTTGCGCAGGCCACGCGAATTACAACTCATAGCCAGCCTCGACAATCTAGAAGCCAATGTCGAAGAGATGAAACTTAGCAGCAGCGGCCCGGTTCGTTTTTCTGTCGCCAACCAGTCGCTCAAGATCGACCAGTTCCATCTGGTCGGCGAAGGCACAGATCTTTCTGCCACTGGCAGCGTGCAGCTGAACGGCGAGCGCGCGCTCGATCTGCGAGCCCAGGGCGGAGTCAACCTGAAACTGATCGAGAGCCTGAATCCGGATTTCACTTCTTCCGGCGCGGTTTCGGTAGACGTGTCGGTGTCAGGCACGCTGGCCAAGCCGGTCACCCAGGGCCGCGTAAAAATTGATCACGGAGCCATCGCTTATATCGACCTGCCGAGCGCGTTGAGCGACATCAATGGCTCGCTGGTGTTCAATCAGGATCGTCTGCAGATTGAGACTCTCACCGCTCACACCGGCGGCGGCCTGGTCACTTTTGGCGGTTACGCCACGGCCTACAACAAGAAATTTAATTTTGATCTCACGGTGAAGGGCCAGGACGTCCGCCTGCGCTACCCACCCGGCGTCAGCGCCACCGCAAATGCGGATTTGCATTTTGCGGGCAGTTCCACAGCCTCCAGTCTTACCGGCGAGATCATCGTTACCAAACTGGGGATGACCCCCGGCTTCGACTTCGGCGCATATCTTGATCGCTCCCAGGGCTCGGCGCTGCCCCCAACCAACCGTTTATTGAACCGGATTCGGCTCGATGTTCACATTGCGACCACTCCTGAGTTGCAGATGCAGACGGCCAGCGTGCGACTTTCCGGAGACGCCGATCTGCATCTTCGAGGCACCGCCGGGAAGCCCGTGATACTGGGACGCGCCGACGTGATCGAGGGTGAGGTTTATTTCAACGGGACCAAGTATCGCCTGGAGCGCGGCGACGTCACCTTCATCAACCCGGTCACCACGACTCCGGTTCTGGATTTGCAGGCGACCACACGAGTTCGCGACTACGACGTCACGCTCAACCTGAATGGCCAGATCGACCGGCCGAACGTGACCTACCGATCTGAGCCACCCCTGCCCACATCCGACATCATAGGGCTACTAGCTTTTGGCTCCACGTCGGAAGAATCCGCGCAACTGAGTCAATCGCAGTCGGCATTCAACTCGGAGACCTCCAGTGCCATTCTGAGCGCGGCCCTGAACGCCACGGTCAGCAACCGGGTGCAGAAATTGTTCGGCGTCAGCCGGATCAAGATCGATCCCCAGGGTCTCACCACTGAAACCTCGCCCACCCAGACAGGCCCGGCGGTGACCATTGAGCAGCAGGTGCAAAACAACCTGACACTTACTTACACCACCAACGTCGCGCAAGCTTCGCAACAGATCATCCAGGTGGAATACAACATCACTCGAAATGTTTCCATCGTGGGAGTGCGGGACCAGAATGGGGTAGTCAGCTTCGACGTTCGGGTGCGCCAACGGAAGAAGTAAAGGGAGGACGGGCCGTCCTCGCCTGTGATTGTACAGGCCACCGTGGGCAGGCGGGACGCCCGCCACTCCATAGGCAGCTCGCGCTGGCCCGGAGTATGCTAAACCGGCCTTGTTTCCGGAAATCCATCCCGATCATTTCACCGTCGAGCGGCAGAACATGGTGGCCACCCAACTGCGCAGCCGCGGTATCCGCGATGAGCGCCTGCTGAATGCCATGGCGCGCGTCCCTCGCCATGAATTCGTCGAAGCGCGCTATCGCGAGCAGGCCTACGAGGATCACCCGCTGCCGATCGGCGCCGGGCAGACGGTCTCGCAACCGTACATTGTCGCTCTGATGTTGGAACTCCTGCATCTCGATGCTTCATCGAAGGTACTGGAGATCGGAACCGGCTCGGGATATCAGACGGCTTTGCTGGCCGAACTCGCCGCCCACGTCTATTCCGTGGAGCGTCACGCCAAGCTGGCTCAGGAGGCGCAAGACCGGTTGTCCCGCCTGGGGTTTACTAACGTGAGTGTGGTGGTGGGTGACGGCAGCCAGGGGTTGCCTGAATATGCTCCGTTCGATGCCATCGTTGTCTCCGCCGCCGCGTCAGAAATTCCCGCACCTCTATTTGATCAGTTACGCGAGGGTGGCCGCATGATCATTCCGGTGGGCCCGCCGGAACAGCAGGAGCTGCAACTGGTCCGCAAGCAGCAGGGAAGGCCGCTCATCACGGTGCTGGAAGGTTGCCGATTTGTGCCGCTGATCAGCGGTTCTGTGGATTCTGAAATCTAACTTCTGCGCACGCGGGCGGGGCGTCCGCGCCACACGGCTTGTGCTTTACAATTCGTTTGTGCCCTTTCTCCGTAATCTGCATGTCACACTCGAGATGATCAAATGGGAGCACTCTATCTTTGCGCTCCCTTTTGCCTTGTGCGGAGCATTCCTGGCGGCGCATGGCTCGCCGGGCGGACCGCAGTTGCTTTGGATTGTCGTTGCCATGATCGCTGCGCGCTCTGCCGCCATGGCCTTCAACCGCCTGGCCGATGCGTCTATCGACGCGGCTAATCCGCGTACCCTGACACGCGCCCTGCCCGCTGGGGCGCTCTCGCCCGCGTTCGTATCCATGTTTGTGATTGTTTCCTGCGCCGCGTTTGTGCTCGCCGCCTCCCGGCTGAACCGCCTGGCGCTGGTACTGTCTCCGGTGGCGCTGGCGGTGATCTTGCTCTACTCCTACACCAAGCGGTTCACGTGCTGGTCGCATCTGGTGCTGGGATTCGCGCTCGGTATCGCGCCGTCGGCCGCATGGATCGCGGTCCGAGGCTCGCTGGATCCGCGCATCCTGCTGCTCACCGCTGCGGTCACGTTCTGGGTGGGAGGCTTTGACGTCCTGTATGCCTGCCAGGATTTCGATTTCGACCGTCAAGCCGGGCTGCACTCTATTCCGCGACACGTCGGCATACGGACCGCGCTCTGGATCGCGCGCGCCTTTCACCTTGTGATGGTAGGTCTGCTGGTGGCGCTGTTGATCGTATTTGGAATGGGGAAACTGGCAGGGCTCGGTGTTCTCGTAGTGATCTTGCTGCTGCTCTACGAACACTCTTT
>CAZGSU010000087.1:0-37793 GCA_964528615.1 uncultured Acidobacteriaceae bacterium | reverse complement strand
TGTGGGACTTTGTGCGGCAGCAGAAAGGACGGTTATGGCTGGAATTTCTTCCCGCTTATGCTCCTGAACTCAACCCGGTCGAGTATCTGTGGTCCCACTGGAAACAGCACGAGCTGCCGAACTTCTGCCCTACCACGTTCGGGCAGTTGAGCCATTACGCGCGCCAGGCACTCCGTCGCATGCGCAGACGGCCTACTCTGGTAATCGCCTTCTGGCAGCAGGCCGAACTGTTTCCCATGTAACTATATTATGCAACACTCAATAAGGTGGAAACGTCATCCACCAGTGCTCTCGGGGGAATCGCACAAACAAGTCAGTTCAGAATTCGAGAGGTAACGGCTGGGCGAGATGAAATGTCAGACGTCGTTCTGGGGTGATGCCAACGTCCCGGTTCTCGGCGTAGACGGGTCCGGATACGGTAACCGTTCTGGAGGAGGCGCCAATCAGCGTGCCTTTTTTGTTCCCGGACGATGTGACCGGCGATGCTCCGCCCGGTGCTGGCCCAATTGAAGCTGGGCTGATCGAGGCTTTGTTCAGAGAGGCTGGACTAATAGACGCGGTGGCAATCGATGCTGCACCAATCGAGGCTGGACCAATCGAAGCCAGGCTCATCGGTGCTCCGCCCATCACCGTCGGATTGCTGTTCCCGTGCGCGCCGCGCTTTACGAAGATGCTGGACGTCTGGATGCGGAAAGATTTGCCGTTGATGGAAATTGCGGTCAGGGCCAGGCGCATGTAGCCGGGCTCCTGGAGTTGATCGGACGCTCTGGCGTCGAGAATCTTTCCGGCCACGATCGCGCCCCGTGGCGCCACCTCGCGTCCTCGCACGATAATGGGCTGGTCAAGGACTGCTTCAAACGAATCCCCGGAGTGCGACGTTGCGCTGGATAGAGACAACTGCACGTGGATAGTGACTGGAGTCCCTGCCGGGATGGCGGTAGGCGTCAGAGAACCGGTTGGGAAGAAACCCTCCTTGTCGGAGGCCGCGGAGAAAGGAAGCTGGTCGTTCGCCGCCTCGTTCCCGCTGGCGACCGGGAGGCTCTCTTTTTGCGAACAGCCAGCCAGCGTGATCGCCAACATCAAAACGGAGAACGCGGCTGGGCTCCGCAAGCTCCCAATCGACAGCTTCATAAAATAATCCTGCCGCGCTCAACCACGTTCCCACAAGTCGCAAGTGGGATGCCATCGTCGGGGATTGATCTATCAGGAGTTAGTGGAGCGAGGGGCCGTGGCCGTGTAGTTATTGCGGGTAGTATTGGGGTTCGTAGCGCCGGCGTCCCACCAGCTGTCCGGAGGGCATCTTGCCCTCCGCGCGAACAGCGGGGGCGAGACGCACTCGCGACAGCCAGCAAGCACGCCCTGAGCGAAGCCGAAGGGATGCCGGCGCTACCAAGCCCGATCAACTGCCGAGCTTGGCTCGGCCTGAACGGGCGGGACGCCCGTCCCTCCATCGGCATAGAAAAAGCAAAAAAACGGAGGAGCAGATTTTCCCGCTCCTCCGTAGGTTTTGCTTAACGAGTCTTAATGATTGGTTAGTTGGACGAACCGCCCATGCTGACCGACGCGCTCTCGGCTTCGTTTTCGGGCTGGACGATCACGCCGTCAAACGGGGTTGCGCCCACGAAACGGCCGCGCACCACGCTGATGCGGCGCAGTGGGTATCCCGAGTCAGGACCGCGATGCCAGCTGTGGCCGCTGTCCTTGCTCTCGAACACCACGCCGGTGGCCGTGCTGGTAGCGAGCAGCCGCTTCCGGCCCTGGTCATAGGCGATGGAGCTGATGTTCTTGTCGGGCAAGCCGTTTACCAGGTGCTCCCAGGTCGTGCCTGAATCGGAGCTGCGGAAGGCGCCTTCCCGGGAAGCTACCAGAATCTCACCCTCAGGGGTAAGCGTCACGCCGTGAATGCTGGTGATGTAGGAGGACAACGGCGCCTGCTGCCAGCTCGTGCCCGCGTTCGTCGAGTACAGAACGTTGACGCGAGTGGCGGCCACAATCAGGTCGCCTTCGGACTCAACTGAGACGAAATCGGTCTTGCCCAGAACCGGACCGCCGGTCCAGGTCTTGCCCTGGTCGGTGCTGATGAGCAGTCCAGCTCCGGTGGCTGCGAGCCAGCGCTTGGGTGTGACTTCGATATCGCTCACGCGTGCGTCCAGAACGTATCGAACCATAACCGCGGGCGTCTTTACTGTCTTCGCCCCTTTCTTTCCTTTCGCGCTCACCTTCACCAGGCGGGCCGGAGTCTTCTCGGTAACAATGTTGTTGATCGGCCGCCACTGGCTGGCATTGCGATCAAGCAGGAACATGCCCTTGTTGGTGCCGGCGATCAGCGCACCATTCGAGGTCTGCTGCAACGCGAACACATCGCGTCCGCCCAGGCCGGCGCTCTTCTGCTGCCAGCTCTGGCCGCCATCGTGAGTGGAGAAAACGCCGCCCCACTCGCGGTCGTTGACCACGCCCACGAGCATGGAGTTGGGGTCGCTCTTGTCCGGCAGAATCGCGCTCACATACCGGTGAGTGTAGCCGTGATTGGAGGCCGTGAAAGTCTGCGCGCCGTCTTCGCTGGCCAGAACGCCGCTGCGGTCGGTAGCCAGCAGCACCCGGCTGGAATTGCGCGGATCCACCAGCACATCGTTGACTACGATTTCCGAGTTCGTCACATGCTTCCAGGTCTTGCCGCCGTCGATGGTCTTCCACAGACCCTCGGTGGTGCCGGCATACACGGTCGCCGGATTGGCTGGGTCCTGCTTCAGCACGCGGGTGCGGCGCGCGGAAAACGGAATCCCTTGCAGTTTGTGGAACAGGTCGCCCGCGCTCTCGCTCTTGTAGATCCCGGAGCAGGCGCTGGCGTAAACCACAGCAGGATTGGAGGAGTCCACGATGACCGAGAACACGTCGGAATCATCGATCATGCCCTTGTTGATGCGATGCCAGTTGGCGCCGCCGTCGTCCGTCTTCCAGGCCAGGTGCCAGGTGCCGGCATAAACCACGTCGGGATTCTTGGGATCGATGGCGATTGATTCGATGTTCTTGAGTTCAGCCTGGCTGGCCGAAGAAATCTGCTCCCAGCTATTGCCGCCGTTCTTGCTCTTGAAAACGCCATCCAGCGCACCCGCTACCAGGACGTTGGAATCGCCGGGAAAAATGGCCATGGCGCGGACCGATTTTCCATGCATGCCAGGCAGTGCTTCCCAGTTGTTGCCGCCATCATGCGAGCGATACACATCGCCGGCCTGCTGGTTCTCAACGCTCCAGGCGGAAACATAAATGTGTTTGGGATTCTGCGGATCGATGACGATGTGATCGAGAACATTGTCATCGCCGCCCAGATGGGCGAGCCGCGACCAATTGTGTCCGCCATCATTGGAGAGGAAAAGACTGCCTGTGCTGGTACCGAGATAGATACGGTCGGGACTCTTCGGGTCGAAATTCAGACTCCGGACATCTCCTCCGTCAGGACCCAGGGCGGTCCACTGACCGGCCCAGAGGGTGGTAACGGAGAGCATGGCAACAGCCAATGTAATCAGTAACTTAGTGGAAATGACACGCGAAATCATAGGTGAATTTGCCCCTGGCGAAAAAATATGCGCTCGCGGCTGAGAGTGACAGCGTAACACGCGATTTTCAAGTTACTGAAGGACAGACAAAAAAAGGCCGGTCGAGTATGGGACTCGGCCGGCCGTGGTTTTTCAACTGTCACTGAGCCTTGGGTTTAGCCGCTTTTTTCTTAGGTGCAGCGGGGTGATCCGGAACCGCTTTCACCGCCGACTCATCCACCACCGTGGTTCCTTCACCGGCAAAATTTGCACCGGCTGGAACCACCCAATACTCGGCGGTCTTGGTGCCTGCGCCACCCGTGCGTACCTCAATTCGGCTGGCATCGATGGCTTGCTTGGCTTCACCACCGGACAGATATGCCTTGGAATTGACGGCCCGCTCGCCGGCCAGGTTCTTGCGTTTCTCGCCGGGCTCAGCGTTGCCCACAATGACCAGCTTGGCATCGGGGTCATGCTGCAACCGCGCGGCCACATCGTCCAGTACGGCCTTGCAGGTGTTGTCCACGCGCCACGGCTTTACCTTGTTGGGGAATTCGCACTCGCTCAGCTTGCTGGCCTGCGGCGGCGGTGGCGGCGGAACTTCTACCGTCACCTGACTGGAGCCGTTCGCGGTAAGGCCACGAGAATCGGTACAAGTGGCGCTGACCGTGATCGGACCCGCCGGAGCTCCTGTGGTGTTGAGTGTCGCGGTGCCTGCGTCGCCGGAGACGCTACCACCCGTGGCGCTCCACCCGCCGATGGTGACCGGTACGTTGTCCGGACTGGTGCAGGTGCAGGTCACGGTCGAAGGCGTGCCTGACTGAACCGAGGCCGGGTTGGCCGAGCAGGACATGGTCGGCGGATTCTTGGGTGGCTCTTTCACCGTGAAGTTCGCAGTGCAACTCGCTTCACCGTTCTTCTTCACTTTGGGATCGGTTACGTGAGCGCTGACCGTATAACTTCCGCCAGCCACGCCATTCGTGTCGATGGTGGCGGTGTTGTCCTTGCTGGTCACCTTCCCGCCGGTGCTGTTCCAGGTGTAGCTAAGGGTGTGCTTGGGATTGAAATTGCTCGCGCTGGTCGTGGCAGTGACGGGTTCACCCACCATGACTTCGCTGGGCTGGATCGAGCAACTCGCGGCCGGGACCGCAAGCGTCGGGAAGCCGAAGTTAAAGACCAGGCCGGTGCGCAGGCGGACCCCGCTCAACTGGGGACGCCGCAGCGCAGGGAAAGCCGGCGAAACTTCGTTGGCAAAATTTTGGTTGGCCCAGACATAGTCGGCTTCAAACAACCGCAACGAAAGGTGCTTCCACACGGAAAGATCCATGCCGCCGCCTAGGATCGCGCCCAAGCCGTTGCTGGTGTCGACCAGCGGAACTGTCAGCCGGTTGTATCCCAGCAAGGTGTGAGCGAAGAACATGACTCCCTCACTGCGCACGGCGAAACGAGGCCCGACGGAAAAAGTATTCTCCGAACCGTTCTTGTTCGAGTTACCGCCGTAGTCCGCTTCCAGCGCCCAGTGCGGACTAAAGTTGTAGGCAGCGCTGGCGCCGGCGCCTTGCGGAATGTCGCCCATCTTTTGGGGCAGGGCAGCGCCCGGTGGCTGAAATGGAACCGGGACTGTGGCCCCCGGGTGCAGCCATTGATAACCCACGAAGATATCTATTTTAGGGGTGGCCTCGTCTTGCGCCATTGCGGAAATTGAGATCAAGCACACAGCCAGCATACCCAGGAGAGCGCCAGACAACGACCGCGCAGTTCTTCTACCACGACGAAGTGACATGCAATCCTCCAAAACTTTTTGCACAACGACTTTTTGCAAACTCAAGAAGCTATTTTTGCGTCACGCTCTGCTGCAGGACAAGACTGGGAATCGGCGTGGAAGACCAGACCTGCTGCGATATAGGGAGATGATTTTACTCCAGTGAAAGGTCAAAGCAAGCGATTGGGGACCGAAAACTTTGTTTACAAGCCGGCAACCTGTCATTTTTGGTCTCAGAATGATACTTTGCGTTCGGTAGCCGAACCTCTATTTATCGGAAGACCCCGGAACCCGGCAGCGCCAGGGCAGCCTTGGTGATCTGACTCGATCACCAAGGACACGAAGATGCACGAAGAGACCCCCTCGGATTTTTCGGCGTCATGCAACTTCGTGTCCCTCGTGGTTAGCGAATTCAGGACACCGCCGGCCGCCTTCTCAGCTTGCAGAGGGGCCGGAAAGCCTCAATAATGGCTGTCAGACCTCTATGAGCCACGAAAAAGTACTGATTGTCGAGGATGAAGAAAACGAGCGAACCGGTCTGGCCGAGCTGATCACCGGTTGGGGCTATCGGACCGAGACAGCAAGGGATGGTACTGAGGGGTTGGAAAAAGTTACCGCCTGGACGCCTTCTATTGTGGTCACCGACATGAAGATGCCGCGCATGGGCGGACTGGAACTACTGGAGAAGCTGGCCACCGATGCCCAGACCATGGCGGTGGTGGTGGTGACGGCGCAGGGAACGATTGACACCGCAGTCCAGGCAATGCGCATGGGCGCCTATGACTACATCACCAAGCCCATCGACACCAACCGGCTGCGCACCATCCTGCAAAATGCCTCGTCCCTGCTGGGAACCCGGGCTGAACTTGAGGTCACTCGCCGTAAGCTGCGTGACGCCGGATCGCTGGGAAGCCTGATCGGATCGTCCAAGAAAATGCAGGAAATCTTCCACTTGATCGAAATGGTGTCGCCCAGTACCGCTTCGGTGTTAATTACCGGAGCCAGCGGAACCGGCAAAGAGCTGGTAGCTCGCACGGTTCACGAACTCAGCCCGCGTCGGAGCAAGCCGTTCGTGCCCATCAATTGTGCGGCTATCCCGGAAACGCTCATCGAAAGCGAAATATTTGGCCACGAAAAAGGCGCCTTCACCGGAGCGCTGGAGCGGCGCACCGGATGCTTTGAGCTGGCCGAGGGAGGTACTCTGCTGCTCGATGAAATCGGCGAGATGCCGGTGGCCACGCAAGCCAAGCTGTTGCGCGTGCTCGAAGACCGCAAGCTGCGCCGCCTGGGAAGCAAAGTTGAGACCACGGTGGACGTCCGCGTCCTGGCCGCAACTAACAAGGTTCCCGAGGAAGCCGTTGCCCGCGGCGAACTGCGCAACGACCTGTATTACCGCCTCAACGTTTTCAACATTCACATGCCCCCACTGCGTGAACACAAGGAAGATGTTCCCGAGCTGGTGCAGGCATTGCTGACGGATATGAACGAGAAGCACGGCCGCAAGGTGGCGGGTGTGAGCGAAGCTGTCCTCAACGCCTTTCAGAACTACTCCTGGCCGGGCAATGTGCGCGAGATGCGCAATACTTTGGAGCGCGCGATCATTGTGTGTGACGGCGCGGTAGTCGAAACCAAACATCTGCCCCCGGGCTTCGGGCAATCCAGTCTCCGCAGTCAGGCCGAGGATTCCGACACGGTCCATCTGGGAGTGGGAACCACAGTTGAGGAAGCGGAGCGACTGCTGATCCTGAAGACCCTGGAGTCAACCAATAACAACAAGACCCGGGCCGCAGAAATTCTGGGCATCAGCTTGAAGACTCTGCACAACAAGCTCAAGGAGTATGGCAACGCGACGGCAGACGCGGCGTTGGTGAGGGAAGAGTAAGAGGCACTTGGCATTTTGGAATGACCACGTGGGGACAGCCGCCCTCGGCTGTCCAGCGGAGCGCAGCTCCGCAATTCCGACCCCGGCAATAAGCTGTCGAGCTTCGCTCGACTGCACAGCCGAGGGCGGCTGTCCCCACGTGGTCATTGCCGATTGCTGAGTGCCAGGTGCTTTATCGTCCATGCGCCGAAAAACAAAAATCGTGCTGGCCATCACCTTCATGGTTGCGGTGCTGGTGTCTGCCTTCTCGTATATCTATATTTCCGAGCTCTTGCGCCAGCGGGTGACCACGGCGCGTGAGTCTGCGGCGCAGCTGACTTCAAACCTGGCCTACCTGGCCGCGAATGCGGCGCCCGACTTGACCAGCACCAAGGTGGACACCACGAACCCTCTGGCCATGCGCCGGGCCGTGGCGTACTACCTGGGCACGGATCGCGACCTCAACAATTTTCTGGCGTCGGTGGTGGGCACCTGGACCATCATTTATGACGCTGCCATTGTCGATAGCGACGGCAAAGCCATCCTGCACACCAATCCCGACCTGATCGGCAAACCCGTCCCCGAGCGGCCCGATTTCCATGCAGTAGAAAACGCCGACTTCCGGCACCAGTTCCGGATGGTCTACAACCCGCCAACGGTGTATGACGTGCGCATCCCGCTGCAACTGGATGGAGCCCGCTTCGGCAGTATCCGGGTGGGTGTCTCCACCGTGTTCCTGAAGAACGAACTGACTCCGCGGTTGCGGCAGGCCGTGGTTTTCTCCAGTATTGCGATCCTCCTTTCTCTGATACTTGCAGCCGGGCTCTCACACATCGCTCTAGGGCCCCTGGAACAGATCAACCGCAGCCTGGACAGCGTTACCGCGGGCAGTCCGGAGCCAGTCGCAGACCCCGACGGGGATCACGACGAATATGGACTGGTAAGCCTCAAGATTGCTCATCTGGGACGCCAGATGCGCGACGCAAAAGAGATTTTTTCCGCCCTGAAGGACAACGTCGATCAGATCATGGGCAACCTGCAGGACGGTCTGATGCTCTTCACTCGCGACTCGCGTGTGGTGCTGGTTAGCGCATCGGTGGAGAAGTTCCTTGGGCGTCCGCGGCGGGAGCTGCTGGGCCACGCCGCGCGGGAGATTTTTTCCGCCGATTCGGCGCTGGGCGCGCTGGTACGGCAATCATTTGAAATGCGCAGCCCGGTGGCGCAGCGGGAGATTGAGTTTCCCAACGGAAAGCGGGTACAGGTTTCGCTCGACTTCATTCAGGAAAAAGGAACGCAGATTGGCGCCCTGCTGATCATGCGCGATGCCGAGTCAGTACGCCGAATTGAAGACGAGATCGAAATGTCACGCCGGCTCTCGGCCAGCGGCAGGATCACCCGCGGCGTGGCCCACGAGGTCAAGAATCCGATCAATGCCATCGTCCTGCACCTGCAGTTGCTGCAAGGCAAGCTTCACCAGGTTGATCCGGACACGCGCCGCCACATGGATATCATCGGCAGCGAAATCCACCGGCTGGATCGCGTGGTACAAATCCTGGTCGACTTCACCCGTCCGCGCGATCTTCATCTGGAGGAGACCGACTTGCGCCGCCTGCTGGAAGATGGAGCTGCACTGGCCGGACCTGATGCCGGGCGTCATGGCGTCACCGTTACCTGCCAGCTTCCCTCGCAGCCGTTGATGGTGAAAGTGGACACTGACTTCATCAAGCAGGCCATTCTGAACGTCGTCCTCAACGGTATTCAGGCGATGCCGAACGGGGGCAAGCTGACGGTCTCGGCCCGGCGCGAAGATGACATGGTGGTGACCGAGATTCGCGACCAAGGGAACGGAATTCCAGCAGACGCGCAGGACAAGATTTTTGAGCTCTACTTCACCACCAAGAAAGAAGGAACCGGAATCGGACTGGCGCAAACTTATCAGATTCTGCAATGGCATTATGGTTCGGTTGACTTCGACTCAGTAGAAGGAAAGGGTACGACGTTTCGCCTGCGCTTGCCGCTGGTGCAGTCCCGCTCCGATTCGCTGCAGGAAGCCGCGGTTCGTAGTTAGAACTGGGTTAGAACTGAACAGGGGCAGGATGCCCTGGGCGGAGCCGGGAAGAAAGGCAGTTTCTGGTTTCTGGTTTTTGGTTTCCAGTCTGGAGTGCCCGCGCGCCCGCGGACGGGAGTGTCGGCGCTGAGAATCCGGTTGCTGCCGCAGGTTAGAATTTCTGAACCTGCTCGGAGCATACAGAGTTCGAAGCATCCAAATTAGAAAACAAATGTATCTGGCCGCCATTCTCGGATTGTTCGTGCTGACGACTCCTTCAGTTGCGGTCCTGTCGCCGGCGCAGATTTTGCAGCTCGCACAAGACAATCAACCGCAGGCAGATGCTCCGCCATCCGGCGCGCCGCAGGAAACCGCGCCCGCTGGCGGGGTGCAGGAACCTCCGCAGCCTGGAGGTGAACCGAAGTCAGAGACACCGCCGCCGCAGACAGCGCCGGCGCCGGATACTGCCACGCAAACCCCGAAAGCGCAGCCTGAGGCGTCGCCGAAGACTCCGGAATCGAAGGCCAAAACCGCTGCCAAGAAACGCCGCCGTAAGCACACTGCCACCGCTACGTCCGGCGCGGCGCCGGAGAAAAAAGTCGTGCGTAATGGCGGCACAACCGATCCGGTGGTTCAGCTAGCTCCCGGCATGAGCGACGAGCAAGCATCCAGCCAGCGCCAGAGCACAACCCAACTATTGGCCACGACCGACGCCAACCTGAAACAAATCTCGACCCGCCAGCTTGGCCAGACCCAGCAGGACAGCGTCAGCCAGATTCGCAAGTACATGGAGCAAGCCAAGGCTGCCGAAGCAGCGGGAGACGTCGAGCGCGCGCATAATCTTGCGTCCAAGGCGCTGTTGCTGTCGGATGATCTGGTGAAGCACTAGCTGGGAGCTTCTGGCTTCTGGCTTCCGGCGGGTGCCGCATAGCGGAATCCCCCTGAGTTCATTTTCAGCGATTGTCATCCCGAGCAATCTTTACTTCGCGCTTCGCGCGAAGAAAGATTGTCGAGGGACCTGGGTTTTTGCCGGATCCTGTACACTGCCGTCAAAACCCAGGTCCCTCGCTTGTCCTCGCCGCGCAAGCGCGGCTCGCAGCAGCGCTCGGGATGACAGCAGGTGGGGATACGTTGATTGCACAGCTGCTTCGCCAAATGCGAAGCAGCCACTCCGCTCGGGATGACAGGCAGGTAGGACTTCTTCCACCCCGGTCGGGATGACCAGCTACTTCCCTTTGGCCCGCGCCGCGTTCACTTTCGACAGCAGATCCTGCGACAGCGGCTGTACCGGTCCCGGAATCTTGGCAGCTTCCATCAATGCGTCACGCGCCTCGCTGACGCGGCTCAGCTTGGCATAGGCATAACCCAGGCGGTACTCTGCGACGGCATACTGCTGGTCATCCAGTCCCTTGAGCAAGCCGGACGCCGACTTCAATTCCGGAATGGCGGCCGCAGTTTTATCCTCCTTCATGTAGGCGTAGCCCAGGGTTGAATGAGCGACCCCGGCGGAGAGCTTGCGAGAGCGGTCTGCATCCGGGGCATCGGCCTTGGCGACCGCCACGGCTTTTTGCGCGTAGGTCACGGCCTTCCCCACACTGCCGGGTTTGGGGTCGTCGACGTAAGCGCCCGCCAGAAGCAGCAGCGTGGGCAGGCTGTTGGGGTTGGACGCCAGCGCCTTTTCGCCGTAGGAAACCATGCGCGACATGTCTTTCAATTCGGAGAGCGACATCATGGCGTAGGAGGCAACCGATTCGTCAAACCGCGAATTGGGAAACGCTGGAGTAAAGCGCTCAATATCGCTCATCCGCGCTTTGGCGTCGGTCTCGTCGACGATTACGTTGAAAGCGGCAGCCTCGAGAAACTCGTAGGAATTCTTGGCCGCGGCTTTCTCTGCCTCCTTGTGTGTAGCAAAATCCTGGTCGCTCACACCCTCGGGCTTAGGCATCTTGTCGATTGAGTTGTAGACTTCGCCTCCGCGCAGCGAGTATTCCATCAGCTTGCTGTTGTTCTTCATCTGCTGGGCGATGCTGGCCTGAGACACGAGAATATCGAGATTCCGCGGCGAACTGGCGACCGCCTTGTCGCCGTAATCGAGCGCCTTCTGCAGGTCGCCCGCACCCTGGTAGTACTGGGCAAGCTGCCAGTTTCCGTAAGCCACCGCCTGCGGATTCGATGAGAATTGCTGCAGGAAATCCTGGTACATGGTCAACTTTTTTTGCGCATCCGGTTCTTTGCTGATGGCCTGAAGCCCCTGATCTTCCGGCGTGCCCGCGGGAATCACGATGGTCTGTATCTGTGCCTGCAGGGAAAATGGGGAAAGTACCAAGGGAGAAAGCAAAATGATCGAAGCAATGCGAAAGAGACTGCGACTCATGACGTCACCTCCGCCGGTGGACGGGAGACCGCTCAGGCCCCCAGCAGCGCGAATGCTAGCTCCGAAGTGGGGTGCACTGCAAGGTATAAGAGAGTACTGCTCTCTGCTTTGTCATCCCGAGCGCCGCCCCGTACTCAGTCGGCGCTGGAGATGACAGACTTGGGGATAGCCGCAGTTGTCATCGCGAGCGCCGCTCCGAGCCGTGCTTGCGCGGTGAGGGCAAGAGAGGGATCTGGGTTTGGATGGGCCGCTGGTGCTGCCGGCAAAACCGAGGTCCCTCGACAATCCTTCTTCGCGCGAAGAAAGATTGCTCGGGATGACAGACGGGATAGCCGGAGTTGTCATCCAACCTGGAACACCTTATTCCTCTCCTCCGCATCTGATGCTATTCTGGCCGAGTAACGACGATGAGTTTACCCGCCGTGACAACCCGAATACGGTCTGAGAGCGCAGCCGAAGCCGCTGAAAATGAGTACCTCTCGGTAATCGTTCCTATCTACAACGAGGCTGCGCACGTCGAAGAGTTGCTGCAGGCCATCGAAGCGTCTCCGGTGCTGAAAGAAATCATCATCGTGGATGACGGTTCGACCGACGGCACCCGGGAAAAACTGCGGGCACTGCCGGCAACAGACTACATGACGGTAATTTTTCATGAACAGAACTGCGGCAAGGGCGCGGCCGTCCGCACCGGTCTGCAATACGCACGCGGCGCGTACGTGCTGATTCAGGATTCCGATCTGGAATATGATCCGCAGGATTACCCCGCGCTGCTAGGCCCGTTGCGAGAGAGCGAAGCGAATGTGGTTTACGGGGTGCGTCCAGACCGGCCGGAGAGAGGGTTGCGCTTCTACATGGGAGCGAAATTTCTCACCCACCTCACCAACTTGCTGTACGGGGCCGGCATTCACGATGAAGCTACGTGCTACAAGGTGTTTCGCCGCAGCCTGCTGCAAAAGATCCCCCTCGAGTGCCGGCGTTTCGAATTTTGCCCGGAGGTGACGGCCAAGCTCTGCCGGATGGGGGAGAAAATCTGGGAAGTCCCCGTCTCCTATACTCCACGAGGCGCCAAGCAGGGCAAGAAAATCCGGCACTCCGATGGATGGCTGGCAATCTGGACGCTCGTCCGCTTACGTTTCGCGAGCCGCCGCCGGCTGTTTTCCCCGCGGGAGCGATCTGAGACTTCGCCGTTCCCGGTGGCGTTCTCCCGCCTGCCACCCCGTTGAACGCAATTCCACCACTCGCGCCGTCAGCCGCGGCCGCAACTCCGGAAACAATCCGCCGCTCGCTGTTGTGGATGGTACTGATTTCTCTAACCCTTCAGGTCGCCGCAATCGGTGTGTTCCACCAATACCGCTTTCGGCCGGCGGAAGACCATTTTGCTTTTGGATGGGAAATGGGCCGCGTCGGGCGCTCCATCGCGCTGGGTCAGGGCTTCAGCAATCCGTATGGCGATTCCACCGGCCCGACCGCGTGGGAACCGCCGCTCTATCCCTATTTGATCGGCGGCGTCTTCAAAATTTTCGGGGTTTACTCCACGACTTCGGCATGGGTGCTGCTCACCACCAACAGTCTGCTCACCGCCCTGACTGCGATTCCGGTATTTTTCATCGCGCGAAAAACCATGGGCGAGAAAGTGGCGCGGTGGTCGGCCTGGACCTGGGCGCTGCTCCCGTACGCCATGTACTGGTCCATTCATTGGGTGTGGGACACGACTCTGGGGCCGCTGTTGTTAAGCCTCATTTTTCTGGTGTCGCTCGAACTGGAGGACTGGAGCGGCTGGGAGGGGTGGGCCATCTACGGCGTGCTCTGGGGGTGCGGTGCATTGTCAAATCCCTCCATGCTTGCCTTTCTCCCTTTTTCCGGGCTCTGGATCTGGTATCGCCGGCACAAACGCGGATTGCCATCGCTGGCGGGGGTGGTGCTGGCCTCAGCGGTCTTCTTCGCCTGTTTGACACCGTGGCTGGCCCGCAACTACCAGACATTTGGAAGATTCGTCTTCATCCGCGACGACTTCGGTCTGCAATTTCGTTTGGGAAACGGCTCCTACGCCGACGGCAGGCTGATGGCATACCTACAACCCAACCTGAACGTTTTGGAGTTCGAGAAGTTCCGCCGTCTGGGGGAACTGGCATACGCGGAAGAGTGCAAGCGCCAGGCGTTCGACTGGATCCGCAAGCATCCAGATCGTTTCGCGGTGATCAGCCTGAAGAGATTTGTTTATTACTGGGCGGGAGTTCCGAAGGAGACCGGCAGCCCGGCGCTGTTTGATTTTCGCAATTCGTTTTTTCTGGCGTCATCGGTGCTGGCGATCTGGGGATTGGCGAGGGCGATCAGAAAAAAGAAGCCAGGCGCATGGTTGTTCTTGCTCCTGGTGCTGTCTTATCCCACGACGTATTACTTCGTGTTTCCGCACGCAAGATACCGGCACCCGATTGAACCAGAGTTGCTCATCCTGATCGTCTTCCTGATTTCGGAAGCCGGCACGGCTCAGGAGTGATCGGAATTTCTCTGTGTACTTCTGCATTTCTTTGCGAACTCTGCGGTTAAAAGCTTTTGACCGCAAAGGCCGCAAAGAAGGCCACAGAGGACGCAAAGAAAATCTCAATCGTTTACATTTAAGTATGCGCAACATTCTGCAGAAGCCGGCCATGCGGTACGTTTTCGCTGCCAACATGATCTCAATGTTGGGCAGCGGGATGAACTCCGCGGCCGTTGCCTGGTACATTCTGCAGGCCACCCACTCGGAAGTAGCGCTGGGAACGTTCGCCGTGCTGCAGACGCTTCCCGCCATGCTGATGCTGCCCTTCACCGGAGTGCTGATTGACCGCGAAGACCGGCGCCGGCTGGTCATGATGCTGGATGCCATCCGCGCCGTCATCATTCTCACAGTTTCAATCCTGGCCTTTGTCGGCAAGGTAAAAGTCTGGGAACTGTACCTGATGAACACGCTGGTGGCGGCCGGTTTCTGGATGTTCTGGCCAACCATCACCGCGTTGATCCAGGAGTTGACGCCGGGGGAAGAGTTTGTCCACGCCAACACCTTCCTGCTGGCGGGGATTCAGGGCGGGTGGCTGATCGCCGGGTCCATCGTCGGATTCGTCTACAACCACATCGGCCTGGGCGGTGTGTTGCTGATCGATTTCTCCACCTACCTGGCGTCTTTTCTCCTGTACCTCGGAGTGCGCAAGGGGCGCCACGTTGTGCCTCGGCCGGCGGAACTGCGCGCCGACATCCTGGCCGCGGAAACCGCGGTCGAGCGCTTTGTTCGTGAGATGCGTGAAGGCATCGACTTTCTTCGCGGCCACCGCCCCGTGGTCATGCTGGGAGTGAGCTGGGCGCTTTTTCTGGGCGCAATGCTGACCGGCGTGGTGGTCACCGCACCCTTGAGCGACAATGTCTTCCACGGCGGTGCCGTGGGTTACGGCTGGCTGAACGCAGGTTGGGGCACCGGCGCGTTTATCAGTGCGCTCTATGCGCCGCATCTCATCGCGATGGTGAGCGCACGCCGCTCGATTGCAATTTCCATGGGCCTGCTGGCGATTTCAATGATCGTAGCGCCGCTCTCTCCCTGGCTAGCGGTGGCAGTTGCGGTTTACGGCATCATGGGCTCAGCGCGCGGCGTGAGTGGGGTCGCCATGAACACCAGCATCATGGAACAGGTACCGCAGCACTTCATGGGGCGGGTGCAAAATACGTTCTACTTTGCCGGCACGATGCTGCAGATCGTCCTGGGATTTCTGGTAGGTGCGGTCGCGCAATGGAACCTTGTGGCGGGCTTTTCCATCATCGGGATGGTCTACGCAGTGGGATTTGTGACCGCGATGTGGCCGGTGCGGACGGCGGTCGAGGCCCCGGCTGTGGGGGAAATAAAGAATTGACGGATTTACAAATTGACGAATTGACGGATTTTCAATCGTAATTTCTAAAATTTGGCAATTCGACAATCCCTCAAGCGCGTGCTGTGGCAAATACGCCATCCCGGCTGTTATTCTTTTGCGTTCCGCTTGAGTCCAGGAGACGCTATGTCATCCAGCCTCGAAGGTCGAATCGCCGTGGTCTTCGGAGTCGCCAACAAGCGTTCGATCGCGTGGTCGATCGCGCAAGGGCTGCACCATGCCGGCGCCACGCTGGCTATCACCTATCAGAACGAGCGCCTGGAAATGGAAGCCAAAGACCTGATTCTTTCCCTGCCCGGCGCGGAAGCCTTCATGTGCGACGTCTCCGACGATGCGGCCATCGACCGGCTCTTCAGCCAGCTCAAGGAGCGTTACGGCAAGCTGCACGTTCTGGTGCATAGCGTCGCCTTCGCTCCGGCGGAAGAACTGAAGGGAGAATTCGTCGCCACTTCGCGCGAGGGATTCCGCGTTGCCCACGACGTCAGCGTGTATTCACTGGTGGCTCTGGCCCGGGCAGCGGCGCCGCTGATGGAGGATGGCGGAAGCGTCATTACCATGACCTACTACGGATCCGAGCGGGTTGTGCCTCGCTACAACGTCATGGGCGTCGCCAAAGCCGCGCTGGAGTGCAGTGTGCGTTACCTGGCCTATGACCTGGGAAAAAAGAAGATCCGGGTCAATGCCATCTCGGCTGGTCCCATTAAAACCCTGGCGGCGCGTGGCATTGGCGATCTGGGCCAAATGATGAAGGCACACGCCGAGCGGGCGCCGCTGCAACGGAACGTGGATGTGAGCGAAGTTGGCTCGACCGGGGTATTTCTGGCTTCAGACGCGAGTTCCGGCATCACCGGCGAAGTAATCTACGTGGATTGCGGATATAACATCATGGGATTTTAGAACCGCTTGCGGCGGTTGCCGTGTCTACTTCGCCATCGGTTTGATTCTTGGCTTTGCGCGTCAACTTGTGCAAGACGAACTCTTGCACCACGCTGGAGAGCATGCGTTGGCCTGTGCTGATGACGAGATTCTGGAAGACCAGCCCCGCGCCGCGATTGGATGGTGGGTAGTAGAGGTTCGAGAGGGCAGATGAGGCCAGATCGCCACCGATGCTGGAGTAGTTCGGCTGCAGATGTCCGTTGTCTCCCCTGCAGATGAATGGGTTAGATATCGCGTGAAGAAGACGGGACTTGTTTGTGCCCGTGCCCTGGTAGAAGTAACGCGGGTCCTGATGGAGAAGCGAAGGCAGAATGGCGCCGCCAATCATGATGTCGGTAATGCCGTCAGCGGCGGCAGCCCCATAGCGCTCGCCATAGCCCTTCCAACCCTGCCGGTAATCGGGAACGTCCGAGGCCTGGTTGATGCCGGCAAGTACAGCTACCCCGAGGATAGTAACCGGATCAATCGAGGTCCGTAGGGCGAGGTGGAACTTCAGTTTTGTGGTCAGCGGCGGGGCGTTGAGATCATAGACGACGTAAAAATTGGGGAAGATGCCAAAAACGCGTTGCTGCTCCTCGATCTTGACCTGCTCGGCGGCGACCTCTTCTGGGGATTCAACCACACGTACCACGGTCTGTGCCTCGGCGATTTTGAGCTGGCTGCCAGTCAGGATTATGAACTGGCCTGGGTTGAGGGGGACGGGAGGCGAGGTCCAGGTTGCAAACCCGTCGGCCTTGATAGTGACGGTATAGGTTCCTGCATCGAGATTCTTGAATTCGAAGAAGCCGTTGTCGTCCGAAACGACCGTGCGTGGATCCTTAAGAAGAGAGCCGTCAAGAATAACGGTCGCCCCAGAAAGGACGTCGTTGTTCACATCAGTCACAGTGCCCGTAATGTGTCCTGTCCCCGGCTGGGCTACGTTGACGTCCTCTGCCGCCAACGACGTGGCCATCGCCAGCGCCGCCAGGATCAGCAGCCAAATCTGAAGGGATTTCACACCAAAGCTCCAATAGACCAGCTTGACATAACTTCAGTCGATCGTTTGACTTCCGATCGTCCGTAAGTTCCCGCCGGGTCAGTAATCAGATAGAAATTGGATGCATCAAGACTTGATTGTGTCTCAAGAATTCAGTCGATAAAAGGCACCTTTGGGCTGGTACCGCTGGCATTTCATGTTCAACCGGTCGTCAGTCGGATCCTCCGGCCCTCTTCCCCGACCCGCTCCAGGACGATTTCGACGTCCCGATCACGCCGCAGGTGCGGGAACTTCTCCCCCCACTCTACTAAGAGAATACTGTCATCGGCGATGAGGTCATCGAGCCCCAGTGTCTCCAGTTGACGCGGCGTATCCACCCGGTAGAGATCGATGTGATAGAGAGTCACCCCAGGACCGCGGTATTCGTGTACTAAAGTAAAGGTTGGGCTGGTAACGTCGTCCGCGGATGCTGCCTGGAAAGCCTCGGCAATGCCTTTGACCAGAGTGGTTTTGCCGGAGCCCAGGTCGCCACTCAGCAGCACCAGTTTGGGGGGAGCAAGGACGCCCGCCAGCGAGCGTCCGAGGGCAATCGTCTCCTCGGCTGAATGGGTGATGAATTCCTGGGTCGCCATGCTGGTCGAAAAACCAGTATAGCGATTCCATCTCGAAGAACGCGGGTAGGCCATCCGGCCTGGAAAGAGTCCGGCGCAGGCGTCGCGGTCAGCTCTGCCTCAGTCCGCCTAGATCGGTTTCGGCGCGGACCACTGGCTGGATCGGATGCCCTGAAAGCTCCGGTCCGTAGCCGAGTCCACCGCCATGCGAAGAGCGCGGTGGTCGTCATCGCCGAGCGCGACGAAACGGAATGGCTGCAATGAGGAGTCGCTGGCAGCGCGAACCGGGCTGAGCATTTCGGCCATCCCTCTGACCGGACCACCCTGTATCTGGAAAGCAACCTCAACAAAGTCGCCCTGACTCAGGGTTCGGGCCAGCCGTAACAGGCCGCCGGTAACGGAGATGGTTTGAAGCTTGGCTTTGGCGCGCTGACCGTCTTCCAGCATGACGAGTGCCGGAACCGAACCTCCAAGTTGAATACGAGGGGAACGCTTCTGCGGGTGCACTTGGGGAAAGTGGGTCATAAGACTTTAACTATTTCACGGGATGGTTACGAACAGGAGATTACGAAAGGGCCATGCACAGATTCGAGACTTACTGAGGAAACCAACCTCTTCCCTTTCAGTAGGATGGAAACCAAGAAATGCCCGTCCAAGCTCCGCTTGGGCGGGTCTTTTCGCTGGGGATGACGATCAGTTGCCGATCGTGACTCGGGATTCCTGCGCCGCTCGCCGCGTCCGGCGGAATGCTTCCGGCAACGCCTTGAGCAGGTCGGTGGCGACCAGCGACTGTTCGCCCATGCTCTCACATGCGACGTCGCCAGCAAGACCATGAAGATGCACTGCGGCCATCACCGCATCGGCGATGCGATCCGGATTTTGCGCGATCAGTCCCGCGACCATGCCGGTCAGGATGTCGCCGGTGCCTCCGGTCGCCATGCCGGGATTTCCGGTGGTGTTCACCCAGACCGTGCCGTCGGGTTGAGCTATCAAGGTTCGGTGACCCTTCAGCACGACGATGGCGTCGTGCTCGCGGGCAAATGTGCGGGCTACATTCAGCCGGCCGTGTTGTACAGCAGGAATGGTGGAACCGATGAGCCGCGCCATTTCCCCGGGATGCGGAGTTATGATCAGAGTGCCCGCGATCTTCTTCAACTCCGCTGCGCGGTCTTCGAAAGCGTTCAGGCCGTCCGCATCCAGAACGACGGGGAGTTTGTATTTTTTCACCACTTCTCGGACGAATTCTGCGGTTTCAGAATTGCGCGAAATGCCTGGCCCAACCGCCAGCACGGTCTTTCTTTCCGCGAGAGAGTCCATACGTCCCTGCTGCAGTGCGCGGACCGAGATGCTGCCGGCATCGGTATCATCGAGCGGCTCAGTCATCAACTCAGGATGAAAGCCTGCAACCGTCGCCATCACCGATTTCGCGGTGGCTACGGTGGACAAGCCGGCGCCCGCCCTCAGCACGGCCATTCCCGCCATGGCCGCGGCTCCTGCCTTCCCCAACGATCCGCCGAGAAGCAGAACATGCCCGAAACTTCCCTTATTCGCTGCCCGCGGCCGGGGGCCGATCAGCGGCGCAAGATCACGCGGCGTAATTACGTTGAGCTGCAACGACGAAACGATGGCCTGATCCGGTGAACCAATCGGCGAAATTACCGTCGGCCCGGCCGTAAGCATTCCGAAGATGTGCGCGGGACGGGGCGCGGTAAATGTCACCACGGCATCGGCCCTGGCGACTGCGCCCACCTGCTCGCCCATCACATCCGCGTCCGCGCCGGAGGGAATATCGACAGCCGCGACTGGGGCGGAAACCGCATTCAGCGCCGCGATCGCTTCGGCGTATAACCCGCTGACCGGCGGCCGGAAGCCTGTGCCCAGGATGGCATCGACCAGAACGTCGGCGCCGAAAACGGCCCGGGCCGAGGCAGCCTTCAATTGATCATGCGAGGTAACTGTGACCGGCGCGATCGGCAGTTTGGTAAACATCTCCGCTGCGTCGCCGCGCAGCTCGGCTGGTTCGGCCAGCAACAGGACTCGAACCTCTTTGCCGGCCTGGTGCAACTGGCGTGCGACCACGAATCCATCGCCGCCGTTATTTCCCTTTCCACAAATCACGCCGATACGCTTGGCCGAGGGATATTGGGACGCCACGAAGTCGGCCACGGCGGTTCCCGCGTTCTCCATCAGGGTCAGCGAGGGAACGCCGAAGCGATCGCTGGTAACGCGGTCAATCTCGCGCATTTCCGCAGCGGAAACGATTTTCATGACTGGGCCGCGGCCATTCGTTCCAGCTGGCGCAGCTGTGAGGATTCGCCCATCGCGATCAGGTAGTTGCCGGCTTCAATGCGATCTTCCGGCGAAGGATTGAAGTCCATTTTCTTTTCCCGCTTGATGGCCAGGATGACGGCGCCGCAATCCTGCCGGATGCGGGAAGTTTCAATGGTCTTGCCCGCGACCGAAGATGCGTTCGCCACGCAGATTTCGCCGATTTCGAGGTCCATATCAAGGTGAGTCGTGGCCGAGTCGAGAAAACTCACCACGTGGGGCTGAAGAAACGAGCGCGCGATGCGCTGCCCCGCGAAGAGATAGGGCAAAACCACAGAATCGGCGCCTGCCTTGAGCAAGCGCTTTTCGGCATCTTCCTCGCTGGCGCGGGCAATGATCTGCAACCGCGGGTTCAGCTCCCGCGCGGTGAGCACTATGTAGAGATTGGTCGCGTCGGTGGTGGTTGCCGCCACCAGACCTCGTGCCCGCTCGATGTGAGCAGCCCGCAGCACCTGACCCTGGGTAGCATCCCCGACCAAAGTCAGCCACTCGCCTCCGGAATTAGCCGCCCGGTCAGCACCCTGATCGACGATGACGAAGGGCACGCGCTTGTTCGCCAGTTCCCGCGCCGCGCTGCGCCCCACTCGTCCCGCTCCGCAAATGATGTAGTGATCGGAGAGCCGGCTGATCTCACGCTCCATTTTCCGCCTTCCGAAGAAGCTGCCCAGCTCGAATTCTAGCAAAGCCTGGGTCAGGGACCCGATGCCGAGAAACACCAGCAAGACGCCGGCAAGAATCAGTCCGACGTTAAAGACACGTCCGGCGTGCGAGAGCGGATGAATTTCCTGGTATCCGATGGTGGTGAAAGTCGTAATCACCATGTAGAAACCATCGAACCATGGCCATCCCTCGATGATGTGAAATCCGGCCGTACCGATGAGAGTGAGAGCGAGCAGCGCCGCGCCGATAAGTCGCAGGTTGCGCAAGGCTTTCATGCGGTGGTTGGTGGTTAGTCGTTGGCCGTGGGCCGTCGGTCTTTGGCCGTTGGCCAAACCTCGGCCGTTGGGCACTTACGGCGGTCAGGGCCAACCGCGAAGAGAGTTTCCAGAACCTGAACCAGCCGGGCTGGCCAACGACCGAGAGCCAACGACCAAAGGCCAACGACCGATACTATCTCTTTCCGGAGCCCAGCGCCTGCACTTTGCTGTGCTTTTGCCCGTAGGTGAAGTAAATCACCAACCCGATCACCAGCCAGACCACCAGTCTGAGTTGAGTCCAGTAGGACAATGAGACAATCAGCGTCCCCGAAAAAAGAATCGAGAGAATCGGGACCAGGGGCACAAAGGGCGTCTTGAAGGGACGGTTCACATCAGGATGGCTGCGCCGCATAACCCACACCCCGGCGCTGACCAGAACAAATGCCAGCAGCGTGCCCACGCTGGTCATCTCATCGAGAACGTTGAGCGGGATCAGGGTGGCCAGGATGGCAACAAAAACTCCGACCACGATCGAACTGAGGTAGGGCGTCCGAAAGCGCGGATGAATCTTGCCTGCCCAGGGCCAGAGCAAGCCGTCACGCGACATCGAGTAGAACACCCGCGATTGACCCAGCAACATCACCAACATCACGGTGGCCAGGCCGGCCAGCGCCCCGAGTTCTACCAGGAACGTAGCCCATTGCTGTCCGGTGACCCGTATGCCCACCACGACCGGATCGGGAACGTTGAGTTGACTGTAGGGCACGAGGCGGGTGAGCAGGCCGGAAACCAGAATGTAAAGCACAGTGCAGATAACCAGCGAACCCAGAATGCCCAAAGGCATATCCTTCTTCGGATTTTTTGCCTCCTGGGCCGCGGTCGAGACCGCATCAAAACCTATGTAGGCGAAGAAAACGACTCCTGCACCCCGTAGGATTCCCGACCACCCAAACTGCCCCCTCTCGCCAGTATTTGGGGGGATGAATGGATGCCAGTGATTCGGCTGCCACGAATGCGTGTACAGGAACGCTCCGGCAAGCGCAATGAACATGCAAACCACGGCTACTTTCAGAATCACGATAGCGGTGGTGAAGTTGGCCGATTCCTTGATCCCGATTACCAGGATCGTAGTAATCACCAGAATCACCAGAAAGCCGATGTAGTCGTACTTCAGATGCACCGGCATGCCGAACAGAGTAAAACTCGACGTAGGCATGGCTGGCAGGTTCCATCCGACATCGCGGAAGAATGCCCGCAGGTGGCCGCTCCAGCCTACCGCTACGGTGGCGGCGCCGAAGGCATACTCGAGGATCAGGTCCCAGCCGATGATCCAGGCAACCAGTTCGCCGAGGGTGGCGTAAGAATACGTGTACGCGCTGCCCGCAATCGGGATCATCGAAGCGAACTCGGCGTAACACAGCCCGGCAAATGCGCAGGCAATGCCCGCCAGCACAAACGAGATCACAATCGCCGGCCCGGCGAACTGCGCCGCAGCCTGGCCGGTGATCACAAAAATGCCCGCTCCAATGATGGCGCCGATTCCGAGTGTGAGGAGATTCAGCGGTCCGAGAGCACGACGCAGGCTATGTTCCCCTTCGACTTCAGCCACTTCCTTCATGAGGGTGGCAAGGTCCTTCTTCGCGAACAGATTCGCCATGCTGTGTGTTCTCCTTGGGGTCAAACTGCGCTCGCCGTCTCCGAACGCCGCGACCAGAGGTAATACACCGGGATTCCCAGCAGCACGATCAACAGTCCTGGCCATGTGTACTGCGGCTTGTAGCGTAATAGTACGACATCGATAAACAGGGCCATCACAATATAAATTGCCGGCAGCACCGGGTAACCAATCGCCCGGTAGGGCCGTTCCGCGTCGGGGTGCGTACGCCGCAGCACGAACAAGCCAAAGATGGTGAGGATGTAGAACACCAGCACGGCGAAGATGATGTAGTCGAGCAGCTGTCCGTAGCTGCCGGAGACGCACAGGATGCAGGTCCAGACCATCTGCACCATGAGCGAAACTGCCGGCGTTTTATGCGTTGGATGAAGCTTGGCCACGCTCTTGAAAAACAGTCCATCCTTGGCCATGGCGTAGTAGACGCGCGAACCCGCCAGAATCAGACCGTTGCAGCATCCGAATGTCGACAGCATGATGGCGATGGCCATCAGCGTTCCCCCGGCCGCGCCCAACATCTGCGACATCACCGCCGTTCCCACGCGGTCTTCAGTGGCGTACTTGATGCCGCGTTCCAGGATGGTCGCGCCAGTGGCGCTGCCATCCAGCGGCAGGATGTTCAGGTAAATAAAGTTGCAGGCAACGTAGAGGGCGATCACTACGCCCGTGCCCAAGGCCAGTGACAGCGGCAGGTTGCGGCTGGGATTCTTGACTTCACCAGCGGTAAAAGTCACGTTGTTCCAGGCATCGGCGGAAAACAAAGAGCCCACCTGGGCCACGGCCAGGATGGTCAGCGTGCCCACCAGCACCATCGGACCACCCACTCCCACCTGGACCGCATGCTGCGCGCCCAGGCCGGCGTTTTGCCAGAAATGTCCCTGAAAGTTTGCCGCGATGGCTTGGGCATTGCGCCCGATCAGCAGTCCCAGCACAGCCAAGCCCAGCAATGCCGAAACCTTGGCGAAGGTAAAGACGTTCTGAATCAGGGCTCCTGTTTTCAGCCCGAAAATATTGATCACCGAGAGCGCCACTACCACCAGAATCGCCATCAGGTTCTGGGTGTTGAGCCCGACTTCCATATTTCCCAGGATCATGGGACCGATGTGAATGGGCGGCACTTTCCAGAAGTGGATGATCCAGTTCGAAGAGGAAATCGAAGGAAAGAAAATACCGAGAAACTTGCCGAAAGCCACGCCCACAGCGGCAATGGTGCCAGTCTGGATCACCAGGAAGAGCGTCCAGCCGTAGAGAAATCCCCAAAGCGGCCCCAGAGCTTCGCGCAGGTAAACGTACTGTCCGCCCGCTCGCGGCATCATGGCCGCCAGTTCGCCATAGCTGAGGGCCCCCACGATGGTGAGGAATCCGGTCACCAGCCAGGCTCCGATCAGTAGTGCTGGAGAATTGACCTCGCGACCGATTTCGGCGGAGACGATGAAGATGCCGGAGCCGATCATGGATCCCATGACCAGCATGGTGGCGCTGGTCAGTCCCAGCCCCTTGACGAGCTCCTTATCTTGTCGCGAATGGATGTCCCAGTCGCTGGTGGCAAATGCGTGTGTGGGTGGCTTGGTCTCGGTACTCACAGGTCTCCCGATCGTGGTGCCACTGGCAGGGCCGACTTTTCGTAGCGCCGGCGTCCCGCCAGCTGTCTCGAGGGCGTCCCGCCCTCGCCGGGCCAAGCTCAATGGGAAGCGCTTCGACTTTACCTCAATATCCGGAAAAATGCCTCTGCTGATTTGCGCGGCTCCAGTAACAAGTCAGATATCACCGCTACCGCGTCCGCGCCTGCCTCGATGACCTCCCGGCAGTTATTCCGGGTAATGCCTCCAATCGCCACCAATGGCTTGTGGGTTAGCCCCCTGGCCTGGCGTACTCCCTCCAGACCAATGACAGGGTCAGGATTAGCCTTGCTGCTGGTGGCAAACACCGGGCCGATCGCGAGATAGTTTGCCGTGGTCTTGTCAGCTGCGGCGAGTTGTATGGGATTGTGCGTGGAAACTCCCAGCCAGAGCGTGCCGCCGATTACTTTTCTAGCACCTTCGGGCGACAAATCGTCCTGTCCCACATGCACGCCGTCGAACCCCGCAGCCAGGCACAGGTCGGCACGGTCGTTCATGATCAATTTGACGGAGCCCAGGCGGCGCTTGAGTTCCCGGGCCTGCTCGAGCATCTGCCGCGCGTTGCCGGTCTTGTTGCGATACTGAAAGAGCGTGACTCCGCCGGCAGCCAGTTCACTGGCAGCGCGACGGAGGGCCTCAGTATCTGTGAAATTAGAGGAGTCGAGGATGGCGTAGAGCCGGGGGAGCAGGGTCATTAGTTCAGGATGAAACAGCAAACCTCAGCGGCTGAAGCCGCACTCTATTAAGTGCCTTGTGGCACGACTGAAGTCGTGCCCTTCCCGGGACGAACCTTTCCGCTTCAGCCGCATGGCTATTTCGTTATCCGGGAAGGGCACGAGTTCACTCGTGCCGCACTCGCCTCGAATACGATTGCGGCTTGCTGCCGCATTCGCGCCTACGTTTTCGCCGCCACTTCCCGTTTTCCGCCTGGCTCTGCTGCTGGCTTTTCCGTCTTGCCTTTCGCCAGAAATCTTTCGATAAACGTGGTATCGATCTTGCCCGCACGGAAGTCGGGATCGGCCAGAATCCTGCGATGCAGCGGAATCGTGGTGTAAATGCCTTCGATGATGAACATCTCCAGGGCGCGCGCCATACGGGAAACCGCTTCCGCGCGGTCTTTGCCGCGCACGATCAGCTTGGCGATGAGGGAATCGTAGTACGGCGGGATCACGCCTTCCGTATAGGCTGCGGTGTCGATTCGGACTCCGGTGCCGCCCGGAGGATTGAACGTTGTAATTTTTCCTGCGGAGGGCGTGAACTTCTCCGGATGCTCGGCGTTGATGCGGCATTCGATGGCGTGTCCGCGATGCAGGATCGGCCCGTGCAGTACGTCTGCCATGCGTTCGCCTGCGGCCAGCAGAATCTGGCTCTTCACCAGGTCCACATCCGTCACCATTTCTGTCACCGGATGCTCCACCTGGATGCGGGTGTTCATCTCGATGAAGTAGAGCTTGCGATCTTCATCCATGAGGAACTCAATGGTGCCCGCATTCACGTATCCGATCTCAGAAAGCGTCTGGCATAGCACCTGGCCGATCTGGTCGCGCAGTTCGACCGACATCTGCGTCGACGGCGATTCCTCCAGCAACTTCTGATGGCGCCGCTGGATGGAGCATTCACGTTCGCCCAGGCTGACCACGTTACCGTACTGGTCGGCGAGAATCTGGAATTCGATGTGGCGCGGCCGCTCCACGAATTTCTCCATGTAGAGATCGCCGTTGCCGAACGCTGCCGCTGCCTCGGACGATGCTGCCTTGAACAGCGCCGGGAGTTCTTCCTCGTTGCGCACAATACGCATGCCGCGCCCGCCGCCGCCAGCCGAGGCTTTGATAATTACCGGAAAGCCGACCTGGCGTGCCCATTCCAGCGCTTCGCCATCGCTCGCCAGAATGCCTTCCGACCCGGGCAGGATGGGCACGCCGGCACGCTTCATGGCCGCGCGCGCCTTTTCTTTTTCACCCATCAGCCGCGTGATCTCCGGCGGAGGTCCGATGAACTTGATATTGCAGGTTTCGGAAACTTCGGCGAAGTTGGCATTTTCAGCGAGCAGGCCGTATCCGGGATGGATGGCATCGACGTTGGCGATTTCCGCCGCGCTGATGACGGTCGGAATATTGAGATAGCTCTGCGCCAGCGGCGGCGGACCGATGCAGATGGCTTCGTCGGCAAAACGCACATGCAGCGAGTTGCGGTCCGCCTCGCTATAAATGGCCACGGTGCGGATGCCCAGCTCCTTGCAGGCACAGATCACCCGCAGGGCAATCTCTCCGCGATTCGCAATCAGGATTTTCCTGAACATTCGTCAGATTAGCCTGGCAAAAAATCTTCTACCACGGAGACACAGAGACACGGAGAAAAGCAAACAAGGAAAAATATTCATTTAAACAGCAATGCAAGTCACCACCGTATTATCGGTTATCGGGAGGCACTTCCTATTCAGTTGGTTTTCTCTGTGTCTCTGTGTCTCCGTGGTGAAGAGCGCCTCTGTGGTGAAAGCCCGTGTCCCACGCGATCTCAACTGCGTGGCCTTATCGCAAACAGCTCCTGCCCGTACTCGATAGGCGCATTGTTCTCAACCAGCCTCTTCACGATTTCTCCGGCCACGTCGGACTCGATTTCATTCATGAGCTTCATGGCCTCCACAATGCACAGGATCTGCCCGGCTTCCACCGTGTCCCCGGGCTTCACAAAAGGCGGAGACCCCGGAGACGGCGACTCATAGAACGTCCCTACAATGGGGGAGCGCACGATGTGCAGCCCTTCTTCGGGCGCGGGCGGTTTGGCAGGCGCCGGCGGCCCGGCTGCCGGCGGGCCAGTGGCAACCGGCGCAGCGCCGCCCTCCGGAGACGACGGCGGTGCGGAATGTACGGTGATAAAGCGGGTGTCGTGCGCTCCCGCCGAAACCACCGGCTCACTGCCACGCTTGATCCGTACTTTGACATCGCCGCGCACCAGTTCAAACTCGGCAATGTCTTTCTCGATTAAGAACTCGATCAGTTCCTTTAGTTCTTTCTGATTCATCGTATGAGGTGGGACCGACTTCTGCCTTCTTGTGCCCGCCGGAAAGGCACAACAAACTGCCGGATCACCTTACCGGTGTCCGGCCTGATGTCTGACAGTGACAACCTTCAAATCGCGATAAGTTCCTTGCTGGTGGGTGTCAAAACCTCGCACCCTCGTT
The DNA here is from genome assembly GCA_964528615.1 of uncultured Acidobacteriaceae bacterium. Taxonomy (GTDB): domain Bacteria; phylum Acidobacteriota; class Terriglobia; order Terriglobales; family Acidobacteriaceae; genus JAIQFF01. The sequence continues at coordinate 10,080 of CAZGSU010000087.1, read as the reverse complement.
CCGTCACCACAACCATATCTTCAATCCGCACACCCCACTTGCCGGGGACGTAGACTCCGGGCTCGATGGTAATGACCATCCCCGGTTTGAGGGTTTCAACCTGCCCCCCGGCTACGCGCGGCGCCTCGTGAATTTCCAAGCCTACGCCGTGACCCGTCGAGTGTGTGAAATATTTTGCTAAACCGCACTTTTGCAATGACTTACGAGCTGCGCCGTCGACCTCACTTACACTGATGCCGGACCTGACTATATCGACCGCAGCCTGCTGGGCATCCTTAACCGCCCGGTAAACCCGGCTGGCTTCTTCAGAGGGACGACCCACGAAAACGGTGCGGGTCATGTCGGAACAATAATCGGTGAGTATAACACCGAAGTCGCAGACCACGAATCCCTGCTCTGGAATGGTGGCCTCTGACGCCCGGCCGTGGGGCAGCGCCGAACGTTCTCCGGATGCAATGATCGTAGGGAACGACATGCCTTGCGCGCCTGCCTTCCGGGCGGCGTACTCCATCGCTCCCGCCACTTCGCTTTCCGGAACTCCGGGACGAATGATTTCAAGCGCGCGATCGAACAATCCCGCCCCCATGACTACTGCGGCCCGGATTCGTGCAATTTCTTCCTCATCCTTCACCATGCGTGCCTGCTCGACGACGGGCGGCGCTTCCCGCAGGCGGAAGTGTGATGGCAGGACACTGGCAAGGCGGTTGCGCGCAGCCACGGTGAGGTGCTCGCCTTCGATACCGATTTTGACCGGGGCTGGGCGGCGACAGCCTTTGTGTTGCACCCCCAGCCATTCCGCGGCCGCCACCAGCGGCGACTTGCGGGCAATGACGATCCTGGAACCCTGCACTTCCGCTCGCGACTGCACGGCATAACGCCCGTCGGTGAAAAATAAACTCTTGGATTCCGTGACCAGCAGAACGCCGGCGCTACCGGTGAATCCGCAGAGATAGAGGACGTTGGGAAGATGGGTGACCAGCATCGCATCGAAACGTTGCACAGACACAGCTTCGCGCAGTCGCTGCTGGCGGCCTTTATAGTCCATGGTCGGAGTGTAGCAAGGAGATCATTGCCAAAGCGAGAATCGCTCGTGAGCGGACCCATGGATTGCGATGGCGCCAGCAAAATGCAGAGGTCCTTCGCTGCGCCCAGGATGACAAATTAAATTGTTGCTCCAGGACACCGCTTTGGGAAAGGACACGTCGGCAGGGACACACCTTCAAGGAAGGAAACAGCTTCGGGGAGGGACACGGCTCTTTCGAAAAGGATACGGCTTACGGGAAGGGCACGGCTTCAGCCGTGCCAACAAACCGTTAACACTGGGGCGCTTTAGCGCCTGAGGTTGGCTCGGGGAGCGATCCTCAGGGGCTAAAGCCCGCAGAGCTGGAATCGCTGATGGCACGGCTGAAGCCGTGCCCTTCCCCTAAGCCGTCCCCTTCCCAAAAACGCTGCGGTTGTCCTCTCCCCAAAACGCTGGGGTCGTCCCCTTCCCAAGAAGCCGTGCCCCTCCCACAACGATGAAGCCGTGCCTCCAAAACAAGGTCCCTACAAAACAAAACCGCCGGCCCTGAGTTTCAGGAAGCCGGCGGCCGTTTTGCTTCTACCTTGTTCTAGCTATGTCTGAATGATGCGTGGCGTGATGAAGAAGATCAGCTCCTGGTTGGAGGTGCTGACCGTCTGGTGTTTGAACAGGTTGCCCAGGAACGGTATGTTCCCGAGCAGCGGCACCTGCGCGACGTTGGCCGAGTTCTGGGTCTGGATAACGCCGCCGATCACCACCGTACCACCGTCGGTCACCAGGACCTGAGTGGTTGCCTGCTGGGTGATGAGGGTCGGGTTGCCCTGAACCGTACGGCCAAAGTCAGGAGTCGTGTTTTCGACGTCGACGTTCAGGAAGATCGTGCCTTCCGACGTGATCTGCGGAACTACGGTCAGCCGCAGGAACGCGTCCACGTAGGTTACCGTGGGCGGTCCGCCCAACTGCGCCTGGGTCACGATCGGTACACGTACGCCCTGGCGAACCAGAGCCTGAATGTTGTTCTGGGTTACGACTCGCGGACGGGAAAGTATTTTCAGCAATCCGCGCGACTCAGCCATGGTCAGGATCGCGTCGATACGCACGTTATTGCTGGCGTTGACGAAGCTTAGGCCGCTGCTCGGACTGGTAACCGGCAGGTTGGAGAACAAAGGAATCGTACTTCCGGTTGTGCTGCCCCCGACCGTGATGTATCCCGGCGTCAGACCACCCACCGTGATCGGCGAAGTTCCCACTGAGGATGCGCCGCCTACCGCGGTCTTGCCGTTGCCCCAACCGAAACCAAGCTGGGTACCGATGTCGCGTGCGAAGCTGCGGGTGGCAGCCACGACGCGGGCTTCAATTTCAACTTCCTGCGTCTTGCGGTCAAGCTGAGTGAGCAACCGGTCGATGGACGGCATCACCGAGGGAATGTCCTGGATGATGAGAGCGTTGGTCCGATCGTCGGCGATCACATCTCCCCGCTGAGTGAGGAAACTCTTCACTGTGGGAACCACGTCCTTGGAGTGCGCGTAGCTCAGGAAGCGTGTCACCGTGACCTTGTCGACTGCCAGGGCCTCGGCTTCCACCTGGGCGCGCCGTGATTCCGCTTCTTTCCGCATGGTGTCTACGGTGGCGATGCGGAGCACGTTGCCCTCAAGCTGCCGAGCCAGGTCGTTGTTCTTCAGAACGATGTCCAGCGCCTGGTCCCACGGCACGTCATCGAGCACGATGGTCAGAGTGCCTTTGACGTTGGGATCAAGAACCACGTTCAGTCCGCTGATTTCGTGGATCAGGCGGAAGAAGTCTTTCAGATCGACATCCTTCAGGTTCACCGAAATCGGTTCGCCGGTATATTTCGGGCCGGTGACTGCCGGTGCCTGCGAGGCTTGCACCTTCTGCTCGGCTGCCATGTTGACGGCAGGCTGAGCCGGAGTGGCCGCCTGCATGGCGGCGCTGGCCGTGGGCAACAGGTTGCCTTCTGGCCGTTCGGCAAACTTTACTGCGGCCGCGGCTGCGCGTTCGGAGGGCTCGACCACCGGTTTAGCATCGTCTGCGGCGGCTGAGTCCTTGGGGCGATAAGAAGGTTCGATAAAGGCAAAATCAGTGGCCGAAGCCGAAGTCTGAATCAGCTTCGGTTCCTTTGCCGGCATCGCGGCAACCACTTGCGGAACGGCAACTGGATTGGAGGCGACAACGGCAGGCTGCGGAGCCTTGACCGTAGCGGGAGCTGCTTTGGCCGCAGCCGCAGGTTTCGTGTACAGCTTCAGGACCATGCGGTTATTGCTGCCCGGAACCAGTTCATAGCGGCATTCCTGCATCAGGTCGACCACAATGCGAGCGGTCGGCGCGGTCTGGCCGTCGGTGCCGAGGCGTACAGCCTTGACTCCGTCGTGGTCCACGCTGATCAGGCGGCTCGAGGAGCCGACGATGGTATTGGGCAGGTCGACCACAACTCGCGCTGGGTGGTCCAGCCGGCTCAGTCGCGGCTTCACGGCTCCATGGGCGGTGATTTCAACACCGATGCCGTCATCCATGCGCAGGACGTTCACGCTTTGCAGCGCGGCGGGCTTGGATGCATCCGTGCCCGCTCCCTGCGTCTGAGCCGCTGTGGTAATGAGCGCCACTACCAGCAACGACATTAAAAAGGCCAGAAATTGCTTTCGCATTTCACTCTCCCCACGGGCTTCGCGCTTGGCTCGGCCCCGTGATCTTTCTCCCAAGATTCGCTTCTGCCGGGTTCCCGGCTAAATTCTGACGACGCTTTATACTGCGGACGTCGTGATCTTCTTGGTCACTTCCCGGGTCAACGGCTTGCCCAACCGGTCCTGTACCGTTTCCTTGAAAATGATCGAATCGCCTGTGATCTTCACTACGAACCCGTTGAACACGGGATCGTTCTCCCGCAGAAAATAAGCCTTGTTCATGCTGTTGACGACCACCGCGATCATGCCGGTGTCCGCTTTCACCACGCCCTTCAGGTTGATCTGATCGATGGCCAGGCAGCGCTTTCCGGTGCTGCATCCCGAACCCACCATGGTGCGATTCACTACCGGGCTGATGAATGGATCCCGACGGCCAGCCAGATTGATCTTCTTCGGAGCTTCCGGCTTCGCTTCCGCAGGTTTCTTCTGGTTCTCAACCGCGATCTGCTGCTGAGGCTGTGACTTCTTGTGCCCAGCCGGAGCCTTCGCTTTGGTCACTACCGGCTTGGCAGAAACCTTGGAGACCACCGGGGCTTTGGTTTTCGTCGGCGTCTGAACATGACTGCTTGACGCCGGCAAGGGGTTACCGCTGGGATTGGCTGCGGTTCCCTGCGAGGACGACAAGGCTGCATCCGAGTCCATCGCCTTCTTCTGCTGGACCGCCTTCATCGTGTTCCGCGTGTTTTCGATGACGTCGGGATTCTGCCCCCAGGCAGTTCCCGCCACCATCCCCAAGAAAAGAATTCCTGTCGTCAGCTTCATAGGCTCCCCGCCTTTTTGACCGGCGCGGGCTGACCGGGTTTAACCGGCGCACTTCCCGCTGGGTCCATGTCATGACTGAAGAACGTGGTTGCCGTGCAGGTAGCCACGACGCTCTCGTTGGGCGCGTACTGGTAGGTGTGCTTCGCCTTGGCATCGGTCGGCTTCTTGGTGGTTGCCACCTGCAGACCTGAGACGTTGACGATGCGCTCCAGCTTGCCCACGTTGTCGAAGAAATTCAGCACCGAGTAGTACGGGCCATCGAGTTCGACTTCGAACGGCAATTCGGTGTAGAAATCTTTCGCAGCAGCCGGCTTGGCGGTATAGCGCCGCAGTTCGATTCCGGCCTTCATGGCTTCTGCGTCCATCATTTTCAGGAAGCCCGGCACTTCTTTCTCGTCAGGCACGATCCTGCGCTCGATCTCGAGCTGCTGCTTGAGGCTGGCCAGCTGGCGCTCGATCTCGGCCAGCTTGGGGCGGTAGGCTTCCAGCTCCGCGTTTTCGCGAAGCTTGGTCTCCAGGCTCGCCTGCGCCGCAGCGTTGGCATCCCGCTGGTTCTTGAACACGGTGTAGTACAGGGCTCCGGAAAGAACCAGGGCCACGCCCAGCACCGCTGCCCACTGTTTAATGCCCGACATTTCGTTAAAGTTCGCCATAGTTTCCCCTAGGACTTCGCCTTCTCGCAGGTCAGCGTAAAGTTGAATGCCTGCATTTCCTTGTAGGTATCATCCTGGAAGGTTTCCTTGATTTCGATGTTCCGGAAGTATCCGGTCTTCTGTAGATTGGCGATCAGGCTGGCGACCGCGTCGGTGCTCAAAGCCATACCTTCGATATCGACGCTGTTGCCCTGGTCCTTCATGCTGTTCAGCCAGACCGCTTCCGTGTCATTGACGGTCGCACCGATCGTGTTCAGCAGATTCACCGGGCCCGACTGCGCCTGGCGCAACTGGTCGATCACGTCCACCCGGCGCTTGTAGTTATCGGCCTCACGCTGCCGTTCCAGATAACGCGCTTTCACGTCCGCCAACTCGATGTTCTTCTGTACTGCCACTTTCATCTTGGCGGCGATATCCTGGCGCTGCTTGTCCAACTGGTACCAGTAGCCCGCATTGACCAGGGCGGCTAGGACCAGCACGACCAGCACCTTCATCTTCGGCGAGCCGACGTCACCCACTTCCATGGCGGCAGCCGCCGAAGCTGCGGCGCGCTTGTTCTTTCCCTTTTGTGTGCTCAGCAGGTTGATTCGGATCATAAGTCTTCAAAACTCCTTAAGGCCAAACCCACCGCAACTGCCATCTGGCCGGCATTCTGCTCGATCAGCTGCACCCCCGGTCCTTCCGTCGGCAAGCCGATTTTCTGGAACGGGTTGAAGATCTCCACCGGTAACGAAAATTCCTGACGCAGCGCCTCGACCAAACCGGGTACCTTCGAGGAACCACCCGCCAGATAAATCTTCTCAATGTGTTCTCCCGCCGAGCTGGCGCGGAAGAAGTCGAACGTCTTCTGAATTTCGAGAACGATGATCTCGGTTACCTGCTGCAGGATGGGGGTCTTGGCATCTTCGCTTACGGTACCCACCTTGTGGCCCAGCTTCAGCGACTCAGCGTCATCGAAGCTCAGGTCCAGTTCCTTCTGCAGCGAATCCGTGTACTGATGGCCGCCCACGCTGACGTCGCGCGGGAACAGAGGCGTCGTGCCTTTCACGATGTTGATGTTCATCACGCTCGCGCCCAGGTTCAAAAGGGCCACCACTTGTCCCGGCGCGGGCTCGTAGTTGTACTCGTAACAGTTCTGCAGCGCCAGGGCATCGATGTCCACAATAGCCGGAGTCTTGCCCGCCATCGAGAGTACGTTGGTGTAGTTGAGAATCTTGTCTTTCTTGACAGCCACCAGCAGAACATCCATCTGCGGGTTGCCGGCGTCTTCGGAAAGGATCTGGTAGTCCAGATTCACGTCGGTCAGATCGAAGGGAATATGCTGCGCCGCTTCTTTCTCGATGGTTTCGGCCAGTTCCTGGTCGCTCATCGAGGGCAGCGAGATCTTCTTCACGATCACCGAGTGTCCGCTCACCGCCGTGGCTACGGCTTTTGCCTTGATGGCATTGTCAGTGAACAGCTTCGAGATGGCAGTCGACACCGTGCCGGAATCCACGATCATGGAGTCCACGACGATATCCGGCGCCAGCGGTTCCAGGCCCAGATGCGCCACTTCGATGCCGTTACGCCCCTTCTTCAGCTCCACAGCCTTGATGCTGGAGGAGCCCACATCCAGACCAACAATCGTTTTCGATCCCAATCCAAACATGTGCCCGCCTTTTACGGTTGCCCGGCAGCCTTACCAGCCGCCTTCGGTTTCCTCTTGCCTTTCGCTTCCATCTGGGTTGACTTCTCTTCCATCCACTGGTCCAGCCTCGATTTTTTGAAGCGCCAGCGGTTGCCCAGCTTGAAAGCGGGAATCTTTTGCTCGCCTACGTACTTGTAGAGCGTGTCCGGACTCACCCCCAGGTACTGAGACGCCTGGCGAATGTTCATCACTTCACGCGAGTCGGCCATAGTTCCAAACCCTTTCCACAGATTTCAGGCCCGGTATCGGGCAAACGTTGGGAGAAAATTCCTCGTACAAATTGCGTTCGAGTGAATTTAGGTGTGCTGAGCATATATCAACCGTGAAAGTGCCAAGGTCAAGGCGTATCTTCGGGTTTTACCGGGTTTTATACCTGTTTTCTGGAAAGTGCCCTGGCGGGAGTTACACAATGACGCTATATGTGGTATCTGGTGTTAAGACCTCTACAACTAAAAGTAGTGTTTATACAGTCGGTTCAAGCGTTACCCCCACAGCGTAACCAAAGTACTACAGACGTTACTCAGGTATCTGGACAAGGGGAAGGGTCGAAAACAGCAATTAGCACTTAGCAACTGGCCTTTGGCGGGCTGAGGATGGGCCAAGTTTCGGACAAGACTTGGCCAATTGCCAGGTGCCACCTGCTAAGTGGTTATTTCGTAGCGCCGGCGCTACGAAAAACCTAGTACTCAGATAGCTCTTTCATGGCCCGGAACAGGTCAGCGGTTTGGGGCAGGATAGCGTTCTCCAGGTCAGGGTGGTAGGCGACGTAGACATCCATGGCGGCTACCCGGCGCACCGGGGCGTCCAGATGCTCGAACATCTGATCGGCGATGCGGGCGGCGATTTCGGCCCCGTAGCCCCAGCTCAGGCTGTCCTCGTAGGCAACCAAGGCCCGGTTGGTCTTTTGCACCGAGGCGGCAATGGTCTCCCAGTCGAAGGGATTCAGGCTGCGCAGATCGATCAGCTCCGCCTTGACGCCATGTTCGCGCTCCAGCTTCTGCACCGCCTGCAACGCCCGGGGGACAACTGCACCGTAACTAATCACGCTCAGGTCGGTTCCGGGCTGCACGACCTTGGCTTTGCCGAATGGGACCATGTAATCCGGTCCGGGGTAGGGCGCGCGACCGTAGGTTTCGCGATAAAGGCGCTTGTGCTCGAGAAAAAGGACGGGATCGTCGCAGCGGATTGCGGTGCGTAACAAGCCCGCCGCATCCTGGGCATTGGAAGGAAACAAGACCCGCAGGCCGGGAATGTGGGTAAAGATGCTTTCGCCGCATTGCGAGTGATAAATTGCGCCGCCCGTAAGGTAGCCGCCGATGGCCACGCGAATCACGCAGGGCGCGGAAAAGGTGTTGTAAGAGCGCCAGCGGATCAGCGGCAGCTCGTTGCGCAGCTGCATCATGGCGGGCCAGATGTAGTCGAAGAACTGGATTTCGACCACCGGCTTGAGCCCGCGCGTGGCCATGCCAGTGGCGCGACCTACGATGTTGGCCTCCGCAATGGGCGAATTGAAGACCCGGTCGGAGCCGAATTCCATCTGCAACCCTGCGGTCAGCTTGAAGACTCCGCCTTTGCCTTTCACCAGTTTCTGCTTCAGATATTGTTCGCGGCTGCAGTCGGCGACATCTTCCCCGAAAATTACAATGCGTTCGTCCCGCCGCATCTCATCCCGCAACGTAGCGGTGATCAGGTCAGCCATGGTCTTGAGAGCTGCCCTTTTGCCATCAGCACTTTCGGATTTCGCTGCCGCCGGTTGGGTTTCGAAGGCGGACGAAGTGGGATCAAGATCGGGCGAATAGATGTACTTGGTCACCGTGTCCGGCGTCGGCGCTGGCGCCCGCAGGGCGCGGTCAGTCGCAGCCTGCAGGTCGTCATCGACCTGCCTTTCCAACTCATTGATACCTTTTTCGTCGAGGATGCCCTCCCGGAGGAGAAACATCTGCATGCGAGTAATAGGATCGCGTTGGGCATCCCGCTGGCGCTCGGCGTCAGGCCGGTACAGGCGCTCGTCGTCGGAGAGAGAGTGGGAGTAGGGCCGAATCACATGCGCGTGGACAAAGGCAGGCCCGTTCCCAGCGCGGCAATGCGCCACCGAGCGCACAAATGCGGCATAGCTGGCGACTGGATCCGTGCCATCGACTTCTTCGAAGTGGAAGTTGGGGAAACCGGAGACCAGAGGTGAGATGTTTCCGCCCGCGGTCTGCACTTCGACCGGCACCGAAATCGCATATCCGTTGTCTTCAATAACAAAAATCAACGGGAGCCGGAGATTGGAAGCGGTGTTCAGCGCCTCCCAGAACTCGCCTTCGCTGGTGGTGCCATCACCCAGCGAGACGTAGGTAATCTCGTCGCCATGGAATTTGACGTCCTTGAACTGGCGATAATCGCCATCGGCCTTTTTGACGGCATCGGGATGCGCCGCCAGATAGCGGCCGACTTCGGCGCAGCCCACGGCGTGCAGAATCTGGGTCCCGGTGGGCGAGGAGCCGGTGACGATATTCAGGTGCGGGTGGCTCCAGTGGGATGGCATCTGCCGCCCGCCCGAGCTGGGATCGTCGGCCGAGCCCACTGCTTGCAGCAGCATGTCATAGGCAGTGGCGCCCAGGGCCAGACAGAGGGCCCGGTCGCGATAGTAGGGAAAAAACCAGTCGTACCCGGATTTCAGGGCAAAAGCCGCAGCCACGCCCACAGCCTCATGCCCGGCGCCGGAGATCTGGAAGAATATCTTTTGTTGCCGCTTGAGCAGGATCTCCCGGTCATCCACCCGCCGGGAGCAGTACATATGGCGGTAGGCTTCGATCAGCTGTTCACGGGAGAGACCCTCATAGCTCTTACCGGCTTTCCTGACATCGCCCTCGGATCCCACCGCCGATTTCGGGTCAGTCTTTGTGGTCGCCATCCGGCTCCGTTAGATGTCGAACGTACAAGTTGCGAGTGTACAAGACCTGGAGTCATTGTAAATCGGGAAGAGGGGTGGGGGAAGGAGCAATCAGGATTCGGCATTCAGCATTCAGCCGTCAGTTCTCAGCTGTTATAGATTGAACTCGAGCTTGCGGACAGGGCCGGCAAGACTCACGTATCGGACACAGACTGGTATCCGATTGGGCGATTTTGAGTGTAATCGCGATTTGGACGAAGCCGCTGGCGCGGCGGACGCTATCGCGTGTTCGGGGGGCGGCAGTTTGTGTGGGATGATGTAAGAGCTCGACTGCAGGTGATAATATGCGTCTGTGCAGGAACTCACGTTTCAACAGAATT
>CAZGSU010000086.1:0-26834 GCA_964528615.1 uncultured Acidobacteriaceae bacterium | reverse complement strand
AACCAAATTCATGAAGGGCGGCACGCCCGTCACCATCAAGGATGTCGAGGTAGGAAGCCGCGTGGTTATTCATGCCCACAAACACGACAATTCGCTGCATGCCGCGGAAGTCAAGATCGGGAAAAGTGCGGCCTCGGGGCAACACTAAATACTTGGGACTGGGAGAAGACATGACTTTCAAGAAAGCTCTCGTGCTCGGCTTGCTGTTAAGCAGCCTGACCGCCTTCGCCACCATCTTTGGAACCGTCACCGGTGTCATTCATGACCCGCAGCACCGCCCGGTGCAGGGGGCGACGGTTACTCTCAAGTCGAAATCATCGGATTGGAGTGCCGCTGCAACCACAGACGCAAACGGAGAGTACCGTTTCATCGCAGTACCCGCCGGCGACTACTCGATCAATGTGGCCGCCCCTGGTTTCGAGCCAGCGGTGCAAAACCTCACGGTGGTTTCCGGTACGGAGCCAGTGGTGCACTTTCAACTGCGGATTGCCGTGGCCAACGAGAAAGTAAATGTTTCCTCCGAGGCCGCGGTGGTTCCCACCGATACCGCTACCCCAACCACGCTCGTGGACCGCCAGGACATCGAGCGCACACCTGGCGCGGACCGCACCAACAGCATGGCCATGATCACCGATTACGTCCCCGGCTCTTATGTGACCCACGACATGCTTCACATTCGAGGCGGCCATCAAACCACGTGGCTCGTGGACGGCGTTCCGGTCCCAAACACCAACATCGCCGCCAACATCGGCCCCCAGTTCGATCCCAAGGATATTGATTATCTCGAGGTCAGTCGCGGCAGTTATGGGGCCGACTTCGGTGACCGCACCTACGGCGTGTTCAACGTTGTTCCCCGCACCGGCTTTGAACGCAACAACCAAGGCGAACTGGTCCTGAGTGCCGGAAACTTTTACCAGACCAATGACGCGCTCAGCTTCGGCAGCCATACCGAGCGTTTTGCCTACTACGCGAGCATCAATGGCAATCGCAGTGACTTGGGGTTGCAGCCACCGGTCCCTCAGGTGGTGCATGACGCCGCCAACGGGGTGGGCGGTTTTGGAACGCTGATCTTCAACGTCAATCCGTCCGACCAGTTGCGGCTGGTGGGCTCAATTCGCCGGGACTATTACCAGGTTCCGTACGACCCATTCCCCAACGACATCGAGAACGGGAATATTCCCGAGAACGATTTCCAGGCCCAGTACCCCAGTAGCGGGCTTCGTGACAGCGAGACGGAAGCCGACGCCGTCGTGAATTTCTCCTGGGTTCACACCTTTAATCCGAGGCTTATGACGACGGTTTCGCCGCTTTTCCATTACAACCGCGGCGACTATAACAGCCTGCCCACTGACACGCCCATCGCTACTACACAGGACCGAAATTCGACCTACGCTGGTGGTCAAGCCAGCGTCGCCGCCAGCTTCGCAAAAAACAACTTGCAGGCGGGAATCTTCACCTTCTACCAGCACGACAATCAGACCTTTGGCGCTATCTTCAACGACGGCAGCGGCAACTCGCCGATCACTGATACCGAGCACCCCTCCGGAGATCAGGAGACGTTTTTTATTGATGACCGGTTCACGCCGGTTCCCTGGTTGACCTTGATTGCCGGCATGAGGCCCACGCGCTTCTCGTCGGGGTTTACCGAGACCAGCATCAGTCCGCGGTTCGGAGTAGCCCTCACCTTACCCCGCCTGCGCTGGACCTTCCGCGCTTTCTACGGACACTTCTATCAGCCTCCACCGCTCCTCACGGTCAGCGGCCCGGCGTTGATTAATTTCGCTCAAGGGGAAGGTTTGAGTTTCATCCCTCTCCATGGCGAGTTCGACGAGGAACATCAGTTCGGGGTGACGATTCCATTCCGAGGCTGGGTCCTCGACGCCGACAACTTCCGGACTAACGCCAACAATTTCTTCGACCACAGTAATATCGGCGCATCGAACATCTTCTTTCCCATCACCATCTCTCAAGCGGTAATTCGCGGCTGGGAGCTCACCCTGCGCTCGCCACGCTTTGCTCATCGCGGTCAGCTTCACCTGGCCTACTCCAATCAGATCGCCGAGGGAAGCGGCACGATCACCGGCGGCCTCACCGATTTTTCCTTCGACCCGGGGCTCAGTCCTCTCGATCACGACCAGCGCAACACCTTGAACGTCGGTGGCGACTTTACCTTGCCCTGGCGCTCCTGGGCTTCTACCAACGTTTACTACGGCTCCGGGTTCGCCAACGGTTTTCCGGGCCAGCCTTATCCCGGAGATTATTTGCCGGCCCACACGACCTTCGATCTTTCGCTGGGCAAGGATTTCGGCGAACGCTTCTCCGCCTCCCTGACCGCCCTTAATGTTGCAAACCGGCGGGTCGAGCTAGATAACAGCCTGACCTTCGGCGGTTTCCACTGGAACTATCCTCGGGAGATTTATGTCCAGTTTCGATATCGGTTCCATTTTTAGAAGCGGGCGTCAGGCGTCGGACCTCGGGAACGTCGTTTCAGTCCAGGATTGAAAGACAGGACACGATGAGATTCGTTTTGGCGTTTCTGGCGGTGCTGGGTATTGCGGCGTCTTCGCTGGCGTTGCGCGAACACTACCGAACCGATACGTCACCTTGCAGCATTAACGACAAATGGGATTGCGGGATTGTGAACCACAGTCCCTATGCGGTCCTCTGGGGTGTGCCGGTCGCAGCCATCGGGATCGGCGGCTATCTGCTTCTCGGCCTGCTCGCTCTCAGCCGTTGCTACAAACTGTTGTTGCTACTCTCGTTGGCGGCGCTGGCGTTCTCGCTTTACCTTGCGCACATTGAAGCTCACGTTCTCGGGGTTTGGTGCGTTTACTGCGTGGCGTCACTCGGCGTGATTTCTGCTTTTAGTTTGCTGGCACTGGCGACCGCTGTGAATCGCCTGCGTATCAGCCCTCGCCATTGATCTTCTTCAACGCCTCCAGCAACTCTTCATTATTCGGCGCCTGATCGAGCGGATACACTTTGGCAAATGCGATCTTTCCGCTCTTATCCACGATGAATACCGCTCGCTCGCAGATTCCCGGAAAAGGCGGCCCATCGCGGAAAATGCCGAACTGCTGGCTTACCTGGCCATGCGGATAGAAGTCCGCACACATGGGGGTGCGCAGGATCCCAATCTCTTTTTTCTGCCAGGCAATTTTGCTGGGAATCGAGTCCACGCTGATGTCTACGACCCGCGCGTTCACGGCGGCGAACTTGTCGCGGTCGGAGTCAAACGCCGGCACCTGTGCCGAGCACGTCGGCGTCCAATCCAGGGGATGAAAACTCACCACCACGTTGTTTTTGCCTCGGAAATCACTGAGTTTCCAGATGAACTGCCGTTCGCCCTCGACCGCCGGCAACGCAAAATCCGGGGCCATCTCGCCTACCTTCAATGCCATATCTCGCTCCTTTATCCATCATCTTAACCAAACGCACGGACCTGCAATCGAGGTGCGTCGGGCATATTTCGACATCGGAATTAACAATGCTTTAACAATCCCGATATATCGGAAGGGTTAATATCTCGCGATGCCTCAGGAGCCTCTCGTCATAGAAGATTTCCCTGGCCCAAAAGAAGGACAACGTGTTCTACGTCTCACTGGGCCTCTGGTTTTATCCACTTTGTTTGACTTTCAGGCCAAAGTCCGCGCCGATACCTCGCGTACGCTCATGATCGACTTTACCAAAGTTCCCTATGTGGACTCGGCCGGGATCGGCGCGCTGGTGGGCGCCTACGTTACCCACCAAAAAGATGGCCGCAGCTTGTATCTGATTGGCGTGAGCCAACGGGTCAAGGATGCACTCAAAGTCACTCACGTTCAGCAGTTCTTCCACTTTGTCGACTCGGTGGCGGCTGCGGAGCAGGCGAGCAGCGCCTAGCGCTATTGGTCACCGCAGGTCAATCCGTCGTTTATTATTAGGACATGGTCCGCCGCCTGGTCGTCGCTCTTTTGCTGATGTCGACGGTGTCGTTTGCCGGGGTCACAGACGACGTCCGCGAATCGCTCGAACAGAACAACTTCACCGCCGCCGATACCCGCCTTCAGAGCTACCGCAGCCAACAGGGCGTAACTCCCGACTACCTGGAGGCTCTCTCCTGGATGGCGCGGGCCAGTCTTCTTTCCCACCGACTGGATAAGGCCGAGACCTACGCCAAGGAAACTGAGAACTTGAGCCGGCAGCTGCTGCTGAAACGTCCGCTGGACGCCGAACCTCACCTGCCCCTTGCCCTCGGCGCGGCTCTTGAGGTCCAGGCGCAAGTCCTGGCGGCTCGCGGCGAGCAGGCCCAGGCCGTTGCCCTGCTGCACCGGAGCCTGGTTACTTACCGGAATACATCCATCCGCGCCCGCTTGCAGAAGAATCTCAACCTTCTCGGATTGGCCGGGCAGGCCGCGCCTCCGCTGCAGATCGCATCCTACATGGGACCGAAGCCGGTAGCGCTGACTGAGCTCAAGGGCTCACCCGTGCTCATCTTCTTCTGGGCCCACTGGTGCAGCGACTGCAAAGCGGAGGGCCCTGTAATTGCGCGCCTAAGCTCCGAGTTCGGAACACGCGGACTGATGATGATGGCTCCCACCCAGCTCTACGGTTACGCCGCGCAAGGGGAAGACGCGCAACCCAAAGACGAACTGGCTTACATCGAGCGCGTCTGGCAGCATTTCTATCCGGGATTGCAGAATGTGCCCGTCCCGGTAAGCAAGGAAAACTTTGATCTTTACGGAGCCAGCACAACTCCGACCCTGGTGTTGCTCGACCGCACCGGACACGTCGCGCTCTATCACCCGGGCGCTATGCCCTATACAGACCTGCGCTCCGCCATCGAGAAAGTCGTTAACTGAGAACCGGGAACTCGAAACTGAAAACTAGGGTAATGAAATTTGGGAAATTGAAGCGGTCTCAAAAAGTTTGTGCGGAGTCAAAGTACTTTCTCTTGTTCGCACAGAAACTCAACGCCCATACTCCGTGACCTCGCCATCCACCACGACGGCCACATATTTCCTGGTCGCCGCATCCTGAAACTGCACCACCTGATGACCTTTGCGCGCCAACTCGCCCCAGCGGCTCGGTTTTGTCCGGTTCTGCTCGATGGCCTGTACGTCCCGTCCGTTGATTCTGACTCGCACCGTACGCAGACGCCCGCTCCCAACCCGGGTGACACGAAGTTTTTGCTCGGGCTCGTCTCCGGCCTTGATCACGACCTCAGGCCCGTTCATCAGCTGCGCAGCCACCGATCGCAACAGCACGTGAAGGCTGGGCATGATTCCGGAGTCGTCGGTCATTTTTTGTTTTCGCTCTGTTTCAGCAAGAATGGGTGCGCCGCCGGTTGGCGAGCGTAACCTGCGCACCCAATTGTGGACGCGATGCAGCCGTCGTCGCAAATCTGCAATCCGCAATCTACAATCTGGAAATCTTAATATGGAGCCGCAGCGCATTACCGAATTGCTGGCACCCTTTCTGGGGTCAGGTTTCGGGGGACAGGTGTTGTCGGACGCTCAGCTTCATAGTATATCGATGTATATCGATATATTACTGCGATGGAATGCTCGCATCAATCTCACCTCGGTGCGCCAGCCGGAAGACATTGTGACCAGGCACCTGGGGGAAGCGTTCTTTGCCGCCCGCCATCTGTTTCCCGGGCATGATTTGAGATCGGATGCTGAACCGGGTCGGGGCGAGCGGCGCCTTTACCTCATCGACGTGGGTTCTGGGGCCGGCTTCCCCGGCTTGCCGATCAAAATATGGGCTCCGCACATCCATCTGACGCTCATCGAGGCGAACCGGAAGAAGGCGACATTCCTGCGCGAGGTGATCCGACATCTCAGCCTGGACAATGCTGATGTCTTCGCCGGGCGCTTGCAGGATTTCGCGAGGGATAGTCGCGGAACTGTAGCGAGCCAAGAAAGAATGGCGGACATCGTAACCCTTCGAGCCGTGGAGCATTTCGACTCGATTCTCCCGGCAGCGGCCAACCTGGTCGCTCCGGGTGGCCTCCTGGCGCTCCTGGTCGGCGAAAGTCAGCTCGAGCGTGCCCGTCGGCTGGCACCCCACTTCGTCTGGGCGCCACCTGGCAAGCTGCCATGTTCTATCAGCCGTGTTCTGACCATCGGAAGGAACGAATCAAGTTGATTACTGGAATCACAGAAGTGGGACCAGAGAGGGTTATACACGAAGAAATGTGACATCAATTGTGTGATCCGGCTAGTTTCTAGTTAAGGGATGGAATTCCACGCTGTAACCATAGCAGTAAACATGCTGGAACCACACACCTAACAAGTGGAACGAGATCGACGATATGATTGGGCGATTTTTTGGATTTGGGCCAAGAATGTTCCGATTCTTATGACGTAAGTGGGAAGACCAATTTGCAGAGTTCCTAAATGCCAGCTTATCACTGACAATCAGCGGTTTGCCCAGGGTCTGAGACAAGTGCCCGCCAAAGCATATCTAGTCGCGCCTTGCGGTCGTGTTTCACGTGGAACGTAGGACTCATTTGGCGGTATCTGGCTCTGGACGCCTTCTGAATGTCGATTACAATTCGCGACAATCTGGAAAGTCGATGTTCCACGTGGAACACTTTGTCCAGGAATCCGAATGTTTCAGATGGAACGATCTTGTCATTAGCAGAACGGCGAGTGACAGAGCGGACAGCAGTGTTTGTTCCACGTGGAACACTTCAAGAGCAACGACATGCCCGTCTCTTTCTCCACTGTGGAAACTAATCACGAACATATCGGCAACTTGCTTTGTTTGAACAGAATAGTGTGCTTCAAATCGCTGCACCAAAATACGTCATTGCAATCGCTGAGTGGTTCGCTCTATTCTCCGAACATCTCTCGGTTCTCCAAAATCTAAATGGGACGCGTCATCGCGGTAGCCAACCAGAAGGGCGGCGTTGGCAAGACTACGACCGCCATCAATCTGGCCTCGTCATTTGCCGCAGCGGAGGTTAACACGCTGCTGGTGGATTGCGATCCGCAGTCCAATGCCACCAGCGGACTGGGTTTGGTCAAGGATCCAGAGCGCGTGAGCACCTACCATCTGCTAATGGGTGCAGCGGGCCTGGAACAAGCCATCCAGCCGACTGAAATCGAACAACTGTGGATTGTGCCGGCGCACAAGAACATGATCGGCGCCAATATCGAATTGGTGGATGCCGAGCGTCGCGAATTCCGTCTGCGCGACGCGCTCTCCGTTCTGCGTGACCGCTATCAGTTTATTGTGCTCGACTGCCCGCCTGCCCTGGATCTCCTCACTCTCAACGCCCTTGTGGCCGCCGATGCGGTCCTGATTCCGATGCAGGCCGAGTATTTCGCACTCGAGGGCATCAGCGAGTTGCTGGACACGGTGGAGCGGATTCGAGCCAGTTTCAACCCGGAGCTGGCCATAGAGGGCGTCGTCCTGACCATGCTCGATGACCGCACTAACTTGGCCCAACAGGTGATGTCGGAGTTGAAGAGATTTTTCGGCGACAAACTTTGCGCCACCACCATTCCGCGCAACATCCGGCTGGCGGAAGCACCCAGTCACGGCCGGCCCGCTCTGCTGTACGATCCGCGGTCGAAGGGAGCGGAAAGCTATATCCGGCTGGCCAAGGAGATTATCGCGCACCACCTGCCGGTAGAGGAGCAGGCTCCTGCGGCGGAGATGGACAAGACGGCTTAGTACATCGACGTATGTCTATGTAGTAGATCGACGCGTATCGATGTTGTCCGGGCTGCTTGGCGCTGCAGGCAGAAACCCGGTCCCTCGACTTGCTCTCACCGCGCAAGCGCGGCTCGGACGGCGCTCGGGATGACAATTGTAGATTGGCGTCTGACTGAACGGCACGACGTCAGTTCTTAGGAAGGAAGATCGAAGAACAATGACTACCATGGCGGAAAAGGCGACTGCAGCGGAGACGGAAAAGGCCTCTTTGGAAAAGCATGTTCCGGAAAAGAGGAAAGCGCTGGGCAGGGGACTGGAGTCGCTGTTGCCGGGTGGCCCGCGCGTGGTTTCTCCGACGATAGCCTCGGCGGCTGGTTCGGTAACTGCGGCGGGTGTTGCGTCTGCATCGCACCAGGGCGTGTCTGAGGCGCATCCCCAGGCGCGTCCGGCCGGGGATGCCGTCGTCCAGGTTGCGCTGGAGCAGATTGAAGAGAATCCGTACCAGACCCGCTATCACTTCGACAACGAAGCGTTGGCGGAACTCGCGGAATCGATCCGTTCCAGCGGCGTCGTACAGCCGGTCGTGGTCCGTCCCAGCGCTGACGGGCGATACAAGCTGATCCTGGGCGAGCGCCGCTGCCGGGCGTCCAAACTGGCGGGGAAAACGACGATTCCAGCGATCGTGCGGCGAGTTTCCGATCAGCAAGCTGCGGAAATGACGATCGTCGAAAACCTGCAACGGCAGGACTTGAACTGCATGGAACAGGCCGCCGCCTTCGCGCAGCTGAGCCGCGACTTTGGATTGACCCAGGAGCAGATCGGGCAGCGAGTCGGAGTTTCCCGCGAGTCAGTCTCGAACTACATGCGGCTGCTCAAGCTGCCGGCTCCAGTCATGCAGTACCTGCAGGAAGGTCGGCTCGGCTTCAGCGAGGCGCGCGTGTTGCTGCAATTGCTTGATCCGAACATGATTACGAAAATTGCGGACGAGGCGGTGAGAAAGCATTTGTCGGTACAGCAACTCGAGGAACTGGTCGATCACACCAACGCGCCCATGTTGAAAGAGGAAACGCCGCAACGGGCACGCTGGGTCGATCCCAACGTGCGGGCCGCCCAGACTGAAATGGAGCGAGCTCTGGGAATGCGAGTGCGCATCCGTGACCGCAAAGGAAAAGGGAAGATTGTGATCGAGTACGCTACGCTGGAGGATTTTGATCGCGTGGTGGAGATGCTGAAGGGCAAGAACTAAATTCTCGTTTCCAGTTTCTCGTTTCCGGTTTCTCGTTTCCCCGGGAACTCAAAAGCTGTATACCCCTCCAGAAGGATGTAGAGACCCCAGTTTTCAGATTACTGTTCTCAGTTGTCAGTTGAAACTGGAAACCAGAAACTGTCTTCTAGCTTCCGGCTGAGAAGCCGCCCACATTTGCGTATGTCAGGCGCAGGTATTTGTGAGGATTTACGGGCGTGTCATTGATGCGGACTTCGTAATGCAGGTGCGGACCGGTACTGCGGCCGCTCTCCCCGACGTATCCCAACGTGTCTCCGCGATGCACGTGTTGGCCTGAAATAACTGCGAAATTACCCAGGTGACCGTAGCGTGTACTGATGCCGTGGCCGTGATCGACGATGACGGCGCGACCATAGCCGCCCATGAAATCAGCAAACACGACTACGCCGTCGGCGGGCGCGATGATGGCCTGCCCGTCAGTGGATCCGATGTCAACGCCGCTATGGAACGCCCCCTCGCCGTTGAACGGATCAATACGTTCTCCAAACGATCCCGTAATGGGACCCTCGACCGGCCAAAGATTGGGGACGGAATTTGCCCTGAGCCAGTCCGCGGTAGTCGCGTCACGAGTGAGGCCGAGGGAAATTCCGGTCATGGTAGCGCCGGTCAGAGCCGAAGCTTTGAGTGCACCCAACTGGTCCAGCGAAGAGACGACCTGAGCGGTCCGGACGTTTTCCGACGACGCAGTCACCATATTGGGGTCGGACTTCAGGCCGTACAGTGACGAGACTTCGCCCGCCAGTGAACCGAGGGAGGCCACCTGGATGTCCTTCTCCTGGGCCACCTGCTCGAGCCTCGAATAGCGGTTCGTCAGATCCTCTTTTTCGGTCCGCAGGGTGTTGTACCGCGACACCTTCAGCGCCATGCGCACGTATGAGCTGGCAATGCCGGTAAGGCTGAGGCCCACGATCACCGCTCCTACCAGGAACACGTACAGGTAGTGAACGGGGATGGGGATCTTGCGCAGTTGACCGTCATCACCGCGAGCGACAAAAAGGATGTAGAAACGTTTTTGCAATTTTTTCCTTCCGCTAGTTATTAAGATGGGTACCCTGTGGCTCGCGGTTACCCGAGCCAACATCGCCATCCTCCGGGCTAGCCTCGCAATCTTGGAAACCGAGGCCGTTACTCGCCCGAATCCTACCGGAACCAGGATGACCGAATTCGTTGTCTGCAATCCCTACTGGATGCAGCACTTAGTTCGGCCATATGTGTTTGAACAGCTTGGCAACGGTAACAAAGTAGGTTCCCCCGTGTCAACGTCGGGGAGGCTTACCAAGGCCGGGTGTAGAGACCTGCCCAAGGGGCCGTATTACTCGGTGGTGACTTTGGGAGGGTGGGTAACATGGACGGTGTTGCAAGCAAAGCGTATGTAGGGGCGGGCGCCCTCGCTCGCCATGGCCGAGCAGAGCTCGGCAGATCTGAACGATGCAGGAGCCCTTCCTGACGATAAATCGTCGAGCTTTGCTCGACCAGGGCGGGCGAGGGCGCCCGCCCCTACGTGGTTCGTCTCTTGTATATGATTGCGACTTGCCTCTTGCTGAAAAAGCTCTGATTGACCGAATTCGCAGCAGTGCCGGAACGCGCCTTCGGCGCATTGGGGGCATTGGCATCGGGGATGACTGTGCCGTGATCCCGATTCCTCGTGGTCATCAGGCGCTGGTTACCACCGACTTCAGCCTGGAGAATGTCCACTTCAAACGAGCCTGGCATCCGGCCGAGTCGGTGGGGCATCGTTGCCTGGCGCGCGCACTCAGCGACATCGCAGCCATGGGGGGGGAACCGGTGGCGGCATTTCTCTCCATCGCATTGCCGCGGAGTTTGCCGCAAAGCTGGGTGGACGGATTCATGCGCGGTCTGATGAAGCTGGCGGAAGAGTTCAAAGTGATTCTGGCAGGGGGCGACACGGCGGAGTCTCCCGGCGGCGTTCTGGCAGACATCGTGGTTTTGGGTTCCGCGCCAAAGGGAAAGGCTGTACTGCGGTCGGAGGCTAAGCCGGGTGACGGGATCTACGTGACTGGAGAACTAGGAGCCTCCGCCGCTACCCTCGATTTGCTTTCCCGGAAAAGAATCCGGCCTACAGACTTTCCGCGTCATTTCTTACCCATGCCGCGAATCGAAGTCGGCCGCTTTCTTCGACAAAAAGGACTGGCCTCAGCCATGATCGATATCAGCGATGGTCTTTCCACTGATCTCAGGCACATTTGCAGAGAAAGCAGGATCGGGGCGGAAATTCAGGCTAAGGCGATTCCTGTTGCCATGATCGGCAAACCGGCGCGCCAGGTCGAACTCCGGTTCGCTTTGCACGGAGGCGAGGATTACGAGCTGCTGTTTACCGCGCCGCGCGGGAAACGGGTGCCGGCGCGGATCGCGGGCGTTCCCGTGACCCAGATTGGCCAAGTCACTCGCGGACAGGGAGTGTTCCTGGAACGAGATGGTGTGAAGAAAAAATTGCCGTCGCAGGGCTGGGAACATTTCCGTAGGAAGTGAGAATGCAGATTGGAGATTTCAGATTGGAGATTTTGGATCGAAGGTACGGAGATCAAGCTCAACCTTGAAAATCTTCAGTCTGAAAATCTTCAATCTGAAATCCTCTATCTGAAGTCTTCAATCCCCAGGCACCTCTTCTGCATCTACTCTCCGGCATCCGACGGGACTAAAGTAGTGTCATGCAGTCTATTCGTAGAGTTTTCCAGTTCATCCTCTTAGGCCTTGCCCTGCCATCGCTGGCCCAGCAAGCGCCGCCCCCCACGTCGACCGTGGACAACGATTTCATCCAGAAGCAATTTGGTTCGACTTGCACGCTGATGCCGGGGCCGCCGCAAATGAAGGCCGACATGAACGGCGACGGGGTTGAAGATCTGGTAGTCGCGGCCCGGTGCACCAACCCGCTGGCCGACCAGGCCGAGGATAATTTCACGGTGATCGACCCGTATAACAGTTTCTACGGTTACGGAAACACCAAGATCACGACCCAGTTTGCTTCCGAGGATCCTGCCACCCGGGGACTGGCCTTGCTGGTCATCCACGGCGCTGGCCCCGAGGCCTGGCGGGCTGCCACTCCGAAAGCGAAGTTTGTGATTATCAATCTGCCCTTCAAACAAATCACGGTGAAGAAGCTGATTGTGAAGAAAAAGACCGTGATGGCGATTTATGCCGAAGAAACTGGCGGCGATCGCATGACCTCGACAACTTTTTGGGATGGCAAGAAGTACAGGTATCAGCCGATTGGGTCCAGCATGGAGGAGTAAGGCGGACCTCGGACCTCAGGCGTGAGACCTCGAACCGCGGACCTCAAAACGGCGAGTATGAATCGCAGTCTGAGCCGAAGGCCGAGGTCTGACGCCCGAGGTCCGACGCCCGCCGCCCGAACTTATGAACCTTGAACAGAAGCTGGAAGAACTCAAGAAGCGCGACCGCCTGGCCGCAGAAGGCGGCGGGGTTGAGCGCCGCGAACGGCAGCACAAGGAAGGCAAGATGTCGGCCCGCGAGCGAGTTGAGTTCTTGCTCGACGAGGAATCATTCGAGGAAACCGACAAGCTGGTCACCCACCGCTCAACCGACTTCGGCATGGCCGAGCAGAAGTTCTACGGGGACGGCTTCATCACAGGGTACGGACGGATCGAGGGACGGCTGGTGTTCGTCTTCGCCCAGGACTTCACCGTATTCGGCGGATCGCTGTCGGAAGCCAACGCCGCCAAAATCGTCAAGATCATGGATCTGGCGGCCAAGATGGGTGCACCCGTAATTGGGCTGAATGACTCGGGCGGCGCACGCATTCAGGAAGGCGTGATGTCCCTGGCGGGATATGCGGACATTTTTCTGCGCAACACCTTGTACAGCGGAGTGGTGCCGCAGATTTCGGCGATCATGGGGCCGTGCGCGGGCGGCGCGGTCTATTCACCGGCCATCACCGATTTCATCCTGATGGTGGAAAAGACTTCGTACATGTTTATCACCGGGCCTGACGTGATCAAGACGGTGACGCATGAAGAGGTGACGAAGGATCAGCTTGGCGGCGCTCATACCCACAATGAAACTTCCGGCGTGGCCCACTTTATGGCGCACGACGATGCCGAATGTCTTTCCATGGTGCGCGAGTTGCTGAGCTTTATTCCATCCAACAATCTCGACGATCCGCCGCGGCGGCAATGCACCGATCCCATCGACCGCGCCGATGCCGCGCTCGACCGCATGGTGCCGGATGAATCGAACCAGCCCTACGACATCAAAGACGTGATTCATGCCGTGGCCGACGATGGCTACTTCTTCGAAGTGCAGGAGCACTACGCAAAGAACATCGTCGTGGGCTTTGCCCGGCTGAACGGGCGTTCGGTTGGGATCGTGGCCAATCAGCCGGCCTTTCTGGCGGGCACGCTGGACATCAACGCATCCACCAAGGGCGCGCGCTTTGTGCGTTTTTGCGACTGCTTCAACATCCCCCTGATCACGTTTGAAGACGTGCCCGGATTCCTGCCCGGCATCACCCAGGAGTACGGCGGAATCATCAAGCACGGAGCCAAGCTGCTGTTTGCGTTCGCTGAGGCCACCGTGCCGAAAGTCACGGTGATCACGCGCAAGGCCTACGGCGGAGCATATTGTGTGATGGCGTCAAAGCATATCCGCACGGACGTGAACTACGCCTGGCCAACCGCGGAAATCGCCGTGATGGGTCCGGAGGGCGCGGTGGACATCGTGTACAAGCGCGACTTGGAGAAGGCCGACAATCGCGAAACGGTTCGTCAGAAAAAGATCGAGGAATTTCGGGAACGGTTTGCCAATCCGTACGTGGCGGCGGACCGGGGATTTGTGGATGCAGTCATCCAGCCGCGGGAGACGCGCAAGAAACTGATTCAGGCATTGGCCATGCTGGAGACCAAGCGGGACAAGAATCCGCTGAAGAAGCATGGGAATATACCGCTGTAGTCAACTAAGACGCACATTGGGTACCTTAAGGGCCGGATAAGTCCGGTAAAATGAGAGGCGACCTGGGCTAAGTTCTCGGTTACCCCCTCTACCACAATCAGAAGTGATGGTGGATAGCCAATTTTTCGATGAATCCCGTGAGCAGTCACAGGTCAAGGCTCGGATCGTCCAAAAATATTTCTGGGCTTGGGCCAATGTCATCATTCCCACCGCCAAGCAGTACGGTAATCGCATTTTGTATATTGACCTCTTCGCCGGACCGGGACGGTACAAGGATGGAACACTTTCAACTCCACTTCTGGTTCTGGAGAAGGCCATTGCCGACCCCAACATGCGGAGTATGTTAGTCACGCTATTCAACGACCGGGATGCGATCACTGCTAACACGCTTCAGGCGGCAATCGATGCTCTCCCAGGTATCGAGAAGCTAAAGTACAAGCCCCGAGTGACCAACGAGGTCGTTGGTGAACGCATCGCGAAGATGTTCGGAGAGATTAGCCTTGTCCCAACTTTCTTCTTTGTCGACCCGTGGGGGTATAAGGGACTTTCTCTCGGCTTGATTAATTCGGTGTTGCAGAACTGGGGCTGCGACTGCGTGTTTTTCTTCAACTACAACCGCGTCAATATGGGGTTGAACAACGCAGCTGTTAGAGAGCACATGAACGTCCTCTTCGGAGAGGACCGTGCTGAAAGACTTCGTGAAGACCTTGCTGGCCTCAACTCCGGTGATCGCGAGAAGCTGATAGTCGAGAAGTTGTCAGAGGCGCTGAAGGAGATGGGGGCCGCTTTCGTGTTACCGTTTACATTCAAGAACGAGTTAGGCACGCGGACGAGTCACCACCTAATCTTCGCGACAAAGCATTTCAAGGGCTATGAAATTATGAAGGGAATCATGGCCAAGGAAAGCTCTGAGCAACACCAAGGTGTTGCCTCATTCGAATACTCTCCTGCATCCGAACAATTTCCCATTTTGGCTGGATTGTCACGGCCTTTGGACGAACTTGGAGAAACACTGCTGAACGAATTTCCCGGCGAAACGCTCACGATGAGGGACATCTATGAGCGGCACTCTGTTGGTACACCATTTATCAGTAGCAACTATAAACGTGCGTTGACTATTCTCGAGGCCGCAAACAAGATTAAAGTAGAACCTCCAGCTAACGAACGCCGAAAGATCAAAGGTGAAGTTACCTTCGCCGATCACGTGCGCGTTATCTTTCCGAGGAAAAACTAACATGAGCGTGCATTCTGAAATCGAATGGACCGACGCCACGTGGAACCCGGTCCGCGGCTGCACCAAAGTCAGCCCAGGATGCAAGCACTGCTACGCCGAGACCTTTGCTGAGCGGTTCCGGGGTGTTAAAGGGCACCCGTACGAGCAAGGATTTGACCTGCGCTTGGTGCCCGAAAAGCTGACTGAGCCCTTCGTGTGGCGCTCACCAAAGCTTGTCTTTGTGAACTCGATGAGCGACTTGTTTCAGGAAGGAGTGCCGGACGACTACGCCGATGCCGTTGCGCAGGTCATGGCCACGGCTAACTGGCATACATATCAGGTCCTGACTAAACGATCAGAGCGGTTGCGCGATCTCTTGAGTGGCAGACTGGGATTTGCGGCGAAACAAGAGAACATCTGGTGGGGTGTTAGCGTCGAAGATCGCAAGTACGGGCTGCCCCGGATACAGCATCTTCAGCAAGCTCCTGCCAGGGTGCGCTTCTTGTCCATCGAGCCACTGCTGGAAGACATTGGCGCAATCGATCTCTCCGGCATAAGTTGGGTCATTGTGGGTGGAGAGAGCGGCCCTGGGGCTCGCCCCATGAGAAAAGAATGGGTGGTCTCGATTCGCCGGCAGTGCACGGCGTATGGCGTGCCGTTCTTTTTCAAACAATGGGGTGGCGTACGAAAGAAGAAAAAGGGGAGGGAGCTAGACGGCCGCACCTACGACGAATATCCCAGGCGCGTTGCGACGCCGGTTCCCGACCGGATGAGTTGCATGTCCTTTGCGCAAGCTATCTTGAACTCTTTTCGAGGAAATTCACTGGTGCAGACCACGGCATAGCCTAAACGCATCACTCCATTTCAGGATCTTGTTCCTGGGATACATCGCACTGGACAGTCAACGACAATTCCATCCGTGGGAAACCGTGCAATCCTCGCGCGCTCTTCGCTGGCTTTGCTTTCGCAACTTTTGCGGTTGGGCGGTAGTGGTTTGGGTTCGGCGCGAAATCCAGCCTCACCGGCTTCGCGACAATTTCCAAAGAAGAGTGCGCAAGGCCACTGGGACCTTCGGGGACACGAGGAGCGTCGGGTCTCGGAATCTTGGGTGAGACAGCCATGTGGGAACTCGGGGCGGCCAGCCAGACTCAAACAGACGAAGAGTGGTGCGAAAAATTAAGAGTCCCGAGGTGGTGTTGAACCTGTTCGCCTCGGCCAGTAGCTCGCTTTAGACCCTTGCTGACCTGCTCTCGTGGCCCTCTTGCGAAGGCGACAGCGCGCGATCTGTGCTTGGGCTCCGGGCTTACCGCCAACCGGAAAAACTGTTCAACGCCTCGGGACTCTATCTTGCCTCTGACGGGTGTTCTTGTTCGCCTCGACCAGCGCTTAGCTACAGACTCTTGCTGACCCTCCCTGACTCACCTTGCGATGCTTCAGAGTGACCTCGCTCGAGCCCCGGACGCTGCACCAACCGGGTAAACTTGAGAACGTGTCAAAGAACGAGTTTGTTTTTACTCCTCTCATTTTTATAGTCAATAAAAAATGCCGTAAATTATCTCGTTTGCATGCAATGAGGTGCAGCCTCTCCACAAGGGGGTGACAGGATTTGGTGCAGTGGGTCAATTGGGAATTATTTTGCGACCGTGTGAAGACGTGATTTTCGGGGAATTTCGTTGTGGTTGGCCATTGGACTGCGACTGGGATTGAACATAGCGCTTGTGAAAATTTCCGGGGAAATCAGTGGGGGTGCGTTGTTTTCATTTTTCTGATGAGCTTTGAGAAACCCCAAAGGCCTGCCGAGCCTTGCTCGGCCCGGACGGGTCAGAGACCCGTCCCCACACGTTGCTTAATGGGCCGTCCCTACGTGGTCTTTGGTGGACCGTCGATCGCTTGGAATACAATCGCGGCGGGGGTGAAAGTTTTATGACGATCTTCAATGAGCCTCGGGGACGAGTGATCGACGCCAATCCTAACTCGGTGTTGCGACTGTTCGGGATTGCGGCGGCGGCGTTTGTGCTGGTGATCTTACTGTTTTCTGCTGTGGCCAGGGTTGATTCCGGCAATGTCGGGGTGCTTACGTTATTTGGGCGGGTGACTGGGGAAGTGCTGCCTGAGGGCGTTCACCTGGTCAACCCATTCAAGGCCAACCATGAACTCTCCATCCGCACACAGGAGATCAAGGAATCGGCCAGCGTGCCTTCGAGCGAGGGCCTGGTGATGAACCTGGATACCTCGCTGATCTATCATCTCGATCCTGAAAAAGCCGCCGAGGTTTATCAAAAAATTGGGCCAAACTATGTCACCGTGCTGATCGAACCAAATCTGCGTGCGGCCATCCGTGAGTCTACGGCGTCGCACACGGCCAATGCGTTGTACACCGGCGAACGTGAAATGGTGGCCAAGCAGATTTACACTCAGCTCGCCGATAAACTGGGGCAGCGCGGCATCCTGGTGGAGAGCGTGCTTTTACGCGACATCCAGCTGCCGGCCACGCTGAAGTCGTCCATCGAATCCAAGCAACAGGCTGAACAGGAAGCATTGGCCATGAGCTTCCGCCTGCAGAAAGAGACGCAGGAGGCGCAGCGTAAGCGCATCGAGGCGGGCGGCATTCGTGACTTCCAGCAGATCGTGGCCCAGGGAATCAGTCCGCAATTGCTGGAGTGGAAGGGCATCGAGGCGACGGAGAGCCTGGCCAAGAGCTCGAACGCGAAAGTTGTGGTGATTGGGAACAGCAAGAATGGTTTGCCATTGATTTTGGGGCAATAGGGGCGGTTCGGCATGAAGAACTGCGGGCGGGACGCCCGCAGGACAGCCGGCGGGACGCCGGCGCTACGAGAACATGGCTCTTCTCGATGTGCGTCATCTGACGATTGAGTTTCCCCGCTCCGCCGACGCTGGCGGTGCGGGCCTTTCGCTCACGGCAGTTCGCGATCTCAGCTTTGCGCTCGCGCCTGGGGAAGTTCTGGGTTTGGTCGGCGAATCGGGTTCCGGAAAGTCGGTAACGTCGTTGGCCTTGATGCGCCTGCTTCCGGCGCACGCGCGGGTCAGGGGCGAGATTGTGCTGACTAACGGGAACGGCAGTGCCGATTTGCTGCAATTGTCCGAGGGATCGATGCGCCCCTTGCGCGGGTCCAAGCTGGCCATGATTTTCCAGGAGCCAATGACCGCGCTGAATCCCGTAATGCGCGTCGGGGATCAGATTGCGGAGGCGGTCCTGGCGCATTGCGAAGTTCAGAAGAGCGACGCCTGGAATCGAGCGGTCAGAGCCATGAATGAAGTTGGCATCTCGGATTCCGAACGAAGATCACGGGACTATCCGCACCAGCTCTCGGGCGGAATGCGGCAGCGGGTGATGGTTGCGATGGCCATCGTCAACCGTCCCAAGCTGCTCATCGCCGACGAGCCAACCACCGCGCTCGACGTCACGATTCAGGCGCAAATCCTCGATCTGCTGGCCGAACTGCGGGCCAAGTTTGGCCTGACCATGCTGTTCATCTCCCATGACCTGGCAGTGGTTTCGCAGGTTGCCGACCGGGTGGCCGTGATGTACGCGGGGAACCTGGTGGAGCTGGGGTCGAAGGACGACATATTTCACGCGCCTGCACATCCCTATACCCGTGGCTTGCTTGATGCCGTGCCCACACTGAAGACCGATCGCGGCAGGCCGATGGAAACCATCGAAGGAACTGTGCCGCCGCTGCACGCGGTTCCGGCGGGATGTCCGTTTGAACCACGCTGCGAATTTCGGGCGGAGGAGTGCAGGCGGAGTCTTCCGCCACTGGTGGAAGTATCGGACGGGCATTGGGCGAGATGCCCCGTGGTAAATGGGTAGAAGTGGGGAGGCATGGCTGGAAGCTGTGCCGTTATGTCGTGAGCATGGTTCTACGGCGCTGCCGGAAGCCGTGCCCTGCTACGTCGACGCAGATGCCGCGTCCCGTAGGGACGGCTGATAATAGCCCGGCGTTTCAACGCCGGGATCATTCGGCACCGGTGAGGCCCGTCCCGTAGGGACGGCTGAAATGCGGCTCGTGGCATCAGTGGTTTGTTTCAGGCGTGCCGACGGCACGCGCATTCTTTCGCTCGCTTACCCGCCACTGAAGTGGCGGGCTACTATCAGGGGTAACTCCGGGACCTTTTTGTTGATCCTGCACCTCTTTGTTGAATCTGCACCTCCGTTGCCCTTTGGGCACAGTAACTTTGGCGCACCTTTTCCCGGCGTGGCTGGAAGCCGTGCCCTCCCGGCGCTTGTCCCCGTCGCCTTTCCCCCCGAAACAGAAACGCCTGCACGGCCAACCTCGACAGGTCTATAATCGCGAGTTTGTCCGGTGATCTGTGCGCGTTCTTCTACTAAGCGACATTCATAGCAATCTCGAAGCCCTGGAAGCCTGCCTCGCGGTGGCTCCAGCGCACGACGTGGTGGTGAACCTCGGGGATATCGTGGGCTACGGCGCCAGCCCCAACGAGGTGATCGCGCGCGCCCGCGGCCTGGGGACCTTCTTCGTGCGCGGCAACCATGACAAGGCGGCCAGCGGCGCAATCGAGCTAAAAGAGTTCAATCCCATTGCCGGGCTGGCGGCGCTGTGGACGCGCGATCAGCTCACCCCGGAGAACCTGAAATGGCTGCAGGAGCTGCCCCATGGCCCGATCCAGATGGCCGATTTGCCCGGGGTCCAATTTGTGCACGGCTCGCCGGTGGATGAGGATGAGTATGTGGTTACGTTACGGGATGCGCTGGAGCCGCTGTTGACCTCATCCGCGCCGCTGACTTTTTTCGGACACACCCACCTGCAGGGGACCTTCTGCACCAACAACGTGGCCAGCGACTACTTCCGCCCCCAGTACCAGACTGTAGGACAAAGCGAATCAGTCGAAGTCTCTCTCCGCGAAGGCATGCGTTATATGGTCAATCCCGGCTCAGTCGGACAGCCTCGGGATGGCGACTGGCGGGCGGCTTTCGCCGTGTACGATTCGGATGCACGCATCATCACGTTCTGTCGCGTCCCCTACAATCTGAAGCAGGCGCAGGAACGCATCCTGTCAGCCAACCTGCCGCAGCGCCTGGCCACACGCCTGGCGGCGGGAAGATAACTATTCCTGTAGCGCCGGCGTCTCGCGGGCCCGATAGGCGGGCGCCGAGTCCGCCAGTACGCTTGCTGTGCCTAAAATTCTCGGGCACCCGCGGCTCATGACTTGACTCTTCGCATCTACCTCCACGCATCGAGGGCGAGACGCCCTCGGGACAGCCGGCGGGGACGCCGGCGCTACGGATGAAGGTTGAGCGGATGTAAACTTTCGGCATGCCTTCATCTCAATCTCAATCGCGCAATCTTTTTCCTTCAACCCACGCCAAAATTCCCTCGCATTACCTGGTCGCTCACAGTGACGGCGGGGCGCGGGGCAATCCGGGGCCCGCAGGTTACGGCGTTGTGATCCAGGATGAAGCTGGGCACAAAGTCGCCGCCCTCAGCCACTACCTGGGACATCAAACCAACAACTTTGCCGAGTACCAGGGACTGATCGCGGCGCTCGAATATGCCATCGAACATGGACACAAAGCGCTCAAGGTCGTGAGTGATTCGGAACTGCTGGTGAGACAGATCAAGGGCATCTACAAAGTGAAGAACGCAAGCTTGCAGGAACTTCACGCACGGGCAAAACAATTGATCGCTCAACTGGAGTGGTTTTCCATCGATCACGCCCTGCGCGAGCACAATCGCGAAGCGGACGAGCTAGCCAACCAGGCAATGGACAAAGGCACAGGCCGTGTGGCGCCGGCGCCCTCGCCCGCGGTTCCCGCAATACAGCAAGAATTTGAGGGAGTCGTACAGGGAGGAGTCGTGAAGTTCAACGGCGAGTTGCCGGAAGGAACCCGCGTGCAGGTGCGAGTAAAGAACTGACTCTCAAGCTGTGGTAGAAAACTCGGCGTAGAAGCTAAAGCAGAACGCAGGGGTCCTCGACTCCGTAATTCGATTCGCGAGCGAATCGAATTTCTGCACTCAGGATGACGAGGGTGAAGAGTACGGACTAGGCGCGGCCTTTTTTGGCTGCGGCAGCGGCCAGGGTTCCGGCTTTTTCCCAGGGACGCTTGGGGCGTTCCGCCTTGGGCTTGTCACGATCCTGGATGCGATCGTAATGATATGACTCGCTCACCGTGCCCAATGACTCGTTGTACAGAACGGGCAATCCCAGCCCTTCCTTCAGCTCCTCGGTGAACTGTTGCAGCGCCTTCAGGTGGTCGGCGGTAGCCGGCACTTCCGTTTTGGCAGTTTTCAGGAATTGCTGGTAGCCGCGGTTGATCAGCTTGGAAATCTCACTGCCAATCAGATAGCCGGGATAAGCGAAGATTTTCACGCCATCGTCACCATTCTTCTGGATGGCGGCGGAAACGTTGTATTTCCTAAGAAACACACGCCCCTGCATGCCGGGAGCCTCGATCAAATCAAAACCGTGATCGCGCAGCCAGCCCAGCGCGTCTTCATAACTCTTCTGCTCTACCTTGGTTGACATTCGTTTTGGATTCCCAATCCCTTCTCGCTCTGCTCCATCAGATGCAGGTTCGCCGAAAAAAGTGCATTTACCATCTTTAGATCCCAGGTTCGTCGGAATCCGGCCAGGTTCTTTTATAATCCAATCAACAGCCGCAAAAGTCCTAATTCGCGTCCCGAGCACATTACGATAGTCACGCGGATCAGTCCAAATCAACTATGCGACCAGCCTCGCCAAAGCCCTCTCCCGACCGAAGACAAGTGCCCGATCCTTCGATAGATGCGCGTCCCAAAATCGAAGCGCGTCCGGTTGCAGAGCGAGTGAAGGCGCTGGGGCGGCGCAGCCTCGATCTCATCGGCAACACTCCGCTGTTGCGCCTGGAGCGGATGACCAGCGATCTGCCCGGAATCCAGATCCTCGGCAAAGCGGAGTGGCGAAATCCGGGTGGATCGGTCAAAGACCGGGCTGCCTCGTACATCGTTGCCGAAGGCCGTGCCAGCGGCAAGTTTGGGCCGGGCAAAATCCTGCTCGATTCCACCAGCGGAAATACGGGAATTGCCTATGCCATGATCGCCGCGGCCGAGGGCTTTCCGGTGACCCTGTGCATGCCGGAAAATGTTTCCGTGGAGCGCAAGCGCATCCTGCATGCCTATGGCGCCCACATTATTTACACCGACCCTGGCGACGGCTCCGATGGAGCGATTCGAGCTGCGCGCGAGCTTTACGCCAAACATCCCGACAAGTATTTTTACGCTGACCAGTATTCCAACGATGCCAACTGGCGAGCACACTACCTTGGCACAGCCAACGAAATCTGGCAACAAACGGAAGGGCGTGTCACCCATTTCGTCTCCATGATGGGCACTACCGGAACTTTCGTCGGCACCACGCGGCGCCTGAAGGAACTGAATCCGGCGATCCGCTGCATCTCGCTCCAGCCCGACTCTCCCTTCCACGGCATCGAAGGCGCGAAGCACCTGGCCAGCGCCATCGTCCCCAAGATTTATGATGCATCGTTGGCCGACCAGGACATCGGCATCGCAACCGAAGACGCCTACAAGATGGCCATTCGACTAGCCCGTGAAGAAGGACTGCTGGTCGGGATTTCGGCCGCCGCAGCGGTGGTGGGATGCCTGCGAGTGGCGCGGCAGCTCAAACCCGGCGAGCCAGCCGTGTTCGTGACCATTCTGTGCGATTCCGGCGACAAGTACTTGAGTGAGAGATTCTGGGAAGAAGGGTAAGAGCTTTCACCACGGAGGCATAGAGACACAGCGACACAGAAAACCCAAGATTTTACTCCGAGGCTCTGTGCCTCTGTGGTGAACTAGGTTCTCATTGCTGAAAATCGAACGCAAAGAATACGAAGCTCTCCGGCAGCACGGCGAGGAAACTTATCCGCACGAATGCTGCGGCGTGCTGCTCGGCCAGATGAATGAAGACGGTGTTCGCATTGTGACGTCGACCGCTCGCGCCGGAAATACGCGCACTGATTCCGCTCACAACCGCTACAACATCGACCCCAAGGAATTAATCCGCATTCAGCGCGAAGGGCGCGATCGCAGTGAGGACATCATCGGCTTCTACCATTCGCACCCCGACCATCCCGCGCAGTGGTCACAGACCGATTTAGCGGAAGCGCACTGGTTCGGCTGCTCCTACGTGATCACCAGCGTCGAAAAAGGCAAGGCTGTGTTGACCAATTCGTTCGAGCTGACGGGAAGCGACGAGAACGACAAGAAGCTGGTGGATGAAAAGATTATGATCGTGTAGGTTGGGCGCCCTCGCCCGCCGCTGTTGAAGTTGGTGTGGGTTTGGGCTGTGACAGGGCAAATAAACAAAGTCAAAAGCGGCGGGCGGGGGCGCCCGCCCCACACAAGACCTGCCCACACTGACTTGCCTGAATCTTCTGCCTGTTCTATGGCATCATCTATAGCCTATGCCCAAGATCCAGATCCCTACGCCCCTGCGCCAGTACGCCGGGAAGCAGCCTGCGGTTGAAGTAAAGGCCGGAACCGTCGGCGAGGCCCTTTCCGACCTCGTGGCCAAGCACCCTGACCTGCGCCGCCACCTCTATACCGATGACGGGAAACTGCGGGCGTTCGTAAACGTCTACCTCAACGATGAAGATGTCCGCTATCTGCAGAAGGACGCCACCGCAGTGCAGGACGGTGATAGTATTTCCATTGTGCCTTCCATCGCGGGGGGCAGGAATTGATTGATGGATTGCCGGATTTTAGGATTGTCGAATTGAAACCTGAATTAAAAGCCCGCCGCTGTTGTTGTCCCTCCTGTCGGTAGTTGTTATTCAATTCGTAAATTCGACAATTTTTCAATTTGAGAGGTTCCTATGGCCACCACATTTGAAGTCAAACCCGAAGCCGTCACGTTGAGTAACGACGAAATCCTGCGCTACTCGCGCCATCTGATCATGCCTGAGGTGGGCATGGAAGGGCAGCTCAAGCTGAAAGCCGCGCGGGTACTGTGCATCGGCGCCGGCGGATTGGGCTCGCCGCTGGCGTTGTATCTGGGCGCGGCCGGCGTAGGCACGCTGGGGATCGTAGACTTCGATGTCGTGGACTACACCAATCTGCAGCGCCAGATCATTCACTCCACCGCTGACGTGGGCAGGAAGAAGCTCGACTCAGCCGCCGAAAAGCTGAAGGCAATCAATCCATTTCTGAATATTCGCAAATTTGAAACCCGGCTCTCCAGCGAAAACGCGCTGGAACTGTTCAAGGAATTCGACATCATCGCCGACGGCACTGACAACTTTCCTACGCGCTACCTGGTGAACGACGCCTGCGTGCTTACCGGGAAGCCGAACGTGTACGGTTCGATTTTCCGCTTTGAGGGCCAGGCCAGTGTTTTTGCGACCAAAGAAGGCCCGTGTTATCGCTGCCTGTATCCGGAGCCACCACCGCCCGGACTGGTTCCTTCCTGTGCCGAGGGTGGAGTGCTGGGCATTCTGCCCGGACTGGTTGGCGTGATGCAGGCCACGGAAGTCATCAAGCTGATTCTGGGAAAGGGCGAGCCACTGATTGGCCGCCTGTTGCTGATCGACGCGCTGGAAATGAAGTTCCGCGAACTCAAGTTGCGCAAGAATCCGGATTGCCCGGTTTGCGGAACTCATCCGACCATCACGCAGTTGATCGATTACAACGAATTTTGTGGAATTCGAGGTGAGGAGAAGCCGGTGGAGACATTAGTTGCAGAAGTGCAAGTGGAAGAATTGAAGCGGCGCCTGGATGCAGGCGAGGACCTTTTCGTGCTCGACGTGCGCGAACCCCATGAATATCAGATCTGCAACATCAACGGGTATCTCATTCCGCTGGGCGATCTGCCCAAACGGGTTCACGAACTGGATTCCAGCCGGGAGATCGTGGCCCACTGCCGCTCCGGTGTACGCAGCGCCAAGGCCGTAGACTTCCTGCGCCAGGCCGGCTTCAAGAAAGTACACAACCTGGCCGGTGGAATTCTGGCCTGGGCAGACCGTGTAGATCCCAAGATGCCGAAGTACTAACCTGCGTGTGCGCGCGGCTGCCTGAACGCATCCAGGACCATGTAGACCCGGACGCCCTCGTTCGGGTGGGCGAGCGAAGCTCGCCAAGATTCACGTCGAGGAACACTGCCGGGCTTCGCCCGCTGAGCGCACGAGAACCTGCCCTGAGCGAAGTCGAAGGGGCGTCCGCCTCCACATGGTTTTTCGAAGAGACAAAAATAGGGAGCCTTGGGCTCCCCTTCCAGCATCCACTCTCACCATCTACTTGCTGCCAGATTCGGCCTTGGCGGATTCCGAGCCAATCGCAAACGCTTGCTTCCTTCCCGACATGCGAATCTCGGACAGCACTCTGGTACCGCTGTTATTGACCACGGTCACGGTCGAGTCCCGGTCGGGAGCGCGATCCAGGTCGACGGCATGAGCGGGCACGGTAGCCACAACGTTTTTGCCATTTAAGATACTGAGTTCCACATCCGGCCCATTGCCCTCCCACTTCACAGTGTAGTCACCCGGCTTGATCTGTTTGCCGCTCACGGTGATGGGATCGGTTACCTGCAGTGTGCCCTTGTTGGCAGCGAAGGCGGTTGCAGCCAGCAGCAGTGCCATTCCCAGCAGCAAGCCCTTGGAGATTTTCGAGATGTTCATTTCGCTCCTTTTTCTTTCCCGATGACGTCGGGAACCGGTTCTGGGCGGCTGGACTCGCCTTCGTCAGGAAATTCTTGCGTTTCGCCGCCGAAGGCCTACAATGCTGCCTCGGGGTTAAGCAAAGAAGGCTAGGCCGCAAGGCTTCGTGCTCTCTGCCGGGGATTGCTCTCACCTGGGCCGCCAAACCGAGTGTGAGACCAGTCCCTTTAACCCCTGAATTGTTTTATGCCAGACTAACCGGGCGAGCCGCTTTTTATTCCGTCAAGCCCGGCTTCGATCGCCACTTTGTTGCTCTGCTTTGTCACTCCGCTCAAGATACGTAGTGCCCTTCTGAAATGTTCCGTTGCACTTTTCAACGCATCATCCCTTTGGACGCCGCTCCTGACGGGTTGTTAGCAATGTTTGCTGTCGCGAAGACCGCAACACAACAACGAATTGTCTTGTCTTGTGCATGATGATGTGGGGCGGGCGCCCTCGCCCGCCGCTTTTGCCTCTGACTGTTGTATTGGGATCGTGTTGTCCTGTGCGACTGCGAATGAGCTTCGCAATAAATGCAAGTCAAGAACGGCGGGCGGGGGCGCCCGCCCCACACAGACTAGGGCAGCTTGAGCACTACTTTTCCGAAATTTTTTCGTTCGAGCAATAAGCGGTATGCATCGGAGGCTTGCTCCAGCGGGAACACGTGCCCCACCACGGGACGCAGGTGGCCTTGCGCCATCCACTCCGAAAGCTGTTGCCATGCCTGATTCATCAAATCGCGTTTTGCGGACAAATAGGTCAGCCACAAACCATGCACGCTCGCACCTTTGGCATAAAGCAATCGCGGGTCAAGCTGGCCCGGTTGTCCAGTTGCTGCTCCGTACACGATGACTCGTCCAAAATCGCGCAGGCAGCGAACGCTTTTGGTGGTGTGTTCGCCTCCCAGCATTTCAAACACCGCATCCACACCTTCGCCGTGTGTCAGTTCTTTGATCGCTTCTTCGTAATCGCGTTGCTTGTAGTTGATTCCGTGCTGCAGCCCCAGCGCTTTCACCCGCACTAGTTTTTCTTCCGAGGAAGACGTGCCGTACATTTCCACTCCCAGCAGCTTTCCAATCTGCACTGCGGCAGTTCCCACGCCTCCGGCCACGGCG
>CAZGSU010000085.1:0-7893 GCA_964528615.1 uncultured Acidobacteriaceae bacterium | reverse complement strand
AAAACGGGTTTGCAAAAAAGTCCCGACAAAGAATCAAAAGCCGCGGGCGAGGCGCCCGCGCCACACGGCCGGTCGGGATGACAGTTTCTTTCTCACTTTGCAGCTTTTTCCTCTTCTGCGTCGTCGTCGTTCATCAAATCCGCCGCATGTCCTCGCACGGTGTACGTGGACTTCTCATTCTCATCGGCTTCGAAAGTCACGCGCGCCGGATGCCGCTCCCATACCGGCGCCGGACATTCCGAATCCGGCATCTCGTCTTCCGCGGTTTCGCCCAAAGCTTTCTTCAGCACTGGTTTGCGGCGTCCCACCTGGAATACGACGGCGAACAGTTTCTTGCCGTCATCGGAGACGCCGCAATATGCGGCATAGTCGCGGTACCAACTGGCCACCGAATAGTAGGAATCGAACTCCGGCAGATTGATCGCCGAAACATGCCCGGTCATCCGGTCCACCAGCAGCCATCCGCCGCGCTGCCAAACCCAGCTGCGAGGCGAGATCGCCTCGCCTGGCAAGGCATCGTTCACGCGGAAAGCGCGGCGCACAACGAACAGCCGCTCCGTGATGTCGTGGGACGGCCCCAGGGTAAATTCCTTGATGCGGCTATCCACGTACAGAGCGCGTACTTTCAAATCGAGGCACTTGCCTTCGTTGGGGCCGACGCACCACTTGATCGCGCTCGACCTGCCAAAACTCACCACGTGCGGCTTGGGCGCGCAGAAACCTGTTCCGATGAACAACAGGAAGACAACGAGGAGATAGAAATATCGACGCATCCTGCAAAACTACGCATCCCGAAGCACGCCGCACAAGGGCACGCGACACACGAGTGACAATGTTTTCCGCAATTGGGAATGAGCCTGACTCCAGCCGCTCCGCGTTCCGGGAATCCGCTACAATAGGTAATCGTCACTCTGGTCCGATGATGCCCCCGCTAAAACCACCGACAACCATTCCCTCTCGCACTCATTCTTATAAACAAATGGGTGAGGTTCGGCGGCATACTCCACGAATTCTTGTAGTGGACGACAATCAGGACATCATGGGACTGATGCAGGAACTGCTGGCCACGCGCGGCTATGACGTCGCCGCCGTATCGGATGCGATCCAGGCAGAGGCCGAGATCGCCCGCCATCCTCCAGACCTGATTCTGTCGGACGTGATCATGCCTGGCAAGTCGGGATACGAATTGTGCAGGGAACTCAAAGAGAATCCTGCCACCCGCTTGATCCCCTTCGTGCTGATTACCGGCCTCACCGATCGCCAGGACCGGGTTCTGGGAATTGAGTCGGGAGCTGACGATTTTCTGAACAAGCCGATTTTCCCGGAAGAACTGTTTGCCCGGGTCAAGTCTCTGCTAAAACTCAAGGAGTTTACCGACGAACTGGAAACCGCGGAGTCCGTGCTGTGCACTCTGGGCCTGAGCGTGGAGAGCCGCGATCCTTATACCGAGGGCCATTGCGAACGCCTGGCGCAGAATGCCAGCGACCTGGGACGGCATCTGGGACTGGACGAGGAGTCCATTGTCGCCCTGCGGCGGGGCGGGTACTTGCATGACCTGGGCAAGATTGCGGTGCCGGACGAAATCCTGAAAAAGGGTTCGAATCTTACTCCGGAAGAGTGGACGATAATGAAGCTGCACCCGGTGACCGGAGAAACCATATGCCGGCCGCTCAAATCGCTGCGGCTGGTGTTGCCCATCATTCGTCATCATCACGAGCATTCCGATGGCAGCGGTTATCCCGACGGCTTGCGTGCAGACGAAATCCCGCTGCTGCCCCGGGTACTGCAAGTGGTGGACGTCTACGATGCCCTGCGGACCGCCCGGCCCTACAAGCCCGCGCTGAACCACGAGCAGGCCGCCATCACCATTCGCGAAGAAGCTCGCGCCGGATTCTGGGACGAAGAACTGGCTCGAGAGTTCATGGCCATGCTGGAGAAGCAAAAGCGGGTAGCATAAAGCCGGTCGTCGGTCGTCAGGCTTCAGTCGTCGATCCTGCTCTCAGCGAAGTCGAAGGGACGCCGGTGCCTACACAAACCCCAGAACGTGGGGCCACGGGCGACTCGCCCACGCGATTGGATGCCCCGAAGTATTCTTACAGCAGATTTTGCGGAAGGCTGAAGACTGCGGACCGACGGCTGACGGCTGACGGCTAACCTGCTGACGCCACCAGCATCTGGGTGCTGGACATCCGGTTCTCGGACGCTTGTTTCTTCGACAACGGCACCGCAGTGATCCCGACGCCCTTCTGGTAATTGAGCGTCACCAAGACGGCGCATTGATCGCACAACCAGAAGAATTCGAGGCGGCGACCCAGCCTGCTGCCTTCCGTGGCGGCGTTTGTGACAGGAACTTCGAAGCTAATGTCCATGCGGAACAGCTTGCCCTGGTGCAGATACAGAAACGGCGCCGGGCAGCCCGGGTTGGCGCATTTGGAGAGCATCTCTGCCTCCCCTCGGGCGGAAGAATATTGTTGAATGCATCCTACTCCGGAAGTTTGCAAACGCAGCCGGCCGGATCGAAAAATCTCTGTGGAAATCTGCAGCCGAGTTCAATATTGGGATGACAGAATTGGATGGTTGAACTGGGGATGACTGATCAGCTCGCAGCTTTCTGCCCGGCAGATTTCACCCGCTCGCGCACAGCCTCAGCAACTTTTTGCCCCATTTCCGACGTACTCACCGCGTTCTGCCCCGGCCGGGCCAAATCTTTTGTGCGGCATCCCGACACCAGGGCGGCTTCAACCGCCGATTCGATGCCGGCCGCTTCGCTCTCCAATTTGAAGGAATACCGCAATAGCATCGCGGCGGAAAGAATCGCACCCAGCGGATTGGCGATGCCCTGCCCGGCGATGTCAGGCGCGGAGCCGTGCACCGGTTCGTACAGTCCCACCGCACCACCGATGCTGGCCGAGCCCAGCATGCCCAACGATCCCACCACCGCGCCCGCCTGGTCCGAGAGAATGTCACCAAACATGTTTTCTGTCAGCACCACATCGAAGTCAGCGGGACGCGCCACCAGGGCCATCGCCGCCGAGTCCACATACATGTGGTTCAGTTTGACGTCGGAATACTGCTGCCCCACTTGGGTCACCACGTCTCGCCACAGCCGCGAACAATCCAGAACGTTCGCTTTGTCCACGGAAGTGACTTTGCGGCGCCGCGCTCGCGCCAGGCCAAAGGCTACGTGGGCGATGCGCTCAATCTCAGCTTCGCCGTAGCTCATGGTGTCAACCGCGGAGCGATGGCGGGCCGTCCCTTGGGTCATGCGAGGCTGTCCGAAGTAGATGCCGCCCAGGAGCTCGCGCACGATCATCACATCCGTACCCCGGACCACTTCCGCCCGCAGCGGCGAACAATCTTCCAGTGCCCGGAAACACAGCGCCGGCCGCAGGTTCGCAAAGACGCCCAACTCCCGCCGCAACCGCAACAGCCCACTCTCCGGCCGCAGGTGACTGGGGAAGTTGTCGAATGACGGCCCACCGACCGCTCCCAACAACACTGCGCTCGAAGCCAGGCAGGACTGAAGGGTATCCGGTGGGAGCGGATCTTTGCTGGCGAGCAAGCCTGCGCCTCCAACCGGCTTGCGAGTGATCCTTAACTCGTGGTTGCAGGTTTCAGCGATCGCCTCCAGAACGCGGACCGCTTCGTCAGTAACTTCCGGCCCAACGCCGTCGCCGGGCAGAACAGTGAGGTTGAGAAGCATGCGCGTTATTGTATGGCTGAAACGCCCGCGGGTGAAACAGTTGGTTTTGGAATGGAGAACGAGGCCTGCCCCGATCCAAGACCATGTAGGCACGGGTCTCCGACCCGTGCAGGCCGAGCGCAGCTCGGCAGTTCTTCCATCACAACGCCACGATTAGATCGCCGACCTCTACACTCCCCACAAATAGTCTTCCTGCTCGCCATGATGATCAGGCGGACGTAGCGGAACGGCAAAATCCGCTGCGGAAGGAACGGTCATGGTTTTGTGAAAATAACTCTGCCCGGTCGTCGCCAGCCCAGGCGCTGGACTCTCCCCGCGTCCCGCCGCGGGGCGAGCCTGCTGGATCAATTCCAGCAGATGATGCTCTTCCACGTGCTTGATCTTGTCGGCCAGCACCACAAATCTGCGATAGATTTCGTCCAGCTCGCGACGGTCGAACTGGAATCCGAGTTGCTCGCAACGCAATCCCAGCGCGTGCCGTCCGGAATGCTTGCCCAGTACCAGCCGGGAATCGGGCACGCCCACCGACTGCGGCGTCATGATTTCATACGTCAGCGGGTTCTTCAGCATGCCGTCCTGGTGGATGCCGGCTTCGTGAGCAAATGCATTGCGTCCCGTGATTGCTTTATTGGGCTGGACCGGCACTCCTGTCATTTCGCCGAGCAACTGGCTGGAAGGGAAAAGCTGTTCGCTCACCACTGCGGTGTCGTATGCATAGCGATCCGGCCGAACACGCATGGCCATCACCAGTTCTTCCAGAGAAGCGTTGCCGGCCCGCTCGCCAATACCGTTGATCGTGCACTCCACTTGGCGTGCTCCGGCTGCGACTGCGGCCAGCGAATTGGCCACGGCCAGCCCCAGATCGTTATGACAGTGTGCCGAGATGGTCACTTTTTCAATGCCGCGCACCCGCCGGCGAATGCTCCGAATGAGTTCGCCAAACTCCTCCGGCATGCTGTAGCCGACGGTGTCCGGGATATTTAACGTCGTCGCGCCGGCTTCGACTACCGCGTTCAGGACCTGGTGCAGGAATTCATGATCGGTGCGAGTGGCGTCCTCGGGAGAGAACTCGACATCTGTGCACAAAGACTTCGCCAGGCGGACGGAATCGCGCGCCTGCTCCAGGCACTGCTGCCGCGAAATCTTGAGCTTGTACTGCAAATGAATGTCCGAGGTGGCCAGAAACACATGGATGCGAGGTCGCGCTGCACCCTTCAGAGCATGCCAGGCGCGTTCGATGTCCGGACTGCAGGCCCTCGCCAGTCCGGCGATGATGGGGCGACGAACGGTGGCGGCGATGGCCTGCACCGCGGCAAAGTCGCCTTCCGAAGCGATAGGAAAGCCGGCTTCGATGACGTCCACGCCCAGGCGATCGAGCTGGTGCGCCAGCCGCAGCTTTTCCTGCACGTTCATGCTGCAACCGGGCGACTGCTCGCCGTCGCGAAGCGTAGTGTCAAATACCGTGATCCGTGCTCGTTCCATGCTTAAACCTCCGGCTCGGCGCTGGTCCTTGGTCGCTGGTCGCAGGCGGTCGACAGCAGCTTTCCGCGCAGCCAGGCTTGATGGTATGAAGGACAAGCGTCTAAGCAAAGCTTATAATCTTTACAACAATATTAGAAATAGTTACTAAATAAGATAAACTAATAGTGTTTGTATTTAGGTTAAGGGGCAATAATATGGATCTGGGCCAGTTGGAAGTGTTTCTGGCGGCGGCGCGGGAGAGAAAGTTTTCGCGGGCGGCGGAAAAACTGCACCGCACTCAATCGGCGGTCAGCCAGTCGATCCACAAGCTGGAGCAGGACGTGGGCGAGCCTTTGTTTGATCGCTCCTCGCGCGACGGCTTGCTGACCGACGCCGGACGAGTCTTGCAGGAGTACGCGGAACGGTTGTTGAACCTGCGCAACGACGCCTCCGGGGCGTTGCTGGAGTTGCGCGAGGTACGCCGCGGCAAGCTGTCGATCGCCGCTAATGAATTTACGGCACTGTATTTGCTGCCGGTACTGGCCGACTTTCGCCGCCTGCATCCCATGATCAGGATTACGGTGCAGCGCTCCCTGGGCAGCCACATTCCGGGCGACGTTCTGCGTCATACCTCCGAACTGGGCGTGCTGAGTTACGATCCCCAGGAGCCGCACCTGCATTCCATCGTCGTGTACCTGGATGAACTGATTTTTGTAGTGCCGCCTTCGCACCCGCTGGCGACGGAGGCTCAGATCAGCATCCGCCAACTGGGCGCGGAGTCGTTCGTTGCGCACATCGTCCAATCGCCTTATCGCGAGAAAGTAATCCAGGCATTCAAGCGGCACAGGACGCCGCTGCACATGGACATTGAACTGCCCACGCTGCAGGCCATCAAGCGTTTCGTAGCCATGGGCAACGGGGTTGCGCTGCTGCCCGAAATCAGCGTGGAGAACGAACTGGCGCGCGGCGAACTTGTGCGCATTCCGGTGCGCGAGCTACGCCTGCACCGGAAACTGCGGCTGGTCTATCGCAAGGCCGCCAGCCTTTCTCACGCGGCCCGTGCTTTTCTGAAGGTGGCGGAAGCGGTATCGGTCGAACGCCGCGGCCCTTACCGTTTTCAGCGCGAACATTAGGAAGGTGTCTGTCACAAATGCTGTTGTCATCCCGAGCAATCCCCCCTCACGCAGAGCGCGAAGCAGGATTGTCGAGGGACCTGGGTTCTTGCCGCCTGCCAGCGATAAGACGACCGCGGGCAACGCCGCAAATGCCGTCCCTCAATCCGGGAGCAGCATTCTGGTGCGTGGGGCGGGTGAGGACGTGATCAGCTACGTGTGTGTCGGAGGGTAGGTCAACTGTGTAGGCCCGGACGCCTCGTCCGGGCGAGCGCAGCTCGCCGGATTCAGTAACGGATTGAACCTGCCGGGCTTTGCCCGGCTGGACGGGCGAGGGCGCCCGTCCCTACATTGATCTTGCCGGGGCTTGCCCTACGTGGATGTGAGATAATTTTTGTTCACCGTTCTACGAGGAAAGTCATGGCAGAGCGTACGGTTTTCTGTGTCAAGCTGAACAAGGAATTACCCGGTCTGGACGAACCTCCATTCGACACCGAGTTGGGAAAGAAGGTTTATGACAACGTTTCCCAGCAGGCGTGGAACGGGTGGACGGAATTCTGCAAAATGCTGCTGAACGAATATCGGCTGAACCCTGCCCGGCGCGAGGACCAGGAAGTCATCGTCAAGCAGATGGAGCAATACTTTTTTGGCGAAGGCGTGGCCCCGCCGAAAGAGTACGTGCCCCCCGCGAAG
Source organism: uncultured Acidobacteriaceae bacterium (assembly GCA_964528615.1). Classification (GTDB taxonomy): domain Bacteria; phylum Acidobacteriota; class Terriglobia; order Terriglobales; family Acidobacteriaceae; genus JAIQFF01. Next base: position 924 of record CAZGSU010000085.1, on the reverse strand, counting down.
TAAACCCATGAACCAGCTATCAGCCCTCAGCTATCAGCCCTCAGTGAACCCCGATTGCTGCTAGCTGAGCCCTGAGAGCTGTTACTTTTGAGCGTCATCTGCCCTGTTTTTTGTGCAATTTTCATCACCCCGTAACATTCTCTTGTTACAACCGAGGTGATGAGTTCCGCCGTTTACGACACGCTCATCCTCTCCGACCTGCACCTGGGATCGGAGATCAGCCGTGCGGAGCAAGCCACGCGGATGCTGCGGGAGAATCGCTTCCGACGGCTGATCCTGCTGGGTGACATTTTTTCCGACCTCAATTTTGGCCGTCTCACCAAACCGCACTGGAAGTTTCTCGGCTACATCCGAAAACTGTCCAACCCGAAACGCGGAGTCGAAGTAGTGTGGGTCGAAGGCAACCACGATCGCGGCCTGAGCGAAATCATGTCGCACCTGGTCGGCGTGAAAGTTTACGAGGAATACGTTTGGGAGTTCGAGGGCCGCCGCCACCTCGCGATCCATGGCCACCAGTTCGATCGATTCGCGGTCAACAATCTGCTGCTGAGTTCGTTAGGCACGCTTTTGCACTTGTGGCTGCAAAAGCTCGACTTTAAAGGCAAGGCGTTTTCGCGGTTCCTGGATCGCCTGAATGCGCGCTGGTTGCGGCTTTCCTCGAAGGTGGCTTCGGGCGCCATCCTGCATGCCCGCCTGCGCCATGCGGACCGCGTATTCTGCGGGCACACACATAAAGCCGAGTGCTGCCAGCGCGATGGCGTCGCCTACTACAACTCCGGCGGCTGGACAGATTTTCTGCCCACCTACCTCACTGTCGATTCTGGGGGAGTTCGCATCCATGAGTACCGCGAGCAGGCAGGAGATCATTCTGGCAACGCACCCGAGGATGACTCCACGCTGGCCGATTTCCGCGTGGACACAGAG
>CAZGSU010000084.1:0-10574 GCA_964528615.1 uncultured Acidobacteriaceae bacterium | reverse complement strand
CACGCCCGCAAAACGCCTCAGCCTCAAACCCCGCTTGAACCAGCCATCAGCTATCAGCCGTCAGCCGTCAGCTAAGACCTGGCCCCGGCCGCCGATTTCCATTCGCTCAAAAACTTCACGACTCAATTTCGTGGAGCCGATGACCAGGATTGAACTGGTGACCTCTCCCTTACCAAGGGAGTGCTCTACCAACTGAGCTACATCGGCATAAACCGGCTGTCAGCGCTCAGCTGTCAGCCCTCAGCTAAACATCGCGACGCCTACTCCCCTTCGCCTTTACCGTCCGGATGCATCACGTCGTTGCGCCGCAGCCAGGTCTTCAACGCGAACAGTGCCAGCACCGCCAAGGTGGCGGCGCGCAATCGCGGATCGCTGAGCGTGGTCCAGGCCAGCGCTCCCACCACCACGAACGCGCCCATCGCCAGCAACAGACGATTCACCGAATCCCTCGCTGGGCTCCTGCCGCACTCGCGCCCGCCTCAAGTCTCTGGTGCACAGGGAAGGATTCGAACCTTCGTACCTCCGAGGAGGGGCAGATTTACAGTCTGCTGGCTTTAACCACTCACCCACCTGTGCAGAACTGCGGAGCAGTCCGGCCTTTTGCCGTCCACTTCGGACATTCATCGCAGATATTCGCGCAGCCTGCGGAGATGGTTCAGACGGATTCGCAAAAGTACGGATTTGCAAACGTGAAGAACAGAAATGCGCGCGCGAATGCCATCGCACGCAAACACCACACTTGGAAAATTCCCTTATGGAGTGCCGTTGGAAAATCTGTTAAGCCGCCGCGCCCGCGCCGAATATCTGCCCGAATCAATGCTGGAGCTGGCGAAGGGATTTGAACCCCTGACCCTCTGATTACAAATCAGATGCTCTACCAACTGAGCTACGCCAGCAGTTCTGAGATCGCGTGCTGCCTTCCGCAAGGACAACACACCCTCTGATCCCTTCTTAATGTCCGGGACAATTCTAAAAGTTACCATAACGGCATTTTGCGTGCAAGCCGGGGGCAGTCGTGTGGGAGACTGTACTCATGCCCAAGCGCAATCTTCGCATCATCAAGCGAGTCAAGAACGTTCCGGTGATTGGAATCTGTGAATGCTGCGGAGTCCAGTTTCAGGCTGAACATCAGCCCGTCGGACAGCAGGCGCGGGCGCAGGCTGTGATCCAGCAGCAGTTCAATGCGCACAAGTGCGCGCCTGCGGATGCCGCCAAGAGCTCTTGATCACGGTTTCCCGCGCCCGCGTCCCTTCGTTTGTGCTCAGGGCCGGCCGGTTGGCTGTGGCGTCTCGCCACCCAACGTAGCTGCTTACAATTACCAGGTCGAAATGTGTCGAGTGCCCGCGTGTGGCGGGCGGATGCCCGCCGGACAGCCGGCGAGACGCCGGCGCTACAAAATTCAGCCGTGCATAACTGGAGCGGAAAGAATCAGGAAATCGGCTTTTCACAGAGCTGCGCGTTTCGCAGCCTCATATCCGAGGCGCGACGTGTGGGGCGGGTTCGGCGGTTTCATTGGTTACAACGGCAGTCTTTTCTGACGGATTCGTAACGTCAGCGTCAGCGTCGGGGTCAAGAACCATCTGCGCTTTTGCGGCGGCGGCATGAGCGGCGCGGGCGGCGCGCGCGATTTCTCCTAGCGTCGGACTCAATGTCGGCAAAGCCTTGGGCTGCACTTTGGGAGCGGGTTCCTTGACGGAACCTGTGGTCACGGTCTGCTCCCGGCTTTCTGGCGCAGGAGCTTCTTTGATCAGAGCGGTTTTAGGTTCCTGACCGAATCCGGTCGTCAGCAGGACCAACAGCGGGATGCATAGCTTCAATAGTGTCTTCATAATTCGCCTGCCGGACTATCGATCTTTTGCCGTCCATCCCTGGTAGTGCACGTTCGAGTCCATCTTCGCCACTAAAACATCGTTTGCATGTCCCTGCAAAGACATCACATAGGGCCAGCCGGGAGATTCGCGAACGCCGGGGAAAATGTTTTCTACCGCCAGCGAGGAAATGATTTTCCACACCCGGATTGCTCGATCCAGACCGGATCTGATCAGCGAAAGAGCAATAAGAAGACTCTGTCCAGCTGTCGAACTCCCCGCTCAAGCCAGAAGCAGGCTTGAGTGGGCCACCCGCCGGTCTGTCTACGTTGACTTGGCGCTTTGTCACACCTAACATGGCTTGCTCCATCTCATGATCGGTCAGACCATCTCGCACTACAAAATTGTCTCGAAGCTGGGCGGCGGCGGGATGGGGGTGGTCTACAAGGCCGAAGACACGCGGCTGCACCGTTTCGTCGCACTCAAATTCCTTCCCGATGATGTAGCCAAAAATGCCCAGGCACTCAGCCGCTTCCAGCGCGAGGCGCAGGCGGCTTCGGCGCTGAACCATCCCAACATCTGCACCATTTACGACATTGGCGAGGAAAATGGCCAGGCGTTCATCGCCATGGAATATCTCGAGGGCGTGACTTTGAAGTACCTGATTGCCGGGCGTCCGGTGGAACTGGACACGCTGCTGGCGCTCGCCATCGAGATCGCGGACGCGCTCGACGCGGCGCACACCAAGGGCATCATTCATCGCGACATCAAGCCCGGGAATATTTTCGTTACTGACCGCGGCCATGCCAAGGTGCTCGACTTCGGGCTGGCGAAAGTGACCAACAGTAGCGGCGCGGTGGACGCGGCGGGAGTGCTTTCGCAGGCGACCGCGATGAGCGAAGACCATCTGACCAGTCCGGGGTCGACGCTCGGCACCGTGGCTTACATGTCGCCGGAACAGGCCAAGGGGAAGGAGCTCGATGCGCGCAGCGATCTTTTCTCCTTCGGCGCCGTGCTCTATGAAATGGCCACCGGAACTTTACCGTTTCGCGGGGACACATCGGCGCTGATCTTCAATGCAATTCTGGAACGCCCGCCCACGCCCGCGATCCGGCTCAATCCCGATCTGCCCGCAGAGATGGAACGCATCGTCAGCAAGTCGCTGGAGAAGGATCGTAATCTCCGTTACCAGCACGCCGCCGACATGCGCGCCGACTTGCAGCGGTTGAAGCGGGATACGGACACGGGGCGAGCAGTGGCCGCCAGTTCGGGCTCAGTCGCGGCAGCGCATGATTCGACTCCCTCTTCTGCGTCGCAGCAACCGATATCGCAGCAGGGAGCACCTCCATCAAGCGGGGCGGTGCCGTCCGCGGCGGCGCTGGCTTCGATTCCTTCGTCGTCGGTGAAGGTCGCCGCAGCGACGTCTGAGCAGACTGGAAAGACCAAGGTTTGGAAGATCGCGCTTCCCGTCGCGGCTTTAATCATTGCGATTGCAGCCGGAGCCTTTTTCTACACGCGTCGTTCGGCGTCGCTGACCGAGAAAGATTCCATCCTGTTGGCTGACTTCGTAAATACCACCGGCGACGCCGTCTTCGACGGAACTCTGAAGCAGGCGCTGGCGGTCCAACTGGAGCAGTCGCCCTATCTGAACGTTCTTCCCCAATCGCGAATTCAGACAGCTTTGCGCCTGATGGGCCGGTCTCCCGACGAGCGGGTGACCAACGATGTGGCGCGGGAAATCTGCGTGAGGGACGGCGTGAAGGCCATGCTGACGGGGTCTATTTCCGCCCTGGGCAGTCATTACGTGATTGACCTGAATGCGGTAAACGCGCAAACCGGAGATTCGCTGGCCCGGGCCCAGGTGGAATCCGAAAGCAAAGAACAAGTGCTGAAGTCGCTGGATAAAGCGGCGTCCGATCTGCGACAGAAACTGGGTGAGTCGATCGGCTCGGTGCAGAAATTCGCCACCCCGCTGGAACAGGCCACGACATCTTCTTTAGAGGCATTGCAGGCCTTCACCCTGGGGCAAGCCGAGCACTCGAAGCTGGAGGACGAGAAAGCAGTTCCGCATCTGAAGCGGGCCATCGAACTGGACCCGAACTTTGCCATGGCCCACGCCACCCTGGGCGTCGTCTACGGCAACCTAACGCAAACAAAACAGCAGTTGGAGAATCTGAGCAGGGCATTCGAATTGAAGGACAGGGCGAGCGAACGGGAGAAATTTTATATCTCGGCTCATTACTACAGCGAGGTCACAAGAGAACTCGATAAAGCGATCGCTGTTTATGAGCAGTGGAAGCAGACCTATCCCCGTGACTCGGTGCCCTGGGACAACCTGGCGCTCGAGTATGAAATGACAGGACAGCCGGAAAAGTCTCTGGCCAATGCCAGCGAAGCGATGCGGCTCGGCCCGAGGGATAAATTCGCCCATTCCAACCTGGCTGATGCCTATACGGCTTTAGGCCGCTACGACGAAGCCAAGACTGTCATAGAGCAGGCCGCAGCGCAGGGATTGGGATCTGCCAGTGACGCCTTTTCGCTATACACCATGGCGTTTGACCGCGGCGACAAGGCTGGTATGCAGCGAGCGACAGAGCTGGCAAAAGGACCACCGGTAGACTCGATCATGTTGCTGATCGTGGCCGAGGGGCAATGCGCCTTGGGCAGGATACAGAGCGCCAGACAAAGCTTTGCCCAGGGTGCGAGCTCGGCTCAAAATTCCGGGCTTAAGGAACTGTCGGCGGGAATTCGCCAGCTCGAAGCGTCGTGTCTCACTGAGACGGGAAATCCGACTTTGGGCCGGCAGGTGGCATCGCAGGTGCTGGCCTCGTCGGATGATCGCGATACTCGCAACCAGGCCGCGGTTACGCTCGCCCGGGCTGGCGACGCCAGCCGGTCGCAGAAGTTGATTGAACAACAGGCTAAGGAATTCCCGACCGACACTTTGCAGAACTCGGTCTGGTTGCCGGTGGCGCGGGCCACCAACCTGATCAGAGCCAACCAGCCGGGACAGGCGGTTGACGCCCTGGAAGCGACGGCTCCGTACGAATTTGGCTCGCCGCCGAACGGCGCCATTTATTGGCCCATGTATGTTCGCGGGGAAGCATACTTGCGGTTGCGGAACGGAGCCAAAGCCGCTACCGAGTATCAGAAGATTCTGGATCACCGCGGCATCGCTCCGAACAGTCCGCTCTACAGCCTGGCGCTACTCGGGCTGGGGCGCGCCTATGCCCTCCAAGGTGATTCCGCAAGGGCCAAGCAGGCTTACCAGGACTTCCTCGCCAAATGGAAAGACGCTGATCCCGACGTTCCCATCCTCAAGCAAGCCAAGGCAGAATACGCCAAGCTTCAAGAGCCGTAACTACGTGGGGACAGCCGCCGCTCCATCAGATCTGGTGAGGGCGACTCCTTACGTGCGTCCTGGTTGCAAGAGCGCGGAGCGGAGCGGCGAACCTGCTATGATTATTACTCCCTGACCGCCGCCGGGCTGCACTGGCGGACGGCCATATTCATGCGCATACGACGTAGACTTCCCATCCTGTTCGGCGTGGTGCTGGTCGCCGCCGCCGTCGCCCTGGTAGTCGTGTTGCGCAAGCATGCGCCGCCTGAACCCGCCCGGCTTCTGCCTGGGGCGGACGGGTATCTCTACGTCAATCTGAAATGGGTGCGTCGCGCTGACATCGCGGGGCAGCTGCCGGACGTCCCCCACGAAGCCGTGTACCAGCAGTTTATCCAGGCCACCGGCTTTCAGTTCGAGCGCGATCTGGACCAGGCGGCCTTTGCCATCCACTACCCGGCGAGCAAGTCTGGAACGGCGCCCGGGGCCAAACCGGCCAACCCCGAACCGCCGCGATTCTCCGAAATTTTTGTGGGCAGGATTGAAGGGGAACGACTGCGGGTTTATCTGGGGAAGATCTCCGGATCGGTGGACAACTACCATTCCTCTGACATCTACAATATCCCGCTCGAGGGCCGCACCCTGCGGGTGGCGATCCTGGGCTTTGACACGGTGGCGGCGTCAAACCACGACGATCCCCTGGTGATCCGGAGCATCATCGACCGCTCGCGCAAGCTGGCTTCCCCGTTCGGGGGGCCGGCCCTGTTACGCCACTACTACAAATACGTTCCCATCGCGAGCCTGGGATGGGCGATTTTCAAGGTCGACCCGGCGGATGGATCGCCGAGCCGGAGTACGCTGTCATTTCTATTCAGCAAGCCGGCCACGGTCGTGGCCTCTGCGCGGTACCTGGGCCGGGTACATTTCCGGGCTGAGGCCTTTACTGACAGCAACGACGAGGCTCAGCGCCTGACCGAGCACCTGGATACCTTTCTCCAGCTCTTCCATGCTGCAGAGGGTACGGTCTCGACTCCGGGAAACGATCCTGATGTAAGAGCGTTCTTCGAGGGATTGAAGGTGCAGCAGCATGACAATCGTACGGTACTGACGGCGGCCATTCCTCCGGGCTTCATCCGCAAGGCGGTGGCGGCGCCGCCTACAGAAATGCTGCCCGAGACACCTCCCTCAGTTCCTCCCGCCACTAAATCACAAAGCAAATAACTGAAACATTGGGGCTCGGGGCGCATCTGTTGAGATGGTGCAATATTGCCGAGCTTTGCTCGCCCGCGTGGACTGTGGGTTCAAGAGATCAGGGAGATTAAAAACCCAGTGACCAGTTACTAGTTCTCAGTTCCCAGAGGGTTTCAGGCTAGAAGCTAAGAGCTAGAGGCTAAGAGCTGTGTTTCAAAAACCCAGCGATCAGTTACTAGTTCTCTGTTCCCAGAGGGTCCAAGCTAGAAGCTACGAGCTGCGTTTACGGGTACAATGAGTCTGGATGTCCACTCTTCCTCTTCCCATTGCGGCGTTTCTGGCAGGGCTGGTTTCCTTCCTGTCGCCTTGCGTGCTGCCGCTGGTTCCCGGTTACGTGTCGCTGATCTCGGGGGCTGGTGTGGAGGAACTGAAAGCGCCGGAGTCCCGGCTGCTCAGCCGGGTCATGCTGAACTCGGTCGGCTTCATTCTGGGCTTCAGCGTTGTGTTCGTCACGCTGGGCGCAATTTCTACGGAAGTCGGTCAGTTGCTGGCGCGCTACAAGTCGGTGTTGGCGCAGGTCGCCGGCGTGGTCATCATTGTGTTCGGGCTGCACCTGACCGGCCTGTTCAAGATCAAGGCCTTGTATACCGACGCGCGGCTGCACAGCGTGAAAGGCGGGAGCACACCGTGGGGAGCGTTCCTGATCGGTTTCGCTTTCGCATTTGGCTGGACGCCCTGCGTGGGGCCGATCCTGGCGGTCATCCTCGGCTTCGCCGCGGCGCAGGATTCCGTCAGCAAGGGGATCTTTCTGCTGGCGGTGTACTCGTCGGGATTGGCTGTGCCTTTCCTGCTGACCTCGCTGGGTATCGAGCGCTTTCTCAAGTTTTACAGCCGCTTCCGGATGCACATGCATGTGCTGGAAGTGGCCAGCGGTGGGTTGCTGATCATGCTGGGTGCGCTGCTGGTGTTTGGACGCTTTACCATCATCTCTAACTATCTGTCATTCCTGAATCGATTCGCGCTTTGATTTTCATGATCATGATCCGCACTACCAACAGGAGTCTGTGGTGAAACGCGATCCCGTCGTCATTATCGTCGTGGCCATGGTGGTGACCGTCATGCTGGTCTTCGGATTTCAGATGGCGCGGCGAAACACCGGCCGGGTAGCCAGCACCGGCCCCAGCATGAAGGGACAGGCCGCGCCGGATTTCGAGTTGCAATCGCTCGATGGCAAGACCGTGCATTTATCGGACTTCCGCGGCAAGGGTGTGTTGCTGAACTTCTGGGCCACCTGGTGCCAGCCCTGCAAGATCGAGATGCCCTGGTTCGCCGAACTGCAAAAACAGTACGGGCCGCAGGGATTGCAGATCGTGGGTGTCGCCATGGACGACGCCAGTCCGGAGGAGATCGGCAAGTTCGCTCACGACCTGGGCGTGAACTATCCCATCCTGATAGGCAAGGAATCTGTCGGGGAAGCCTACGGCGGCGTGCAGTTCCTGCCGGCGACCTTTTATATCGGGCGCGATGGCAAGGTGATCGACAAAGTCTTCGGGCTGAAGGGCCGCGGCGAAATCGAGGACAGCGTGAAAAAGGCCCTGGCCGAGGGGCAGCCGGTACAGGCGCAAAAGTAATGTAGGCGGCCAGGCCAAATCCATCTAAGCTTCTTCTTGCATGTTCTTGATGCGCAATGTCGCGTATGGCTCGGTCCTGCTGGCCGCGCTGGCATTTGCCCAGGATGTTTCTGCGCCTGAGAACCAGGACATTCCAGGCAGAAAAAGCCCCTCGGTAACGATGTCACCCGCTCCGGTTGCCACCATCACCCGAGGCAAGGCGAACACGGTAAACCTGCGCTTTCATGTGGGCTCGGGATTCCACGTAAATTCCAACCAGCCTAAATCTGAGTTCCTTATCCCGACAGCGCTCAAGCTGAGCGCTCCCACCGACATTGTGATCGGCAAAGTAAGTTATCCCCCGGCCAAGGAAATGAGCTTCGCGTTCGCTCCGGACGAAAAACTAAGCGTGTACACGGGAGAGATTCCGGTGGCCGTCGAAGTCCGTCCGCTGGCCAGCGTTGTGACCGCGAAATATATGATCCGGGGTGAACTGAAATACCAGGCTTGCGACAATGCCGCCTGCTATCCGCCGAAGAAACTGCCGGTACAGTTCGAGATCCAGGTTGTGAAAGGCCCTCCCCCGCACCGCAAGAATCCCGGCCAGAGCCCGCACGTGCATCTGTAACCCTGACGTTAATCTCCGCGAACCACGCAGGGGGCTCTCAACCGCCCGGCCGGGCAACGCCCGGCAGTTTGGTGCACGTACCTAAAGCCAGGCGAGCTTTGCTCGCCCGCCCGGACGAGGGCGTCCGGGACTAACTCGTCACGGTGATGGAATTCGAGGCCTGTAAGAGTACAATGGCCGGGCGTCGGAACGGGTACGAGAAGATTCGTGCCGATGCGCGCCGGACGAACCCATGGATGGCTTTCCCGAGAGCAAACCTCAAACTAATGAGATGGGGCCTGCGGAGCTTCTGCCGCCGGAATTGTTGCCTCCCTCATCCCTGCCCGATCGAGATCCGAAAGACGCGTCGTCCGACAATCTCACCGGTTACATCAGTGAAACGGTGCTCCGGACCCTGCCTAACGATTTGACCCGAATGATTTACCTGGCCTCGCTGCGGGATTGCAATAGCGGACTGTATCTGCATCCTGAACTCTCCCACCAGAGCGGTGTTCGTGCCACGGATCGGGCGTTGCGGACCTGCCATGAGCAGGTCTTCCGTCGTCTGCGGACCACACGATTGCAGGATTACGTAGACCAGCTACAGGAATACATCCGCTATACACGGGGTGAAACGCTCACGGTATTGAATACCTGGAGATCTTTGCAGGCCTACCGGGCGACGGTTCCGGTGGGAACACCGCCCATATCCGCAGAGCTTTTCTTTTTGAATATCAGCGTCGCGCTGGAAATTCTGGGCGAGCAAGAACCGGAGTTGCAGCCGTCCTGACCACCTTCAGGATGGCGTCTTACATTCCAGTCAGAAATTTCAACTGAGCCTCTACCCCGTGGACTGGAGGTTGGTGCCGCTGTTCGGGAGTTGCCCGAAGGGAAGCCAGGCATTGATGACGCGGCCAATTACGGAAGCCTCGCGTGGAACCTTGAAGCGTCGGACTGGCTGGCGGGAGAGGGGATAAGGCAGCAAGGTCAGCTCTTTTCCCTCCATTTGACACCAGCAACAGCTATGCCCGTCGGTGTGCCAGACCAGGTAGACCGGCCGTTCGCGCATGGTAGTCCAGGAGAAAACCTGCACCGCGTTCTGCATAACGTCGACTTCCACCAGCGAGCCGGGAGGAATCAGATCGCCCATAGTGTCATCTTTCAGACCGACCACGGCATAGCGGTATCGCCTGGGGTCCAGGCGCTTGCGCAGGGCAGCGGGCAAGCCAGCCAGCTCCTGAGCGTCCAGCCGGAGCAAACTGGTCTCGCGGCTGTCGAAGCGGGTATCGAAGTTGAGTTGAAAGCGGAAGTTGGGTTCGCGCGCATCGCTGAGCTCCGGCCGATGGGGGCTGGGTTCGAGAGGACCGGCGAATTGAGTTACTTCGCTGGAGTCAATTCCAAAGCCCAACAGAAGGTCGTCCAGGGAAATCTTGAGGCAGGCCGCCAGGCTGAAAAGCTTGTGGATGCTGGGGACCGATCCGGTTTCAATATCGGCCAGCGTCGAATGAGAAACGTAAAAATCGGCGTTGCCTTTGATATCGGCAATCGACCGGCTGACGCGTTCGATGTCGCTGGACTTTACAAAGCGATCTTCTCGCAACTCTCGAATCCATTTACCCGAGTCCATGTTGTGGCCCGTAACTTCCCGCCTCGATCTACAGTTCGCGGATCAAAGCAGCCGACGTTCCGGAAATGCCTGAATAAGCCGGCAGAGATATCCCTTCTCAAGATTTTCGTGTGGCCCAAAGAATTCAACGAACGGCAGGGGGCGCGCATCGCGCCAAGGTCAAGCTTAACTTGCTATCACAGCTTGTTTCAGTTCCCACTGTCGTTGCTGCCGGACCCGGCTGAGGTAACTGAGCAATTCCTCATATGGCATCGCAAATGCCGGAACCGACAACGTCCATCCAGGAAAGATCCATTTCAGCCACAAATATGGCTGAACGTGCAACAAGTTTACACGAAGCCGAAGCGCTCCATAGATCAAATCCTCGGCTTCTTTTGCCAGCGCAGGATTCGCA
>CAZGSU010000083.1:0-7606 GCA_964528615.1 uncultured Acidobacteriaceae bacterium | reverse complement strand
CAAAATTGTTCGCGGACCGCTCGATCTGCACAAGGTTGAGACACAATTGACTCGCATCGCGGGGCAGGGACGATTCGATGACCTAGGATACGAAGGGTTTGCGCAGAATGGAGTGCCCGCCCTCCGGGTTACGGCGCACGAGAAAACTTACGGTCCACCTTTCGTCGACCTGGCCGTTAATGTCAACGGATCGGGTGTGGCGGCGTTCGACTTCTCCGCGGGCGCCAGGGTCACCTTCATGGACATCGCGCACCGCGGCGGTGAATGGCGCAACGATCTTCTCTTTGGATCGAGCAACCTTGCGGCTACCGAGTACTACCAGCCGATTGCCGGATCGCGATTCTTCGTTGCCCCTTATGCCTTTGCGTCCAAGTTTCCGCGCAATTCATTTAGCGGGTTGACGCGGGTTGCCGTGTTTGGAGACGAGCGCGCCGGAGGCGGATTCGATATTGGATATGATTCCGGGCTGCGCAGTGAATTCCGTATCGGCTACGAACTATTCGACGCCAAGCTGGCGCCGCTCATCGGCGCCGCAGGTTTGGCCATTGCCCGCGGCAGCACCGGCCAATTCCGCGCACGGTTTGTTTGGGACGGCCAGGATAGCCCGGCCGTGCCGACTTCCGGGACTCGCGTGGTTACAACCCTTACCCGGGTCTTGCAGAGTCCGGGGCTCGCTCATTCGATCGATCAGCTTGATCTCCAGAGTTCCAACTTTTTGCCGATCGGAGCCAAAACGTCTCTCTTTTTCGACTTTGCGGGGGGAACTACGTTTCGCGGCAACGCCGGGCCGTTCCAGGTCTTTGAACTCGGCGGACCATTCCGTCTGGGCGCCTACCTGCCCGACACCTTCCTGGGCAATCACTATGCCTATGCTTCGCTCGGATTCCGGCGCGAACTCTATCGTTTGCCGCAGTTGATCGGGAAGAAGGTTTATTGGGGAGGGTGGTATGAAGCCGGATCGGCCTTTGGGACTTCACCAGGAAACCCCGGACCGGTGGTCGTGCGTGCGACATTCAATCTCGGGGTCATCGCCGACACGATTGTCGGACCAATCGCGATTGCCGGCAGCGTTAGTCCCACGGGCCAGAGCCGCGTGAACTTTTCGGTTGGACGGTTGTTCTAGAGCGGTGGCAGGAGGATGAGCTGTGAGCCATGAGTAATGAGTAATGGGCAATTAGCCGTGGGTATGAGCCGGCCGCGACTCTTCACGCGAATCCTCTTGGAATGCTTTAGCGCTTGCCCGAGCGGCTACAATCTGTGACGGACCGTATGGAGCGAATTTACGTACGCGTGGCGCCTCCTGTGCCTGTCATCCAAGGCTGGCTTCTTGCGCTGTGCATTGGATTGACGATCATATTCCCAGCGAGCACTCTTTATGGAGTCGCGGCTAAGACGATTCCCGCGCTTCTCCACGGGCATACTATTAAAGGACAGCTCTCGTGTGCCTCCTATGCGGTGCTTTTCAGTGGAGTCGCAGTGTTCAGCTTTGTCGCCGGCGTTCGTCTCTGGACGGTAAAACCAGAAGCCGTGGGCTTTGCCAAGCGTTTTCTGTGGACTTTTCTCCTGGCGCACTTTGGATATTTCGCGTTGTGGTTCCTTCTGTTCGAGCCGGTCAGCGCTTTAAGACTTGCAGAGATGGCTTGGTACCACATCGTTGGTCCTATCCCGTCATTTTTTCTCTGGACTGTTTACCTGGAGCACTCCAAGCGCGTGCGCGCAACGTATGAAGAATCCTGAAAAGTGGTTCCGCTCAACTGGGATACGGAGAAGCTGAGATTTGAGGGCCTACTTCGCCGCGCTGGCGAGTTTCACGCCTTTGGACGAGGCGGCATAGCGCGCGATTCCGCGATAGAGGGCTTCGGCGATTTGCTCGCGGTAGCCGTCGCTGCGCAGTTTTTGCTCATCAGCCGGACTGCTTACAAACGAGACTTCCGCCAGTATGCCGGGCATGGCGCTTTCGGTGAGCACCACGAATCCGGCTTCTTTGATGCCGCGATCGCGCAGGCCCGGATTCTGCACCGACAGAGTTCCGTAGAGCGAGCGTTGCACGCTGGCCGCCAGGCGCCGCGATTGCTCGATGCGATCATGCAAATCGGCGGACGTGAGCGTCGAACTGGAATTACCGCCGGCGACCGTCTTCAACGCGGGGTCTTTCGGATTTGTCGAACTCACTTCTTTCGATCCTGGAGCCGAAAAGAAGTTGCTGTAATAGGTCTCTACTCCGCGTGCCGAGGGCAGGTCACTGTAGTTGGCGTGCACCGAGACGAATAGATCGGCCTGCGCCTGATTGGCGATTTCGGCCCGGTTATCGAGGGGGATGTAGTTGTCATCCTGGCGCGTGTAGATTACGGTGGCTCCCAGCCGAGATTCGAGCAGTTTACCCAGGCGCTCGCTGATTTCGAGGACCAAGTCTTTTTCCAGCAATCCGCGGCGGCCGACGGTGCCAAGGTCCCATCCGCCGTGTCCAGCATCGACCACGATCCGCATCTTGGGCACGCGCGCGCGCAACTGCAAGTCCTCCCGCGTGGGTGGCGGAACGACAATGGCGAGTTTGTTCTTCGCCGTTTCAGGAGCATTAGGGAAGAGATCGACCGCGGCCTTGGGTGTCACGCCCGCTTTGCTGACGACTATCACCAGACGGTACGGATCGCGTTCAAGACTGACTTGCGGCCGAGACAGACTCGCGGCCGGTCTGGCTTCCAGCACAATGCGTGTCATCCCAGGAAGGGGTTGTGCCACGCGGATGCGGCTGAGCAGCGCGTCTCCATCGAAAGACTTGCCCTGGAGTTCGGGCGTGAGTTGCGTGTCGCGAAGATCGAAATAGTAGCGGTCGGGGTTGGTAAGATGTCCGGGCTCGTACTGCACCTGATCTTCGAGATCGAGAACCACGGTGCTGGAATCGGACGAGGACCAATGCCGCACTCCGGTCACATGGGGAAATTTTGAGAGCTCCTGCGGGGCCGCAGGAGAATTTCCGGGAGCAGAGTTGTCGGAGATCGTTTCCGACGGAGCTACGGGGGCCGCACTTCCAGGGGCGGAAGAGGGTTCGCTTTGGTCGACGGGTTTACTGATATCTGGTTTGGACTGCACCATGACGCTGCCGATCTGCGCGGTCTTGATCTTCCACCAGACTCCGGCGGCGAAGGCCGATAGTATGACGATGGACACGAGCACGATCAGAGGCCAGGGACGGCGGGATTCGCCGGCGACCTGGCCGAAGGTGAGCTGTGGCTCGACGGTTGGCGCAGCCGCAGGCGATTCGGCGGCTTTGACTTCCGGCTTGGCCGTAACCGGCAGATCGACGGGCTTGATCTCAAATTTTGGCGGAATCGCACCAGTCGAAACCGGTGGTACCGCGGGCTTGGCTGGAAATGGGGGTGGGCTCGCACCGGGCGCTGGGCTTGCGGCCGGAGTGGTCGGGGCAACCGGCTTTGCCACAAGGGTCGCAGTGCTGGTCGTGGACGCGGGCTGGGCGGCCGGTTTCGCGGGAGCTGTGACACCGGGCACCGGATATGTGACTTTTGCCGGTTCGCCAGCGGAAGGTGTTGGCGGAGTTGCAGGAATTGCAGCCGGCGAAGTTTCGGTGACCGCGGTCGCAGGCACCGGCGAGTCCAGCTTGACGGCCGCAACCTGCGCCGATTGCGCGAAGCGATCTTCATCGTCCGGCTTCAGTGCGGCGACAATGAGTTCAGCGAGCAGCGTCAGGTTGCGAACATCGCTATCGTTGAATGAGAACGGCCATGATGAAAACGCCTCGAGAACCCCGATGACTCGCTTGCGTCCACAGAGCGGGACGGCAACCATGGAGCGCGCGCCCAGTTTTCGGCAGGCTCCAACATTCACACGAGAATCGACTTCGGTATCGTCGCAGACGACAACCTGAGCCGTGCGGAAGCAGGCTCCCGAGAAGGCGGAATCCCGGTCAATGCGCGCGCCCACATCGGGACGAACCATGCCGGAAGAGGCGCGCAGGACGATTTCGTTATTCTCAGCCAGAGCGATGGCCAGTCCGTCAGCGCCGGTGATGGCAACGCTGCGCTCGGCTACCAGCTGCAGAACGTCATCGAGAACGAATTGCTCTTCGGGCTCAAACTCCGCGGGCGGAGATTGAGCATCGAATCCGATGGGGTGAGCAGACAGAGCTTTTCTGCGGCGGATCTGATCATGCAGCGCGGAAAACGCAAGCAGTGCCTGTAGGGCATTCAGCGATGTGGGCTTTTGGGGATCGTCCGGGTGCGCGGAAGGACCATCGCCGGGGCGAGGCCATTCCGGCACACAAATGCCGCCAACGGCATTCGACAATTGGATGTCCGGTTTCGTGGTGGACGTCGCCATTCCGACACAGCCCAACCTTAAGTTATCGGGGTTTGCGGAGAGTTGCAATTACCGGGGCATGACCCTTTGGCCATGTACCATCGTGACCCGGTTCGAGGGGACGAATCTCCGGATGTTCATTGTAATCGCGCGGTTTCGAGAATGGGAAAAAACCGACCAGAACTCGGTAGGTGGAGCGTTCGGCGAAGACCGGGCCGAGCTTTGCTCCGCCGGACAACCGAAGCGGCTGTCTCTACGTATTCATCCTGGGTATTGCGGCGGTCGGGCCTAAGGGCTTAAAGCCACGAGGCATGGCGAACCACCCGAGTTAATACGGGGAGGGTCTTGGCGGGGATAACATTCTCGGAACAGCGCTCTGGCCGATCGTTTAACCTCCGGCGGTGCCTATGGAAGCAGGACTCTCTCGCAGTCGTCTCCAGCGGGTGCAATATCGGCACGAACTCCGTAGTCTAACTTACGCCATCCTCGATCAATCCAACGGCGGAGTGGTTCGCAATTTGACCAGCGAAGGGCTGGGTCTGCAGGTGATGTCAGCGGTTCCTCCCGGCCAGCAAATGCAACTGCGTTTTGAACTGCGCAGTCCACGGCTGCGGGTGGAAACCCGCGGCGAAGTGGTGTGGTCAACGTTCTCCGGGCTGTGCGGGATACGATTTCTCGACCTTTCTCCGAGACTGGGCCAGCAGGTCAAACAGTGGATCTTCGGAGACATGCTGGAAGGAGCCGCGATGCATGCGCAAAAGGCGGAACCGATGTTTGCCGGGCCGGCGGCCGAGTTGCCAGCCGCGGACGAGGCGCCGGAAGACGACGGCGATCAGGTTGAAGACGCGGTCGACGATGGCTTGATGGTTTCTGCCACAGCACTGAAGGTGATTGAATTGCCGACGCGCCCGGATCCGCCACCCGAGCCCGCGCTCGTCCACCGCGAGATTTCTGGGCCGCAGGATGACACGTCGCCGCAGTTGGACTGGCTTTCGCAGCCGCTTTCCGGACGGGGTCTGGCGTGGACCGTGAACGTGCTCGTGGTATTTGCGGGCCTGCTGCTGTTTGCGCTGGTGTTTCTTTCGGTGACCCGTGAGGCTCCGCGCTGGCCGTTGGCTGTTTTTTCAGGAATGGCTTGCGTGGTCACGTTGATGTATTGGGGGTTCTTTCAGATGTTTGGAGGTTCGAGCCTGGGAACGAGACTGGCGCGTCTGGCAGTGGGCGATTCAGAGGATGAGGAATCCATCAACGTACGATTTCGCTGAGTCAAAATCTCTCAGTTTGCCAGGAATTGCTGTGCGAGCCAGAGTTGCAGTGTCCTTTGCTGCGGCGCAGCCACTTTCTTGAAGCGGACCCCGACATTCCCTTGCTGATCTTGCCAGACAATTTCCGCCTGAGCTTTTACCCCAGACTTGCTGCCGGGAAGCGCGAAAGAGACCTGCAGGGCATCTGCGGCGCCTACGAATGAGCCGGTGCGAATCTGCATGCCACCCTGGCTCAAGTTTACGAGCACGGCAGATTTCAATTTCTGGCCTTTGCACTTCAGAGCTACGGGAACTTCGACGTCGCTGCGGTGGTAGCGCAGGCGTCCATCGAAGATCAGGTTGCGGGCAGCGGAAAGCGTGCGCACAGCCAGCTCCACGGAAATCGGTTTTTCAAAAGCATATAGCGCACCGGTGTCGTCGAGGGCGCGGGTGCATCCACTGCTGCCCATCAGGACGAGCGGCACTGAGGTTGCCTGTTTCTCGCGGTCTTGCAGCTCGCGTAGAAGCTGCGAGCTTCCGTTCAGATCGCAATCGACGATGAGGGCGTCGACCTTCGAACGCGAGAGACGCTCCAGTGCCTGTTGTGGTTCTTGTTCGACGGCCACGTTCATCTGCAGGCTGCCGAGGATGCATTCCAGAACACTGACTTCCTGCCAGTCGCGCGACACCACCATCGAGGAAAGAGTCATGCGCACACTGTAGCTGCGGCAGTAATCGGTCCCTAGATAACCAACGTAACGCGTACCACGGAGGGGGCACATCAGCAGGAAGACACCTTCACCGTCGCGTGCGAGTTCTACTTCTGCATTGCTGCTTCTGACGTCGTACTTCTTATTTCTGACTTTTCTTGAGGATTCTGACGAAATCGTCTCGCATCAGCATTTGCCGGCTTTCAAAGAACTCGATCAATTCTTCAACGGCAGCGGCGGGATTTGAGATCGCGGGCATGGGCTCGAGCGGAGTCGTGGAGGGGAGGGAAGAGGCGATCCCAGGTCCCATGATGACCGAAGGACGAGAGATCGCTGCCAGCAGCCGGCGCAGGTGTGCGTCGTTCTCTTCGGAGATTTCAGTGAATGCGATCCCCATGCCGAGATAGGGATAGCTCACCCGGACGGTGCCTTGGGTTTCGAAGCGAATGCCGTTGGCTTCCATTTTCATATGAAGAACGGTTCCAGCCGGGTAAGTCGCCTGGGCTTCGACGTAACATCCGTGGACACTGATATCGCTGAAGGTGGCCCAGGTGTGGACTTCTTTTCCTTGCTCCAGGATCTGGGAGCTGCCTTCACATTTGTAGCGGGGAGCACGCCTTTTCTCAGAACCTTGAAAGCGCTCGCCGACGGCCGCGGCGGAGGACGACGCATCCGGCCGCTGACTGGAGGATGCAGTTTCCGGCGGCCCCGCGGCTGGCTGATTCGCGGTCTGTTTCAGGGCCCTGAGATATGCGACGCCTTCATTCATTTCCTGCGGCATAGATTCCCAGATCGGTCCAAAGTGCCAGGGGCAGGGCGGTGGCTTTTCGAACGTCGCCCGAAGCTCCCTTTTTCTCTATCGGACCAACTGGCGCCGGACCTTAGCGGAGGATCACGCGCAGGTTAGGAGTTTCTAATTCGAGGGCGCGGGCAAGGCTGCGTTCACCGAGTTAGAAACGACTTGCCGGATATGCCCCCAGAGCTCGTCGCGGCCGGCGCCGGTTTTGGCGGAGAAGGGAACCATGCGGGCGGAAGGATATTGTTCGCCCAGGGCACGAAGGGCGTTCTGCAGTTGATTGTTCGAGAGCCGGTCGCTCTTGGTGCCGACGAGCAGGAACTCGCGGCCGGAGGCGCTGAGAAAATCGAGAAGCTGGCGGTCGCTCTGCTGCGGCGGAACATTGACGTCGATCAGAGCGATGCAGAGCGCCAGGGTGGGCCGCTGGTGCAGGTAGGGCTCGATGAACTTTGGCCATTCCTGCGAGATTTCGCGGGAGATCTTGGCGTATCCATAGCCGGGAAGATCGGCGAAGATCACCTCGGGACGCGGCCTTCCGGGCC
>CAZGSU010000082.1:0-10128 GCA_964528615.1 uncultured Acidobacteriaceae bacterium | reverse complement strand
GCGCAAGGGTGAAACGCCCAAGTTGGACACGCAGATTGTTGAGGGCGACCCTCGATTCTCAGTCTGAGCCGCCGCTGACGTGGATCGTTGACCCAGCCTCCCGATAACCTTCAAGGATTATGGCCGTCAATTTCCGTACTTGTTTTGGGAACTGAAGTTGGCGCTTTCATGTCGCCTACACGTGTAGTAGAGTGGCATACGTCTATAGTAGATGACCATGAGCCAACCCAAACTGAGCAAGCTCGAAATTCGAATTATGGAAGCGCTGTGGGCGAGCGGTGAGGCGTCAATTCGCGAGATTCAAGAGACCTTTCCCGAAGACGACAGGCCCGCTTACACGACCATCCAAACGACGGTGTACCGGCTGGAAAGCAAGAAGGCGGTGCGGCGTGTGAAGAAGGTCGGTAACTTCCACGTTTTCGAAGCCGCAGTTTCCCGCGACGCCGCGCAAGGCAGATTGATCGACGATCTGCTGGCGTTGTTCGGCGGGCGCACGCAACCGGTGATGGCGCACCTGATTGAATCCGGGCAATTGACGCTGGAAGATGTAAAAGAAGCCGAGAAGACTCTGCGGAAACTGGAGAGAAAGGACAAAGCGAAATGATCCCGGCAAACTTGTCCGTGATGTGGAGAGCCATCGCACCAGCGCTCGGCAATCACTTATGGCAGTCGACGCTATTTGCTGCCGCCGCTGGATTGTTGGCTCTGACTTTGCGAAAGAATCAGGCGCGGGCTCGCTATTGGGTTTGGCTGGCAGCGTCGGTCAAATTTCTGATTCCCTTTTCGTGGCTGGTTGAAATTGGCAGTCAAATGAAATGGTCTCACGCATCCGCGGGAATGAACGCGGGAGTTATCGTTGTGATGGAACAAGTCAGCCAGCCCTTCACGCAGGCTGCAACCATGCCGGCGATTTCCCAGGCTGCCACACCTACAGTTTCGCAGAGCCTGTTCCATCTACTTCCGGCGCTACTCACGGCGACGTGGCTGGCGGGATTCGCCGTTGTCCTTTCTATGTGGTGCGTCCGTTGGCGGCGGATTGCTGCCGCAATGCGGAAGGCAACACCGTTGCGCGAGGGACGTGAAATCGAAGCGTTGCGCCGATTGAATCACATCGCCGGCTTGCGGGTTCCGCTGCGGATGGTGGTATCGCGGGCATCGCTGGAGCCGGGGATCTTCGGCATTGCGCAGCCGGTATTGGTATGGCCGGAGGGAATCTCCGAACACCTGGATGATGCGCACCTGGAAGCGGTTCTCGCGCACGAGGTGTGGCACGTGCGCCGGCGTGACAATCTGGCCGCTGCGATCCATATGGTGGTGGAAGCGCTGTTCTGGTTCCATCCGCTGGTTTGGTGGGTGGGAGCGCGGCTGATGGAGGAGCGCGAGCGGGCCTGCGATGAGGAAGTTGTGGCCATGGGCCGCGAGCGGCGAGTTTACGCCGAGAGCATTTTGAAAGTATGTGAATTTTGCGTGGAGTCACCGTTGGCCTGCGTGTCAGGGGTCACGGGAGCTGATCTCAAGAAGAGGATGGTTTACATCATGACGGAGCGAATCGCACGAAAACTGGATTTCAGCAGAAAGTTGTTGCTTAGCACGGCTGTCTTGTTGGCGTTGGTCATCCCGATTGGATTCGGCGTGGCGAACGCGACGCCGCGGCGAGCGCAGGCCGAAAACGGAGAGGCGAGTGCGACTGTGTACCAATCGGCTTCGATCCGTCCACATCAATCGGTGAACGGTGTGCAGGAGCACGTCGGAATAATGTTCTCGCCCACCGGGTTCACCGCACGGGGCGCCACGCTGCAGACGATCATTCAGACGGCATATGGAGTTCAGCCCGATCTGATTTCAGGAGCGCCGGATTGGGTCAACTCCGAAAAGTACGATATTGACGTGAGGCTGCCCGACTCGGCAGTCGAGGATGCGCCGAAGGCTAACGGCGGAATTGGAATCGAGCGGCTTCGATTGATGCTGCAGGCTCTTTTGGCGGACCGGTTCAAGCTAACGCTGCACCGCGAGACCAAGAATCTTCAAGTTTATGAACTCGTTGTCGCGGAGGGAGGTCCCAAAATTCAGGAGGCAAGCCCCGTTTCCACGAACCCCAACGCGGTCAGCGGTCCTGGGGGTCGCCTCAAGGGTCAAGGCATGATGAAGATGGGTCCGGGCGAACTAACGGATCAAGGCGCTGCCCTGGATCTCTTGGTGCAGCAGTTGTCGTGGCAACTGGGTCGCACGGTTCTGGATAAGACCGGTCTCATGGGAAAGTACAATTTCACTCTCCGCTGGACGCCAGGTGAGAGCGAAGCTGGGATGGCTATGTTGATGGGGAGCAGGCCAGTGCCCGATAACACGCAATCGTCCGATTCTTCTCGACCTTCGTTGTTCACCGCAATTCAAGAGCAGCTTGGGCTGAAACTGGAACCGCAGACTGCTCCCGTGGAGACTTTGGTTGTGTATCATATTGAGAGGCCGGAAGGCTCGTAGCTCCTAACGGCGAGCCTGTAGTGCTCGGGATGACAAACAACTACGCTTCCTCGGATGCCAAGCAACTAACCTGCCTTCGAAATCGGACTTGAGCAGCCTCCGCATCGCAAACGCTACAATGCGGTGCGGAGGGACTCATGGCGAAATCGCGCCGACAATTTCTAGCTGAGACATCTCTGGCAGTGCTGGGGGCGGCGGCCGCAGTGCGCGCGCAGGCTGGGCAGAATCCGGCGGATGTGCCGCCTGGAGCGCCGCCCGCGTTTGGGGCGGGGCCGGCGGTGGGTCCGGAAGTTTCGACCACGACTTTCGCTGAGGCGGAGAAGTTGGTGCAGTTTGAAATGACCGCTGCCGAACGTGCCGTGGCGGCGGGGAGTTGGCGTCAGACGATGGCGGCGCTCTACGAGCGGCGCACCGGTCCGCGCAAGGTGGCGTTGGAGGCGACGGTTGCTCCAGCGTCGCGGTGGGATCCGGTGCTGCCGGGGAG
This sequence comes from uncultured Acidobacteriaceae bacterium, assembly GCA_964528615.1. Classification (GTDB taxonomy): domain Bacteria; phylum Acidobacteriota; class Terriglobia; order Terriglobales; family Acidobacteriaceae; genus JAIQFF01. The sequence continues at coordinate 7,166 of CAZGSU010000082.1, read as the reverse complement.
GAAGGCGGGGCCAGAGCACGATCGGTTTGTGCGCAGCGCGATCGATCCTGGCCCGCTACCGGCGCGGGATGAAGATATTGCGTTCGCACCGGTGACCCGGCTTTCGCGCTGGATCGAGACTCGCAAGCTAACATCGCAGCGCCTCACCAATATTTATCTGAAGCGGCTGGAAGAGTTTGATCCCAAGCTGCATTGTGTGATCACGCTGACACGCGAGTTGGCGCTGCGGCAGGCCAAGCAGGCGGACGAAGAAATTGCGGCGGGGAAGTATCGCGGGCCGCTGCACGGCATTCCGTGGGGCGGCAAAGATCTGCTCGACACGGCGGGGATTCCGACCACGTACGGAGCGGAGCCTTTTCGCAATCGCGTGCCTACCGAAGACGCCGCAGTGGTGAAGCGCCTGCATGCAGCGGGAGCGGTGCTGGTGGCCAAGCTCAGCTTAGGCGCGCTGGCGCTGAATGATATCTGGTTCGGCGGGCAGACGATGAATCCGTGGCTGCTGGAGGAAGCGTCCTCGGGATCGAGCGCGGGTCCGGGCGCGGCCACGGCTGCGGGATTGGTGGGCTTTGCGATTGGAAGCGAAACCGAAGGCAGCATTGTGAGCCCGTCGATGCGGTGCGGGATTACCGGGCTGCGGCCCACCTACGGCCGCGTGGCCCGCACCGGCGCGATGACTCTGTGCTGGTCGCTCGACAAACTCGGGCCCATGACGCGAAGCGTTGAGGACGCGATGCTGGTGCTGCACGCGATCTCCGGGCCGGATGCGGGCGACGTGGCGAGCGTGCCCAGCCGGCTCGACTTCGACGCGAACGCCAGCGTCGCGGGTCTGCGCGTTGGATATTTTCCCAGGTGGATGAATGAAAATCCAGCCACGGCTGTGGACCGCGCTGCCGTGGACGTGGTGCGCAAGGTGGGGATGGTTCCGGTGGAGGTGTCGATTCCCGACTGGCCGTATGACTCGCTCAATCTTATTCTGTTCGCGGAAGGAGCGGCGGCGTTCGAGGAACTGACGCTGAGCGGCGGGTTGAGGGAACTGAAGGCGCAGGTCCCGGACGCATGGCCCAACATCTTTCGGCAGGCGCGGTTCCTTTCCGCGGTCGACTTTGTACAGGCGGACCGCTTGCGGCGCAAAGTGGCGGAAGAAATGGCGAGGCTGTTTTCGCAGGTGGATTTGCTGCTGGTGCCTTCGCTGCGCGATGAGATGTTGACCATCACCAACTTCACGGGGCATCCTGCGCTGGTGGTGCGGGCCGGGTTCGTGGAGGTGGGGAAAGCGCGGAGCGATTGGGCGCCGGACCCGAACCATCCGCTGCCGACCTTTTCGCCGCCGCGCCGCGTGCCGCACGGGGTGACGCTGATCGGGCGACTGTTCGAGGAAGGCACGATGGCAAGTGCGGGCCTGGCGCTGGAGCGCGCGTTCGGCGTGGCGGGTGAGCGTCCGCCGGGATTCTGAAGGGACGGGCAGATATAGTACCGTAATGTTTTTTGCTCTCTTCCCTCTAAGATACTAATTCCAAAAGACTTCCGGTTACAGGGTATGGCGGGACAGGGGTAAAATATTGAAAAAGAATGACTTGCGGACAAAATATTCTGGAATAAGGACTTAGAGCAGTTCGCGGGATCGGTGGTGCAAAACCGGTTGGGAGATCCTTCGCGCATAGGTCTAGCTTGCGGTTTCTGGAATTCTCAGTAAAGGTTGTTCGTCACAAGAATTGGAATTCTTTTTGTGGAGGGCTGTGGAAAAGGGGTTGGGCAACAATCGGGGCCGGGTTCCGGAGGTATTCCTTCGCGGGGTTGCTGAGGAAGTTCGAGAGCGCGAACACCGCGACGTCGGGCCGCTCTGCCTCGGCCCACGCCAGCAGGTTCCGCAGCTCCTTTGGGGGCACGCCTTTCTTGAAGTGCTTGCAGTCGATGAAGTACTTTTCGAAGTGCTGGCTCCCGTCCGGCTCTGATCGCGGTAGGTCGCACACGATGTCGCGGCCCTTGTCTGCTGGACTCATGGCAAGTCCGGTGCCCTTGCGCCAGTCTACGTTGACAAATCCGCATGTGTGGATTAAGTCGAAGCAAAATTCCTCGAACTTAGTACTCGACATTCTGTCGAAGGTAATGTCTGCCATGCCGCGATTATCACACTGGGACACAATATGGGGACAGGAAGCTGTGAAAAAATTAACTTTCCACGATAGTTGGTTTCTACTGACGGCAAAACTCGCTTTTAAACCGGGGCCTGGCCCACACTTGAGCCACCACGACGCTGGCTGCCCCGCGCTTCGCGATGTTCGAAGCGTGGGCACCACAGACCTCGACCCCATGTTCAGTTGTCACATACACACAGGTGGACTTCATGCTACGTATCTCGCATGCCTGACCGACTCCATCGCTACTACGGTGCGGGATACCTGCACTTTATCACCACGAGTTGCTACCAGCGGCGAGCTTTGCTCGGCAGCCAGTGGGATCGCGACTTATTTCTGCAGGTCCTGGAGCGGGTGCGCAGACGCTATCATTTCGTCGTCGTAGGCTACGTGGTCATGCCTGAGCACGTGCATCTGCTGGTCAGTGAACCGGAGCGCGGCAACCCATCGGTAGTCATGCAGGCCCTGAAACAGGGATTCGCGCGGAGTCTTTTGCGCAAGCTTCGCTCCGCAGCCGATCCTCGACAAGGCGACCTGGCCGGCGCCGCAGCTTTAGAGCAGGGACGCATCTGGCAGCATCGTTTCTACGACTTCGCGGTGTTCACCGAAAAGAAGCGGATCGAAAAACTGCGTTACATGCATCGCAATCCGGTAAAGCGTGGACTCGTGCTCGAACCCCAGCAATGGGCGTGGAGCAGTTTTTGCGAGTACGCGGAAGGCCGGCGTGGACCGGTCCTGGTAAACGAGCCCCGGAAAGCGGAGCTGCACGTCAGAGAAGTCGCCTGATAGCATCGTCCGTGGTGCCCACGCTTCGAACATCGCGAAGCGTGGGGCAGCCCCAGTCGAGGCGGTGCAAAGGTTGCAGCCTCCCGTTTCCTGCGCAAAAAAAGGAGACTCCGGATGACGATCCAGCGCAATACTGAGACACTGGTGGTTCAGAACCGCACCCTGTGGCTTTCCGCCGTGTTCGGGGTGATGGGGCTGATTGTGGTGGCCGCAGCCTTCTCTTCGGGCGAGAAGAGGCTCGCTGGTCCCGCTTTGGTCACAGGAGTATGCGCCGTGCTTTGCCTGAGTAAATACACGTTTGTCCTCGACTCGACGCAAAGACCGAGAGCGAGAGTAAGCGTAGTAAGAAGCGAAGCTGACCTGCATCAACTGACCGGATCGATTGACTTGGGTCAGCGCGGGAGTAATTTTTAGGTGGGCGCTTATGTGGGCGCAGCCCCCAAACTATGGATCATAGCATGAGTCTCAGAGCCCGATCCCTGCGACAGTTGGGTAAGACTCTGGCTTTTTTTGCGGCCATGCTGTTGCTGCCGGCGTGGTCGCTGCGCTTTTGGCAAGCGTGGCTCTTTCTGGTTCTGGTGACAGGATTCTGGATTTTCTTTTTCGTCGATCTGTTGAAACACGATCCGCAGTTGCTCGAGCGTCGGTTACAGGCTAAAGAGACGCGGGCCGAGCAAAGGTTGTTTCAAAAACTGTTCAGCGCTGTGCTGTGCGTGGCGTTCATTCTGGCGGGCCTGGACTTCCATTTTGGCTGGTCGCGGGTGTGGCTGGGGCCGGTTCCGATCGCGGTGGTCCTAGCAGCGCAGGTTGTCGTCGTGGCCGGATACTGGCTTGTCTTCTGGGTGATGAAGACGAATAGCTTTGCTGGGAGCACGATTCAGGTGGAGGCTGAGCAGAGAGTTATCCACGGCGGACCGTACTCGCTGGTGCGGCATCCGATGTATCTTGGCATGGCGATGACTGCGGTGGGTGCGCCGCTGGCGCTGGGGTCGTACGTCGCGGTGCCGGTGTTCGCGCTGCTGATACCGGTGCTGGTCTACAGGCTGATTCATGAGGAGAGAACGCTGCGCCGGGATCTGCCCGGGTACGCGGAGTACTGCGAACGCACGGGGTTTCGGCTGGTGCCTTGGGTTTGGTGACATCGCAAAGCTCAAAGTCAACCAGCTTCTGTTTTCGAAAACGCGGGCGGGGGCGCCCGCGCCACACGCTACAGTTTGCTCATCTCTCGCGGGCAATGGGACAATAACAGCATATGCAAAAATCGCTCACACTTGTGTTCCAACTATTCGCGACCGGGATGCTGCTGGCGGGGATTGCCCCGGCGCAGCAGACTCCGGCACCTACACCTAAATCTAGTCAAGCTGCATCAGGACAGTCGGCTTCCACGCAGGCCGCGCCGACCAAGAAGACTCCGGCTTCAACCGCCAAGAAGGCGCCCGCTACCACGAAGAGCGCGAATACAAGCGCTCTTGCGCTCAAGACCCAGAAGGAAAAAGGGAGCTATGCCTTGGGGCTCAAGATCGGCGGAGATCTTCGAAAGCAAGGCGTGAATGCGGCGGTGGATCCGGTGATCGCGGCGCGCGGATTCAAGGACGCTCTGGCGGGCAGCAAGCCTCTGCTTACCGAAGATGAGGAGCGCGCGGCGCTTATGCAACTGCAGACCGAAGTCCGCGACAAGCAGCAGGCGAAGGCGCACGAGGAAGGCGCTGTGGCTCGAAAAGAAGGCGATGCATTTCTGGCGTCCAACAAGGGTAAAGAGGGAGTTGTGACGTTGCCGAGTGGTCTAGAGTACAAAATCCTGACTGCGGGGACGGGACCGAAGCCTACGGCGAACGACTCCGTAACCTGCAATTATCGCGGGACGCTGCTCAACGGCAAGGAGTTTGATAGCTCGTACAAACGCGGGCATCCGGAAACATTTCCGGTCGGCGGAGTGATCAAGGGCTGGACGGAAGCGCTGCAATTGATGCCGGTGGGATCGAAGTGGCAGTTGTTTATCCCTGCAGATATGGCGTATGGCGACCGTGGAGCGGGAGGCGACATCGGCCCGGGGGAGACACTGATTTTTGAAGTTGAGCTGCTGTCGATCGGGGAGCAGAAGAAGTAGAAGACTGCTGTCAGCTATCAGCTATCAGCTCTCAGACAACTCCGAAGTCAGGGTTACGAAGCGGCCGTCTGCGCAGGCAGGCGGCCTTATTTTTGGGAAGGCATGGGGAGGCGAAAAACCTTTAACCGCAGAGATCGCGAAGGGAGGCGTGAAGATCGCGGAGAAGGACGACGGAATTCCTCAGAGCGCGTGGTGCAGGTGTTCTTCCGCGGAGAGATTGGCGCCGGCTAGCAGCAACAAGCCTGAGAGGAACGCCCAGAACATCATACTGACGGAGAGGGCGAAGGGTCCGTACACTTCCTGAAAATTGAGCCAGGGCAGCGCCAAGATGTACGCATATTTCAAGGCTTCCGAGAGCAATCCCATGATTATGGCGGCCGGCAAGACCGCTCGGGCCGGAACTTTGCCGTTCGGCAGGAGCCAGTAAATCAAGAAGAAGATAGCGATGCTGGCGGCGATAGCGAATACCTTCATCATCAAGAATCCCACCAGGCGCACAAAACCTGTGCCGTAGCCGCGCAGCACGAACTCCATAAATGCGACGGGGCCCGCGGTGAGCCCGATCGAAAGCAAGGCAAGGACGCCACAGGCGAAAGCAAGGCCGAGAGAAATTAATTGATTGCCCAGGTAGGAACGATTGTTCTCGAAGCGCCAGATGCGGTTGAGCGCGACTTCGAGCGGCAGGAAGACGCCCGATGAAGTGACCAGCAGAATGATCAAGGAGACAACCTGCACACGCTGCCGGGAATTCACCATGGCGTTCAGGTTGCGGATGACGAAGTCTTGTCCCGCCGGCAAGTAGTCGCGCAGCAATTGCAGGACGACATCGTACATGATGCGGGAATGAAAGACGCGGCGGATGAGCGTCATCAGCAGGACGACGAAAGGGAAGAAAGACAGAATGGAATTCGCCGCGACGGAGAAGGCGAAGGTATGGACCTCGGTGCGCATCAGATATTTCAGGGTGGAAAGGACCAGGCTTTGCGAAGGGCGCGTGGGACGCACAGTACGCTGCCGTACGGCGTCGGCCTGGGGGAGAGTCGATATGGGGGGCTGGGCCACTAGCAGACAATCGTAGCAGAGGAAGAGCGGAACGCCAGAAACCCCAGTTTTCGAGGGGGTTACCGAGGTATTTCTTTATCTTAGTTAAAGTTATCGGCGACTCCAGGCTCATTGCTCTTGAGCAAGTTTAACTTTTTCTCTAATTTTTGTTGCGAATCGTTTTAATAGGCCTTATTATCTGGGGCTCAATACCGGGGAGTGGTCCGGTGGTGAGACCAATAAAGCGGTTGAAGTGTGTGGTTGTGGTGGAAACGCGCCAAATTGTCGAGGCTCCAGAAGTTCCCGCAGCGGATCACACCGCAGTGGAGAACTGAGGAGTCTTTTCCTTTTTGGAGTAGTTCTGCCGCACTCCGCGGGCCCAACCGAAAGTTCTACCGGGTTCTTTGAGGGGGGCTTCGGCTGACCGAGGCGACGATCGAGAATGCCGGAGAATTATTCTTCGCGATTGTGAAAGGAGTACTTGCCGTGAGAGAGAAAGGTACAGTGAAGTGGTTTAACGGGGCGAAGGGATATGGATTTATCCAGCGCTCCACGGGAGAAGATGTATTCGTGCACTTCTCCGCCATCCAGGAGAACGGCTACCGCACGCTGAACGAGGGCGAGACCGTGGAGTTTGATCTGCTGAAAGGCCCCAAAGGGTTCCAGGCGGCAAACGTCGTCCGCGCATAAACTGCGAACCTTCTAGAAGACCCTCTTGCCACCAGCAGGAGGGTTTTTTGCTGGAGGGAAAAGCCAGGCGTGATGAGCCTTTTCGCGTCACGCGCCAAACCTCCTGAACTAAAGTGCATCTCAATTCTGGACACTTTCTGGGACCTGGAAGCACCGCGGTGACCTGTTCTGCCTTATCCCAGGCGCGTTATAAGGAGGACTATGGAATTCCCTGCCAAAAGCGGCGCGTTATTGCTGCTCATCTGCCTGGTCAGTTTACCGGCAGCCTCAGGGCAGGAGGAGCGGGGAACGGCGGACGGCCCGAAACGCATGAGCCGCGAAGATGCTGCTTTGCAGCAGGGATTGAACCGGGCTCGGCCGCTGACTCGGGCCGAGGGCCGGAGGATAGTTCGCGTGGCGATGGATTC
>CAZGSU010000081.1:0-15938 GCA_964528615.1 uncultured Acidobacteriaceae bacterium | reverse complement strand
CTGCGGCTGGCGCAGAGGATCTTGCAGCGGCAGAGAAAAGACATGAAGCAGATCGTGATGATCACCGACGGGAAGCCTTCCGCGCTGACGCTGGAGGATGGACGCATTTACAAGAACGCCTTTGGCCTGGATCCGTTGGTGGTGAGTCAGACGCTGGAAGAAGTATCGAAGTGCAAGCGGGCGGGCGTGCTGATCAACACGTTTATGCTGGCGTCCGATTATGGGTTGGTGCAGTTCGTGCAGAAAGTCACGGAGATGTGCCGCGGGAAGGCGTACTTCACCACGCCTTACACGTTGGGACAGTATTTGCTGATGGATTACATGTCGCGGAAGACGAAGACCATTCATTAACGCGCACATGTAGCGGCGGACGCATTCTGCCCTGAGCGAAGTTGAAGGGTCCACCGGCGATGTGAAGCGAGCGGCCCCGGACGAATGCGTCCGGGGCTACGTGTTTACGGTCAACTGCTGATAATCTTTTATTAATCTCATGGCGAACTGCATTCGATGTGGGCGGCAACTGCCTGCGCTGACGTTTGGCAAGAAGATTTGCCAGTGGTGTAAGCAGCATGAGGCAGCGCAGCGCGGCGAAGAGGGCGAGGACGTCCGGCAGCCCGTGATGGCTGTTCCCTGGGTGCGGCGCGAATCCAGCATCAGCCTTACGCAGGTGCTCCTTGGCGCCAACGTGATGGTCTTCATCGCGATGGTGCTTGCCAGCGGTCCGTCACTCGATTTCACAGGACAAGTGATGGTGCATTTTGGCGCAAATTATGGGCCATTGACGTTGTCCGGGCAGTGGTGGCGGCTGCTGACCTACATGTTCCTGCATGGCGGCCTGATGCACATCGCTTTCAATATGTGGTGCCTGTGGGACTTGGGAGCGCTGTGCGAATCGCTTTACGGGCGCTGGACCTACGCAGCCATATATTTCATCACCGGCATCGCAGGCGGGTTGGCGAGCGTGGGATGGAATCCCGGGGTGCTAACTGTTGGCGCTTCGGGCGCGATCTTCGGATTGGCCGGGGCGCTGATCTCGTCGTTCTATCTGGGTGAATTCTCGGTGCCACGCGTCGCGATCCAGGGGACGCTGCGAAGTCTCTTGTTCTTCGTCGGCTTCAATGTTCTGTTTGGAACGTTTGTCCCGGGCATCGACAACGCTTGCCACGCCGGCGGGTTGGTCAGCGGACTGATTGTCGGGGCCTTAATTGCTCGACTCGCGCCGCAACACGATAGGCCACTGCAACGAGCGGGCGTTGTGCTTTTCATGTTGCTCATTGTGGGGGGCAGCGCGGTGGGGATCTACCGGTGGCGCGGCTCGCGAATGCACTTCGGTTCCGCGATGGATGCGGGACGGAACGTCGATCGGATGATCGGCGAGCTTCAAAAGAAGGTTGGGCAGAACCCACAGGATGCGTCGGCTCATTACAACCTCGCCCATGCCTACTTCGCCAAAGGACAATTCTCCGACGGCGTGAACGAATTGAAGCGGGTGGTCGACTTGCAACCGGAAAATTCGAGGGCGCGCATGGAATTGGGCGCTGTCTACTTGAGGCAAGAGCAACCGAAGGAAGCGCAGGAGGAATTTGCGAAGCTGGTGGCACAGGAGCCGAACAACGCTTCGGCGCACGCCGCCTTAGGAGTGGCGCTGGCTGAGCAGGATAATCACGCGGCGGCCATCAACGAGTACAAAGACGCGTTGCACCTCCAACCAAAAACCAGGGGCGTTTATTACCGGATGGGGGTTTCGCAGGCGCAGCTGAAGCAGTACGACGACGCTATCGCTTCCTTTTCCAAAGAGAGGGAACAGAACGGCGATGATGGGGAGTTAGAGAATGCTTTGGCGGATGCGTATCAGGCCAAGGGCTTGACGCAGCAGGCACAAGACGCGCGCAACAAAGCTGCACAATTGCAGGGTGGAGAGAAAGAGTAGGTGCTCACCTCAGAGGCCTTGCGAAAAGCTCTTAACCGCGGAGGTCGTTGAGGAATTCGCGGAGATCGCGGAGAAAGGCGGGAGAGTAGAGAGGTCTTTCGCTTCGCTCAAGATAACAACGCACGGGTTTCTAGCGATGGCAATTCTTTTAGGAGGAGGAGCCGGAGTCTGTCTTCTTTACGGCTAGCTCTGCGCCTTGGAAGCCGATGCGGCTGTGAGTTCCGTCGCAGAAGGGCTTATTGACTGATCCGCCGCATCGGCACAGAGAAAAAGCTGGCTTGCCGGTGAGATCGAACTTGTTGCCATTGACGTCCACCACTTCGACGGAACCCTCGGGTGCTTCCACGCGGTAGGGGCCGTTGGGACGAACGGTGATCTTTACTTGAGCCATGAGTTCAAATCCTCCGAGTCTTGACCGATTCTAGTAAGACTAGAACGATACCACCAATAGAGGCTCGCTGTCGTCGCTTGGCGGGGCTATCTCAGGGTTGCAGAATTCCTGAACGATTTGGAATCAGGCGGCTTCGACCCCAACGGAACTCAGGCTGCGGTACAGTTGCAGGCAATCGTCGATCATGCGCTTGGTCGTAAAATGCTCGCGGGCGCGGGTGTAGGCCAATTCTGCGTAGGCGCGGCGCATGGGACGGTCGGCATTGAGCATGCGAATGTTCTCGGCAAGGCTCGCAGCGTCGTTGGCGCGGAAGTAGAGAGCCGCGTCCTGCCAAATCTCACGGAAGCTTGGAATGTCATTGGCGACGATGGCGCATCGAGAGAATGCGGCTTCGAGGGCGCCTATGCCCAGAGGTTCGTAACGGGCCGTGGCAGCATAGATGGAGGCTCGGCTGTAAAGCGCGCGCAACTGCGCTTCGGTCTGGGGGCCACGAATCGCAACCGAGGTTTGCTCGGTGTCAACTTTCACATCGGCACGGATCGGGATCCGGGGCATGGGCACAGTATGTTCAGCGCCCACAATGCAGACTGGGACCGAATGGGTCTGCTGGGTGAGGAGAAAGACTTGCTTGCTGGTATCCACCAGGCGGCCGACGGCGAGCACGCAATCGTCTTTGCTCACGTAAGGATTGAAGAAAATGGGATTGCGTCCAGGGTAGATCACTTGTGCACGGTGCGGACGCCTGTAACAAGCGGAGATGCGATCGAGCATCCAGGCGGAAGGGGCGACCAGCGCATCGGCGCCGGCCAACCCGTTGAGGACGGTGTTGCGATACCACGTCAGCGAACCCTCCGGCCGTGGCGCGCGATTGTGGATTGCGTGGGTCCGAGTGATCAGATCGCCGTGGGCCATCACCACGCGCGGCACATCCACGGGCAGGTTCCCATAACAAAATTGATTGAGATGGAGAACGTCGGGCCGCAGTTCGCGAACCAGCGCTGCGAGGAAGGCGGAAGACTCGGGGAGATCTTTTTCCGCCTCTTGCATCCACTCGAGATGGAAGGCGGTTGGCCGGTAGTCAAGGCCGTGCAGGTGATCCATCCAGGAGGTTTGATCGGGAAGCGGAATCTCGCCGAAGCTGACCAATGTGACTCGCACGCCGCGGGTGACCAGGCCCGTCACAAGTTCGCGGGCGTAGGTCCATGACCCTGACAGCGAGTCGGTGGTGACCAGGACGTGCACAGAACCTCCGGAGCAAAATTGCGGAATGCCGCCTGGGATAGGGTATTCCGCGGGCCAAGCGGGTCTATTCTAGTGCGAATCTGCGGCGACGGGAAGCGATTTTACGCGGGCGGGCGGCTAGGCGAGTTTCGCAGGAGCAGGATTACCTCGGTTCCGCCGGGCTTCGCCCTGGCGGGACGGCCGAGGCGGCTGTCTCCACATGAGTCGAGGCGGGCTCGGAGACTTCTCATGTCCGAAATTAACTTGATGTCAGTTTGCCTCCCGGCGGAGGCGCAGTTCGCGGGCCAGGTTGTCGATGGCTCGGATCTTCTCCGCCGCGGGATCAGGGACATCGGGCACCGACATGGCAAGCTCACAGGAAAGAAGCGTGGCGGTGAGAGTCTCACGCATCTCACTCCGCATCTGGTCTTCGACCGAGCGCCGCGCCGCGCTCTCCTCGCGCTTGCGACGATGCAGGGCCGTGCTCACGTCGCGCACCAGACGTTCCATTCCCGTGACGGCGAAGTTGAGGTAGACGGGGAAAGCGGTGCCCAGATGTTCGATCATCTGATCACTTTCCGCGGGGTCGGTGTCGAGCAGGAATTGGTCGATGACGACGGCGGAATAGGTTTGTTCGCGCAGGCGGGTGGCAGCCTCCTGCAGGGTTTGGGCCCAGTTGATTTCCAGGCCAGTGGCGGCACGCAGCGAATCGACGCACTGCGGGCCTTTAGCGGACGAAGTGATGAGTAGGATCATGCTCTTTAAATAGCACGTCTGCCGCCACAGGCTGCGCGCTGAGAATATGGCCCTTAGCGATGTTGGCGACCGACGATGCCGCCGAATCCCTGCTTTGACTTTACTTTCTCGCGCAGCAGGCGGTTTTCGGACTTCAGCTTCAAGTGGATGGCGACGCGCTCGAGCAGCATTTTGAGTTCGTCGGCGCTGAAGGGCTTGGTGACATAGCTATGGCACCGTGCAGTCTGCCGTCCGGTAACGACGATGACAACGGCTTCAGGACGGCGTTCCTTGACGCGGCGGAGCGCGTCGAGGCCGCCGGCGCCGGGCAGGCGCAGATCGAGCAAAACGGCGTCGAAGGGCTGGCTATCGAGAAAGCGGTAGGCATGCTCGGCGGAATCGGCGACGAAGGCCGAGAATCCCAGCGACTGCGCTACTTCGCGGCAGGCTTCGCGGATGGATCGTTCATCGTCCACGATGAGAAGGTTGAGAAAATTGGCGGGTTCTATCAGCGGTGTGGCCGGTACCGGGCTGAAAGCTGCTGACGTCATGGCGTTTTATTCCTTTTCTTTTTATCCATTGAGTATGAGTACGGGCTGGTTCCCCTTGGGGGAGAGATCGTGTGTGTTCCCAGAATTGAAAACTGCTTCTGGAACGAGCGGCAGAAGTACGGAGACGAGCGTGCCGCGCGCGGGCGCGCTGTCAACATGGATCAGGCCGCCGTTGCTGGTGACGATGTCGTAGACCGTACCAATCCTAATCCGGTGCCCTTGCCGGCCTTAGTGGTGAAGAAAGCTTCGAACAGGTGGGCGCGGGTGGTGGCGTCCATGCCACTGCCGTTATCAGTTACCACGAAAAGCGCGCAGGGCAGAGAAGTTGGGCCGGTGGCCGTGATGCCTCGTTCAGTAACACTCTTTTCCGTGAGCACCTGCACTTTGCAATTACTGGTTTCGACGGGATGTGGCCACCGCAGGGCATCGCGTCACGCGCGTTAAGCACCAGGTTAAGCAGAATCTGCTGCGCCTGGGTGGGATCCATCTTGACCAAACCAAGATTGGGATCAAGATGAAATTGCAGATCGATGTTTTCGCCGATCAGGCGAACCAGTAGATTGCGCATGGCTTCGGCGACCTCGTTGAGGGAGAGTAAGCGGGGCTCGGAATTCGCAGGGCGAGCCACCGCGAGCAACTGCCGCACCAAACCCGTGGCCTGCATGCCTGCTTTCCGAATCTCTTCAGCGTACTTCCGCACTCGATGGTTTGGCTCGAGATGAGCCATGAGCAGGTCGCAGTACGACAGCACTCCGGTGAGAAGATTGTTAAAGTCGTGCGCCACACCTCCGGCCAAGCGGCCCACAGCTTCGAGTTTCTCGGCTTGCCGAAGACGGTGTGCGGCCTGCTGGTCACAAGGAGCATCCTCTGCCAGGACGAGAGCGTAGTCAGGCTCGCCGTTTGTGCCTGGCACCCGCCACGCGGTCCAGCGCAACGGTCGGCTATTTGTGCCGGTAGTTTTCGAGTCAATCTGAAAACTGTCACGTTGCCGCTCGAACAATTCGCGGTAAAAGCGTTCGCCTTCGGCCCGGTCTTGTGGGTGAATGAGATCGGCAAAACAGAGTGAGGGCGGTATGCCGGATCGGCCACCAAGCATCTGTTCGAGAGCGGGATTTAGCATAGTGACGTTGCCTTGACGCTGGCACTGCGCCAGACCGAGCGGTGAGCAATCGAAAAGGGGACCCAGTTCCGTTTTTGAATCTTGCGCCGGCCATGCGAACTCAGCGGCAGTGCTCATACACCTACTTTGCGCGGAATGATTCCCGGAAGGAATCTGAATCCCGGCGCCAGAGACCTTGGTTTTCCTGAAACGGGAACCCACGAGGGTCTTAGAGCCAGCTCAAAATCCCATTTCGAGCCTCACTCTAGAGAATTGGGCGGGTCGCAGGTAAGGGCAGATGTCACTAAAACGGGAATTATTTCTGTGGAAAACTCCGCCGGAATAGGCGGTGGTGATACTTAGTGAAGCGCTGGCGCGGTTGGGCTGCCCGCAACATAAACTGGCTCCGTGAGACGGAAGACCAGGCGGCGACCTTTCTCAAGGCGAATAATGGCGGCGGAGGCCTGGCCAGTTAGGACCTGACTTTGAGAAGTTCGGGGTTGAGCGGCATTCCCACGAACGAAAAGGCTGGATGTCTGCACCGGCAGTTTCGAACCTGCAAGATCGATCGAATCGAGGGTCAGGCGGAGATAACCGCTGTTGCGCTTGAGATTGGAGGTCCGAGCGGACTCCACGCGTCCAGAGACCAAGGAGCCGAGCGGAACGAGTTTGTTCCCGTCGATGACAACCGGTTGGTCGACTACTGCCTCGAAAGTGCCGCTGGCATCCGGATTTTCCGTGGATATGGGATTCTTCAGGCGCACGGTGAGTAGGGTGCCGGCAGGAAGACTTTGAGGATCGCGGAAAGGAAGGTCTTTTTCAGGCGTTAGGCCATTGTCATGAGTTGACGAATCGCTTGAACGGGATAGTTTTCCGTCGCCGTCATGAAAAGGAACTTGAGGCTGGTCGGCTTGAGCCGCGCCGCTGTTGGGTTGCATCCCGGCCGGCGGGGAGCAGGCAGGCATCCAGAGCAGGGCCAGCAAACTCGCCGTAATGGTCAGACCTCGGGGCCCTTGGAGCCGGCTCATTAGAGTCCTCGTCCGCGTTTCCTGGATATGGGAGTGGCAACCCGATTACCAACCACAATCTCACCGAATCAACAACTTGGCGATGGCACTTTAGTGGGATGCGTGTAGATTCTGCCGGGTGGGGTTGGTGATTCACACTGCTAGTCAAAAAGAAAAGGAGGGCAGCAAGCTGCCCTCCTAGTGAGGCTTTTGACTAACACTCATGGCTTCTTCGTTGCCGGTCTCTTCCTCGGTGCTGGCTTGGTGGGCTTCTTTTTCTCACTTTCACGGCCGCCGATCAGGCTCAGAGCATCGGTGGCGTTGAAGGGGAATTTGCGGACCGAGGTTTCGGTCTGGCCTGCGGACTTCAACGTGACATCCACGCGGCGATTGCTGGCTAGCTTGATGACCGTGATTCTGGCCAGGGCTCGCCGGCGCTCTTCGGTGGTGAGGTCCGTGTCATTCGTGATCGAATCCCTGACTTCGGGCGTGGTCAAGTTGCGCTGCTTGCCATAGGCCACGGTTTCGATGTTGGACTCGGGAATGCCCTGGCTGACCAGGTAGGCTTTAACGCTGTTCACGCGACGTTCTGTGAGCTTTTGGTTGAATTCATCGGAGCCGCGAATATCGGCGTGTCCTTCGAGAATTAGGTGAGCATCTGGCTTGGACTGGAGGTAGGTCTTGAAGTCCGTGGCCAGTGCCTGCAGGTTCCTCTGTTGGCTAGGCACAAGACCAGCACCCGGACGATTGGTGGCAGGCTGCGCGGTTGGATAGTAAATACTGTGAAGAGCCAGCCGCTTCTCCAAAACTTCGATCTGAGGATTCGGCGGTGGATTTTGCACTGTGACCGTGGTTGAGCCTTGACTGTTTAGGCCACGCGAATCGGTGCACGTCGCAGTGACCGTGACTGCACCTGGCGCAGTGCCAGCGGTGTTTAGTGTTGCGGTGTTGCCGGTCCCGGAGACGGTGCCACCGGTGGCAGTCCAATCCGCGACGGAAACGGGAACGCTATCCGGGCTCGTGCAAGATGCGGTAAGGGTTACGCTGCCACCAGGCGTGACGCTGGACGGGCTGGCCGACAGCGACATGGTTGGCGGATTTTTGGGCGGCAACGGTTTCACCGTGTAGTTCGCCGAACAGCTCGCCACGTTATTGTTCTTAGCCTTCGGATCCGTTACACGCGCCGTGACCGTATAGGATCCGGGGGCGGCGTTGGTGGTGTCGATGGTGGCGGTCGCGTCTTTTCCGGTTACCTGGCCGCCGGTCCCGCTCCAGCTGTAAGTTACGGAGTGCTTGGGATTGAAATTGCTGGGCGTGACGGTGCCCGTGATCGGTTCTCCGACCATTACTTCAGAGGGCTGCACCGAGCAGGTTGCGCTGGGCGGCACTCCTTCGCCACCCCCAAAATTGAATACGAGGCCGGATCGCATTCTCAAGCCTTCGAAGTCGGATCGCCGCAGATAGGGAAATTGCGGGCCAGCGAGGTTGGCAAAGTTGTGATGTCCCCATTGGAAGTCTGCTTCGACCAATCGCCAGGTAATCTTTTTCGACAGCGGAATATCCATGCCGCCGCCGAGGATCGCGCCGATACCGTTGCTGGTAATTCCGCCGGAGTTATAACTGACGCGATTGAAGCCAGGCAGAGCATGCAAGAAGAACGCTTCACCTTGGTTGGGTACACGGTAGATGAACCGCGGGCCCGCGGACAATGTCCAATTATTGAGGCCTGAATCCCAGTTGTATCCGAAGTCGGTCTCAAGACCCAGGTGCGGAGAGAAGTTATAGGTTACGGCGGCCCCAAGCCCCTTGGTCAGGTCTGGAAGTTGAAAAGTCACAGGATTGTCGACCGGGTTGCCGGGAGCTGGAACAGTTGCCTCAGGATGCAGATACTGGTAACCGATAAATGCGTCCCACTTCGGGTTAGAATCGCTCTGGGCGAGCGCCGAAGAGGAAATCAAAACCGCTACAATCAGAGCTGACAGGCAGCCCGCAAAAAGGCGGCAACCGCGAGCAGGGGCGTTGAGTATCATAGAACCCTCCAAAGTGTGCTCATTGGCCGTTTGGCTGTGACAATGAGATGTTCACGGGGAATAAACCGATTGCAAGATAGATGCGAGATGAAACCTTTCCTTAAGTACCAGAAATTCTATCGCACTGCGATTTAGTTCGAAAGGATAGACTCGAAGTGTTCCCGATCAGGTAACGGTGCAGCCGTGTCTCAAATTGAAATTCCTTAAGGATCGCTGCGGATGCCTATCGAGACCTTGCCGGGCGGGAAGCTGGCCGCGTATCGTGGGAAATCCATCGGATCGCGGGTCCGCTCGCGACTTGGGTCTGCGGATTGGACTGAGCGAACAAACAGGGCGCTAGCAACCAGATGAGCCACGAAAAAATATTGATTGTTGAAGACGAAGAGAACGAACGATCTGGGTTGGCCGAACTCGTGTCTTCCTGGGGATTTCGCGTGGAGACGGCCCGCGACGGTGCGGAAGGGTTGGAGAAGGCAACGCAGTGGTCCCCATCGATTGTCATCACCGATCTCAAAATGCCGCGCATGGGCGGAATTGAGCTGCTCGGGCACCTCGCCGAACAGGCGGGGACGATCGCCGTCATCCTGGTGACAGCTCAGGGTACCATCGACAGCGCCGTACAAGCCATGCGGATGGGGGCTTACGATTACATCACCAAGCCGATCGACACCAACCGCCTGCGAACGATTTTGGGGAACGCTTCAGCCCTGCTGGATACGCGGGCTGAACTTGAGGCTACGCGGCGCAGGTTGCGGGATGTGGGATCCCTAGGGCGGCTGAACGGCGCCTCGCGCAAGATGCAGGAAATATTCCGGCTCATCGAGATGGTCGCGCCTAGCACTGCCTCAGTGTTAATCACCGGCGCCAGCGGCACGGGGAAAGAACTGGTGGCACGCACGATCCATGAACTCAGTCCGCGGAAGGACCGGCCTTTCGTAGCTATCAACTGCGCGGCGATCCCCGAGACACTGATGGAGAGTGAACTCTTCGGGCACGAAACGGGCGCATTCACGGGGGCGCTGGAACGCCGCACGGGCTGCTTCGAACTGGCGGAAGGAGGAACGCTGCTGCTGGATGAGATCGGTGAAATGCCGATTGGGACGCAGGCCAAACTGCTGCGCGTTCTAGAGGACCGGAAACTGCGACGCTTAGGCAGCAAAGTCGAGACCGCAGTGGATGTGCGCGTGCTCGCAGCCACCAACAAGGTGCCAGACGAGGCGGTGTCGCGGGGCGAGATACGCAGCGATCTTTACTATCGCCTTAATGTGTTCAACATCCATATGCCGCCTCTGCGCGAGCACAAGGAGGATATTGCGAGCCTGGTGGAGCTTTTGTTAGCCGAGATGAGCGCCAAGCATGGCCGCAAAGTTGCCGCGGTGAGCGAGGCTGTACTGAACCAGTTCAATCAGTACTCGTGGCCGGGCAATGTGCGTGAGTTGCGGAATACGATTGAGCGCGCTGTGATCGTCTGCGACGCCGGCGTGATTGAGACCAAGCATTTGCCGCCGGGATTTGGACAGGCTCCGCTGCGAACTGCGGCGAACGATCCCGATGCGGTTCGGCTGGGGGTGGGCACTACGGTCGAAGAGGCTGAGAAGATGCTCATTCTGAAAACATTGGAGGCCACTAGCAACAATAAAACCCGAGCCGCGGAAATTCTCGGCATTAGCCTAAAAACTCTTCATAATAAATTGAAGGAGTATGGCAGCGCTGCCGCTGAGGTAGTTCCGGGCAAGGAGGAAGTTCCCGGCGTTTAAGGTTTCTTGGGGCGGTCAATCCTAAAAGGCCAGTTTCTTTTCCCTGCATGCTGCGACGAAAAACCATCATCGTATTGGTCATCACTCTCATGGTGACGGTGATGGTGACTGCGTTCTCAGTCCTGTATATCTCGCAAATACTGGTGCTGCGCATCACCAATGCGAAGGATACGGCTACCAGCCTGACGCGTCAGTTGGCGTATGCCGCGTCCAATGCTGTGCCAGATTTCAGCAGCACATCGATCGATACCAGCAACCCCAATGCGGTGCGGCGCGCACTGGCCGATTACGTGCAAACCGACGTTGCCCTCAACAACCTGCTCCAATCTGATCCAGGAGATTGGAGGTTCATTTACGACGTGTCCATCGTTGACGTGACTGGCAAGGCGTTGCTCCATACCAATGCCAGCATGGTAGGCAAGGTTATTCCACGACGTCCCGACTTCCAGCAGGTCGTAAAAGCCCCTTTTCGCGAGCAAATGCGTCTGGTCTTCAGCCCAGCCTATGTTTACGACGTAACCTACCCCCTGGAGTTAAACGGCGAACCTTTTGGCATGATTCGGATCGGGGTGCAAACGGTTTTTTTGAAGAGCGAGGTACAAACCCGGCTGATGAGATCGGCATATATATCCGTCACGCTGATCCTTGTGTCATTGTTCCTGGCTGCTGGAATCTCAAACCTGGCGTTGGGTCCGCTGAAGAAAATCAGCCGCAATCTGGATAGTGTGAGCGCGGGAGACGCCGAATCACTTTACGGAGATGAGTCGAGGCGCGACGAATACGGGCTGGTCAGCCTGAAGATTGCCAACCTGGGCCGCCAGATTCGCGATAGCCGGGAGATTTTTTCGGCGCTCAAGGACAACGTGGATCAACTGATGTCCAAGCTGCAGGATGGCCTGATGCTTTTCGCCCGCGATTCGCGGGTGGTGCTGGTCAGCGCGCCGGTGGAAACTTTTCTGGGGCGTCCTCGCGTAGAACTCTTGGGACACACGGTTCACGAGATCTTTGACCGCGATTCCCTGCTGGGCACGGCGCTGCTCGAGGCGTTTGAGCGCCGGCGTCCTATGTCACAGCGGGAGTTCGAGGCATCAGGGGGAAGGCGCGTCCAGGTATCCCTGGACTTCGTACAGGAAAGAAATTCGCAGATCGGCGCACTACTGATTATGCGTGACACGGAATCGGTACGGCGGATTGGCGACGAGATTGAGATGTCACGACGGCTTTCCGCCAGCGGACGCCTGACGCGGGGCGTGGCTCACGAGGTGAAGAATCCGATCAACGCGATCGTGCTCCACTTGCAGCTACTGCGGAACAAACTGGCGCAGCAAGAGCCCGATACGCGGCGTCACATGGATATTATTGACACGGAAATCCGCCGCCTGGATCGGGTGGTGCAGACGCTCGTCGATTTTACCCGGCCGCGCGATCTTCACCTGGAAGAAATTGACCTGCGCCGGCTGATGGAAGATGTGGCGCAGCTTGCCGCTCCCGATGCCGAGCAGCATGGCGTGACCATCGAGCGTCGTATGCCGGAGCAACCGCTGCCCATTAAGGTCGATCTTGATCTCATGAAGCAGGCCCTGCTCAACGTGGTCATTAACGGCGTGCAAGCCATGGCCCAGGGAGGGCTCCTCACTATTTCCGCCCGACGCGAAAACAATGCTGTTGTTGCCGAAATTCGCGATGAGGGGAGCGGAATTCCGCAAGACATGCACGACAAGATTTTTGAACTTTATTTCACGACGAAGAAAGATGGCAGCGGCATCGGCTTGGCACAAACGTATCAGATTCTGCAGTGGCACTATGGATCGGTTGACTTCGAATCTGCCGAGGGGAGAGGAACGGTTTTCCGTTTCCATATTCCGGCGGGTGCGGCGACGGAGGGTGGTGCTGAGTCCGCCGATGAAGAGATGCACAAGGCGGAGATCGATTTGTGAAATGTACGGTTCATGACCGTGTTGTCACAACCTCATATCTCTCTACGCAGAGCGCGCTCTAGAATGTAAAATCATTTTTACGTCGAATCGGTGATGTGAGACCCCGGGTATGACTCTGGCTGCAATCCTTCTGGTTAGCGTTCTCGGCACGGCCTTACCGTGGATTTCATCGGGGGACCAGAGCGCGCCGTCCGCAGCGCCTGCGAGCCAAACCTCCAACACTGCGGAGACGCAGGAGGCGCCGCCGCCAGCGCAGGTTCCGAATACATCGCTAGCACCGTCCGCCGCGCCCCCAGCCAAGACGCCCTCCGGACCGAAGGCACATACGACTCCAAAGCAGCACAAGAAGAGAGTGGTTCCATCCACCTCCAACTGCACTCCCGCGGCAGGTGGCCAAGCTGCGCCCGACCCTACCTCGGCGAGTTCCGCGCCATCGGATCCGAGTGCTGCCGGAAATGCTTCGGCTCCCACCACGTCCACTACACAGGCAAACTGTTCTCCATCGAAGGTCATTGTTAAGCAAGGAGGAACCGCAGAGCCGAGCATTCAGTTGGCCGGGGGCGCGGGGAGTAAGCAGACCTCTCAGGAGGCGGACACTGCTAAGCAGATGCTGGGAACGACGGAAGCGAACTTGAAGCAGATTGCGGGAAAACAGCTCAGCTCCGCACAGCAGGACATGGTCACTCAGATCCGACAGTTTATGGAGCAATCAAAGGCAGCGGCCGGGGACGGTGACCTCGATCGGGCGCGCACATTGGCCTGGAAGGCTCAGGTGCTCTCGCAGGAATTGGTTAAGCCAGCGCAATAATCAAGAAAAAAGCCTTTAACCACGGTGGACACTGAGGTCACAGGGGATTACTTTCCTTTGGCTCGGGCGGTGTTTACTTTTGTCAGCAAATCTTGCGACATCGCCTGGAGCGGGCCCTGAATTTTCACCGCTTCCGTTAGCACTTCGCGGGCCTCGGTGAGCTTGGCCAATTTGCCGTAGGCAAAACCGAGACCGTAGAGAGCGCGTGCGTACTGCTGTTCATCTTGCCCTTTGAGCAAGACCGCTGCGGCTCTGAGTTCGGTAATGGCGCCAGCGGTTTTCTCCTGCTTCAGGTAGGCCCAGCCGATCGTGTTGTGCGCAACTCCTGCTGAGATTTTTCGTGATTTGTCAGCGTCAGGAGCATCCGGCTTTGCTACCTCGATGACTTTTTGCGAATAGTTGATCGCCTTCGCGGCACTTCCCGGCTTGGTATCGTCCCCGTAGTAATTGGCCAGCAGCAGCAGAGCCGCGAGTGAGTTCGGATTGGAGGCCAGGACTTTTTCTCCGAAAGAAACCAGGCGCGCCTTATCGTTCAGCTGGTCGGGCCCCAGAGTGTACATGGCGTAGTTGGAAACCGGCTCTTGAAACTTCGAGTCAGGAAAGGCCGCGGTGAACCTCTCGATGTCCGCCATCCGGCTCTTGGGATCCGTTTCGCTGGTGATCAGGTTGTAGCCGGAGGTCTCCAAAAAATCGCAACTGCTCTGTGAGGACTCCTTTTGCTCGGCCACCATCCGGGTGTAGTCTTCGTCGCTCATGCCCTCAGGTTTGGGCTGCTTGGCAATGGAATGGCAAACATCGCCGCCTTTGGCGGCATAGTCCATCAGTTTGGAATTGTTCTTGGCTTGCTGCGCCATGCTTGCCTGCGAGACCAGAATGTCGAGGTTGCGAGGAGATCCGACCAGCGCCTTGTCGCCATAGTCAAGGGCCTTTTGCAGGTCGCCGGATGCCTGGTATGCCTGTGCGAGTTGCCAGTTTCCGTAGGCCACGGCTGACGGGTTCGACGAGAACTTCTGCACGAAATCCTGGTACATGGCGACCCTTTTTTGCGGATCCTGCTCGGCGGTAATCGCTTGAAGCGCATGGTCCTCATCCGTGCCCGCCGCAAGCGTAATGTGCTCGACCTGAGAGTAGGCCTGGGGAATAGGAACTGCGAGCGAGAGAAGAAAGAAAAACAGAATCAAATTACCGCCGCAGAGCTTCATAGCCGCCTCCGAACATGCAGGAAATTAGGAGCTCAAATTTCGAGCAGGCGAATCGTAGCGCTGAACGCGGTTGCACGCAAGGGCTGAGATCACGGGCTGTTGTTGTCATCTTCGAACCGACACCGTGCCTCCGTGGTGAATTCCAGACGCTGGCAAATTCGGCTAAAGTAGAAAGATGCGCTCCATCCTGATGAAGCAGCGGCCGCTTCGTTTCGTGTTCGCGGCTAACTTGATTTCGATGCTGGGCAGCGGGATGAACTCGGCCGCGGTGGCTTGGTACATTCTGCAGGCGACGCACTCCGAACAGGCCCTGGGAACGCTCGCAGTTGTGCAGACGATTCCAGCCATGCTGATGCTTCCCTTCACCGGCGTCCTCATTGATCGGGAAGACCGCCGGCGCCTGGTAATGTGGCTCGACGCAGTCCGCGCAGTGATCATCGTGACCGTCGCCATTCTCGCGTTTCGGCATCGCGTTCAGGTCTGGCAACTTTATTTGATGAACACGCTGGTGGCCGCGGGCTTCTGGATGTTTTGGCCGACCATCACCGCTCTCATCCAGGAACTCACGCCTGAGGACCGGTTCGTGCATTCGAACACGTTCTTGCTGGCAGGGGTGCAGGGCGGATGGTTGATCGCCGGTTCGATCGTGGGCTTCATGTACAACCATGTCGGCCTGGGCGGCGTGCTGCTGATCGATGTTTCCACTTATGTAGTCTCGTTCCTCTGTTATTTCGCGGTGCGCCGAGGGCGCCATGTGGTGATGCGGCCGGAGGAGTTGCGGGCCGACATCCAGGCGGCCGAAAGCCAGTTGCAGCGTTTCTGGCGCGAGATGCGCGAAGGATTGCACTTTCTGCGCGATCATCGCGCGGCCGTGATGTTGGGCATCAGTTGGGCTCTGTTTCTGGGGGCAATGTCGACCGGCGGAGTGGTCACGCCGTCGCTAAGCGAGCGCATTTTTCATGCCGGTCCAGTCGGGTACGGCTGGCTGAGCGCGGGATGGGGCACCGGGGCATTCATTAGCGCGCTGTATGCGCCGCATGTGATTGCATACCTGGGTGGGCGACGGGCAGTTTCGTTCTCGATGGCCTTGATCTCGGTGGCGATAATCTGCGCGCCGGTCGCCGGATTCCTGGTGCTGGCGATCGTGGCGTACTTCGTCATGGGCTCGGGGCGGGGCGTTGGCGGCGTCGCGATGAATACGAGCCTCATGGAGATGGTGCCCAAACATTTAATGGGGCGTGTGCAGAATACATATTATTTTGCCGGAACA
>CAZGSU010000080.1:0-16826 GCA_964528615.1 uncultured Acidobacteriaceae bacterium | reverse complement strand
AGATTCAGGCGCGCGAAGTCCTCGATTCTCGCGGCAATCCCACGGTCGAAGCAGACGTCGTTCTCGCGGGCGGCGCCAAGGGCCGCGCCGCCGTTCCGAGCGGTGCATCCACGGGCGAACACGAGGCAGTCGAACTCCGCGATGGCGACAAGCAACGTTACGTGGGCAAGGGCGTGCTGAGGGCCGTGGAAAATGTGAACGACGAAATCGCCAATGCACTGGCCGGTCTGGACGCGTCTGACCAGCGATCCCTGGATCAGAAGATGATCGAACTGGACGGTACCGAAAACAAAGGCCGCCTGGGTGCTAACGCCATCCTGGCGGTTTCGATGGCGGCCGCCCGCGCTTCCGCCGCGGCGTTTGGCCTGCCGCTCTATCGCTATCTCGGCGGCGCTGGCGCCAACACTTTGCCGACGCCGATGATGAATATCCTCAACGGTGGCGCCCATGCCGACAACAATGTGGACTTTCAGGAGTTCATGGTCATGCCGGTAGGGGCAAAGTCGTTTTCTGATGCCCTGCGCTGGGGCGTCGAAGTTTTTCACACTTTGAAAGGTGTGCTCAAGAAGCGCGGCTACAACACTGCGGTCGGCGACGAAGGCGGCTTTGCGCCATCGGTAAAATCCAACGTCGAAGCCATCGAGGTGGTTCTTGAGGCGATTCAGCAGGCGGGCTACAAGCCGGGAGAGGAAATCGCGATCGCGCTTGACCCTGCGGCCAGCGAGTTTTATCAGGACGGCAAGTACGTTTTCAAGAAATCCGACAAGTCGGCGAAGAGTTCCGATGACATGGTCCGCTTCTGGGCCAAGTGGACGAAAGATTATCCGATTGTTTCTCTAGAGGATGGTTTGTCTGAGAATGACTGGGACGGCTGGCAGAATCTGACCAAAGAACTCGGCGGCAAGGTCCAGCTGGTTGGCGACGACATCTTCGTCACGAACATCGAGATCCTCGGCAAAGGCATCGAGAAGGGGATTGCCAACTCGATCCTCATCAAGCTCAACCAGATCGGGACGGTCAGTGAGACTCTGGACGCCATCGACCTGGCCCGGCGCAACGGTTACACGTCCGTCATCTCGCACCGCTCTGGTGAAACCGAAGACACCTTCATCGCCGACCTGGCCGTAGCCACGGGAGCTGGCCAGATCAAGACTGGCTCAGCTTCGCGCACGGATCGCATTGCGAAATACAACCAGTTGCTCAGAATTGAAGAAGAGCTGGGCGGAGCGGCGCGGTTCCTGGGAATCAAGGCGCTTAATTACCACGGCTGATTGACCGCTTGATCGCGGTTCACTCGTATCGCAGGGCGACCATAGGATCGACTTTGGTCGCCCGCCGCGCAGGCAAATAGCAAGCCAAGAGGGCTACCGAGATTAAAATCACCGGGACCGCGATGAAGGTCAGCGGATCGCTCGGGCCAATTCCGTATAACAGCCTGGCCATCAGCCTGGTCAGGATCAGAGCGGAAACAAGACCAACGGCGATTCCGATCAGCGTCAGTTTTCCTGCGCCTTGAAGGATCAGGCGCAGAATGTCACTGCGGCACGCCCCCAGTGCCATGCGGATACCGATCTCGTGGGTGCGCTGACCTACCACATAAGAAATGACACCGTAGATTCCAACGCTGGCCAGCAGTAACGCCAACACTGCGAACGCTCCGAAAAGAATCATCGAGAAGCGGCGTCCGGCCAGCGAGTCAGTGATGACGGCCTCGAGAGACTGCGCACCAAAGATGACCTGCGCGCTGCTGATCTGTTGGCTGACATTGCGAATGGAGTCGAGCAAGCCGGCCCCGGCGTTGTCAGACCGCACGATCATGTCTGATCCGGTGGGCTGCATGGCAATGAAGGTGTCGGACATCTGCATGCAGGGTATGTAGAACTGTGCCCGCAGCTTTTCGGTGTCATCGAGATCGAGTCCCCACTGCTTTACATGACCGACCACCCCTACGATCTCCGCGGCGCCTTCAAAATTGCTCGACTGGATCCGCCTGCCGACGGGATCCTGGTTGGGGAAGAACTTCCGCGCGAAGACATCGTCGATGACGATCACTCGTGGTGAATGCTCATTGTCCTGCTCGGTGAAAAAGCGGCCGTGCTGCAGCGGGATCCCCATCGCCTTCAGATACCCGGATTCCACGATGTAGTCGATGGCCCAGTTCATGTCGTTCTCACTGGCCGGCTTGGGCATGCCTTCGAACCAGAAGGTTTGCTCGTCATCTCCATTCATCGGGAACGCGCCCCAGCTTTGCGAGACCGCCTGCACACCCGGAATCGATGCCACCTTGCTGTCGAACTCCCGGAAGGCACCGCGAATTGCGTCGGGAGACGCGGTCATCATCGATGGGGGAAGAGAAAATCCGACCGTCATCACATTTTGCGGATTGAAGCCAGGGTCGACGCTCCAAAGCCGCATCATGCTGCGAATCATCAGACCCGCGCCAGCCAGAAGCACGAGTGCCATAGCCATTTCCGCCACGACAAAGACGCTCTGCACCCGGTGCCGGCTTCCGCTCACCCCGCGCCCGCCTTCCTTCAGGGTCTCTTGCTGGTTCGAGGGCGACATCTTGAGCGCGGGCGCCAGGCCGAACAGGATTCCCGCGAGGAGCGAAATCGCTAACGTGAAGAGCAACACTCGAGGATCGAGGCCGATCTCTTCCGCGCGCGGTAACGCAGTAGGTAAGACACTCAACGCCGCCCGCGTTCCCCAAGCCGCCAGCAGCAAGCCGAACGCGCCACCGGCAAGCGCGAGCACGACGCTTTCGGTCAGCAACTGCCGCAGGACGCGTTGCCGGCTCGCACCCAGCGCGGCGCGAATTGCGAACTCGCGCGCCCGGCCCGTCGAGCGCGCCAGCAAAAGATTTGCCACGTTGACGCAGGCGATCAGGAGCACAAAGCCGACACTGGCAAGCAACACCAGCAACGAGGGGCGGACTCGGCCGACCATCCATTGTTTGAGCGGAATCAGTTTCGCGCTGATCCCCTTGTCGGCATCGGGGTAAGCCGTCGCCAGGTTGTTTGTAACGGCTCTCATGTCGGCCGCGGCTTGCTCGATCGTCACACCGGGTTTCAGCCGGCCGACACCGTGAAAGCCCAATCCCGCACTTCGCGTGTTGAGCAGATTGTTTTTCCATTGGCCTACCGGCACGAACACTTCGCGCCGGGCGTCAAAGCTGCCCATCGGAAAGTGAAAGCTGGAAGGAATCACACCAACGACGGTGGAACTTTTCCCGTTCAACGTGATGCCCTTGCCCACAATGTCGGGTGCAGAGCCAAATTTGCGTTGCCACAGGCCTTCACTGATTAATGCCACCGGGCCGGCGCCGATCTCATCCTCTCCCGGCGCGAAAGTGCGGCCGAGCAGCGGCTGGACACCTAAGATCGAGAAAAAATCCGAGGACACGAACTCGCCACTTACCTGGATAGGATCTCCGGCTCCGGTAAGACTGAAGGCGTAACCGCGAGAAATCGCCATCGCGGAAAACGTGCGATTGTCTTTCTGCCAATCGCGGAAATTCGGATACGAGACCGAACCCGTCTCAAAATTCGGTTTGCTCTCGTGGAGCGTGACCAGTTGTTCGGGCTGCGGATAGGGCAAGGGGTTGAGCAGAACTCCATTCACCACGGAAAACAGCCCGGTGTTGGCGCCCACGCCGAGGGCGATCGTGATGACTACTACGGCGGTCAGACCCGGCGTCTTGAGAAACTGGCGGCCCGCATGGCGCAGATCTTGTAATAGTCCCGTCATAGTCCCATGCACAGCAAGTCCTGTACCAGAGTCTCTGGGTTTAGCACACTGACAACAAAGGAAGAAGGGACGTATGACGTCTGCGCGGCGCGCTGACCCCGTCCGCTCGTGGACGCGAGTGCCCAGAATCGGACAAATGAAGTCTGCAATAAATCGAGCAGCGTGATGCCGAATGCATCGACATCACGCTGGCCGGTCAGAATCCCAGCCGGTCGTCCGCCGATGGACCGTAGGTTGCCGGAACAGCCTTTTCGTTCAAACGCAGGTACACCCCGAGTTGGGCGCGGTGATGCACAAGGTGGTTCAGAAACATCTGCCGGTAAGCCAGGAAGCGTGTTCCGCTGAAAATGGCCTTGCCTCCGGAACTCAGAGTCCAGTTCTGCTCCCATGCCTCGTCGGAAGTATTCTGGAGAGCGGTGCGAGCCTTGTCTGCACCTTCGTCAAAAGCGCTCAGGAGTTGCGCCGACGACTCGAACGGCAGGGGTTTGTAGCTGCCTTTGGCAAAGTCGAGTTCCGGAGCCGTCAACACCGCGACTCCAAAGCCCGCCAGCTGGGCAACATGAGGCGCCAGTTTGCCGAGCGGCATTGATTTGGGATGAGGAGTGAAGTCCTTCTTGTCCACGGGAACGCGCTCCAACGCGGTGCGGGTCTTTTTCATTTCTTCGTCGAATTCAGCCAGCAATAGTTTATTCATCGTCATAAATTCTCCATCATCTCCGGTGAGTAATTCGCTGTCAGCCCGAAGGGACCACAGTCAGCGAGCCTGACACGACTATATTATGGCGGTTGCAGATTTGAAAACCGGTCCACCGTCTTATAGATTCTATTGTTCCCGCTTTTTCTTTTTGTGCCTTGCGGCCTCCTTGCGTTGTCTGAAGGGCAGCAAAGATACCAGCAGTCGGTACCAGGAGACTAATGAATCGTCCTAAACCTCTCGTCCTCGTGATTCTCGACGGCTGGGGCTACCGCGCCGAAACCAAAGCCAACGCGATCGCGCTGGCGCGCAAGCCCACATACGATCGCCTGTTGCGCGAGTATCCCAACACGCTGATTCAGACGAGTGGGCGCTTTGTTGGCTTGCCCGACGGACAGATGGGCAACAGCGAAGTTGGGCATCTCAACATCGGCGCCGGCCGAATCGTGCACATGGACAGCACGCGCATCGAGCTGATGATCCAGAACGGAGAATTCTTTTCCCATCCAGTGTTGCTCGGCGCCATGAAAAATGCACGTTCGGGCGGGCGCCGGCTACATCTTTTCGGTCTGCTTTCAGATGGCGGCGTGCATTCTTATCAGACTCATCTCTATGCCTTGTTGAAAATGGCCAAGCAAAACGGTGTCGACCGGGTCTTTGTCCACACTTTCATGGATGGCCGCGACACTTTGCCCACCAACGGCGCCGGATATCTGGAACAACTTCAACAGAAGATGCGCGAGTACAACACCGGAAAGATCGCATCCGTGAACGGGCGCTACTACGCCATGGATCGCGACCGCCGCTGGGAGCGCATTGGCAAGGCATTCAACGCGATGGTCTTCGGCGACGGCGAAGGCGGCAAGTATGTCGATCCGGTGCAGGGCGTAAAAGATTCCTACAACAAGGGCGTGACTGACGAATTTGTCGTACCCTTCGTTTGTGTGGACAACCGCGGGGAAGCGCTGACCACCATCCGCGATGAAGATTCCTGCATCTGTTACAACTTTCGTGCTGATCGCGTCCGCCAGATTACCCGCGCCCTGACTCGCAACAGCGGCCTGAACCCGCAGGGCGGAAGTGATCTGCCCGGGGCCGCCGACCTCGACGCTGCCATCCCACGCGATCGGGTGCCTAAGAATCTGCACTACGTGTGCATGACCCAGTACGACAAGAAATTTTCTCTTCCAGTAGTGATTCCGCCTGAGTCACTCGACAATATCCTCGCCAACGTGATGGGGCAGATGAATCTGCGCAATCTGCGGGTGGCGGAAACCGAGAAATACGCACACGTAACTTACTTCTTTAACGGTGGAATCGAGCAGCCGTTTCCGGGAGAAGACCGGGTGCTGGTGCCGTCACCCAAAGTCGCCACTTATGATCTGAAGCCGGAAATGAGCGCGTCCGGCATCGCCGATGCTGTAATCAAAGCGGTCGGCGACGGAACTTTCGATGTCATCATCGTGAATTTCGCCAACGCGGATATGGTTGGGCACTCGGGGAAAATCGAACCCACAGTCAAAGCCGTTGAGACTGTGGACGCCTGTCTGGGGCGCATCGAGCCGGCAGTCCGCGCCAAGGGAGGCGCGCTGCTGATCACCGCGGACCACGGAAACGCGGAGATGATGATCGATCCCGTGACCGGCGGTCCGCACACTGCCCACACCACCAACCCGGTGCCATTCATTGTGATCGCCGAAAACGGCAAGCGGTTCAGCCTGCAGCCCGGCGGTTCACTGCGCGATATCTCGCCCACCGTGCTGGGCATGCTGGGCATCCCGCAGCCGAAAGAGATGACCGGGCACGATCTGCGTGTACCGCTGAAACCAATCTAGCTGCGAGACACACAGAGCGTATGAAGCTGCTCACGGTTCTTCAACACCCCTTCGAACTCTGGAACCCGCCGCCTTGGCTATCCGAGCGGTTGCACACGGATTTCCCCGCCGTCGAAGCAGTTCAGCGATCCAGCTATGAGGGAATCGAGGATTACATCCGCGACGCCGAGGTAGTCGTAACATTCTCCCTGCGCCCCGAACAATTCAAGGCTGCACGGAAGCTGCGCTGGATTCATTCTCCCGCCGCGGCGGTCCACCAACTCATATTTCCAGAGTTGGTGAATAGCGAGGTCATTCTGACCAACGCTCGCGAGGTGCACGGCCCGGTGGTGGCCGAACATGTCATGGCCCTGATCTTCGCCCTGGCCAAATGCCTGCCTCAAGCGGTGCGCTTTCAGGAGAAACGAATCTGGGGACAGAAGCCCATGTGGCGCGGGCGCCCTCGCCCGCGAGAATTGGCCGGGGCCACGCTCGGTCTGGTGGGCTTGGGCAGCATCGGCAGGGCGGTCGCACGATACGCCTCGTGCCTCGGGATGCCCGTGATCGCCGTTCGTGACAATCCCAACAAAGAAGGTCCGGAAGGCGTACGACAGGTTCTCCCGTCGTCACAACTCGACGAGATGCTCTCGCAATCTGACTATGTAGTGCTTGCCGCACCGGTAACATCCAGCACTCGCGGATTGATCGACTCCGCCCGTCTGGCCAGAATGAAGTCGGATGCCTGCCTGATCAATGTCGGCCGCGGCCCTCTGGTGAATGAAGCAGCGCTGATTCAAGCCCTGCGTGAGAAAACTATTGGAGGCGCTGCTCTGGACGTCTTCGAAGAAGAGCCATTGCCCACCGACTCTCCTTTGTGGAACCTTGAAAATCTTCTGATCACTCCGCACACGGCGGGTCTCACGGAGAAGCTTTGGGAGCGGCACTACCAGTTCATCTCTGAAAATCTGCGTCGCTACCTGAAAGGGGAGCCGCTGCTCTCGGTTGTTGACAAGAAATGCGGCTACTGAGGAAGTCGTCTGTGGTTGTCTGGTCGTGGTCGTTGAATATCTTAAAAGACCAGTTCCAGTTTTTTAGTTCTCTGTTCTCAGAGGGTAATTTCCGGCAAAGTAAAGCCCCTCATCGCTGAGGGGCTTTTTGTGGAGTCCTAGCTGGCGCGGGGCATGGGCTTGTCGGTCTTCTGAAAATCCGCCTTGGCCTCGCCGGTGGATGTTACGTCTTCCGCGCCGGTGTGTTCGAGGACTTCCTTCGCTTTCTTGGTCCAGTCCGAGTCGTCGCAATGGACGGAGAGCAGGATTCCGCCCTCCTTGATCCGGCCTTCGTAACGCTTGGCCTCAAACTCGGGGATGCCCATTCCGATCAGAGCTCCGGTGAGGCCGCCAACGGCTCCACCGACGCCGACTCCGGCCAGAGCGGCCATGATCGGTCCGGCCGCGATGAACGGGCCCAGCCCTGGAATCGCCAGTGCGCCAATTCCGGCCAGCCAGCCCAGCGTCCCTCCGATCACAGCCCCAGTGCCCGCTCCTGCAGCGGTGCCTTCAGGCGCCTTGGTGTTCTTTTCCGTGGCGAAATCCTTGGTGCCTTCGTTATGCGGGAAAAGCACGGAAATGTCGGTGTTGCGGAAACCTCTCTGCCGCAACAAGTCGACTGCGTTTTCCACACTGGCTCGATCCCGGTAGATTCCGAATGCTGCTGTATTTTTACCTGCCATGATGATCTCCTTATTGATTGCTGAAACTGGTTTGAGTGCTGGTTGAGTTACCAGGTTGAATTACTTGGAAGCGATCTGGATTTGGCTGGTCACTTTGTCGGGACCGGCGATCTGAGCGGCTTTAGTTTCGACCGCCTGCTTTTCCTCTTCCGATTTCACCGGCCCCTTCAATGTCACCATGCCGTTTTGCGCGATGATCTTCACGTTATGGGCATAGCTGGAGAGTGACTTGTCTTTGACCAGGGCCTTCCGGATTTGCTGGGTAAGTTGGCGATCGGTGGGATTGTCTTTCTGCCGATCGGCAGTGGGCTCGGATGTGTTCCGGTCGCGTTGGTTGACCGTGGTGTTGTCCACGGGTGAAGTTTGAGTTGTGGCGGTATCCTGCTGGGCCCAGAGCAGCCCGAGGCCTCCCAGAAGCAAGAATTGTGCGAGGAGTGCTTTGATTGTGAGTCTTTTCATTGTGCGATTTCACCTCTATGTTGAATTCGAGGGTTGGATGGCGGGGGAACGATCGGGGATGGCTGGACCTGCGCGAATTGCGGGAAAAAGAGCAAGCCACGGATCTTCACGGTTTGCACGGACCAAAAAGAGGCAAAGACTTCTTGTGCCTCATCCGTGTAGATCCGTAAAAATCTGTGGCCCGGTTTTCTTAAGCGGCAGCGGCGATTCTTCGAACCAGGTCTTCCTGCTCGGCCTTGCTCTCGGCTCCGATGGTGAAGGCGTCGAGGACGCCTAGGGACAGAGCGTACTTGAGTGCTTCGTCCTGCCGGTTGCGCAGGTCGCCCTGGCCAAGAATCTTCATGCCTACGATGCCTTTTCCCGCGGCCTTCATTTCACGCAGCACGCTGACCACAGTGTCAGGATCGGCGTCCATATGCGAACCGATCGGGTTGATGCGCACCAGATCGACTTCGACCCAGGGGGATTTGGCGGCGGCACGCAATGCCTCGATACTGTGGCAGGAGCAACCGTGCGCCCGGATAATCCCTTTCTCCTTGGCTTCGGAGAATACATCCATGACTCCGCGGTAGCGTTCGGTCCAGTCGCCTTCAGTGAGGCAGTGCATCAGGCAAACGTCGAGGTAATCGGTTCCCAGCTCTCGGCGGAAACGGTCGAGGTCGGCACGGGCCTCGGCCGGATCGCGGGCCCAGGTCTTGGTCAGCACTGTGACCTTGTCTCGGGGCACGTGCTTCAAGGCTTCGGCCACGTGGGGATGGCTTCCATAGGCATCGGCGGCGTCGAAAAAACGCAAGCCGTTGTCGTGGCCGTTGAGCAGCAGGTCGGACAGGCCTTTCACGCCCAGCGCGGTTTGGTGCGAATGATGTCCGCTACCGACAGTCCCGGTTCCCATGGCCAGCCGGCTGGTCGTGATGCCGGTCTTGCCCAGCGTCACCGTGTCCGCCGCCGTGAACTTACGTGGCAAGTCGGGCAGGGCGCTCATGGCGTATGCCAGGCCTCGGGAGCCAATCCACGCCGCTCCCATGCCGCAGGCTGTCCTGATGATGAAATCTCTGCGCTTCACGGTGCCTCCAGACTGCCTACGGATATTCATCAGCCGTTAACCCGTGGGCACGTGCAATTGGACGGAGCCAGGTTGGTTTTGGATATCACATCCCAATATGCCTGCTGCCACATCCATTGCAGACCACGCTACCCCGGTCTGGCGACGAATTCAAGCCCGACTTGGGTTAGTGATCTCTTTCGCATTTCTACAGTGTTTCCCTCAGTGCCTTCAGGCCCTGCGCGTGCAACTCTTGTTCTGGAAATGGGATCAGAGTGAAGTCGTGAGGTACTCATTCTCAGAACTGAGGTGACTGACATGCTCTGGACAATCTTTGTGATTCTGCTGGTGCTGTGGTTGCTCGGCCTGGTGAGTTCGTACACTCTGGGTGGGTACATCCACATACTCTTAGTCATTGCCGTCGTGGTGTTGCTAATCAACCTGATCAGTGGACGCCGGCCCGCGCTTTGAGCTCCGGAGCACTCACCCGGAACTCTGGCAGAATACTAGTTGTCGGCCCGTGCACTTAAAATCGAAGTTTCAGGAGGAACTCTTGAAGAAATCGCTATTCGCAGTTTTGCTGAGTTTTATCATGTTGCTGGGTACGATGGCCTGGGCAACCGCCGAAAGTGATTCGGTTGAGCGTCTGCAGAAGTCGGCGGACGTACTGAAGGAAATCATGGCCGCGCCCGACAAGGGCATACCCGAAGAAGTGCTGGACAAAGCGAAATGCATCATGGTGGTTCCGAACTTGATTAAGGCCGGATTCATCGTAGGCGGCAAACACGGCCGCGGCGTCGCCAGTTGCCGCACCGAAACCGGCTGGAGCGCTCCCGCTTTCGTTTCTGTAGGCGGAGGCAGCTGGGGACTTCAGATCGGCGCTGAAGGCATCGACCTGGTCATGCTGGTCATGAATGACAAGGGTCTGCAAGACCTGCTTTCCAGCAAGTTTCAGATTAGCGGAGAAGGCTCGGCTGCGGCCGGACCGGTGGGTCGCCACGCCTCGGCTGGCACCGACTGGAAAATGGATGCCGAACTGCTGACGTACTCGCGCTCCAAGGGGGTTTTTGCCGGCCTCACCCTGGAAGGCGCCGTCATCGAGCAGGATGTCGATTCGACCACCGCTATCTATGGCAAGGATGTTCCGTTCAAGCGGATTTTGAGCGGAACCGTGCCAGCGCCAGCCTCGGCAGCGCCGTTCATGGCAGCCGTCGGAATGGCTAGCCACAAGGCTGCCGTTCACGAGGCCAAGGAACAGTAGTCGTCGGTCGGCGGTCCTCAGCAAAACCTGGCTTGCGACCGGAACACTGAGAACTGACAACTAACAACTGACAACTGCGGTTACTATCGCCACTTCGTCAAAGCCCCGCCCGCATGGTGGGGCTTTTTTCCGCTCGGTGAAGCAAGGAGGAGTGCGACGTCCGGTTTGTGCCAGCCTCGTAGCGTCGTCTGTGGTTGAATATGGAAATATGGACGCAATCGCACATTACACAAGGCTGTTCGCCTATGACGCATGGGCGAACCATGAAGTGCTGGCCAACCTGCGGGCGGCGCAAACGCCTCCGCCACGCGTGCTGAAATACGTTGCTCACATTCTTGCCGCGGAGCGGCTGTGGCTGGAGCGGCTCGAACAGCGTGAAGAAAAACCGCCGGTATGGCCGGAATTCACTCTCGACCAGTGCCAGCAGCAGACGGGCGAATTGGCCCGGCTCTGGAAGAACTACCTCGCGGCACTCAGTGAAGCCGATCTGGCTCAACCGATCCACTACAAGAACACCAAAGGTGAAAGCTGGAGCAACCGCAGAGATGACATCCTGATGCACGTGATTATGCATTCTGCTTATCACCGGGGACAGATTGCCGCCGAGGTGCGCGCCGCCGGATTGACCCCGGCGTACACCGATTTCATCCAAAGCGTGCGCCAGGGATCCCTAGAATAAAGAAATCATTCGTAGAAAAAGCGACATTGATCGCCATGCCAGGTCACGAGAAAATCACGCCGCTGTTCATCCTCCAGTTTTGTATGGTGCTGGTCGTGATCTCGATCGTTGTGTTCCGCCCCGGGGAATGGAGCGTCGCCCGTTGGGCAGGATTGTGCATTGCGGTGCCGGCCGCGGTCCTGTTGTTTACGGCGCGGTGGCAATTGGGCCGGTCGTTTTCCGTGACCCCGCAGGCGCGCGAACTTGTGACCCAGGGCGTGTACTCAAAGATCCGGAATCCGATTTACGTATTCAGCGCGCTCTTGCTTGCCGGCGTCCTGATTGCTTTGCAATATCGTTATGCGCTTCTTCTCCTGGTGGTGGTTATTCCGCTGCAGATATTTCGCGCTCACCAGGAAGCCAAGGTCCTCGAAGCCAAATTTGGCGAACAATATCGGAAGTATAGGCAGGGAACCTGGTTTTAGCCGATTGCATCTTACCCAGCAGGTCGCCTGGGAGCGAAGTATGGAGCGAACTATGAAACCAGCCCTTGTCTCAATGCTCGCAATATTTTTTCTCGCTGGAACCGCCGCGGCGCAATCTTCGCCGGACCCCCAGGCCGCGACGCCGGCTCAAAGCATGCAGGCTGGTCCCACAACGCCCGCAGCCGAAGCGCCAGCCCGGAGCACGCAGGCTGGTCCCGCGACGCCCGCCCCGGAAGCACCGTCACGAAGTTCCCAGTCCGGTCCGTCCACGCCTGCAGCAGAGGCGCCCGCCGGCTCGCCCGCGCCGGCAGCGGCGTCTGACAAGCTGGCGGCGGGGACCGTGGTTTCAGTCGAGTTGTCCAAGTCTCTCGATGCCAGAAAGACCAAGGCAAACGACAGGATCGAGGCCAGAACCTCGATGGATTTGCTTCAGCACGGTCAGATCGTGATTCCGAGAAACACAAAAATCGTCGGCCACGTCACTGAAGCCAAGGCGCACAGCAAAGACTCGCCAAACTCGACGGTAGGGATCGCATTCGATCGCGTGCTCATGAAAAATGGACGCGAACTGCCGCTGCAAGCTGCGGTGCAGGCGATCGCGCGGCCCTTGCCCCCTGCCTTGCCTCTGTCGTCAGAAGACTCGATGTCGCCCGCCCCATCCGGCATGCCCTCAGCCGCGCAGAGAGGCGCGATGGCAGGAGCTTCCGGGCAACCGCCGTCTCCCTACGGGACTCAGTATCCGGGGAGCAGCCGATCACCCTCCGACAACAGCTCGTCCCAGAATTCAACCGTCAGTCCGCTGGATCCCGCAACCAAAGGAGTGATCGGGATGAAGGGATTCTCTCTGACCACGTCAGGCGAGGTTTCGGTGGTCAGCTCAAACACCGAAAACGTCCACCTGGATAGCGGCACGCAATTAATTCTGCGTGTGCAGTAATTCGACCTCATCTGGCCGCAGGCGACCCGCCCGCGCGAAACTCACTCCGAACCACGTAGGGGCGGACGTCCTCGTCCGCCCAGCCGAGCAAAGCTCGGCAGGGTGCCCCACCTTTCGCGCCTTTCGAAAGACGGGTGGCCCACTCAAGCCCGGTTTTGGCTTGAGTGGGGCAGTTCGACCGCTGGACAAAGTCTCCCCGCCGCTCGTTCGCATTTTCGAGCAGTCCATTCCGACTCGATCTCCACGCGCCCCTCACAGCCGGCAGCGTAGTGGCAACAACTGCTCCACTGCCACTCCTCCGGGCGCTCACACAACCCAGCCTTCACCGGATTGCGATGAAGGTAGCGCAGCTTCTCCACAAACTGCGGATAATTGCGAACGTTGAAATCGTAGTACCTCTTCTGCCAGAAATGCCCCGCGTCCCCAATCAACCGCCGCGCAACTCCCTGCTTCAACGGCTTCAAAGCATCCGCCAAAGTATCCAGCTGCGCTTCGCCAACCGTGGGTGGCCCATTCAAGCCCGATTTTGGCTTGAGTGGGAAAGTTTGTGGTTCGCTGACCAGAAGATGAACATGCTCCGGCATGACGACATACCCGTAAACGAGAAGCCTGTAGCTACGCCGCACCCGCTCCAAGGCCAACTCGAAGATGCGTCGGCTTTCGTCCGAGGTTAGCAAGCGCCGGCGATGGTAGCAGCAGAATGTAACAAAATGACTCTGCCCGCTGTGCTGAAAACACCTTGGTTATCGCGGACTTCGGGATAGCGCACTTCGAAGAGGAGGAACTACTGACTGCCGTCGAAACTCAAAGCCAAGACAGACTTGCGAATTTCGAATACGCAGCACCCGAGCAGAGGCGGCGTGGTCAAGCGGTTGATAGCAAGGCAGACATATATGCGTTGGGTTTGATGTTGAATGAAATGTTTACCGGCACGGTGCCACATGGAACTGGGTTCCGAAAGGTTTCTGATGTATCGCCGAATTATCCTTATGTTGACGGATTGGTTGAGTTGATGCTCCGCCACGACTCGGCGGCTAGACCCAGCGTTGAGCAGATAAAGAGGGAACTAATCGCACGCGGCAATGAGTTTGTCGCGGTTCACCACTTGAACTCACTGAAGTCGGAGGTTATTCCAGAAACGGAGGTCGATGATCCGCTTATTAGAAATCCCATAAGGATCACCGGTATCAACTATCACAAACCATACCTGATTTACCAACTTTCAGCCGCTCCCACGCACGAGTGGATTATGGCCTTCCGCGATCCGCGCGCCGGGTTTGCTTCATACCTTGGCAAGGGCCCCGAGTCTTTTCAATTCCGATCGGACAAGTTTGAAGTCCCTCTAGGCGGCGGAGAAAGTCCAGAGCAGATGACTAGTTACGCCAGAAACTTTGTGGCCCTTGCGAATCAACGATATTCGGAGCTGATCGCTAAGAAGCACAGGGAGAGTCTCGCCACACAGCAAAGGTTGCAACTTCAGCGAATTCAGGAGGCGGAGGAACGAGAAAAGATGCTGGCGAGAATTTCCGAGATCCAACTCTGAGATCTTTATGAAACTTTCAACCGAGGCACTGGACAGAGTCTTCCTGCCGCCCTTTCGCATTCTCGGATCGTCTATCCGATCCGATTCCTGCCCAAATTCCTGTCAAGCCCAGGCCCGCACCAATTCCCCCTAACCCCTTGTCCCCAAAGCCACCATAGTTAGTACACCCATGTCCCATTCCTCCCACCCAACCTGCTATCCTTAAACTAGAAGACCAATAAAAAGGCGCAGCCCAAAAGCTGCGCTTTTTGTATTTAGGAGCAAAGGTATAGAGACAACAGGCTAGTCGAAATCAGGTTAAGTAATGGAGAAGCCTCAGGCGCGCCCGCTTCCGCGACGTCCCGCCACCAATCAGCGCCATGCTCTCCCGCCCAAGCGCCGCGGAGAGATCGCTGAGCTGGCGTTCATGCAGAAAGCTGTCAGCCTGGGCTTCGGTGTGGCCAAGCCCTGGGGAGACAGCGACCGCTACGACTACATCCTCGACGCTGGTGGACGCTTCTGGAGAGTGCAGGTCCGCTCCACCGCTTACGAGAGCCATCGCGGCTACGCCGTCCATACTTATGTCTACGTAGACCACAAAATGGTCGCACTCACCGCCGCCGAGATCGATTGCATCGTCGCCTACATCGTGCCCCTCAATCTCTGGTACGTGCTCCCGGTCGAGGCCTTCTCGCGCAAGAATCTGTGGTTCTATCCCAATGGCAGCAAAAAGGGGTCGCGCTTCGAATCCTTCCGCGAAGCCTGGTGGCTGCTCGCGCCCAACCTGAAAACGCGCATAGAGGAAAAGCTGTAGGAAAATATGTCCCTATGCCAACCTTTCGCAAAGTACGTGAAAGATGGGGCACCCGGCTGGGCTAGAAATAACTGGAGGACGCAATAAGAGAGGATGTTCTGGTTATGAACGGCTGCGACCCTGCGCGGCGGATCCGGGGGTGGACCCGCCGTACAGGAATCGTTACGAAGCTAGCGCGTAGCGGGGATCGGCGCTGCCTAGGAGCGCCATCATCTCGTCGAGCGATGCGATGTTGAACTCGGACATTGAGTTGGTATGCTCCAGCTTCTCGCGCACTGATCTGGAGGGATTGAACAACTTGAAGCGAATCTCGTGATCGTGAGCCCAGCGCTGCAGGTACACCAGCATTCCTACCGCGCCGCCTCCGAGGGTGTGAACCTCGGTCAAGTCCAGTACTACGACCTCGGCATCGCTCTGTGCAGTGACCGCGTCGCGTAACTTGTATGCGTCCTCACTGCGCACCAGCCTGCCTTCGCATTCCACCACTGCCATGTCTCCCACTTTATCAATATGTATGCTGGGCATGATTTCCTCCTGTATTCACCACATGTAAGAGCAAGGGAAGGGCCATGCATGAAGGCCCCACGTTTTCTGTGTGATACGGAAGTGCCGGATGAAAGACGAGAAGTTTCGGCGAGTGACTGCGAAAATCTGCGCTACAGAAAAGACTGTACGCGGGGCGAGATTCACTTCCGGCGCGGGGTGCGCCACCTTTCGTGCCTTTCGAAAGGTGGGATGGCAGGCCATGAAAGCCGCCGAGCTTCGCTCGGCCTGGACGGGCAAGGGCGCCCGTCCCATACATGGGCGCAGGCACAAAAAGCAAAAGCCCCGCTCGAAAGCGGGGCTCTTGCCGAGGTCTGACGCCAGAAGCCGGTTTTAGCCGACGACTGAAGACTGACGACCGACGACTGTTCTTAGTACATCCCTTCCATGCCGCCGCCGTGGCCGCCGGGCGCGGGAGCTCCCTTTTTCTCTTCCGGGACCTCCGCCACCAGGGCTTCGGTGGTCAGCATCAGGGACGCGATCGAGCCGGCATTCTGCAGTGCGGTGCGCACCACTTTGGTCGGATCGAGCACGCCTGCCTTGACCAGGTCTTCGTACTCCCCGGACAGGGCGTTGTAGCCGTAGTTGGGGTCCTTGGCATCGTTGACCTTGCCCAGGACGATTGCGCCTTCTTCGCCGGCGTTCTCGGCGATCTGGCGCAGCGGCTCGACCAAGGAGCGCCTCACGACGTTGACCCCGATCTGCTCATCGCCCTCGAGCTTCAGCTTGTCCAGTGCCGGGACGCAACGGGCCAATGCCACGCCGCCGCCGGGGACAATGCCTTCTTCCACGGCTGCACGGGTTGCGTGCATGGCATCCTCGACACGAGCCTTCTTCTCTTTCATTTCGGTTTCGGTCGCGGCGCCCACTTTGATCACAGCCACGCCACCGACCAGCTTTGCCAGCCGCTCCTGCAACTTCTCGCGGTCGTAGTCGCTGGTGGTCTTTTCGATCTGGCTGCGGATTTCCTTCACCCGGCCTTCGATCTCGGAGTGCTTACCCTTGCCTTCGACAATCGTGGTGTTGTCCTTGTCCACCGTGATCTTCTTGGCTTGGCCGAGGTCGGACATCTGCACGTTCTCCAGCTTGATGCCCAGGTCTTCGGTGATGGCCTTG
Source organism: uncultured Acidobacteriaceae bacterium (assembly GCA_964528615.1). GTDB lineage: Bacteria > Acidobacteriota > Terriglobia > Terriglobales > Acidobacteriaceae > JAIQFF01. The sequence continues at coordinate 5 of CAZGSU010000080.1, read as the reverse complement.
CCGCC
>CAZGSU010000079.1:0-26562 GCA_964528615.1 uncultured Acidobacteriaceae bacterium | reverse complement strand
TACCATCCCGACATGGACTTCACCGGAGAGGCAGTCATGGCCCGCTTCGGCTTCGCTCTGGGATGGCAGGCGGCGAGCATGCCCAAGCTGGTGGGGTGGCAGAAAGGCGACGAGTTCGAGCCGGCGAGGCTGAAAAGCGGCACGAAATAGCGTTTAGACTCAGAAGTTCACGCCAGACTGTCATCCCGACCGGAGCGGAGCGAAGCGAGCGGAGTGGAGGGACCTGCTTTTTGCGCGGCTTAGAGTGCTCACGGTCCGTGGTTAGTTGTGTGATCTTCCGTTTAGCAGGCTCAAGACTCAAGCTTCCATAAGCCTAAGCCCAGGGCTAAGAATCAGTGTCGGTTCGGTGACGCGCTGCACTTCGTCGGCGGTCAATCCCGGCGCAACTTCTTCCAGCACTAATCCCGTGGGCGTCACCTGAATCACGGCCATCTCAGTGACGATCGTGTTGACCACCTTTACCCCGGTCAGCGGCAGAGTGCATTTGTTTAGGATCTTGGGCTGAGAATCTTTGGTGGTGTGTTCCATGGCAACGATCACACGGCGAGCGCCCGCCACCAGGTCCATGGCCCCCCCCATGCCTTTCACCATCTTGCCGGGTATCATCCAGTTGGCCAGGTTGCCATCCTCATCGACCTCCATGGCGCCGAGCACGCTGAGGTCGATGTGGCCGCCGCGGATCATGGCGAATGATTCGGCGCTGGAAAAATACGCTGTTCCTTTCATTTCGCTCACCGTTTCCTTGCCCGCATTGATCAGGTCGCAATCCACCTCGCCCTCGAGCGGATAAGGGCCGATACCGAGCATGCCATTCTCTGATTGCAAAATGACATCCATGCCCGCAGGCACATGGTTGGCCACCAGTGTGGGCATACCGATGCCAAGGTTCACGTAGAAACCGTCACGCAGTTCGCGCGCAATGCGCCGCACGATGCGCTCGCGTTTATCGATCTCCTTCATAAACTGGGTCGTTGTTCCTTGGCCCTTGGTCGTTGGCTTCAAACAATCACAGCATCGCCTTGGCCAACGACTAAGGGCCAACGACCAACGACTGCCTTACCGTCCGCCTCTCAATCCGCTTCTCAAACAGTTCGCCTCGAAAGATACGATTCACGTAGACACTTGGAGTGTGGACCAGGTCAGGCTCCAGTTCGCCCACCTCGACCAAATGCTCAACCTCTGCGATCGTCACCTTGGCGGCGGTCGCCATCATTGGATTAAAATTCCGCGCCGTCTTGCGATATACCAGGTTGCCCCACTTGTCGCCCTTCCATGCTTTCACGAAGGCGAAGTCTGCCTGGAGAGCGCGCTCCATGATGTATTGCCGCCCGTCGAACTCACGCGTCTCTTTGTTCGCTGCGACAATAGTGCCAACCCCGGTTGGAGTGAAGAATGCCGGGATGCCGGCGCCGCCAGCCCGTATCCGCTCGGAAAAAGTTCCCTGTGGCACCAGGTCCAGTTCTACTTTGCCCTGCAAAACCATCTGTTCAAGGAGTTTGTTTTCGCCAACATACGTTCCGATGTGCTTGCGAATTTGCCCCGCAGCCAGCAGCAGCCCGTTGCCCAAACCGTCCACTCCGACGTTATTGCTGATCGTGGTAAGGTTCTTCACGCCTTTGCGAACCAGGGCGCGAACCAGGTTCTCCGGGATTCCGCACAGCCCGAATCCGCCAATCATGATGGTGGCACCATCAAAAATATCCTTGATGGCTTCGTCCGCGCTGGCCACAACCTTATTCATAGGCAGCAAATCTTAAACCAAAACCACCACCGAGGCACGGAGACATGGAGGCAATTCAAGTCTTGCGCTTCTCCGTGCCTCGATGCCTCCGCGGTGGTGATGCCTTTCTCAAATGATGCGCCCGCTCGAATTCCAGCGCCAGTTCCCGTGTATCCAGATTCTCCCGGATGTGCGCCAGCCGCTGCTCCAGCTTCAGCAAAGCATGCCGGATATTTTTCTTGTTGGTCAGCGCCACGTCGCGCCACATGGAGTAAGGACTGGCCGAAATACGCGTCATCTCCCGCAAGGCACGACCTCCGGTCGCCAGCAACGGAGCGTCCTCACCATATTCGTCCACCAGCGTCGCGGCCAGGGCGGTCGAAACAAACTGCGGCAGATGGCTGATCCAGCCACAGAGTTGATCGTGGGCACCGGCGTCCATGCTGGCGACTCCGGCCCCTGCCTTTTCCACCCACTCCAGAAATTCTCCGCTCACTCCGGCAAACACTTTCTGCCCCGGAACCGGCGTCACAAACCAGACCGCGCCTTGGAACAGATCAGCGTCGGCTCCGTCCACGCCTGCTTCTTCCTTACCGGCCATCGGATGTCCAGCCAGGAAGCGGCCACCCGTGTTTTTCCCAAAAGCCTTTGTCGCACGCGCCAGCACTTCACTTTTGGTGCTACCCACGTCGGTCAGAAGAGTTTTCGGTGGAAGCGCAGCCTCAAGAACCCCGATCAGTTCGATGATCGCGCCGACGGGTGTTGCCAGCAGGACAACCTGGCTACCCCGTATCGACTCCGCCGGGTCTGTGCGGGCATCGTCAATTGCGCCCTTCTCCCGCGCACGCTTCAGTACCGGAGCGCGGTCGCAGCCAACAATGCGGCCGGCAAAGCCGCGCTTCTTCAAGGCCAGCGCAAACGAGCCACCGATAAGCCCGGTTCCGATGATGGTGATTTGGTGAATGGACATTTGTTTTACCACGGAGACACAGAGGCACGGAGAAAAATCAAATTACCGATTGTCGGCTGAATTCACAATGCCGAGGTACTCATCAATGCCCTGCGGATGACAAATAGATGGCACTTCTCTGTGCCTCTGTGCCTCCGTGGTGAAGAAGATTACGCCACCTTCCGTCCCACCGCCGGTGCGATCATCCGCAGCTCATCCATCAATTTTGCGAACTGGTCGGGGAAGAGTGACTGGGCGCCATCCGAAAATGCTCTGTCCGGATCGTGATGGACCTCGATCAGCAGGGCGTCGGCGCCCGCTGCCAGCGAAGCCCGTGCCATGGGCGGGACTTTATCGCGCAACCCAGTACCATGCGACGGATCCGAAGTCATGGGCAGGTGCGAAAGTTTCTTGATGATCGGAATCGCGGAAACGTCCAGCGTGTTGCGAGTGTAAGTTTCAAAAGTGCGGATGCCGCGCTCGCACAGAATCACGTCGTAGTTTCCGCCCGCCATGATGTATTCAGCGGAAAGCAGCAACTCTTCCAGCGTGGCCGCAATGCCGCGCTTGAGCAGCACCGGCTTCTTGACTTTGCCCAGTTCGCGCAGCAGATTGAAATTCTGCATGTTGCGCGCGCCCACCTGGAAGATATCGATGTAGGGCAGCATGACCTCGATTTGCGCGATCTCCATGACCTCGCTGATCACCAGCATATTGAAGCGGTCGCCCGCCTCGCGCAACAGCTTGAGCCCTTCCACGCCCATTCCCTGGAATGAATAGGGGGAAGACCGGGGTTTGAAGGCGCCGCCACGCAGCACGCGCGCGCCCGCCTTCGCCACCTGTTCCGCTACGGTAAAGAGCTGTTCCCGCGACTCCACCGAGCAGGGCCCGGCCATGACTACTACCTGGTCGCCGCCAATCTGCAATCCGTTGGCAAACGCGACGATCGTCCCTTGCGGGCGGAAACTTCGCCCCGCCAGCTTGTAGGGAGCGCTGATGCGGTGAACGTGTTCCACTCCCGACAAGACTTCAAGGTTCCGGGTATCAAAATCCACCCGCGCGCCCACAGCGGCCAGCACCGTCTGCCGCTCCCCGGTAGTACGGTGCACAGAGAAGCCCATCCGGATCAGGTGTTCCACCACCTGCTGGATCTGCTCATCGGTCGCTGTTTCCTGCATGGCAACAATCATAATTAGTCGTCAGTCGTCAGCACAGCCATGTCGGTTCCGAATGCAGTTTCCTGACGACTGCAGACCGACGACTGACGACTGTCCTTAGTCATTCACATCATTATCCAATTCTGTGTCGCCTCCAACCACATCGGCCGGGGCCCGGGGAGCGATTTCTTCCTGCTGGATCTGGCGCATGATATCCATGATCCGCTCAAAAATCCGCAGCAGGTCGCGATCCGCCAGCGGCCCGGGGTTGACGCTCCGCACATTGCTGAACACGGTGCGCTCCCGGTCGGGCTCGTATATCGGCATGCCCACGCCGCGCTTCAATTTGCCGATCTCATGCGCGGCCTGCGCGCGCTGGCTCAGCAACTCCACCAGCTTGCGGTCCAGTTCGTCAATGGTCTTGCGCCAGTCGGAAATATCCATGAGAGCAGTCGTTGGTCGTCTGTCGTTGGTCGTTGGCTTATGTCCTTAAGTTACTAATTGGATTGCTGAAACGAGACGCCAGGAAAGCACGAATCAACTGTTGCTGGCCAACGACTAACGACCAACGACCAACGACCCTACAAATTGTGCCACACTCTCCGCTTCTTTGCCCGGATTGCGCTCGATGATCTCGACGATCGCGCTGCCCACCACCGCCGCATCGGCGAATTTTCCCACCGCCTCAAACTGTGCTGAGTTGGAGATGCCAAAGCCCACCGCAATCGGCAAGCTAGTATACTTGCGCAGGCGGCGCACCAGCTTAGGAGCATCTTCCGGCATCTGTTGCCGGGCGCCGGTCACACCGGTTCGCGAAACCGCATACACAAAACCAGTCGAAGACCGGGCAATCTGCCTCAGCCGTTCATCCGTGCTGGTCGGGGCCGCGAGAAATACAGTCGCCAGGTTTCTCTTTTGCATTTCGCCCAGGTAGTCGTGTGCTTCTTCCACTGGCAGGTCGGTGATCAAGGCGCCGTCGATGCCGGCATCCTGTGCTGCAGCGCTGAACTTCATCAACCCCATGCGCATGACCGGGTTCAGATATGTAAAGATGATGAGCCCCACTGGCGAACGCTTCCTGATTTTCTTGCCAACCTCCAGTACCTGATGCAGAGTGGTTCCGCGGCGCAACGCCCGCTCGCTTGCACGCTGGATCACCGGCCCGTCGGCGACTGGGTCGGAAAAGGGAACTCCCAGTTCGATCACGTCTGCTCCCGCGTCAATCGCTGCGAAAGCGATGTCTCGCGAGGTCGCGAGATCAGGATCGCCGCAGGTGAGGTAGGCGACCAGAGACGGACGGGATGGGAAGCGAAGTGGCATAGGTGTGGCTGATTGAGTCATTGATCCATTGATTCATTGAATCATTTAGTCTTTGACTCAATGATTCAATCTCTCAATGATTCAATTTCCTTCCAACTTCAGATTCTCCCGCAAGATTCCAATATCCTTGTCGCCGCGGCCGGATATATTGACGATGAGTACATCGGACTTCTTCATTCCAGGCGCGCGCTTGATCGCCTCCGCAACAGCATGAGCAGATTCCAGCGCCGGAATAATGCCTTCCGTTCGCGCCAGCAAGGTACAAGCCTCGAGTGCCTCGGCATCCGACACCGAGACGTATTCCGCGCGGCCTGTATCCTTAAGCCAGGCATGCTCGGGGCCAATCGAAGGATAGTCAAGGCCGGCTGAGATGGAATGAGTAGTCGAAATCTGTCCAGCCTCATCCTGCAACACGTAGGAGTAAGTCCCCTGCATCACACCGGGCGACCCTCCAGAAAAACGCGCCGCGTGTTCACCCAGGCGAATGCCGCGCCCACCGGCCTCCACGCCAATGAGCTGCACTTTCTTGTCCTTGATAAATTCGTAAAATATCCCGATCGAGTTCGATCCGCCGCCAACGCAGGCGATGATAGCTTTGGGCAGCTTGCCTTCAGCCCGAAGAATCTGCGCGCGCGCTTCGCGCCCGGTAACTTTATGAAAGTCGCGCACCATGGTGGGATAGGGATGAGCGCCTAGCACGCTGCCAAGCAGGTAGTGCGTGGTGCGCACGTTGGTCACCCAGTCGCGCATTGCCTCGTTGATTGCGTCTTTCAATGTTCGCGAGCCGGAATCAACGCCGCGAACCTCCGCGCCCAGCAGTCGCATGCGGAAGACGTTCAACTCCTGGCGTCGCATATCTTCGGTCCCCATGTAGACGACACACTCAAAGCCCAGCAGCGCGCATACCGTCGCCGTGGCCACGCCATGCTGCCCTGCGCCAGTTTCAGCGATCACGCGATGTTTGCCCATGCGCTGGACCAGCAGCGCCTGTCCGAGACAGTTATTGATCTTGTGCGCGCCGGTGTGCAGCAAGTCTTCACGCTTCAGATAAATTTTTGCTCCACCGAGTTGTTTCGTCAGCCGCTGCGCAAAGAAGAGTGCCGTGGGACGCCCGGCATACGTGTGCAGCAGTTCATCCAGACGTCGCTGGAAACTGCGGTCGCGCTTGGCCTTCTCGTAATGGCACTCCAGTTCTTCCAGCGCAGCCATGAGGGTTTCGGGGACATAGCGTCCACCGTAGACGCCAAAGCGGCCGGGGAACTTCCTCTCCGAAAGTTTCGCTCTTTTCGCTATGGTCGCGGTTGCCATTTCTTGTCCTTCTCGAGTTCCCGTACTGCTCTGACGAAATTCTGGACCTTCTCTGGGTCTTTTTTCCCCGGTCTGGCTTCTACCCCGGATGCCACATCCACACCCCATGGCTTCAGGATGCGAATCGCATCCGCAACATTCACGGGACTGAGGCCGCCGGCCACGACAACTCGTCCCAGCCTCGCGATCACTTCAATGTTCGGTTGGCTGGCCTGCCAGTCGAAGGTTTTTCCCGTGCCACCATAGTTCGAAGTGCTGCCGGAATCGACCACGAAGGCGTGAACCACGTCAGGACGCCACATCATCGCCCAGCCCTCCGGTCTAGGATGCAACATCGAAATACCAACCATGATTTTGAGATCTGGCCGGCGTTGGGCGATCAGATCGGCCACATGCGGGTCTTCGTCGTCGCCATGTAACTGGACTGCAGTCAGTCGCGCCTGGTCGGCCAGAGCGCAGATGGACTCTTCATTCTGATTGACGAACAATCCGAATCTTTCGATCATTGGAGGCAAGTCTTCCGCAATCCTTCCGGCCGTCCCAGGATCGATTTTTCGCGGGCTTCTCTCATAGAAGACGAAGCCCAGGGCGTCGGCACCCGCGTCGACTGCGATCTTTGCGTCCTCCAGGTTTGTGATTCCGCAAATCTTGACCCAGGTCATGAAAGCCAGTTCCCAGTTCCTTGTTGAGAGTTCCCGGCATTGCTAGCGCTTCAGGCTGACCGTAGAAGGTTCTCTTTCTGCTTCCGTTAGCAGGCAGCGCAGTGCCTTGCCGGGTGACTGTGCCTTCATTAGAGACTCTCCGATCAGAAACGCGCGATATCCCGCCGCACGCAGACGCGCAATGTCCGCACCATTGTCGATGCCACTTTCAGCGACGCTAACCGCATCTTGCGGAATCAATTCCGCCAGGCGGAAAGTGGTTTGCGGGTCCACTTTGAAGGTTCGCAAATTGCGGTTGTTCACTCCGACCAGGTCGCAGCCTGCATCCACCGCCCGGCGTAGTTCCCCTTCGTTGTGGGCCTCGCAGAGCACGTCCAGCCCCAGGGCGCGGGCTTGCGCATTCAATGCGGCTAACTCCGCTTGCGACATCACGGCCACAATCAGCAGGACGGCATCGGCACAGTTGGCTCGTGCTTCCAGCAACTGGAACTCGTCGACAATGAAGTCTTTACGCAGACAGGGCAGCTTCGTGGCGGCCGACGCACACCGCAAATTTTCCAGGGAGCCCTGAAAGAATTCCGCATCGGTCAACACAGACAACGCCGCCGCTCCAGCAGTCTCCAGTTGCTTAGCGAGATCCTCGGCGTCGAAGTTGGCGCGAATCAGTCCGCGCGATGGGGAAGCTTTCTTGAGTTCGGCAATGACGGCGACTCCAGTTTGATTCTTTGCTGCCAGCGCCCGCCGAAAGCCGCGAGGTGCATGCTCTTCTGCCCGGCGCTCCATCTGGCGAAGGTCCGCCGAGCGCCTGGCCTCAGCGACTCTGCTACGCGTGGCGGCAACGATCTGGTCCAGAGTGGCAACCATAAAGGAATCTGAAGATTATACGGGAACGAAGGAGACCGGCGCCGCCAGAGGCTCAGCGGCGCCGCAAGCGCGAATGCCAGGCTGGCATCGTCATTGCGCAGAAAACTTGAAGACGGTTTGCGAGTGGAACGTCGCACCCGGCCTGAGAATCGTCGACGGAAAATCAGGGTGGTTGGGCGAATCCGGGTAATGCTGTGTCTCCAGACAAAAACCGTTGCGCTGTTTGTAGACATGGCCGTGCTTCCCGGTAATCGTTCCGTCCAGAAAATTCCCCGAGTAGAACTGTACGGCAGGCTCGGTGGTGAAGACTTCCAGCACCCGCCCGCTGGTCGGTTCGTGGACTCGCGCAGCCAGGATCAGGCCATCCTCTTTTCGGTTGATCACAAAATTGTGGTCGTATCCACGTCCCACCACCAGTTGTTCGTAGTTATCGTTGATGCGAGCGCCGATCGCGGTGGCCGTGGTGAAGTCCAACGGCGTCCCTTGCACCGGGCGAATCTCGCCGGTCGGGATCAGTGTCTTGTCCACAGGAGTAAAGCGGTCTGCGTTGAGCATCAGATGATGCCCAAGAATGTCGCCGCTGCCTTCTCCAGCCAGGTTGAAATAACTATGCTGCGAAAGATTCAGCGGCGTGGCTTTGTCAGTAGTGGCTTCGTAGTCGATGACCAGCTGGTTTTCGTCGGTCAGCACGTAACTGACCTTCACCTTCAGGTTGCCAGGATAGCCTTCCTCGCCGTCCTTGCTGAGGTAGCTGAACGCGACTCCGACTCCAGTTGCGTCCTTGAACGGTTTGGCCTCCCAGACCTGTTTGTTGAACCCATTCACACCGCCGTGCAACGAATTCGGCCCGTCGTTTTTAGCCAGCGTATATTTCACGCCGTCGAGGGTGAAGGTGGCGTTGCCAATCCGGTTGGCATAGCGTCCGACGATGGCGCCAAAATAGGGAGGGTTAACCAGATATCCGTCGAGGGTGTCGTGGCCGAGAACCACGTCGTCGAACTTACCCGACTTATCCGGCACGCGCAGCGAGACGATGATGCCGCCATACGTCATGGCGCGCACTTCCATGCCTTGTGAGTTGGTTAGGGTATACAGATCGACCGGCCTCCCGTCCCCGGTTTTTCCAAAGGACTGCTTGCGGACATCGTGTTTGCCTCTTGCGGGCGCGGCTTCTGGCCGCAGTGCGATGGAAACCGCGAGCAACAGAAGAAAAATTTGAAAAATGACAGCTCTTTGATTCATCGTAGTTCCTGGTCAAGAGAGGATACTTGCTCATAGCCCGCAACACCAGCGGGCTCATTCAGATACTGGTGCCATCGAAGGGACTCGAACCCCCACACCCTTGCGGGTACATGGACCTGAACCATGCGCGTCTGCCAATTCCGCCACGATGGCAAAGTAATGACTGGGATGCGGCAATCTTTTTTGGGCCGCCTTCCAGGAAAGAACTACGAGTAATATTCTACAGGGGGAGCACCGGCTGTCAAACCTGCCGGACGAGCGCATACCCAGCCAAGGACGGAACTTCAGATGGAACGTTCACGCAAAGCACCGCCCGATGTCGTCGAACATCTGGGCATTCTGTCCCATGATCTCAGCAACTCGCTTGAGACGATTCTGCACGCTGCCTATCTCCTGCAAGAAGCGGAACTGGACGGGATCCACAAGAAGTGGGCCCAGATGATCGACACTGCCGCACGCGACGCAACCCACACCAACCGTGAGATCAGGAAAATACTGGAAAAATCAGTCATCGGTCTCCAGCCGCCAGCCCTATCGGAAGCCAAAGACTGAGAACTGAAAACGAGGAACTGACAACTGGATTCCTGAAATCAGCCGTCAGTCGTCGGTCCTCTGTCGTCAACCGATCTGGAGTCAAAAACTGAAGACTGACGATTGAAGACCGACGACCGATCTTCCTAACCCTCCAGCTTTGCCGACATCGTGATATTTGCCTTGAGCAGCTTGGACACCGGGCAACCACTCTTGGCATTTTCCGCTGCCTTCTGGAATGCTGCGTTGTCCGCGCCCGGAACTCGTCCCACAACGTCGAGATGGACGGTGGTGATGGTCCAGCCCGAGTCAAGTTTCTCCAGAGTCAGCGTTGCTGTGGTCTCGATGCTCGAGGCCGTCAGGTTCGCGCCACCTAATTGCCCCGAAAGCGCCATAGAAAAACAGGCTGCATGCGCCGCGGCAATCAGTTCTTCGGGATTGGTCCCCGGTGTGTTCTCAAAACGTGTGACGAATGAATAGGGAGTGTTGGACAACACGCCGCTCGATGCAGACACCGCACCCTTGCCGTCCTTGAGCCCGCCCTTCCATATTGCACTTGCCTTGCGTTGCATGCCGCTCTCCTGATCTCGTGAAGTTGATTGGGTCCCGACTATTGTAGACGCAGCCGGGGCTCACTGTCAGGCACGCTCATCCCATTCCTGAAATCAGTTGAGTGCTGCGCCGGGTTGAGGGCACCCGGCCGGTAATTCAAGAGTCGACTGGAAGTCCGCACCGCAACAACCTTCAAGTTGCGGCTGGCAGTTCGCTGCTCCAGCAATCCACTGTCATCAGCCAGGCGCCGAGGCGGCGCCAGGTCTGCACAAACTTGCCTCGATCAGCAACCATGGTGCCGTTCGCCTGCTGAATGGCAACCGTGTAGCGGCCGACTTCGACCACCATGTCGCCCGAGTGGTCGACCCGAATTGTTTCCAGGCGCAGGTTCTGGAACCCGGCCTCGCCATAATCACGAAGGATCAGTTCGATCGGTTTTTGCCCCTGCACGGCTTCCCGGTGCGGCGACAGAAAATATGCGTCAGAAGCGAATAGGGCGGCTGCCTGATCGTAATTTGCGGTATTGAAAGCGGTGGCAAAATCCTGGGTCAAACCGCGGATCGTGGACTGAACATCCATCCATGAACCGGCGCCAGGCACACTACTGACTGCGGATTGATGCACGAGCTACCTCCGGGGGAAGGACTAGCAGACGGCGCTTTCTGTTCCGGCCGGCGGAAAGGTTACGCTGCTACTGGCCGCGATTCTAACCCAGAGCGATGTGGAAAAGTGCTAATGTTTCGTTGCACAATGAATTCTGTCTTGAGATCGACGTCCTGATCTTTAATAATCTTTTCTCATGATTTGATTTTGGTTCGACTGGATCTCTGAGCGCCACGCGAGGGGTTATGTACTTCGAACAGTTTTATCTCGGCTGTCTGGCCCATGCTTCTTACCTCCTTGGATCGGAAGGCGAAGCGGTGGTGGTCGATCCGCAGCGTGACGTGGACCTTTATCTGAAGGCGGCTGCAGATCAGGGGCTGACCATCCGGCATATTTTTGAAACCCACCTGCATGCTGACTTTGTTTCCGGCCACCGGGAACTCGCCGCCCGCACCGGAGCGCAGATTTATTTCGGTGAGAAAGCAGGCGTAACATTCCCGCACGTTCCGGTTCACGATGGCTCCGAAGTGCGTTTTGGCAAGGCGCGAATTACTGTTTTGGAAACTCCGGGACACACGCCGGAGAGCATCTGCCTTCTGGTCACGAAAGATGACACGTCGAAACCGTGGGCTGTACTCACCGGAGATACCCTGTTCCTGGGGGACGTGGGCCGTCCTGACCTCTCCCGTACACATAGCCCGGAGCAGTTGGCTGGCATGCTCTATGACAGCCTGTACAACAAGCTCTTGAAGCTTTCGGATGACGTGCTCGTCTATCCCGCCCATGGCGCGGGTTCACTCTGCGGCCGCAACATGCGGGCCGAGCGCTCCTCCACGATTGGCACCGAGCGCCTTACCAACTATGCCCTCCAGATTCAAAGCCGCGAAGAGTTCGTGAAACAGTTGACCAGTAACCTGCCCGTGCGCCCGGACTATTTTTTGCAGGATGCCGAAATCAATCGTGAAGGCGCTCCCGCGTTGTCTGATCTCCCGGACTTAAAAGCAATTTCACCCGCAGAGTTGAAAGCCTTAATGGAAGAGGAAGTGATTGCGCTCGATATCCGGCCCGGCGACCTGTTCGCCGCTGGCCACGTGCCCGGCTCCGTCAACATTGCGCTCTCGGGACAGTTTGCCACTTGGGCAGGGACAATTCTGGGTCTGTCGTCACGCCCCGTCTTGATCGCGGATACACCGGAACAATTGGCTGAAGCCCGCGTTCGCCTGGCCCGGGTTGGTATCGAAGCCGAGCGCGGCTATCTGGACGGCGGCACCGCAGGATGGAAACAGGCCGGTTTCGATCTGGCACAGTTGAAGGAGATCACGGTGCAGGAGTTGCATCAGCGGCTAGGGGAAAACAAGATACGCGTGCTCGACGTCCGCCGCGAACCGGAATTTATGGCAGGGCATCTGGAGGAGGCGGCATGGTGGCCACTCGATCGCTTCCGGCTCGCCGCCCCGGAAGTCGATCTCAACATTCCGCTGGCAGTGCATTGCCAGAGCGGCTACCGCAGCATGATTGCCTGCAGTCTTCTACAACGGGCCGGTTTTAAGAATGTGCGCAACGTTAGTGGTGGATTCGGCGCCTGGCAAAAAGCGGAATTGCCGGTTGCAACCGGTGCGCCCGTAGAAGCCTAGAGGATGTTCGTGTGGGGCGGGCGCCCTCGCCCGCGGCTCTTGACTTTCGCTGCCAGCCAACGCGGGCGGCGGCGCCCTTGCCACACCTGCACCAAACCTGCATCTCCCTGTAGAATGCCCTAACTAAATCCAATGATCACTCTCGCAGACGTCAAAGCTGCTTACGAACGCATCCGCCAGTCGATCTACCTTTCGCCGTGCACTCTTTCTGCGACGTTTTCCCAGCTCACCGGCAATTCCATTTACCTGAAGCTCGACAATCTGCAGAGAACCGGCGCATTCAAAGAACGCGGCGCACTCAACAAGCTGTGGACCATGACCGTGGAAGAACGCGGTCGCGGAGTGATTGCAGCTTCCGCCGGAAATCATGCGCAAGGACTGGCCTATCACGCAGGCAGGCTTGGCATCAGCGCCCAGATTTGTATGCCGCTGGTCACTCCGTTGATCAAAGTGTCGGCCACCAAGGCTTACGGCGCGGACGTCATTCTGTACGGCGCCAATTACGACGATACTTGTGAAGAAGCGATTCGTCGCAGCCAGCAGCAACATCTTACTTTCATCCACCCTTTTGACGATGACGCGGTCATCGCCGGCCAGGGAACCCTCGGCCTCGAAATGCTTCAGCAGCATCCTGAAATTGAAGCGGTCGTCGTCCCCATCGGAGGCGGTGGTCTGATCGGCGGAATCGCTTGCGCCATCAAGGAAACCAATCCCGAAGTGCGAGTCGTCGGAGTGCAGACCAGTCGGCTGCCATCCATGAAAGTTGCCGTAAGCGAGGGTAAGCCGGTCACTCTTCCTCCCGCTGCAACCATCGCAGATGGCATCGCCGTCCGGCGTGCCGGCGACCGTACTCTTCCTCTGGTTCAGAAGTATGTCGATGAAATTGTCACGGTTGACGAGGAAGAAATTGCCAATGCGGTTCTGCTCCTGCTGGAGCGTGAGAAAACCATGGCCGAAGGCGCCGGTGCAGCGGCCATCGCCGCCATGATCAATCGCAAAACGGAAATATCCGGAAAAAAGATTGCCGTCCTGGTCGGTGGCGGCAATATGGACGTGACCCTGCTGTCACGCATCATCCAACGCGGTCTGGTCAAAGACGGGCGTCTCTTGCGCTTGCGCATCCACCTTCCCGACTATCCCGGCGCCCTGCACCGGCTGACGGGAATCCTGGCGGATCATCGAGCGAATATTGTGGAAACATCCTACGACCGCACCTACTACGGCGTGAATCTGGGAGAAACCGCCATCGACATCACCATGGAAACCAGAGGCCCGGAACAAATCGCCGAATTGCTCTCCGCGCTGGAGGCCGCCGGCTATTTGCACGAACGAGTTCTGTGAACCGCCCGGCGCGTGGAAGTTGCAACCCCAAACTCCATCACATAAGCTAAGAACCTTCCCAGTTGTCCACGCCCGGATGGCGGAACTGGCAGACGCAGCCGACTCAAAGCGGGCTCCAGATATCTTGTAAGTCTAAGTAAATAAATGGCGCAGTTGTGAGCGTCAGCAGCAGGGTCGGATTATACGAGTCGCAGGTCCCGCTACTGCCATCAACTGGAGCTGAGGAGCTTTACAGGTGCGATACGCATGTCTGGCTTGATAGCGCTGAGGGCTATTTGTTGTCGGCTGACTTAAGGCGAGCCGGTCCTTCGAGGATATCCAGGAGAGAAGTCGCGCAATAGACTCGGTCGCGCTTCGCATCGCCCCTCCGTTTTACGATCTTCGCGCGTTCGAGTCGTTCGACGGCGCGCTGCGCGGTCGTAAATGCGATTTTCAATTTGTCCGCTGCGCCTTTTATCGTGATGAAGGGATTTGCCCCCAGAAGTTCGACTACACGCAACGGGTTGTTGCTTGATTCTCCGGAGACTTTCTTCTGCCACTCGGCCAGTAGTCCGTTGATGCGCATGGCTCGACTCAAAGCATCCTCAGACATGCGAGCGACTCCCAGCAAGAAGTACTCCAACCAATCGTTCCATGCCCCGCGTTCGCTGATACCGCGCAAACCGTCGTAGTAATCTCGCCTCGATGCTTCAAAGAACGCCGACAGGTAGAGCAGCGGTGTTGGGAGGATCTGGCGGTCGATCAGGAACAAGGTTATGAGAAGGCGTCCGACTCGGCCATTGCCGTCAAGGAACGGGTGAATGGCTTCGAACTGATAATGAGCCAATGCAATGGTCACGAGCGGCGGCAGGGTCGATTCATGGAGGAACTTTTCCCAGGCCGCGAGACACGGCTCGATCTCTCCTGGAGGGGGCGGGATGTAGGAAGCAGTTGCGATCGTGCTGCCAGGCTTGCCAATCCAATTCTGAATCCTGCGAAAACGTCCGGGCGTTGCTTGGTGACCCTGAACGCCAGTCATGAGTTTTTCGTGCAACTCGCGGGTAAGCCTGATCGCGCTCAACGGAGTCTTTCCCTCAAGGTAAAGTGTCATTCTTCAGCCGATTTGCCTATCTTCTCCTCTGATTCTTGCCCTGCATCCCCGCGGTATACTCCACTCAGGGCCGTTCTCTCATAATGCATTGACCCCAGAACCAATTTTCACGTAGCTCGCAACCGCTGGCGCTCTAGTTTCTCCACTGCCAGTGCGAGCCTCGCGCGCGTGGCGGGGTGGACGCGGTCGGCCGTCAAGGAATCGCTCAGCGGAGTGTTGAGATGCCCCGGACTCTCACATGAGCTTCCGAAGGGGAAAACGTCGTGCTCGGAGGATAAGCCCAGCATCGGCGGCCCGAGTCTTGGCAGTTTGGTGCCGGTGATATTGGATAGGCCCGGCGTTTTCGAGAACACTGAGATCTTCACCTTCTTGTGCTTTTCGCTCAATCTCTTTTCCGATAAAGATCAAGGGTGTCATTGCTTGAATCGGGCGTCTCAACAAGAGTCCTCTGGTGTAGGCATCGCAAGGTTCTCCATCGGGAGACAGGGACTTGTCCTCCGGATGAAGGTAATGACGCCAAATGACAGTGGAGAGCGTTTGGGTTTTTCAAAGTAGGAGCCAACGCAGCCTCACCCCAACCCGCACATTGAGGCTCGGTTGAGACCTTAATCGGGGACCCCAAAATTTAGGCGGTCTGGCGCATGAAACCGGACTGGCATGCAGCCGCTCAACTCTGCTTTATCAGCGCCGCGGCATGCTTGCCGACCTTCTTAAGCGCCACTTCGAGACCACGAAGCTCCTCCGGGCTTAGTGGCCATGGCAAGATCGTCGCTTGGCCTCGTGTCGGAGGCCTTCACCATCGTTACGAACGCGCCGCGTGAATCGCGTGCAAGCTTAGTTCTTGCCAGGCTGATTACTTCATCCTGTGCGCCGCTGATTGCTGAATGGCTGCGGCGTCGATTTCGTCGGTACTGACTGCTCAGCGATTCCCTGTGGGGCCATTACCGGTTCGCCTGAATTTGTTATGGACGCGCTGCCGGCGAGTGCAAGGACTCGCACAGAATTTTGGCGAACGACAGTACGACGGGACATCAGGAAGGCACGGCCACTCTCACGTGTCAAAATCGCGGCCACTTCAACATGACTGAAGGTTTGAGTAAGCCAGCTAGTGCTTTGATGTAACGCCCGGTAGAATGTGATCTCACGCGGGATTGATCCACCCCTCAGGTGGCGCTAACGCGTCCGCCTCCACTGGTCCCCAAGTACCCGGAGTGTATTGGTAAACCGGGGTTGCATTATCTAGCACAGGGTCCACGATCCGCCATGCCTCATCCACGTAATCCTGGCGCGCGAACCGTGACGAGTTTCCCGCGAGCGCATCTCCCAAGAGCTCCTCATAAGCTTGCATCTCGTGTGGATCCGAGCTATTGGAGACGACAAGCTCGACCTGCTGCCCAAGCAGTCCATCGCCCGGTACTTTGACGTGAGAGCCGATGGCAATCACAAGATCAGGAGTCACTCGAAATCGCAAGTAATTGGCGGGAAGTGGATTCTCGAGAAAAATGTCCGGCGGCGGCCGTAGCGTGATGATTGCCTCAGTGGCGGTTACTGGCAGAGACTTGCCTGCGCGAATGTAGAACGGCACGCCCTTCCACCGCCAGGAATTGATGTACAACCGCAGGGCAACGTACGTCTCCACCTGCGAATCCGTTTTCACCCCGACTTCACTGCGGTAGTCATCGAACTGACCGCGAACAATATCCTTTGACTGCAGAGGGCGAATTCCCCTCAGAACCTGCACGCGCTCGTCTCGAACGGTTTCGACTGACAAGCCAGGCGGCGGTTCCATCGCGATGTTGCTCAGAACCTGCAAAAGGTGATTCTGCACGACGTCCCGGATCGCGCCTGTGCGGTCGTAGAACGCGCCGCGGCCCTGCACCCCGAAAGCCTCCGCCATTGTGATTTGCACACACTCCACAAAGTGGCGGTTCCAAATTGGTTCGAGAAAGGAATTCGCAAAGCGAAAATAGAGGACATTCTGAACGGCATTCTTGCCGAGGAAGTGATCGATCCGGTATACGTTTTCTTCGGCAAAGGCGGTGTGGACCACCTCGCTCAAGGCGTGAGCTGAGGCTAGGTCATGGCCGAATGGTTTCTCGATGACGACGCGGCCACCAGCCGCGCATCCCGACGCTCTTAGCTGCTTCAGAACCTCCGCAAACAAGAACGGCGGAATCGCCAGATAGTGCAAAGGATGCTGAGACGCACCGAGCTCGTGACGCAACTTGGCGAAAGTCGCAGGATCGCTATAATCGCCATCGATGTATTTCAGTTTTGAAATCAGTTTAGGAAAACCTTCGGCATCTAGTCCGCCGTAGTTCTCGACGCTGTCCTTTGCGCGCTCCTGGAGTTGCTGCAGATTCCATCCAGATTTGGCGACGCCGACAACCGGGATCTCCAATTTCCTGCGCTTAGCCAGCCTTTGCAGCGCGGGAAAAATCTTCTTGTGTGCCAGGTCACCAGTGGCTCCGAAGAATACCAGCGCATCGGATGTAATCTGCATCACTTGATCGCTCCTAGGAGATGACACTCCGGCCCTGCGTCAGCCCCGGCTCCGTAACCGAACCCGCGTCGTTCTACTTCAGAATGCCCAGCGCAGCGAGAACGTGGCGTTGTTGGCATGGAAGTAGCGCGGATCGGTCGGCCCGACAAAGGATTTCTCTCCGTACTGATAGTAGTTCCATCCCGCTTTTGCCGTGATGTTGTGTCCAATATCGAAAGCGAGATCGGCCAGCGGCTGATGATAGTTATAGGACAGAGGACCCAGCGGCTGTAGCACGTTGAACTGCGGAGTTGTGCCGCTGACGCTGGTGATGCTGTATCCCACGTGCGCGGTAAGCCGGGGTACGATCTGCGCCCGAATCGCTCCCAGCCCGTAGTTTGTCTTGGTCGTGTAATAGCCAGAGGTCAGGAGTGGGTTGCTGGGATCGTTATAGGGGTTGTTGGGATTGGCATCCTGCGTGCAATCTCCAGCGTTGGTGACGACCGGCAAGCTGACGCCCGTGGGGGGTGTGTCATTGAAGCAAATGAAGGCGTTCTGCTTGTAGTCGCTGTAGTTGTACGCGAATTCGAATCCGAAGCGTTCCCGGGGCGACAGCGACGCCGTCAGCCCATAGTTGCGGTTGTGGCCGTCGAACTTGGTCAGCGCATCGTTGTTTGAGCTTTCCAGAAGGTTGGCATTCCCGGCCAGCACTGCCCACGGCCTCGGGGTATAAGTGACCTGAACTCGATAGCGCCCTTCCTGGCGTGGTCCGATTCGCACAATGGTGTTGCTGTAGTTAGCCTGTTCCAGGTCGAAGTTGAAGCGCAGTCTGTCTGTAGGCCGGGCCCAGAAACCGAACAAGCCCGTATATTCGTTCATCGGGACGACGTCGACGTCATTGGAAGCAAAGTCATTTACATGAGTAAGCGTCTGGCTTCCGTAGCGAAAGCCGACGCGAGCACCCAGGCGCTTGTTCACATCCCAAATGAGGTCGGTCTGATTGCGTTTCCAGTTCTGGTTGAACGAAGAGGTAGTCAGCGCTTGCGACGCGGTGGGCACCGTACCAGAGATCGGTATCAGCAGCGAGCATGTTGGAGACGTGCAAGAACCGCTCACAGGGATATTCCAATCAGTTTCCGTGGAAGCGAACTCCTGCGGGATACGGAACGCCCAGTAGCGGAATGTGTCGACCAGGCGAATGCTGTGGGTGAGGTGAAGTGTCACGGAGAAGTCGGCGACATTCGATACCCGTGTCGCGTGCGGCGGGCCAGTAACCGTGGTTTGCCGGGTCTCGCTGCGCGAGATCAGGCCATTAAAAAACTCATTGAAGTCCGAGTCCATGTCCGCTTTGCTGTAGGCGAACGAGGCGGTCAACTCCAGCCGGTCGATGGCCTGACTGCGGAAGCTGATGCGCTCGGTCGGATTGGAGGTCCTGACGCGGTCTGCACGGTTGTACCCGAAGAAGGCGTTGCATGCGAGGTTCGCGAGAGTGCCGGTCGAATCGATCAGGCTGGTAGCCGGGGGTGTTAGTTTGCAGGGATTGCCGGTCACAGTGTCGATGGGCAGACCGAGCTCAACCGACCCTCCGCCGGGCAGCAACGCCGGCGCGAAAGGAGCCAGGTTCCAGTTCGTATCGCCCTTGTAGTAGTCGAGGAACTGGTCGTAGCTGACGACCGTGCGCGGCCAAAACTTCAGGTCGGCGCCAAAGCGATACGAATTCAGGGTCGTATTCCAGTTCTGCGAGAGCAACGCGTCCGTTCCCTCGTGAACGCTGCTAAAGGAAGGGCCCGTCATGTTGTTATGCGAATACCCAATGCGGAACGTGACCCGCGATTGTGGTAACAATGTCAGGTCGACGTCGCTGAAACGCCGGGTCGTATAAAACGAATGCGGCGAGGAATCGACTGTGATCGTCGGGCTTGAGGTTGAAGGGTTCAACGGATTGGCCAGCAAGTCATAGTCGAAAAAGTTCTGGTCCCTTCGAAAGCTGGTGCGGAAGTCGAACAGCTTGTCTTTGTCGACGCGCAGGCGCAGGGCATTGTTGGGCTCACCGCCCCATCCGAAGCTGGTTACATACAGATTGTCAAACAGCAGACTCTCATGAGTCGCCGATTGCATGGTAAGTGACTGCTCAAAGATGCGTGGCCCGGTCTGCTGGTTCACCAGTGTGTCGTACATCGCTTCGCTGCCGGTGGTGTCGTTGTGCCGATAGCCGAGCTCGATCGACTGGTGAATGCGATATCCGCCGCTCTCGACTCCCTCGTCGGGAGTTGGAGCCTGCGGAGCCCCGCTTCCAGTCGAAGTCTGCCCCCAAGCGAACAGGCTTAACCCAAGCCCCCAGCCAGCGACGAGCAGAAAACGTGCTGCCTGGGAAAAGGTACCCGTACTCCGCACGCGCTGCGACGTACGGGTCAGGACTCCTGCGTCGACACTTATTGACCGTGCCTGGATCGTCATAGCAGCCTCACCTGAAAAACACATTGCTGGCGTTCGAACCGTGGATCGCCGCGTGACACATCGTGCAGGCCTGATACTTGGAAGACTGATTGTGCGTGGGACCGGAGGGCCCTATGACCGGAAATGTATGGCACTGCAAGCACAGCAGGTTCACCTGGCTCACACGGAGCAGGCGTGGATTGGTGGATCCATGCGGCGTGTGGCACGAACTGCAGCCCTCTGTCTTAACGGGAACATGCTCGAACACGAACGGTCCCTGTTTGTCAGCGTGGCACTTGTAGCAGGCCGCGTCTCCGCTCGGTAAGGTCCTGACCTGGCGCAATGTGGTCGTGCCGTGCACGTTGTGGCAGTCGTCGCACTGGACAAGGCCTTCATTGACCCGATGATGATAGGGCTTCGCGAAATCGGCTTTCTGCGCAACGTGACAGCCGTAACAGAGCTGCGGTTCCGCGTTGACCAGCAGGTGCTGCTGTTCCTTGGCTTGGTGCGGCGAATGGCAGTCCAGACAGCTCAGGTCATTGTTGGCGTGCGCTGAACTCGAGAAGTGCCGCTGCTTCATATTCTCGCCGTGGCAGCTCATGCACTGCTTGTTGACTTCCTGTTTCGAAAGATTCGCGAATCGGATGATCTTGGTGATGTCGCCGCCCCCTTCCACGTGCTCCGATCCGGGGCCGTGACACGATTCGCACCCGTGGCCGCCCTCGAGCGTCGTCTTGAAGTGCGGTGTCGCTTCGAAATTCTTCTTGTAGAGGTCCTCGTGGCAGGTCTTGCAGACGTCAGTCCCTACGTATTGTGCCGTCGGCTTCGCGTCAGGCAAGGCATTGTTCTGTTGCTTACGAGCCATTAGGGGCAGCCCAAGTGCGAGAAGCAACAGCGCCACTAACCCAGAGGCAGCGAGGTGCGTACGCGATCGTTTGAGCTTCACGATTTTGACCTCATTTTAAGCACCCCTATGCAGAGCACAGCACCACCCGATTTGACTTCGACGACAGCGAGACTTAGAGTCGAGATGCCGGCGACCACAAGCGCCGCCATGCAAGCTCGACCCGACCCAAGGAGCACGATGCCTGCCGCTACTCAGTTACTAAAGCGTCTTCACATACTCTGCGATTGCCTTGGCCTGATCAGCGCTCAATCCTGACATCCCCTTGTTGTGTGGCGGCTTGCTTGTCGATTCTCCCTTGGTGAGATGGTCGACGATTTGAGCCACCTCGAGGCTCGTTCCTTTCAAGGCTGGAGCCTTCATTGCCGGCTTGCCCTCGCCGTTCGCACCATGGCAGCCTGCGCACTTGGCCTTGTACCGGCTCGCCCCGTCGTCGGCCGCCCATGACGTTCCCATGGCGAGAAGGATAACTGCACACAAAGTAAGTAGCCGCTTGTGATTCATGTTTGCGCTCCATCAGAGATTGAATTTCATTCCGGCAATCTTTGCCGAAAGCCTCAAATCATGGTTTCTGTATTTTCGACAATCGCTCCGCGATACCTAGCGTCTTCAAAATTTCGGGCGAAGCTTCTTGCGTAGCTAAAGGTTCGTGACAGGTATTGCAGTCCTGGGTGATCGTTTCCCCCCCAGCCGCGTTGTGAGAGCCGTCATGGCACCGGAAACAACCGGGAAAATCCATATGCCCCAGATTATTCGGGTAAGTGCCCCAGGTTACCTTTAAGTCGGGAAATACGTTGCGGTTGTAAATAGCAAGGACCGCCTGACTCGCCTGGCGAATATCTTCACCGCGCTGGGCATAGACCTCGGGATAGCTCAGCTGGTAAAACTGCGTCAGGCTTTCCGGCAGTTTCCTGACGGCTTCCTCGCTCGAGGGGTATTCCGCTTTGAGCAATTCCACGCTTTTCTTTCTGATGAAGGGCAGCCCGGCGGAGATATTGCCTAGCGCGAGCGCTTTGTCCATGGCGCGCTCGGGCAGATCGAACGTGTGCGTGGGACGGTTATGACAGTCGATGCACTGCATTTCAAATTTCGGCATCGCGTCGATCGACGCGGGCGCCTGGTCGCTGATGGCAAAAGTTCTCGTTTCTCCCGTGACCGTATTCCGGTATTCGACCCACGGAATCGTTTGGCGTGTCGGGTCTGCGGCCGCAAAGCGAATATGGACACCGGGGCCAAAATGGGCGCCGTGGATGCCTGCGAAACGATTTCCCCCAACCATCATCATCAGAACGGTCTCCGAACGGGTATTGGTTTCATCGTCGGCAAACTGGCTGATTACGCGCAGGCGCACGCCGCCGAGGTTTTGCGGCCAATGGCAGTTCTCGCAGGTTTCGCGGGCCGGAACCAGTCGACCGGTCTCGAGAGCGGAGGGAATCGGCCGATGGTAGGTGTTAAACATCGTTTCCACCAGTTGGCGAATTCCGTTTTTCTTACTGCTGAACCAACCAGCGGCACCGGGCGCAACGTGACACTCGACGCACTCCACCCTGGAATGCAGCGAGTTCTGATAAGCCGCGAATTCCGGCTTCATCGAGTGACAGGTTCCTCCGCAGAATTGAGGTGTCTCCATGTGCTCGACGGCGCGGTAAGTGACTTGAGTGCCGATCAGTAGATTCAGGACTGTCGTCACGCCGAAAAACCAGGCGATGCGTTGCAGTGCCGTCCTCCGGTCGAACGTGGGCGCTTCCAATCCCTTCTGTATCTGTCTCTTGCTGAGGTAAACCCCGATCGGGATAAGCGCCAGGCCGGCGAAGAAGATGATCGGGAGAATCAGAAACACCACGATTCCGATGTAGGGATTGTCGACGTGACCGCGGATCTGCAGCGGCAGGACGAAGAGCAAGGAAATCAGTGCGGTCCCCACCAGCGCCAGACCAAGTAGGCTCACCCAGTGGCGAGTGAGGATGAACCATGCCGGTCTTTCGCTCGCAGTCTTCATGCCAATGAGGCAATGTACACCAAGGTTAGAAGTGGACTGAGTTTAGATAGCGCGATGGGAAAGCTATACTGACAAACTTGACAGTCCGAAACTTCATCGATTGTGGGGAGCCTAGATTTCATACACCGATCCCGCCAACCGCTTGAGCCCACGGTCGGTGGCGACAGCATCGAGATGAATGGAAGTCCAGTCTGCCAGCAGCACACTTTCACTCCCTTCTCCTTCGTAGGTCTTTAAGTATCCGCGGCAGGACTCGCAGTAGTCGATGCGCAGCCCTCCTTCGCCCTCCACTGCCAAGACCGAAAGCCGGTGATCATCCGGGTCTTCGCAAAAGGGACACCTGGTCCGCCGATATTGCCAACGAGTCTTGCAACAGCCACACGCGAGGAACCGCTGGCGACCTAGATCAGTGCCAACCAACTGAGCCATTGCAGGAGGCGATCCGCACGTCGGGCAGTAGGGTCGGAGCCATCGCTCTTCTTCTCGCCAGGCGGCGAACGTACCCACCAGGGGCCGAATCTGCCGGGACAGAACGGTCCCAGCCCAAAAAGCGCAGCAGGCCGGCACGCGCGAACTCAGCTCCGCCAAGCAGCCGGTTCACCACTCGTCCCAATGAATGCGTGCCACGATGAATTTCGGCGAGCGAAGCGTCACCTTCTTCCGCCAGCTTGCCGTGCAAACTCGAGGTCAACTTCGCGAGCGGCACCTCAATCATTTCCTCCGCAAGCGTGAGAGTTTTCTCGGCCGCCGGACTGTGCAGCAGCGGCACGCCACGGTGAAAATCATCGAGGTAACTGTGCCAGTGCAGATCGGCGGCGACACTGGCGGGAGCGTCGGCGAGAGTGTCGTTGACCAGCGCGTGCAACTCCGCGACGGGCCGGAGATAAGGGTGACTCGACAACCAAACATCCTGGGTCATCGGTCACTCTCCCGACCCCGTCGGCGCTTTCGGCAGTAGCGGCAAGAGTCGTGCGCCCAGTCCGAAAAGGAAGATGATGGCGGCAATGAGACCGATCGAAATGCCCCACTCGACAATGCTCGGAGAATACGTCTCCGGCGCGAACTGAGGCATGGGCCCTCTCAGATTCATTGCAAAGAGCCCAGCGAGCTTTGATGCATGGTCGAAAGCGTGACTGCGGCAATCGCCAGCATGATCGGTTCGGCCTGCCTGCCCTTGGCTCGAAATAGCCAGGCAAGCGACGAGAACAAGACGGCCGTCAGTGCTGCATACACTAGGTTCCGCGAGAGCAGATAAACAAACAGCGTCGCTGAAGGGAACGAAATTGGGGGCAGTGCAGGCGAAGTGAATGGAACTGGAACTATACCCGAGCACTACCGATAAAGAGAGTGCAAAATCGTGCCCACATGAGGCGATAAGCCAGCCAGGGAATACGATCATCCTCGCGGCTATGAAACTCTGCACGTGCAAGCTCCCCATCAACGGAGTCTTCGATGACATCCAAATTAGTTCTCTATTAGTTCTCTATTAGTTCTCTCCTAAGTTAGCCTCAATTGTTTCAGGCGAGCTGGCAGAGCATCTGAACAAGCCCTTCGCGGCTGCACACCGCATAACCGATGTCGAGGCAACCCCGACCAAGGCTATTCACGTCCCATAGTAAAAAACGGTCTTTATCGGCTGACGGCTCTGCGACGGCATTGCCGGGCTCGCCGTCCACTTCGAGGGTAAGAGTCTGGTCAAGAGGCACGCCCATCACTTCCTCGATCCACGTCATGTGGGGTTCAAGCGAGGCGCGGATCAGCTCCACCGTCGATGTGAGTCTGAGTTGCAACCGATCCGGAAATTTCGATTTGATCGCCATTCGGGAAGGCACGGACGGGTGTTCCTTTTTTAAACTACGGGGCTAACGGGGAACTCAGCTAGGAGCGGGGGTTAAGCGGCACCCGGCACCAGAGTTCGGGGCACGAATTCACCGCACGGCTGAAGGGAGTTGTGATGAAGAGCCCAGTTGCACACGCGTGCGTGGTGGTTACAAGACCCTGCCGCCTTTATCGTTACAAATCTGCGAGGCAAGCGGATTACTTCCGGATAGCTTGTCATTCGGGCACGAATTCCGCTAGATCGCTCGCGGTGTAGGGAATCTACAAAACCGGGTCGCGCTATCCGAAACGTCAGGGGAGAACGGGGCCGACGCCGGATTGGTTTTGGCTTTCGATTTGGGCGAGCTGATCACGCAGGCGCGCTGCTTCGGCGCGATACTTGGTGGCCTCGATATGAAACTTGACTGCGCCGACGCTGCCCATCGCATTGAAGGCTTTGCTTATGGCGTCATTCTTGCCGTGGCCCATGTGTTCGAGTTGGTCGGCCAGGTCGTCCTGGTTCACGGCGTCAGACTCTAATCCGGTAATGCGCGCGCGTAAATCGCGGATGTCGGCCCCGCGCTGGGCCCGCAGAAACGCAGGATCGTTGACCTTGGCGTTGATGGCGTTTTCCAAAACCCCTCCGCGGCGGTACTTTAGGTCGTCGGTGAAGGCCTCGAGATTGATCTTGCCGTGCAAGTTGCCCTGGTTGGCAGAAAGTTGGTACCAGCCCAGGGCCTCAGCATCGTCTTGTTTCACTCCCTGTCCATATTGGTACATCCAGCCGAGCTGGTTTAACGCGTCGCCGTTCCCTGATCGGCCGCCTGGTAATACCAGGCCAGGGCTTTGTCATAGTCGATCGGCACTCCGGTTCCATATTGGAACATGTAGCCGATGTTTTCCTGAGCGGTGTCGCTGCCCTGTTCCGCGGCTTTGTAATACCAGGTAAGAGCCTCCTGATAACTCTGGGGCTGGCCCCATCCCTTTTCTGCCATGTAACCGAGTTGGTTTTCGGCGTCCGAACTGCCATGGTCGGCGGCGCGGCGATACCAATCGAGAGCCTGAGCATAATCCCACTTGACCGCGTATCCGTTCTGGTAGAAGTAGCCGACTTCCTCCTCGGCCTGCGCGAGATTCTGGTCTGCCGCCTTGCTGTACCACGCAAAGGCTTGTTTCAAATCGTGCTTGACGTATAGGCCGCTCTCGAACATACCCGCGAGGTTGTACTCGGCGAGCGCATAGCCCTGGTTCGCCGCTGATCGGTAGTAAGCTGCCGCGAGCTTGTAGTTGCGCGGCGCACCCCACTTATGTTGATACATACTACCCAGTTGATTCTGTGCGGGAGCAAAACCCTGGTCGGCGGACTTGCGATACCAGAAGAGGGCCTGGTCATAGTTTTGGGCAATGCCGAGGCCGCGGTAGTATCGATTCCCAAGAGCGAACTCTGCCTGCGCGTCTCCCGCTGCGGCTTGCTGGCGAAGAGAGGCAAGATCATCGTTCGGCGCCGGTGGCGGTGTCTGGGCAGGGAGCGCGATGGGCAGGGCGCAGAAGACTAAGCAACCCAAGATCCTTCGCGCGAGCTGCAACCGCTCAGAACCATACGCCATTGTAGCCCTGGTCCGAATAGCCATAAAGTTTGCCTTCGAGGAACTCTCTGGTGAGAGCTTAGCTCCGACAAGGGACTTAGCGAAGACAACTAAAGGTCAGGGACGCTAGTTCGTTATGCCTTCCGCCCAACGGCCTGCCCAGACGGGGCGGGTAACCAACCGCACAAGTCCAGGGTTGTCGGCAACTGAGTTGACTTCCGATTTGCCCGTCAGAACGAAGCCGCTCGCGCGGCGGACGCTGCCGCGTGGGTGCTATCGGCATTCCTGATTTTTCCGATCAGATAATTTGTGGGTCACAAGGAGGTGTCCCTGTGACCCATCTAAGAAAAATCATGCTGGAGGA
>CAZGSU010000078.1:0-115972 GCA_964528615.1 uncultured Acidobacteriaceae bacterium | reverse complement strand
CAAAGCGCACGGCCACGTCCACGGTCAGTGGCATCTGTGGGTTTACCTGTCGAATTGGGTACTGCTTCACGGTGATCGCCAATTAGTAGACTCGGATGCAAATCGTAAGCTCATAACGCTTTCTATTCGGCGGCTCGAGGATACCGCATTGACCGGTCTGGAATTCGATTCTCACAATCAAACAACCACCTTCTTCTTCGACAAGTTTAGATTGGTGGTTTCGCCAGCAGACTACTTAGAGAAATCCGATGAGCGAGACGATTTCTGGATGTTTTTTGTGCCGAACAATGAGGTACTAGCCGTTGGGCCGGCCGGAATCCAAGTGCGACGAGCCAACGGTTATGAAAATGTCTGAACCCAAGACCATCGCCGTCGCCATGTCGGGGGGAGTGGATTCTTCCACTGTCGCGGCCATGCTGCGCGCTAAGGGACACCAGGTCGTCGGGTTGACCATGCAGCTGTGGAACCAGCGCCGCCTGGCCGGCCATGAAGGCATGCCCGAGTCTGTGCAGGGACGCTGCTGTTCATTGGACGATGTTTACGACGCGCGCCGCGTAGCCGAGACCATCGGCATTCCTTACTATGTGGTCAATCACGAGCAGCGCTTCGAGCGCGACGTGGTACGCCCGTTCGTCGAGCAGTATCTTACCGGACGTACGCCCATCCCCTGCAGCCTGTGCAACAATCACTTGAAGTTCGACCAGTTATTGATTGTGGCCCAGCAGATTGGCGCTGATGCTCTGGCTACCGGCCATTACGCCTGTGTGGAATTCGACGCGCAGCTCAGCCGCTGGCTGCTCAAGCGCCCCGCGGACCGGTCCAAGGATCAGACCTACTTCCTGTTTGGTTTGACCCAGGAGCAGCTCAGCCGCACCTTATTTCCCCTTGGCGGAATGACCAAGCCTGAGGTTCGCGAACGGGCTCGCCAGCACGGCCTGGCTCTTGCTGAGAAGCCTGACTCCCAGGAAATCTGCTTCGTTCCCGGAGGCGACTACAAGAAGTTTCTCGATGTCTATCTCTCGGAGCAGGGCGAAGCCCTGCCCGACACTGCGGGTGAACTGGTAACCACTGACGGTCAAGTAGTTGGCGAGCATCATGGCATCCACAACTTCACCGTGGGCCAGCGCAAGGGGCTGGGGCTAGCCACTGGCTCGCCGCTCTACGTGATCCAGATCAACGGGGACGCGCACCAGGTGGTGGTGGGGGCGCAGGAAGAGCTCTATACGCGGACCCTGCGCACTCGTCGCATCAATCTCATCGCAATCGAAGATTTGCGGGAGCCGATGCGCGTTACGGCAAAGATCCGTCATCGCCACGAGGGCGCTCCCGCGCTGATTGAAAAGTCCGGTGAGGACGAGATTCTAGTTTCGTTTGACGCTCCCCAGCGGGCCGTCACACCCGGCCAGGCAGCCGTATTTTATGACGGCGATGTGGTGGTAGGCGGAGGCTGGATTAGTTAACGCAGTCGTCAGTCGTCGGTCTTCAGTCGTCAGCAACTTGCCAGGAAAAGGCAGATGCGATCTCAAGAGTTGAAGGATTTTCGTGACGACGGAAGACTGACGACGAAGACTAGATAAACATCTCGTCCTGAGGAACGGTGACATCCTGCCGCGAACGGCGCTTTCCACCCAGCAGAAACTCCAAGCCCACGGTCAGACCCTGGATCAAACCCGACAGCTGGCGTACCGGTGAAACCACGGTTCGATGCACTATTTCCGACGTGTCCTCAATTCGATCCATGGTGCGATTGAGCAGTTCGTCGGCGCGAATCACTTGCAGCCGGGTGCGATCAACGACATCGCTTAAGGTTGCATCCAGCCGTTCGATCTGTCCCCGCACCACAGTCGTTGACTCGGTGACGTTGGCGGCGATGGTGTCAATTTTCGGGCGTAAGTCCAATAACATGGCCTGGGCTGTATCCGCGGTGGGCAGAACCTTGGCTTTCACTTCCGTAGCCAACGCCTCCATGCGTGAAGTGCTCTTGCGCACAGCCACGAAGAGAGCGACCAGAATGCCAGCCTGGATTACGACCGCCGCCGCGGTTACACCGACAAAAATCGGTAGATAGTCCATAAATTTACTCCGCGTTACCGTGCCGCATCATCGGCGCTGCGGAGAGGTCCAACATTACAGGTTCTTCGATGCGCCGCCGTCCGCTGCGGTAGCTTCGTGATATGCCTGCCGCCCAGCTTCATACGCAGACTTGAACTGGTCTTTTTGCTGCTTCGCGACTTCGCGGCCACGGTCCACCAGGTCAGCCGCCTGTTCGCGGGTTTTGCGAGCGCGTTCTTTGATAAACTCCCGGCCTTCATCGGCTTTGGAACGCAATGTCTCGCGAATTTCGCTGCCGGCGCTGGGGGCGTACAAAACTCCAACCAGCGCACCTACACCGAGTCCCGCGAGAAACCACAGGAAACTGCTGCTATCTCTATCTGACATCTTCAAGCCTCCAGAAACGAGTGGCAAACTACTCGGATGGTAGCACTGGCTGTGGGTAATTACAATTCCGCCTCCACGCGCTCGCAGCGAAAACACTCCCATTTCTGCCCACCCACTTGTCGCCGGTCCGCCGAAGCGAGACAATGGCTGCGCACCTTGCAGGGGAGGCAAACTTTGTCCGACCGGAAGTACCGCCAGCGCGGCTACCAGGACACTGGAGAACGAACTCCAAAGACGCATTCGGCCGAGAAGCCGGTCAAGAAAGACACCTTCGGCCCACGGCCCATCCAGATGCCCGGCACACGCACCGTCTCACGGTGCTCGCAATGCGGCTCGCTTCTGCAGACCGTCAGCGACCCCGTTGGCCAGTGTCCCAAATGCGGCTTCGAACTCCACTCCTGCAAGCAGTGCACTTACTTTGATCCGTCGAGCCGTTTTGAATGTGCTCAGGCTATACCGGAACGAATTCCGCGCAAGGACCAACGCAACGATTGTTCGTTCTACTCCATGCGCGTGATGGTAGAAAAGGAAACGTCCACGCCCGCCTCGTTAAAGCCCAAAGACGCCCGCCAGGCCTTCGAAGATTTGTTCAAGAAGTAACACGGAGAACCGGGGGGACAGCCACCCGTGAACGGGACCTGCAGGATGTTTTTCGACTGATAACCGAAGACTGACGACTGGAACCTGGATTTCCTACAAGCTTTTCCGAGTCCAGGCGTCAATCTGCTCCAGCGCCTGGTTCAGGTTCTCCAGCGAATTGGCCACGCTGAAGCGCAAGTAACCTTCTCCAAATTCCCCAAAAGACGCTCCGGAGAGCGCAGCCACCCCGGCCTCTTCCAGCAGGGCATCCGCGAGCGGCTTCGACTTCCATCCCGTTTTGGTGATGTTGGGGAAAACGTAGAACGCTCCTTTGGGCATGCGGCAAGAGAAGCCCTTGATCCGGTTCAATCCAGCGACAAAGGCGTCCCGCCGCCGCCGGAACTCCGCGCGCATCCGGTCCACGGAGGACTGGTCGCCGCGGATCGCCTCAATCCCTGCCACCTGGGTAAAGCTGGCGGTGCAGGAGTTCGAATTGGTCATTAGCCGCGTGATATGCGCGGCCAGGTCCGACCGCATGACACCGTACCCCATGCGCCAACCGGTCATGGCGTAGGTCTTGGAGAAGCCGTCGAGCAGAATCGTGCGCTCCTGAAAACCAGGCACCGACATGATCGAATAGTGTTCACCTTCGAAAACCAGGCGGCTGTAAATCTCGTCCGAAAGCACCATGATATTGCGATCGCCGATGACCGCCGCGATGTCATGAAAATCCTGCTTACTGAGCACGCCGCCGGTCGGATTCTGAGGCGAATTTAAGACGATGAGCCGGGTGCGATCCGAGATCAGAGACGCCAGTTCATCCACGTCAAACCTGAAGTCTTTCTCTTCGCGAAGACGGATCGGCATGGCCCGGGCCCCGGCATACCGGATCATCGACTCGTAAATCGGAAATCCTGGATTAGGGTAGATGACCTCATCTCCAGCCTCAGCTAGGGAAAGTATCGCAAAGAAAATAATAGGTTTACCGCCTGGAACTATGACCACTTCGTCGCTTGTGACCTTTACGCCGCGAGACCCGCTCACCTCGTCGGCGATGGCCTGACGCAATTCCGGCAGGCCCGCGGAGGGGCCATAGTGGGTCCAGCCCTTGCGCAGGGCTTCGATCCCGGCCTCGACGATATTCGCCGGCGTGTCGAAATCGGGCTCGCCGATTTCCAGGTGAATAATCTTCTTGCCCGCCCGCTCCAGCGCTCGCGCCTTGTTCAGTACCTCAAAAGCAGTTTCCGTGCCCAGTCGAGACATCCGCTGAGCCAGGTGAAGCTCGTATTGAGTAGCTTTGTCCATAGAGGTGAAAAACGGCCTATTATACGCCGCCGATGTGGTATGCACGGTCTCGCCCACTGCAGGTCCGAAAACACCACGCAACCACAAGTCATGCACCACGCGCACGCACTACCACGTCCACGTAGGGGCGGGTGCCCTCACCCGCCCAACCGGGCGAAGCCCGGCAGTTTTCAACTGGCTCCGAGAAAAGGCAGTGTATTCTCACGAAATGGACGTTTCGGAAAACGCTACCGGCATGGATGGCGCAAGCTCTAACCTGCTGGATTGGGGAAAAAGATTACAGGCGATCGCGCAAACCGGCCTCACTTATGCGCAGGATCAATACGATATTGAACGCTACCAGAGGGTGCGGCAGATCGCGGCAGAAATGTTGGCGGCGAATTCCGACGCTGTGTCGCCAGCCAGACTAGTTGAGTTGCTCGCCCGCGATGTCGGGTATGCCACTCCAAAAATTGATGTACGCGCCGCCGTATTTTCGGATAAGGGCGTCTTGCTGGTTCGAGAACGCAGCGATGGTGGCTGGACTCTTCCCGGAGGGTGGGCAGATGTCGGTGACAGCCCCAGCCTGGCTGCTGTCCGCGAAGTCAAGGAGGAGTCTGGCTACGATGTCATAGCTCGGAAACTTGCGGCAGTATACGATCGCGACCATGAGCGCCACGGGCATCCGCCTATGCCTTATCACGTCTACAAACTCTTCTTCCTCTGTGAGGCCGTTGGGGGGAGCCGCGAAAACAAGCAGCGAGACCGATGCCGTCTCTTTCTTTGCCGAAGACCGCATTCCGCAACTGTCTTTGGCACGCGTTACACCACAGCAGATTGCACATCTTTTCGACCACTATCGACACCCTGAGTGGCCTACCTCATTCGACTGACCGGATAGTTCCTGAAGGGTGAGATTGCTCCCCCTTGGTTCACGAGGAGTAGCTGCGGTGGCGGTGGCAAAAGTTCGCCGAAAAAATGCCCCCAAAAGGCCAGCGGACGCAGCGCGCCTCGAGCCCTCCGGTATCATGTTCCTGCATGTTCTCCCGCCGCACCGACTGGAAACTCACTCCCAACCGCTTCACTGAAGCCCAACGTGAACTCCGCGACGCGGGCAGGGAACTGCTCGACCTGAGTGTTTCCAATCCCACACGAGCCGGATTGCACTACGAGACCGAGTCCATCCTCAATTCACTTTCCCGACCCGAGGCGATGGACTATGACCCGCAACCCAAAGGGTTAACCAGCGCTCGTGAAGCCGTTGCCGCGTACTATCGCGAGCAACATGGCGAACTCGAATTTCGGCCGGAATCGCTGGTCCTCACCACCAGCACCAGCGAGGGATACTCCTACGTTTTCCGGCTGCTGTGCGATCCTGGGGACGAAGTCCTGGTACCCAAGCCGAGCTATCCATTATTCGAGTTTCTCGCCGACCTGGAGGACGTGACCCTGGCGCCCTACCCGCTTATCTACGATCACGGCTGGCAGATAGATCTTCCTTCCCTGTATCAGCGTGTGAACCAGCGCACGCGTGCGGTGCTGGTGGTGCATCCCAACAATCCCACCGGATCGTATGTGACCGAAGGCGAACGAAAGTTGTTGAACTCTTTCTGCCGGGAGTACGGTCTTGCCCTGATCGTGGATGAAGTTTTTCTCGATTACCCGCATGACGGCGCGCCGCGCCCAAGCTTCGCCGCCAACCCCGAAGTGCTGACGTTCACCCTCAGCGGTTTATCGAAGATCTCCGGCCTGCCGCAGATGAAGCTGGCCTGGGTGGCGACCAGCGGTCCCGATAAAGCAGTTGCCGCAGCCATGGAACGCCTGGAAGTAATTGCTGACACCTACCTGTCGATGAATGCGCCCATCCAGCTGGCTGCAGGCGAGCTGCTGCAACAACGAAAAAATATCCAGCCGCTGCTGCTCGACCGCTTGCGGACAAACCTCGCGGAGTTGGACGACCAACTGGCAAAGCAGAAATCGTCTCAGCGTTTACAGGTCGAGGGTGGATGGTACGCGGTCGTACGCGTGCCCGTGACCCAATCCGATGAAGAACTGGCGGTTGATCTCCTCCGCAAGGCTTCCGTGCTGGTCCACCCCGGACATTTTTATGATTTTCCCGGCGACGGATACCTGATCGTGAGCCTGCTCACTCCGTCGTCTGAATTTCGTGAGGGGATGAAGCGAGTACTTGAATTTCTGAATTTGCCGTAGCGCCGGCGTCCCGCCGGCTGTCGCGAGGGCGTCTTGCCCTCGCAGCTGATGGCGAAGCCTGATCTGAGCGCAGCCGAAGGATGCCGGCGCTACGAAAGAAACGAACAGTTTTTGGGTGCGTGGGTCTCGCAGTATCATTCTGCGGTCTACCGGAAAAAAACTTATGATCGTCACCACCAACCACGGCGCAGTGCGAGAGCTCCGTCTGAACCGTCCACCGGCCAACGCTTTGTCTCCCGAGTTGATCGTTACACTCAAAGAAGCCGTGGAGGCCGCTCCTAAAGATGGCGCCCGGGCGCTAATCCTTTCTGGCAGTCCCGGCAGGTTCTCGGGAGGTCTGGATGTCCCCCTCCTTTTAACTCTGGACCGTCCGGCAATGGCAAAAGTCTGGCGAGACTTTTACTCCCTGCTGCGCGCTCTCGCCTGCTCGCCCATTCCCGTTGCTGCGGCGATCACTGGCCACGGTCCTGCAGGAGGCACGGTGCTCGCCATCTTTTGCGACTGGCGCGGGATGGCGGAGGGCGACTGGAAGATGGGATTCAATGAGGTGCAGGTTGGGATCCCGTTACCGCCGGTGATTCTTGGTGCACTGCGACGTCAGGTCGGTGCCCGTCAAGCCGAGCGCCTCGGCGTCGGTGGACTCGTTTTCTCGGCAGCTGAAGCGGCAAGGCTGGGCCTGGTGGATGAACTGGTCCCGCTGGAAAAAGTTGTGGATCGCGCGGTGGAATGGTGTCAGAGCCTACTGGCCCTGCCGCCCCAGGCGATGACCGCGACCCGCCGCGGAGCACGCGCCGACCTGGCTGGCCTTTTCGATCACGTCGAGGACGAACTCGCCGAGGTCATCGCCAACTGGTGGAGCGACGAGGCCCAGTCGGTGCTTCAGGCTGTGGCCGCGAAGCTGACCAGGAAGAAATGAACCCAATCACCATTTGCCCAGCCGCGAAGCGGCGCAAGATTGCAGCCCAGGGCGCAAGCCCTGGGTGAAAAGTGGGAAATGACATAGCCCGGAAAGGGCGAAAGACTCGTCGCGGGATGGAATCGGAAAAACCGCGAGCGGGGAAGTCCCCGAAGGCCTAACTCTTCACCAGAAACGGATTGCTCTCCCGCTCTTGGCCAATCGTGGTCATCTCGCCGTGGCCGGGCACGACTACCGTGTCGTCCGGCAAAGCCATCACTTTCTCATGCAGGGAGTCGATGATTTTCTCGAACGATCCCCCCGGCAAATCCGTACGTCCAATGCTTCCCGCAAACAGCGTGTCGCCTGCGATCAGCTTCTTCTCCAGGGGAAAATACAGGCAGACGCTGCCCTCGGTGTGCCCCGGAGTATGCATTACGTTTGCCGTCAGTGAACCGACGTGAAGCGTATCCGCCTGCCCCATGCTGCGATCGATTTCCACCTTGCCGGGATTTTGCATCCCGATCCAGGCCGCCTGCACGTCCAGCATTTTCAGCAGAGCATAATCATTCTGATTGAGCAGGATGGGCGCTCCAGTTGCCGCCCTCAACTTCATGGCGCCGCCCACGTGATCGATGTGGGCGTGAGTAATCACGATCTGTTTTACCTGGAGATTATGCTTCCGCACGAGAGCAAGAATATCCTCGATGTCGTCACCCGGATCAATCACCATAGCTTCACGGGTGACTTCATCCCCGATGACGGAGCAGTTGCAGTAGAGCGGCCCAACCGGAAGGATTTCGTGAATCATGAGCAGCCGTTGGTCATTGGTCGTTGGCCGATAGCCTTAGGTGTGAAGCCATGTTCGGAAGGTTAACTAACGACCAACGACTAGCGACAAGCGACTATTTCTGTGGCGTTGGAGCCGGTGCCTTGGCCGGTGCAGCCGGTTGCGTATTGCTCGTTGCCGGTTTCAAACCCTGCAGCACCGAGCTCGATCCGCTCCCGCGCGAAGCCATGATCGAGAGCGTGATGGAAGTGATCATGAAGATCACGGTTGACCAGGTGGTGGCCTTGGACAAGGCAGTAGCAGCCCCGCGTGGTCCAAAAGCCGTCTGACTGCCCATGCCGCCAAAAGCCGCGGCAATATCGCCGCTCTTCCCGCTCTGCAACAGCACCACGATGATCAGAAAGAAACAAACAATAATATGGATGATCGTAATCAGAATAATCATGCCGGTATCCGCTGTGTCCTCGAAATAATTGGCCAGGAAAAAGACGATTGGTGCGGAAGGGGGGATTTGAACCCCCACGCCTTTCGGCGCCACCCCCTCAAGATGGTGTGTCTGCCAGTTCCACCACTTCCGCACGCTGTAAATTACTTATATTCAATAACTTAGAGTCATTCCCCGCAGACGGCGATTGCCACTGCACCGGATACTGCACCGACCCCCGCGAACCCGGCGCCAGCTCCGGTCGCGCCAGCCCGCCCAGCCGCACAAACAACTTCCGCACCGCCTCTTCCTGCGGATGAACGTAACGCATCGTGGTCTTGATCGTATCGTGCCCCGCCACGTATTGCAATGTGAAGGGGTCGGTGTACTGCCCGGCCTCGGTCAGAAACGTGTGCCGCAGCGCATGCAGTCCGGAATCGGGATGGGGCTTGATCTGGCCCCGCACCCGTGCCATCTGGTTCTCGAGCACCCAGTTCGGGAGCGGCTTGGTGCCATCGCGGGGGTGCGTGAACACGTGCTCACACCCCGAAGCCGCCACCAGAGCGTCCAGGATTTCCTTGGCTTCGCCCTGGACCACGAGTTTGCGTTTGCGCGCCCGCCGCTTCAAGCCGCGCTTGACGGTGACCTCGCCGTAGAGTTTCCCGTCCGCCCCGGGCTCGGCCAAGACCCGATAGCAATCTTTCCTCAGCTGGATCATCTTGTTTCGGCACAGCCCCGTGTGGCGCGCCAGAATCGAGGCCGATCGTAACGGCTCCTCCACATGCCCAATCCACTCGGCATACTCGGCGGCACTGAAGACGTAGTCGGTTTCGCGCTCGGCGCCCTCATCGCGGCTGTACTGCTCGATGACCGGCACTTTGTCCATGATTTTCAGTTTGCGTTGCGCGTAGCGCAGAGCCTTGCGGAGCGTGGCCAGATAGCGATTCACGGTGGTCTTGCCGACCGGTGTCGCTTTGCCGTTGTTGCGGCGCCCGGCTTGCTTCAGGGCCCAGGTCTTGAACGCTTCGATGTGCGATTCGTCGATCTCATCGAGGCGAAGATCCGCCCAGGGACCATAGCAGAGCAGCTTGCGATAGCTGTCACGGTAGAACTTCACCGTACCCGGTTGTTCTGCTTTGGCGGTCGCAACCCATTCTTCAAACGTCGCCTGGAATTGCCGCAGGGTGGGTGCATGCTTGCTCTGGTCAGCGCCCGCCGCCGATTTGCGCGGGGGATCGGGCGCTTCCAGACCCGCCGCCTGGCGGACGGCGCGGGCGCGCGCCGCTGCAGCGACCCCTTCGGCCTCGCGCCGGTTCTGGGTCCCGGTAGAACGGAAGTACTGCTGGCCCCGGAACTCGAATTTGTAGTAGTAGTGCGAACTGCCTTTGCGTTTGAAGACTCTCATCAGCTTGCCGCGCGTCGCGTGTTGCCGATCACAAAGCGGCGAATGGTTTCCGGCCGAATCATGACCATGGCGCCAACCTTCACGTAGTCGATCCTACGAGCCAGAATCCAGTCGCGCAAGGTCTTGACCGAAATGCCGAGCAGATGGGCTGCCCTCGGGACGCTCAGCAGCGGTTCGATGGGATCGAGCGGGAACGACGGGGGCATCGGCTCTGGCCATGCCATGATGAGGCTCCTTCGGCGGGAACCCAGTTGTCACCTCGGCCACTGCGGACTCCCGCCCTGCGCAGTGTCAAGGTGTCAGCCGGAAGCAACTTGCGGAGCGACGGTCCCCCGGCCCCACGCCCGGATCGGCCATCGCCGAAGTCCTCGACGCCGCCCTCCTTGGATCGGCCAAGCGGCAGCGCAATCTCAGCCGCCGCACCCGGCCCCGGCTGGTCAAGCCCGGTGTCGACCGGCGAATCGAAATTACTCTGCCTCACCGCAGACCTCATTGTCCAATAACTTTTCGTCGAGCCCTTATTACCGCCAGTTATAAGCGGGGACAATGTCGTGGGCGGCGCGCCCGGTATTCGCTCAAGCAAGGCTGCAAGAAAGCCGCGCAAGTCATTGCCAGCATAACAAGTTTTGGAAACCAAGTCGCGAAACCGGAAGGCCAAAAAAAAACAAGAGACGCCAGCCCTTAACCTGTCGCTCGATTACGCTCGAGGGCACTGCCCGTTTCCCTCTGGACGCCGAGCAACCCCGCCACGCCGCCGAGACGCGCCGACCGTTTCCTGCATGCTTGCAATCGGATGCGGCCGGCGAGCAATCTGCGCAAAGGCCGGCC
Source organism: uncultured Acidobacteriaceae bacterium (assembly GCA_964528615.1). GTDB lineage: Bacteria > Acidobacteriota > Terriglobia > Terriglobales > Acidobacteriaceae > JAIQFF01. Next base: position 105,117 of record CAZGSU010000078.1, on the reverse strand, counting down.
TCGGGAGTGACTCGAGTTTCTCCCGAAGGTATTCCTCCCGGTTATACCGTGCCGCCGAAAAGTGATTGGACTTCGCGCTTGGGGCGAGATTATCGTGCGCGAGAAGCAGCCGCCTCTCCTGGCCGCTCGAAGTGCAGGCGAGACGAGCCACGCCCTCCGAGGCCCCGAGATGCCGATTCCAGCTCCCGCCCGTTTCATTCTGGATCCTCGCGGGAACCAGCCAACCAACGTCTTGGCATCTGCCATCTCGGCATCCGTCCGGGCGACGACGGACCACGCTCGGACTGAGTTAGTCCGACGCTTACGGCGAGATCGGTGGGCAGCGAATTTCGTCGACCACGATACCGAGGGAGACTTTCGTCGGACACGGGATCTCCGTTTTGCGCCCGCCTGGCTCAGGCACCGCTTCGGGGCTTTTCATGCGCCCTGCGGCAGCTCCGCTCTTCTGCTTCGGCTGCGCCGCCCTGCGGGTTACGGTTTCCCTCCAAATCTTGTTCGCAAAGCAGCGCGAAAAGATTTCTCCGGACCCTCCGTAAATGCAGAGCCTCGGCACTTGGGAGCATGGCCCGCTCGCCACGGGTGCCCCGAGCAACAGCGGGGCAAATTCAAACAACGGAGAACACCCATGTACCAGAACAAAGTCACCCTCATCGGTTTTCTGGCAGTGACGCAGAACTTCGCACCAACCAGAGTCGCAGCTTTTACCACTTTTTCGCTGGCCACCAAGCGTTCCTACCGGAACGATGAGGCGTATGTCTCGCGCACCGAGTGGCATCGTTGCGTGGTCTTCGGCCAGCTCTCCGAATTTGCCGCCACCCTCAAGAAAGGAGCCCACATCCAGCTGGAAGGCGAGCTGCGTAGCCGGGACTACGTCAGCCCGAAGACCGATACCCGGCAGCGGGTCTGGGAAATTCGGGTGGCTTCCATCCTGAAGCTGGATCGGGCAGAGAAAGCCCCTCCCGTAGAGCGGGCGCAGCAGGACGTTTCCGAGAACGAGGCGGCGGTATAGCCTTTGCTCTTCGCCTCGAAAAGCCCGGCTTTCGGCTGGGCTTTCCGGGCCGGGAGGTTTTTGCCATGAGCCCTCTATCAATCCTTCGGTCGCTTGGTCCGATTGAGCCCCGGCTTGTCGACGGCCGGCCCCTGGAGCTCGTGCGATCGCGGTGTCTTGAGCTAGTATGAACGCCCACAGATGATCCGGAGCGAAATGAATCTCGCGCTCGACGCCCGCCCTCTCGGTCCCGGCCAGAACGGGACCTCCCGTCCGCTCGACAACTGGAAAGCCTGCCGCCGAAGTCTCGCGCCCGGGCTGGCCATTTCTCGATTCCACCAGGACCAAAACCGATTCCCGAGGGAATCGGCAGTGGAGGTGCAACATGCATCCTGGTAAAGGCTGGAACGCAACCGAGGTTGCCGCGCTTTTCCTCACCCGCTCGTTTTTTCCGGGGGAGACGATTGCCCTTCTGGTCCGGCGCCGGTCTCCGGGCCAGATCTTGCAGCGAATTGTTCCTCTGGAGCGCGTGCTCGAGTCTCGCTATCTGGGTTGGCTTGCGCATGAGAATGCCTCCGGTGCGAACATCCATGTGGGTGCCAATCCGCTTCACCCCCACAGCCGCACGCGCACCAAAGAGTCGATCGCCACAGTGCGGCATCTCTATCTGGATTTGGATATCGACGGCGAGATCCGGCTAGCTTTCCTTCAGGCCTCGGATCGAGTTCCCACGCCGAACGCAATTGTCTCGACCTCACCGGGCAAATATCAGGTGCTCTGGCGCGTGGAGGGCTTCACATTTGAGCAGCAGGAAGCAACGCTCAAGCTTCTGGCGCTCACTTTTGGCGGTGATCGGGCTTGCACCGACCGCAATCGCGTTCTTCGCCTGCCGGGATTCTTGAATTCGAAATACGACCCGGCCCCGCGCGTCACCGTCGAATTCCCCTGCAACCGCACCTGGGTGCCTGAGGACTTCCGGCTGGATATTTCCGCTTTCGAGGCCCTCGGTTGCTCCCGCCGAAACGCTCGGCCACCGCACTGCGGACAGACCACAAACTCCGAGCAGGATTGGGCGTGGGTCCTCGACCAGCTCACGCGCGGAATCGACGCGGCCAAACTTACACGCACCCTGGCTGCAAACCGCTCCGATAAACCCAATCCTCTCTACTACGCGCAGCGAACTGTGGACATCGCTTCGGCGAGACTGTGGTTGATTGGAGGCATCGCGATCGAAGACGTGATCACGATGCTCGAACTCCGGCGACGCTTGGAGATTCCCGCGGCACTTTGCCGTGCCCGGGCGCAGGAAATTGCGCAGACCGCCGCGCGCATGATCGACCGCAGCCCGGCTCGCCTGGTTCGGCTGCGGACCAGGGGAAGGCACGAAAGCGGTGCGTAGAATCCGCGCTGCCGGCGGCGCGATGCATCTGCCGGCGCCATAGGCTTCGGCGCGGTCGGAGCCGGGATGCGCGTTGAATTTTTGGGCAGTCGAGGCACGGTGCTTCGCACCGGGTGGATGTTTGTGGACACTCCATCCCTGGAAGGGTGCTGCGGGATTACCACCGTAGCCCGCCAGCTACCCAAGGCGTTCCACAACTTAGGAGCGCGTCGTAGCTCACCAGCTACGCGGGCGCTTACCGAGGAGAACCGTTCATGTCCGACGATTGTGGAGCTTCGCTACTCGAAAACCGAAATCCGCACGGAAGTGAGCGGCGAACGCAGACGGTCAGCACCAAACTGACGCCCGCGGAAGAACGCGAATTACAGCGCGCCTCCTCCGTGGAAGGAAAAAAGATGGCCGAATGGGTCCGCGATGTGCTGCTGCAAAGCGTGCGCCAAAACTTCCCGGCCGCCCGTCACGAGCCCATCGTGCTCACCGAGGTGGTAGGTATTCAGTTGTTCCTGATGAACGTACTTTCGCCGTTGACACGCGGAGAACTGATCAGCGCGGAACAATACGAAAACATCATCCGGAGCGTGCAGGCCAGCAAGGGCCGGACGACCCGCGAACTTCTGACCAGGCGTCGGAACGCCGAAAAGGAGTAACCGTGTCCAAAATTCAAGAATGGGGGCGAGAGGAGTCGTTGTTCTGGCCGCCGCGAGGATTCCACTACACCCAGGGGGCGATCTTTATCGCCTTGTTGGCCGCTGGTTTTCTCATGTACCTGCGCTTCCATTTCGGGCTCAGCCCGCTCGAGCAGTATTACCTGCCCTACTATTTGCGAACGGAAACGGTTGGCATCCTTCACCCCACCGCCGCCTACCAGTTGATCTATGTTTCCGACGGGCAACGAGCGATCCGCATGGCACTCGACGCCGACGTTCAGCCCGGACTGACGCCCCAACCCGCAGGGAAGGCTCTGGCTTTCCAACTCTCGGCGGCTGCGCTCGCGCGGGGTCAACGACTGCTCTGGCGAGAACCGTTTCGCACCTACCGAAACCAGCCTCTGCATCAATATCTAGCGCAGTGGATTTACCGCGGGGCCACGCCGCTCGACCTGTTCGCGGCTCCGCTCCTTTGGGGTGGGCTCGCGCTGCTGCTCGAACTGCCGTTCTCCATTCCTCGCGACTTGCGGCCCCGACAGCAACTGCGCTATGGGCGTCGGATCAAAGGGCCGCTGCTGGTTTCGGGAAGGGAATTCTCCAGGGCGCTCGACGGGGATGGGATCGGGCTAGTGGTGGACGGCGAAAAGAAACCGCTGCGCATTCCTCGGGCTGCGGAAAACAAACACATCCTGACGGTGGGCGATACCGGCGCGGGCAAGTCGACGATCATTCGCCAGATTCTAGTTCAGGTGGCCGAACGCGGGCATAGCGCGATTGTCTATGACCCGGCCTGTGAGTTTGTGCAGCAGTTTTATGACGAGCGCCGCGGCGACATCGTTCTGAATCCGCTTGATGCCCGCTGTCCCTACTGGAGCCCCTCCGACGAATTGCGGCGCAAAGCCGAGGCCAAAGCCATTGCGGTTTCCCTGTTCCAGCCGGCGGGCATGACTAATCGATTTTTTGTCGAGAGCCCACAAAAAATCTTTGCCCACCTGTTGAGTTTCTTGCCCACTCCCACCCAACTGGTCGAATGGATGTCCCACCCGCAAGAGATCGATCGCCGGGTCAAAGGTACCGAGCTGGCGGCGCTGATTGATGTCAAGGCACCCAATCAGCGCACCGGTGTGCTGGGCTCGCTGAACATGGTTGCCGACAGCTTCCGATTGCTGCCCAAAACAGAGGAAACGACGTCGACCTGGACTGCCACGAAGTGGGCGGACGAGCGGCGCGGCTGGATCTTCATCACTTCACGTCCTGCGCTGCGGGATGCGCTGCTGCCCCTCATCAGCCTCTGGCTCGACCTGCTGGTCTTGCGCCTGCTGACCGAACCCCATCCCCATCAGCGTCCGGCCTGGTTTGTAATCGACGAATTGGCCAGCCTGCAGCGCCTGCCGCAGCTGCATACGGCGATCACGGAAAACCGGAAATCCAACAATCCGATCATTCTCGGGTTCCAGGGCCGCAGCCAGTTAGAAGCCCGCTATGGAAATGACGCCGAAGCGATGCTGTCCCAACCCGCAACCAAGATCTTTCTGCGTACCAGCGAACCGAGAGCCGCCAAGTGGGTGAGTGAAGCGATTGGTGAAGTCGAAATCGAACGATTGCGGGAAACGCACTTTGACGGAACTCGCGCCGGCAAAAACTTCGCGCTCGACCGCCAGACCGAACCGCTGGTGATGCCTTCGGAGATCTCCGGGATGGACGACCTGCGTGCCTACCTGAAATACGGCAACTACGTTGCCCGGTTTTCCTTTCCCTACATTGAACTCGAGTCCAAACAGCAGGCCTTCATGGAACGCGAGATGGACGATTTTTTGCCCCGCAGGTTCGATCCGCGAGACCTGACGCCGGACGTGCACGGGCCAGCGCAAGATGCGGGATATGTCGAGCCCTCGACCATGGATTTCAACGATACGCACCTCTAGGAGATCTATGCTGACCATTTCAAAGCCGCTCACGGCTGCGCAAGCGCAGAACTATCACCAAAAGGAGTTCACCTCGAAAGCCCAAAGCTACTGGGGCCGAGGACGGGAAATCCAAGGCACATGGCAGGGGCGACTGGCGGAGCGATTTGGGCTGTCAGAGGCGGTCGAGGAGGAGGAATTTTCACGCCTCAGTCAAGGTCAGCACCCGCTCACCGGCCAACCGCTGGTGCGACATCACGGCTCCTACCAATACGAGAGAGCGGACGGCAAGAAGGTGACCAGCGCCGCGCATCGTGCCGGGTGGGATGCAACTTTCTCGGCACCAAAATCGGTTTCTCTGACCGCTCTGGTCGGCGGCGATGAACGAGTTCGGGAGGCCCATCGCGAGAGCGTGCGCATCGCCCTCAATGAACTCGAGCGCTACGCTCAAGCCCGCATGGGGAGCAACCATCCTGCCCGCACGACCGGCAAGTTCATCGTCGCCAAGTTTGAACACGATACCGCGCGGCCCGTGGCAGGATATGCCGCGCCGCAGTTGCACACGCACGCGGTGGTCTTCAATGTGACCGAACTCGAGAACGGTCATACCCGGGCATTACAGCCACGCAGCCTGTTCCGCTCACAGCAGTTTGCCACCGCAGTGTACCAGTCGGAACTGACCTATCGCCTGGCACAGATGGGATACGAGTTGGAACCAGGCAGAAGTGGTGCGCCCGAGATTAAAGGCTATTCCCAGGAATATCTCGATGCTTCCAGCCCGCGCAGCCAACAGATCCGCGCTCATCTAGAGCGACTCGGTTTGACCAGCAAAGAGTCTGCCGAGATCGCTGCCCACTCGACCCGCGACCGGAAACAAATTTTGACTCCCCAGGAGGTGCTCAATGCCCATAAGAAGCTTGCCGCCGAGTTCGGAAACCAGGCTGAACATGTCGTGGCCGAAGCACGTGCCCGTGAGCGGAGGAGGGAACATGGCAGCCCGGCGATCGCGGCGTTGCGGGCACAGGAGGCGGTTATTTTTTCCCGCGACAAGCATTTCGAACGCGAAGCCGTGGTGGACGAACGCCTTTTGATGCGAGATGCCTTGCGCCGCGGCATGGGGAAGACCACCTACCACGAAGTGCACCAGAATTTTCAGACTCGCGTCGAAAAAGGCGAGTTTCTTGCGGTGAACCCGGCCGCTGACCCGACGCGAAGGCTTTTTACCACGCCGGAGACCGTGGCTGCCGAACGGGCGGTGATCCAGCACATGCTAGCGGGCCAGGGACGCGTCGAGCCCATGCTCTCGCCGCGCGAAGCCGCGGCGGCCGCGGTGCAGCGCTCCGATCTGAACTCGGCCCAAACCGCCGCGCTCGAGCATGTACTGAGCAGTCGTGATCGCATCCTGGGAATCCAGGGTTCAGCCGGAACAGGAAAGACAACCGCACTGGAGGTCATTCGCCGAGCCGCGGAAGCCAAAACTTACGAGGTGGAAGGCTTTGCCCCCACCTCCCGTGCGGCCAAGCAACTGCGGGAGGCCGGCATCCCCGCCGGAACGCTCCAAGCCTTTCTGGCGCGCGGACGGGATCGCGATGCGCCCCGGGAAAAACATCTGTACATGGTGGATGAGTCCAGCCTCGCCAGCACAACTCAGATGAAAGATTTCATGGCACGCCTCGGGACCGAGGACCGCGTCGTTCTGATCGGAGATGTTCGTCAGCATCAGGCGGTGGAAGCCGGCAAGCCATTCCAGCAATTGCAGGAAGCGGGTATGAGCACTGCGAAACTCGAGCGGATCGTACGGCAGACGGACCCAGACCTGAAGGCGGTGGTGGAGCAGTTCGCGCAGGGACAGGTCAGCTCGGGAGTTCAGGCCCTCGCCAAACAAGGCCGCATCACCGAGATTGGCGACACGGTCGAACGGATTCGGGTGATCGCCCGAAGCTTCGCCGAAAATTCAGAGAACACACTTGTCATCTCTCCCGACAATGCCTCTCGCCGGGAGCTCAACAACGCAATTCGGACAGAGCTGCAATCCCGCGGACTCGTGGCCCCGGAGAATCACTGGCTTCGGGTCTTGGTGCAACAGCAGGATATGACCGGCGCCGACCGGCAATGGGCCGCCCGCTATGGCGTCGACGATGTTCTCAGGTATTCCCGGGGCAGCAAGGTAGTCGGGATCGAGGCGGGCAGCTACGCACGCGTCGTGTCCCGCAATCTCGAGCAGAACCTACTGACCGTCGAAAGACCGGACCTGGCCCAAGTGACCTACGACCCGAGGCGGCTCATCGGAGTGAGCGTCTATCGCGAGAGCGAGCAGCCGTTCGCAGCGGGAGACCGGTTGCAATTCACGGCTCCGGACAAAACCATCGGGGTCGCCAATCGAGAACTCGCCACTATCGAGACTGTATCCGGGACAGGAACCCTCACGCTTCGCCTGGAAAGAGGTGGCAGAGTGCAATTGAATCCGGCGGAGAACCGGCACTTTGATCACGGTTACGCCATGACCAGCTACAGTGCCCAGGGAGTGACGGCGGACCGTGTGCTGATCAATGCGGATAGCAAAGCTCATCCCGACCTGGTGAACGCAAGATTTGCCTATGTCGCGATTTCGCGAGCGCGGGACGACGCCAGGATATACACCGACGATCGCGCTGCCATCGAGGCCAGGTTTGGCCATGAGTCTTCCAAGTCTTCCGCATTGGAATCTTCTCCCGCGCTCGAGCCAGGTGCGACTTGGGGGTTGGCCATTACTCTCTGACTGGCGGAACGGTGGGCCCGAGAGTGATTTGCTACTTTGCTTTCGTCGCTAGCAATGATAGCATTGACAGCATGGCGACATTAACGATTCGACAACTGGATGAGAGGACCAAAACGCGATTAAGGGTCCGCGCTGCCCATCACGGGCGTTCTATGGAAGAAGAGGCCAGGGAAATCTTGCGCTTGGCTCTAACCGTGCCCTCCCCGGCCAAGGGGAATTTGGCGGAGAGCATCCGTCGACGATTTCGGGCATTGGGCGGGCTCGAACTTGAAGTGCCGCAACGCGACGCCATGCGCGAGCCCCCGGGATTTGGCGAATGATCATCCTGGACACCAATGTTCTCTCAGAATTCATGAGACCCAAGCCCGCTCCTCAGGTCGTGGCCTGGGCCGTGAAATATCCAGCCACGGACTTTTTTACGACCGCAATTACCGAAGCAGAAATCTTTCTTGGAATTGAGCTTCTGAGCAAGGGCAAGCGTCGCGAGGGGCTGCTGGCGGCGGCCGAAGCCATGTTTGCCCAAGACTTCGCCGGCCGCGTCTTAAGTTTCGAGAGCGAGGCTGCGCGAGTTTATTCGAGGATCGCGGCTCAGCGTCGCTCGCTCGGCAAACCGATAAGTCACGCGGATGCGCAGATCGCAGCCATCGTGCGCGTGCGAGGGGCGAAGCTTGCCACGCGCAATGTTACCGACTTTGCCAACTGTAGTCTTGAAATCGTCGACCCCTGGAATGAATCGTAACCTGGCCGTGTTTAGGCTGCGTCCAGTGTGTCGAACACCCGGATACAGGATCGAATCGCTTCCAGCTTGTCTTCCCGTAGCCCGTGTAACTCTTCCACGCTGAGGCGGCCACGGCGGACAAGATTTCCAAAAACGTGCGGCAGAACCGAATACCGGTAGTCGTATTGGCGGTCGATCTCCTTGCGGCTACGGGTGAGGTAGTCTTCCAGCTCCCAAAGATCCGAGGGTTGCTCGATGTTTTTGGCCATCTCCCTGGTTTTTTGCATGACCAGCTGAAATTCTCGGTCTAGAGCTCGGCGAAACGCTTCGCGCGCGATAACCTTCTCTGCGTGCGACCATGTCAAGTCGCGCATCATCCTGCCGCCGGTTCGCTGTGCGGATGGGGGTAAGCTGCCCATGTCCAGGCCCTCCTGCACAGCATTTTATGCGAGACGCATCCTAACTTCCCAGAATTATCGGAAGTGAAATCGTCAATGTCCACCGGCCCCGACGACAATGTGGCGATCCTCGAATGCGACCCCGCGTGAGTCTGGTGTAGTTCCATCGTGCGGCCAAATCCAAGCTGCCGGCACTGGACGTCGGCTCGTGGCAAGACAGTAGCGATCGTTGCATCAGAGCTGCGGTGGCCGCACGGAAGTGAATGCCGCAGTCTTGCTTTTGGGGGAATGAGGACAGAAAACGCAAACCTGCACCCGATTTTGCAACGAAGGCATAATTCCGGCGCCGCCCGGGGCTTACCGGGGCTTTACGGCGGATTTGTGCAATCGATTGGTGGGAAAGATAGAAGGGCTGTAATGAGAAATTTGGAGAGAATCAGCAAAGCCATGACCTTCGATGGTGTGTCTGCCAGTTCCACCACTTCCGCGAAAGCAGGTCATTATAACAAATGGACTCCGGGGCCGAACCAGAGCGACGATTTCGGATTGAGGATTGAAGATTGCAGATTTTCTGCGTTCCCTGAGACACCGCGGATTGGCTCGAAATCTGAAATCTACAATCTGAAATCTGCAGATCTGCCTTCTGCTCCGCTTAATACTTCACGATAGCCGCGAACGATTTCGGGTCCAGACTGGCCCCGCCGACCAGTGCGCCGTCGATTTCTTCTTCAGCCATCAGGGCTTTCACGTTTTCCGGTTTGACCGAGCCACCGTAAAGAATACGGAGTTGCTGGGAAAATTCTTCGCCGAAGGCTTTCGCTGCCTCCCCCCGGATCAGCAGGTGCGCGGCCGCCGCGAGTTGAGGGGTGGCGGTTTTTCCGGTTCCGATGGCCCAGACCGGTTCGTAGGCGACCACCAGCTTCGCCGCTTTCTTTCCAGAGATGGCGTGAAAAGCCCGCAGGCACTGACGGCGGAGAACGTCTTCGGTGAGATTGGCTTCGCGCTCTTCCAGGACTTCTCCTACACAGACGGTCGGTGTGAGACCCGCTTCCAGCGCAGCTTTCAGCTTGAAATTCACGATGTCGTCGGTCTCGCCGAAATACTGCCGGCGCTCGGAGTGCCCGATGATCACGTGAGTGCAGCCGATATCGAGGAGCATGGCGGGGCAGATTTCGCCAGTGTAAGCACCTTCTTTTTCCCAATACAGATTCTGCGCGCCGATGGCGACGCTCGAGCCCTTGCAGGATTCAATCGCGACACACAGATCAATGTAGGGTGGGCACACGACGATTTCATCGCGGGTGTGGCCAGCCACCAGGGGAAGGAAGTCGCGGAAGAAGGCCCGCGTCTGATCGGGATTCTTGTACATCTTCCAGTTGGCAGCCATCAGCTTTTTGCGGGGCATGAAATCCTTTCAGCAACTCGGGATTCCTGGTACAAACCAGATGCGCACGTCCTGCGTGGCCTGAAGGCCACTCCGGATGACAACTCATTATTGTTAGCGGATTATTTCTTGTCCGTGAGCGCTTCTACTCCTGGGAGTTTCTTTCCCTCCAGAAATTCCAGAGACGCGCCGCCTCCGGTGGAGATATGGGTGATCTTGTCGGCCACACCGGCTGCATGTACCGCGGAAACCGAGTCGCCGCCACCCACGATTGAGGTCGCGCCCGCGTTCTCCGCGACCGCTCGAGCGATTTCGAAGGTTCCTTTTGCGAACGGTGCTACCTCGAAAACACCCATCGGGCCGTTCCACACGATAGTCCGGGCACTGGCGACTTCTTTGGCGAAGAGATCGATGGTCTTCGGCCCGATATCCAGCGCCATGAGGTTGGCGGGAATCTTGCTGACGGTCTGGACTGCCGCGTTAGCGTCGACCTTGTCCGCCACGACGTGGTCGACCGGCAGCAGGAATTTCATCTTGTGATTCTTGGCCTCCTGCAGGAGCTGGCGGGCCAGGTCGATCTTGTCTTCCTCAACCAGGGATTTTCCGATTGGTTCACCCTGGGCTTTGAGGAAGGTGAAGGCCATCCCGCCGCCGACGATGAGCACGTCAACTTTACCTATCAGATTGCGGATGACGTCGATCTTGTCGCTGACCTTGGCGCCGCCCAGGATGGCGATAAAAGGCCGCTCCGGATGCTGCAGGGCTTTGCCCAGGTACTGGAGCTCCTTCTCCATGAGAAGCCCGGCGGCGGACTTCTTCACAAATTTGGTCACGCCGACGGTGGAGGCGTGAGCCCGATGCGCCGTGCCGAAGGCATCGTTGACGTAGTAGTCGGCCAGGCTGGCAAGCTGTTTCGAAAATTTCTCGTCATTGGCCTCTTCTTCGGGATGAAAACGAAGATTTTCCAGCAGCAGGGTTTGGCCCTGTTCCAGTTTTCCCGCCATCTCTTCGGCTTCTGGTCCAATGCAATCGGGACAAAAGCCGACGTTCTCGCCGGGTGCCAAATCTTTGTCCAGAAGCATGCGCAGGCGTTCTGCCACCGGTTTCAGGCTCATCTTGGGATTGGGCTTGCCCTTGGGGCGACCGAGATGGGAGACCAGGACCAGTCTGGCGCGGTGACGCAAAGCATACTCAATGGTCGGCAGAGTTTCGCGGACACGAGTGTCGTCCATGACGCGCCCGTCTTCGAGCGGGACGTTGAAGTCAACGCGCATCAGGACGCGGTGATTGCTGAGCGAGAGATCGCGGATCGAGAGCTTCGACATGCGGGCATCCTTTGAAGCCGTGCCGCTGTCGCGGCGGCTGGCGGGGCGGCGCGGGCCGCCCCTGCGCGGCCTTCGACATCTCTCAGGGCAGGTCCGCGCCACACAAGAATTACAGGCCTTTACTCACAAGGTAGTTGATCAGGTCGCGGACGCGGCACGAATAGCCCCACTCGTTGTCGTACCACGAGATGACCTTCACGCAGTTGCCTCCGACCACCAGAGTCATGGGAGCATCCACGATGGAAGAGCGGCTATCGCCTTTAAAGTCCGCCGACACCAGTTCGTTCCCCTCGTAGCCCAGATAGCCCTTCAACGGTCCACTTTCGGAGGCCTTCTTCAACGTGGCGTTCAATTCTTCCTTGGTTGTTTTCTTTTCCACCCAAACCACCAGGTCCACCACCGAGACGTTCGGGGTGGGCACGCGCATGGCGAAACCGTCAAGCTTGCCGGCGAGTTCGGGAATGACGAGCCTCAGCGCCTTAGCCGCGCCGGTAGAGGTAGGAATCATTGAGATCGCCGCCGCGCGAGCCCGACGCAAGTCTTTGTGCGGGAAGTCCAGGATGACCTGATCGTTGGTATAGGAATGGATGGTTGTCATGGTGCCACTGACAATCTTGAAATTGTCGTTCACGACTTTGGCAACCGGCGCCAGACAGTTGGTTGTGCAGGAAGCGTTGGAAATGACGTGATGCTTGGCCGGATCGTAAACCTGCTCGTTGACGCCAAGCACCAGCGTGACATCTTCATTCTTGGCCGGGGCTGAGATGATTACTTTCTTCACCGGGCCGCGCATGTGCTTCTTGGCTTCGTTGGCATCGGTGAAGTGGCCGGTGGATTCCAGCACCACTTGTGCCCCAACCGACTCCCAGGGCAGCTTGGCGGGGTCTTTTTCCTTGAACACTTTTATGGTCTTGTTGTCCACCGTGATGCTGTCTGCACCGGCCGTGATCTTGTTCGGCAGATTGCCAAGGATGGAGTCGTACTTCAACAGGTGAGCCAGAGTTTTTGGATCTGTAAGATCGTTGACTGCAACGAATTCGATATTGCTGTCATTGAGCGAAGCGCGAAAAACGTTTCGCCCGATACGTCCGAATCCGTTGATTCCTACCTTGGTTGCCATTTCGCCTCCGAAGTTTTGGTGAAGACACCAGCAGAAGAGTACTGATTATGAAACGGAAAGAAGATGGTAACAGGGAAGCAAAGAATGCAGCAAATTAGGAGCTACTGAAAACTGAGAACCGACAACGGACAACCGATAAGGGTCTGGACAACGCATTAGGAGATTTTAACCGCAAGGTTCGCAGAGACTCGCAAGGCCGCTGAGAAGAGCAACACCAAGACCAGCTACGGTTTGACTCCCATTTCTATGTAGACGTTTTTCTTGCTCCAGACGAACGGTATTCGGGCCAGCCAATACTTGCGTTGGATGGTTTCGCGAGCCTGCGGCCAATCTTCCTCGGGGAGAATTCGCGCGGAGGCGCCGAACTCGGGACCGGTGATCTTTCCTCGGGCGGTGCACGACGCCAGTCGCGCCTGGGGATTATTTCTTATGCGCTTGTATTTTCCTGAGTCGCTGCGGGTCATCACGTACAGCTTGTCGTTCTTTTCACCGAACCAGACCGGGGTGCGGACGGGGTCTCCAGTCTTGCGAAACGTGACCAGCGAGACGTATTTCTGGCCATGAATCTCAGCCGGAATTGCCATGACACATTGTACGAGACTCGCGCCGCAGTAAGCTGTCAACTTGTCGTGCAGCATCTGGCGTCTCCGTTCCAACAACCTCCGCAACCAGCTGGCACAATACGCTGGCTGCCTTGGTACCCAGGTAGCTGCGCCGATTGCCTGCTGTATGTAGCTGTGTTACAAACCAAAGATGCGCAAATGGATGCGCGAGCGCCTAACGCGCCGCAAAAAAGGCTCCGATGCAGGCAAGAGCGAGCCTGCGGCCGCACCGTTGCAGCCGGCATATTTTGACGCCGAGCCGGCGCGGCCGGCGAGTGCAGCGGAGGAGATACAGCCTGAAGGCAGACCCGCCCGTTCCGAGCCAGTAGAAGCCGAAGCACCCGAGCCGCAAGAGCGCGAATTCCAGAGTGGGAACGCGCAGCGAGTCGAGTCGCAGTCTGCGGTTCAAGGTCCAGTGGCCCGAAAAGACGATCCACGCCGAAAACGACGACGTCGCGGAAGAGGTGGGCGGGGCCGCAGCCGAGGCGGACCTCAGTCCGGCCAGCCGGTGGCGGCGGGCGATCTCCAGACCCATCCGGCGGCAGCTTCCGAACCCAGCGCCCCATTGACGCCGGCCGCTCCTGAATCGTCAGGCATCACTGAAGCAATCTCGCCACAACGGGCTCCGAAAGGTGTAGTGGTTCTGGCGATCGGGCTCCCCGGTTCGGGGAAAAGTTCATGGTTCAAGCGACACAAGATCTCGCCGCTCTCCAGCGATCTGATGCGCGCACTGTTGTTTGACGATCCCACCGAGCAGCGCTTCCAGGACCTGGTGTTTTCCAACCTGCGTTCCATGCTGAAGGCGCGGCTGATCGCGCGCCGTCCCATGAATTATGTGGACGCGACCAACCTTACCCCGCACGAACGGCATAGCTGGATCAAACTGGCCAAGGACTACGGATACGAAGTGCAAGCCGTGCTCTTCGATGTGCCTTTGGAAGTTTGTCTGGAGCGCAATCAGAAGCGTCAGCGGGTGGTGGCTGAGGACGTAATGCGCCGCATGAGCGCCAAGCTGCGCGCGCCCACTTTCGATGAGGGATTCTCCAAGATCACAGTGGTGCGGGTGAAGCAGAAGTAACCCGGGAAGATCTACCTTAGGAGCACGTCTCTGTCTTGATTTCAGCGCTCAGCGCTGCATTCGTGTTATCCCGCACACCTCTCCCGGGTTTAAGCCGGACGAGTGAACGTCAGCGGCTCAAGCCGCCGTAGCGTGAGTCCGATTCGGCATGACTGAAGTCGTGCCCTTCCCAAGTCCGCCTTTGCCTCTCCCGCCTCCACCTCTCCTGCCTCCGCCTCTCCCGCCTCCGTGTCATCCCGAGCGCCGTCCGAGCCGCGCGTGCGCGGTGAGGGCAAGGCGAGGGACCTGGGTTTTTGCCGCCCCGAGAACTCGTGTCGGTAGGCGCCGCCGAGCTTCGGTCGGCCTGGAGGGGCCCCTTCGACTGCGCTCAGGGTAGGTCCCGACGTCCCCACACAATCCGCACGGTTCCAACAATAATCAACCCGGGTGATTTGCCGGGATTACCTCAGCTAGGCGATATAATTTCAGTCCACTCATGGCGTTGGCCTCCGGAACGAAACTCGGGCCCTACGAGATCGTCGGTCCGCTGGGCGCGGGCGGCATGGGTGAGGTGTATCGCGCGCGCGACTCGCGCCTGGGCCGCGAGGTCGCGATAAAAGTTTTGCCTGCCTCCTTCTGCCGTGATCTTGATCGGCTGCGTCGATTCGAGCAGGAAGCGCGAGCGGCGAGCGCGCTCAATCATCCCAACATTATTGCGGTGTACGACATTGGCACGCATGAGGGCGCTCCTTACCTGGTGACGGAACTCCTGGAGGGCTCGACTTTGCGCGATCGCTTGATCAGCGGCGCTCTGCCCGCTCGCAAGGCAATCGACTACGCGGTGCAGATTGCGCACGGCTTGGCGGCGGCCCACGACAGGGGAATCGTCCATCGTGATCTGAAGCCGGAGAACGTTTTTGTCTGCCGCGACGGGCGCGCCAAGATTCTGGATTTTGGTTTAGCAAAGTTGAGCGCTCCGGAAGCCGCCGATGCAACGGTTACGGCGCTGGCGCTTGAGAACCAGACCAGCGCGGGCGTGGTGCTGGGCACGGTCGGTTACATGTCGCCCGAACAGGTGCGCGGAGAGAAAGCCGACCCGCGCTCCGATGTGTTCAGCTTTGGGGCGGTGCTTTACGAGACGCTCTCCGGGCAGCGTGCCTTTGAAGGGCGAACTCCAGCCGATCGAGCCAGCGCAATCTTGAAGGAAGATCCTCCCGACCTGATGGCTACGGGGCGAAACATTCCGGCATCCCTGGACCGCATCGTGCGCCACTGCCTGGAGAAGAATCCGGAGGAACGGTTTCAGTCGGCTCGCGATCTGGCCTTCCATCTTGAATCTACTTCGTCGGTTTCGGATTCCAATATCGCGACCGCGACAGTCTTGCCGAAAGCGGCGACCGCAGGGCTTCTACGCTGGCTGATTGCGATTCTTGCCGTCGCAGCGGTGGCTGCGGGCGCGTGGTGGTTCCGGGGAAGACCAGAATATGGTGCCAGGACAGTGAAGTTTCTGCGGCTCACGGATTTCGCCGGGCTGGAAGAAAGTCCGGCGTTTTCGCCGGACGGAAAATCGGTAGCGTTCGTCAGCGATTCGACGGGCTCGCGGCAGGTCTGGATCCGCTTACTGGCAGGCGGGCCTCCGTTGCAGATCACGAATGGTCCGGGAACGCATCTCGATCCCAGGTGGTCGCAGGATTCGGCGTCCATCATTTATTACACGCCACCTCCGGAAGGGGACGCGCAAGGGACTCTGTGGGAAGTTTCAGCATTGGGCGGTGCGCCCCGCCAACTGGTGTCCAGCTTGAGCGGGGCTGACGTGAGCCACGACGGCAAGCGGCTGACGTTTTTTCGCCTGAATGGCAAACAAATAGAGTTAGTCGTGGCGGATCGCGATGGCTCCAACCCTCGGGTAGTGACCCAGGCGGTCACCACCTTCAGCTATCGTCAACCCCGGTGGTCGCCTGATGACCGCACCATTGCTTACCTGCACAATCAGGAAAATTGGGCGGACGACGTCTTTCTGGTTTCATCTGCGGGTGGGGTGCCTCGCCAGCTGACCCACGACACTGTGCTGATGGGCGGACTGGCGTGGTTACCCGATGGTTCCAGCCTCATCTACAGCAG
The DNA here is from genome assembly GCA_964528615.1 of uncultured Acidobacteriaceae bacterium. Lineage (GTDB taxonomy): Bacteria > Acidobacteriota > Terriglobia > Terriglobales > Acidobacteriaceae > JAIQFF01. The sequence continues at coordinate 88,696 of CAZGSU010000078.1, read as the reverse complement.
CGCTAGAGGCAACACCCTTCTTTATCTTCCCACCCTGCACCTGTGGCAAATTGCAACCTCCGGAAAGGAGTTGCGGCAGCTGACCTTTGGAGAATCCGGCGACGAGGGTCCGGACGTGGATCGCGACGGGCGCATCCTGGTAAGCCGTAAACACATGGAGTTTGACATCTGGAAGTTTCCGGTGGACGGGGATCCAGCGCAGAATGTGAACCGTGCCGTACGCGTGACTAACCAGACCGGCCAAGTCCAGACTCCGACCTTGGATCCGACCGACCAGGAACTGGCCTATCTCTCCGACAGCGGCGGCCACGGCAATCTCTGGGTGCTGCAGTTGAATAACGGCCAACGCCGCCAGATCACATTCGAAAAAGATCCCGAGGTGGTGATGGGAGTTCCCATCTGGTCTCCTGACGGAAAGTTTATAACCTTCGCCACCGGACGAGTCTCGGGCGATGTTCGTCAGGTTGGCTACTATCTGGCCCGTCCTGACGGAAGCGGTCTTCACTACGGAGTCTCGCAGGGGGCGTGGGTGGCATGGTCGGGTGATAGCAAGTGGCTGTACTATTCCGAGTCTTCACCGATACAGGACACGGGAAGCTTTCGTCTGATGAAGATTCCAGTGGAAGGCGGCACGCCGATACTGGTGCGCTCCGACAATGCCCGCGGCCCGGCTCCTGCGCCCGACGGTTCGGCCTTGTACTATGTGGTCCCTTTGCAAAATCTAAACGGCTCGCTGGACTACGAGCTGCGGGTAGCCCGGCCCGAGAGCGGGCCTTCGACTTTGCTGGCGCGAATTTCGGGTGAGCGCGTGCCTTTGTGGCAGGGCCTGCATCCGGTGGTTTCGAAAGACGGGAAGTGGCTGGTAATGCCGCTGGACGACAACCTGGGAACCAATATCTGGGCCGCCTCCACGGCCGACGGAAAACTGAAGCGTCTCACGGACTTCGGACAAAAACGCACTTTCATCGCTCGCCGCATGTCCTGGTCATCGGATGGGAAATGGGTGTTTGCCGCCGTGGGCGAAGGCGATTCCGACATTGTGCAGATGGATGGACTCCTGAGATAGACCGTCCGCTCCAGAACTGCACATCGATCTAGAGCGGCGAGAGCACAAGAACATGGAAACTGTCCGGGACAATTTTGGGGCGCGGGTGCGGATTGTCCGCGGTTGCCTCCGGTGCAGCGCCCAACTGAGCCGCCGACAAGTAAATCTTGTGAGTTTTCGTGTCCAGAGACATGGTGCGGGCGCTTCTCTCAGTGGCAATGTTTTCTACCACGGTATATTTGTCGGCGCCGTCCTGGCGGACCACCGTCAAGGTGCCTTCCCCATTCGAAGAGAAGACCAGCTTGTTTCCGGGATCGTAGGCCGCTGCATCGGGTCCGTTACCGATGGCAACAGTAGCGATCAACTGACCGGAGTCCGCATTTATCACCGCCATCTTATTGTTCGAGCACACGGAAAATAGCCTTCGCCCTTCCAGGTCGAAGGCCAGTCCCGAAGGTTCCTCACAGGGGGAAAGAGGCCAGGTCTTTTTTACCTTCAGAGTCTGGGGATCGAGTTGAGCGATCTCGCTCTTGTCCTCAATGTTGGCATAGATATTGCCTTTTCCGTCGCTCACCGGAAACTCGGGCTTGCCATCCAGAGGGACAGTACCGACGACCTTTCCCGAGGCAGCGTCGATCGCGGTCACATCGTCGCTGCGGCCGTTGAAGGCGAATACGCGTTTGCTGTAGGGATCGTACAAAATGCCGTCGGGATTCTTGCCTGCCGGAACTTTCTGAAGAACCGCGTTGGACTTCAGGTCGAAAATCACCACCACGTCGTCGCCCCCGTCGCTGATGTATCCCCGGTTGAGATCATCGGCCACAGCGATGCCATGGATACGTTTCATCCCGGTGATTTTGGCAACCGGCTTTTCTGAGTCGAGGTCGACTACTTCAACCTGCGTATTGTGGGACACATAGAGTTGCCGGTTCGTGGAATCGACGAGGAGATAGTCCCAGCCGCCTTCGCCCGGGAAAGGAATGCGACCGCTGATTTTGTACTGCTGCGCGTTTGCCGAGACTGCGCCGAGAAGAAGAACGGGAATCAGGAACTTTCGCATGATGGCCTCCGGTTGATTCTAACGCTCCGGGTCAGAGGTCGGCAGTAGAAATACCTTTGCAGCCTGGAGTACAGCCGTCTTTGTTGCAAGGCGGTGCGAAGCGCCACAAGCGGTTCGCACGAAAAACCAAGCCTGCGGCCCGTTGGGCGGCCTGAGCGGGTCCGAGACCCGGTCCCACACAGGCCTGCCTCGGATAAAGAAATAATAAAGAAATTCATGAGAAGTGCCGATACTCAGACCAGGCTGATGACGCGAGAAGCTGAACTCGTTCGAGCGTTGAAGGCACCGCCGATAGATCCGGTGCGCCTGTCCAATGGGCCTGGAACGGCTCTGAGCATCGATCCGCGACACTCCGAGGTGCCCACGCTGCGCGGCGCCGAGTTCGCGGCTGTGTACTATAACGTGCGCGTAGCGGGAGACTTCTACGAATTCCTGCGCGTGGGTCCGTCGCGCGTGCTGTTCGGCCTGCTCGACCTTGCCGGCCGCAGAAAAGATACCCGCGAGATCCTGATCGCGGCGCGGGATACCTTCCGCACTAGCGGTCCCGAGCTTTTCGCTGGCGAAGATTTCAACGAAGCTGAAGCCATGATCGGTCTTTGTCTTGAGATCAACCGGACCATTCTGCAATTTGCCGGTGGGGTGCGCGTCTGTCCTGCCTTCATCGGTTGCTATAACGAGGATCTGGGTACGGTCTGCTACGCCAATGCCGGACACACTCCAGGACTACTCCGCGACTCATCCGGAACCACGCGGCTGGAGGCGACCGGACTCCCGCTCGGCCTTTTCTCCCACGCTACGCACGGTGCTTCCACCTGCGCCTTGGTGGCGGGTGCGGTTCTGCTGATCGTTTCCCGCGGAATCATCGAAGCGGACTACCACGGAGAAGAATTCGGACTGGAGGGCGCGCAGCTGGCCTTGCAAGGAGCTGTCAGTGGCTCGGCGCGGGACGTGTGCCTAAGCATCCTTCGGGCAGCCCAGGAGTTCATGCAAGTCCCGCCTACTCACAATGACACAACTGCAATCGCGCTGCTGCGGGAGGGCAAGTTGTGAGGATGGCCGCCATAAACGCCCTCAGCCGCAAAGCGGCGTAAGAATGCAGCCGCGGTCGCAAGCCGGGGGGAAGAGTGGGAAATGAAATAGCCCTGAAAAGGCGAAAGAAATCTTGCATCAGCAAAACGGGGCCGTGACCGCCCACGACGACGCGTATTCGAGAGTTTTTACCCGCCGCCGCTACGCCTGTACCGGCAACAGAAAGTGAAACACGGAGCCGCACCCAAGCTGACTGGTGACGCCGATCTTGCCGCCGTGAGCTTCGACAATCGCCCTCACGATGGCCAGTCCCATTCCCGTCCCTTGCACCCGATAGCGCTGATTCTTGCCGCGGTAAAACTTATCAAAAATCAGACTCTGCTCCATGTCGTCGATCCCGGCGCCCTGGTCGGCAACGCTGACTTCCAGGTTCGCGCCTTTCAATTCTGCCGTAATCCGGATTGGACTTTCCGGCGGCGAATATTTAGCGGCGTTCTCCAGCAGTTGGATCAGGACTTCTTTGATCCGGTCTGGATCCAGGCGGGCAGTGATGTCTCCGGGCACACGGATCTCCACCGGATGCGTGCCCAGGACCTGCTTCATGTCTGCGACCGCGCGCTGGACAAGGTCAAGGATGCGGCAGTTCTGTAGATCGAGCTGGAACTCGTGAGATTCAAGCTGGGCGACCTCCGCGGCCTCGCCCACCAGGCGGTTCAGGCGATCACTCTCTTCATTGATCACGGTCATCAGTTCCTGCCGATCGTCTGGGCTCAGGCCTGTGTTGGACAGCAAACTGGTAATAGAGGCCTTGATCGACGTAAGCGGAGTTCGAAATTCGTGGGTGACGGAGTCCAGGATGGCGGAACGCAGTCGTTCGCCTTCGCGGGTAGTCTCGGAACGGGTCAGGTTCTCCACTGCATTGGCGCGCTCGACTGCAATTGCGATCAGGCTTCCCATGGCGTCCAGAGTCTGGCGGGAAAGGTTGCCGGCGATGCCGAGCGCCCCGACCGTCCGCACGCCCATCTTGAGAGGGGTGAAGCTACGGTTGCGCTGGCGGTCCATCATGGGCTCGCCCCGCGCGATGATGGACTTGAGCTGGTCGGCATCGAGATCAGGTACGTCGGTTCCCGCACGATAAATATTTCCTTTTTCCGGGAGGTACAGGGCTGCGGCAGAAACGCCGAAGGACTCGATCACGTGCTGCGGGACGGCGTTCAGAAGTTGCAGAACGTTGTCCGCGGTCAATAGTTGCTGGCTGAAACTGTAGAGGCGTTCGAGTTCGTGGCGGCGGCCAACCGCCTCCTCGGTCTGCTTTCGCGCCCGGTCCGACAATTGACTGGCAATCACCGCAGTGGTGAGAAATGCCAGCAGTGCAATCCAGTTTTGGGTGCCGGCAATGGTGAAGGTGCCGATGGGTGGGAGAAAGTAGTAATTAAATGCCGCGGTGCCGACGAATGCGGTGAACAATGCGTAACGCAATCCCCACAGGGCTGAGACGATCAGGACAAATACCAGAAACGTAAGCGCCACGGTCGTGGGATTCACGCGAATGACCGAAGTGTAGATATGTACGACTGCGAACAGGATCGCGGTGCAAGCTGCGAAGCGGAGCGTCACCCTGATGGCGGACTGATTCACAGTCATGAATTGTAGATCAAGGATTGTGGATTACTGATTTGTTCGATCCTGGATCGTAGTTTCTGGATTGTAGATTATGGATTGTAGCTGAATATCGACAAAACCAACTCTGTCCGCGACAATAGTCGGCAATGACCAAGACGCCCGAGCAGTGGCTGGAGGAAGCGGCGCCCGCAAAGAAAGGCGGCACGCTGAAGCTTTTTCTTGGGTACGCTCCGGGCGTGGGCAAAACCTACAACATGTTGAGCGAAGCCATCCGCCGCAAGAGCCGCGGCGAAGATGTGGTCATTGGAATTGTGGAGACGCACGGGCGCAAAGGCGTGGTGGATCTGGCTTCGAAACTGGAAACTGTTCCCAGGAAAAAAATCGAATACAAGGGCACAGTGTTTGAGGAAATGGACCTGGAAGGGATTCTGGCCCGGAAGCCCGCCGTGGTGGTGGTAGATGAGTTGGCGCATACCAACATCGAAGGCAGCAAACATCGAAAACGCTATGAAGATGTTCTGGAGCTGGTGGATGCTGACATCGATGTATTGACGACGATGAATGTGCAGCATCTGGAGAGTGTGGCTCCCAGCGTGCAAAGAATCAGCGGCGTCACCGTGCGCGAGACGGTCCCAGACTGGGTGATGAAGCGGGTGCGAGAGGTGGTTATGGCCGACCTCACTCCGGAAGCGCTTCAGACCCGCATGCGGCGAGGCGACATCTATCCGCTGGACCGGGCGGAAAAGGCGCTGGCAAACTTCTTTCGCCCCGGAAACCTGATTGCGCTGCGCGAACTCGCCCTGCAGGAGGTGGCGCAGGAGGTAGACCGCAGTCTGGAGACCTACCTCGATCAGGAAGGCGGGGAACGCAAGCTCGGGGTACGGGAACGATTTGCCGTCGCCATCAGTTCCAACCCGGCGGCGCAGCAACTGATCGCTCGTGCGGCGCGAATGGCGAAGCGGCTGGACGGAGAACTGTACGTGGTCTATGTGGACATCGGAGTGGACGACAACGAGGCTAATCGGCGAACTCTGGCCGAGAACGTTCGCTTTGCCGAAGCGGTGGGGGCCCAGGTAGTTAAACTGAAGTCCGCCACCGTCGCCAAGGCGGTGGCTGCATTTGTCAGAGAAAAACACATCACCCAGGTCGTGTTTGGCCATTCCGCGGTGAAGGGCTGGAAGCGATACCTTTATCTGAACGCCATCCACAAATTTCTAAGAGATGCGCCACCCGTAGATGTCCACATTGTTACGCAACAGTCTTCCTGAGCAATCGAAATTCTCATGGCTGAAAAGAAGCGGATCCTGGTTGTGGATGACGAGTCGCAGATCACTCGTGTCCTGCGGACTTCTCTGACCGGCAATGGCTTTGAGGTTCGCACTGCCGATGACGGACATTCCGGCCTCAGAGCGGCGCGGGAATGGCAGCCCGATCTGGTCATTACTGACATTTCGATGCCCAACATGAACGGAATCGAATTATGTCGCCAGCTCCGCGCCGAGTCGGCCCTGCCCATCATCGTGCTATCGGTGAAAGGCGAAGAGAAAACCAAGGTGGAGGCGCTGGACGCCGGGGCGGACGACTATGTCACCAAGCCGGTGGGCATGGATGAGTTGCTGGCGCGAGTGCGGCGGAACCTGGCGCGAACGCAGCCGACAGAGGATGGTTCGAAGCGAACTATTGCCATCGGCGATTTCAAGATTGACGCGGATGCGTTTCGCGTGGTGGTGAAGAACACTGAGATCCGGCTCACGCCCAAAGAGTTCGAGCTGTTGCTCTACCTGGCGAGACACGCGGGCCGGGTGGCGACCCATCGGACTCTTTTGCTTGCAATCTGGGGCCCTAATAGTCTTGAGCAACCGGAGCATCTCCGGGTGCTGGTGGCGCAACTGCGTAAGAAAATAGAGACCGAAAGCACTCCGCACTACATCATCACTGAGCCCTGGGTGGGATACCGTTTCGAACCAGCCGGCGAAAAGCAGTAGGTCTAAAACTCTGGTTTCCAGTTTCTCGTCTCTGGTTTCCTGACTCTTACGTGCCTCGGAAGCTAGAAGCTAGAAGCTAGAAGCTAGAAGCTAGAAGCTAGAAGCTAGAAGCTCTTCCACCATCTCGCCTGTTTTCAGCGGTTTGCTTAGTTAGAGCGTCTTTATGGCTTTTTAATGTACTTCTTATACAAAATTTACGCCCCCGAATATCCAATATGTTGAGAGGCCATTATGCTCACAGTTGCGAGTCCGGGGACATTCGTGATGTTGGCCGTGTGCGTATTGGGGATCGGGTTTATGCTACGCTTCCTGCTCGCGATCGCCAGCGACGAAAACAAGATTCGAATCGCGCACCCGGTGCGGGCCAGGAAAGCAGGCAGTGAACCTGCATTGAATCCGGCGCGGTATCTCGCCCTGGGCGTGGTGCGAATCACAACCGGTCTCGCCTCGAACACCAGGGAACGCGCGCACGCGGCGGTAGAACAGCCCCATCTCATCACTTTTTCGGCGAGATCGCGAGAACACGAGTCCCCGACCGCACGCCGTTATCGCTGGAGTTGATGCGGCAGGAGTTGCAGCCCTGACTGGAGCCCAGAACATGCGAGACATCATTTTCGTGGCAGTTACAGTTGCCTTTTTTCTGATTTCCATCGCGTATGTGAAGTTCTGCGATCGCATCCGCTAGAGGTGAAACGCTTATGAGTGCTGAATCGATCATTATGCTGATCGTGTGTGCGGGATTAATGGTTTACCTGTTGTATGCCTTGTTGCGTCCGGAGAGGTTCTAGAAATGACGGTAAATGGCTGGTTGCAGATCATCGTGTACCTCGGCGTGCTGCTGGCGGTGACCAAGCCAGTGGGAATATTCATGGCTCGGGTATTCAATCGGGAGAAGACATTTCTCGATGCCATACTCCGGCCGGTTGAGCGCCTGCTGTACCGCCTCACCCTGGTGGACGAAGAGCACGACATGCCCTGGACGGAATACGCGTTCTCCATGTTGCTGTTCAGTGCTGTTTCCATGCTGGTGTTGTATCTCATCGAACGAGTGCAACAGTGGCTGCCATTGAATCCGCAGAAGTTTGCGGCAGTCGGTCCTGACCTGGCTTTTAACACGGCGGCTTCGTTCACCACCAATACCAACTGGCAGAACTACGGCGGCGAGGCCACGATGAGCTATCTCACGCAGATGGCGGGGCTGGCGTATCACAACTTCGCTTCTGCCGCAGTAGGCATTGCGCTGGCGATTGCCTTCATTCGCGGCATCTCGCGGCGCGAGAAGGAGACGATCGGCAATTTCTGGGTTGACCTGACCCGCTGCACGCTGTGGGTGCTGCTGCCGGCCTGCATCGTTTACGCGCTACTTTTGGTTTCGCAGGGGGTGGTGCAGAACTTCAGACCGTACGACACAGCCAAGCTGGTCGAGCCCCAACAGGTGCCACACCTTGGGGCTGACGGGAAACCGGCGGTGGGCCAGGATGGCAAGCCGGTGATGGATACGGTAACCGACCAGGTGATTGCGCAAGGTCCAGCCGCGTCGCAGGAAGCGATCAAGATGCTGGGCACCAACGGCGGCGGGTTTTTCAACGCCAACAGCTCCCATCCTTTCGAGAATCCCACGCCGCTGAGCAACTATTTGCAGATGCTCTCCATTTTCGTGATTCCCGCCGGGTTGACTTACACACTAGGGCGCATGACCGGATCGCAGCGCCATGGATGGGCGGTCTGGGCGGCCATGGCGGTTCTGTTTGCGGCGGGGGTGACCACTGCTTATTGGGCCGAGGCCAAGGGCAATCCGCTGCTTAAGGGAGTGGATCAGCGGGCCAGCGTGACGCAGTCCGGCGGCAACATGGAAGGCAAGGAAGTCCGCTTTGGCATTGCCGATTCCACACTGTTCGCCACCATCACCACTGACGCGAGCTGCGGCGCTATCAATGGCTGGCACGATTCCTACACTCCACTGGGCGGGATGGTGCCGCTGGCCAACATCATGCTCAGCGAGACCGTATTCGGAGGGGTGGGCGCCGGCATGTACGGCATCCTGATTTACGTTGTGCTCTCCGTATTCATCGCCGGACTGATGGTTGGGCGCACGCCGGAATACCTGGGCAAGAAGATCGAAGCTTACGACGTGAAGATGGCGATGCTGGTGACGCTGGTTTTCCCGCTCGTCATTCTGGTGCTCGCGGGGATTTCCTCGGTGGAAGGATTCGGGACCTCCAGCATCAGCAATGCGGGCCCGCACGGCCTCACCCAGATTCTCTACTCTTTCACCTCGCAGGCGGGCAATAACGGTTCCGCGTTCGGCGGGCTGAACGGGAACACGCCCTGGTACAACATCGCGGGCGGGATGACGATGCTGGTGGGGCGCTTTTTCATGATTCTTCCCATGCTGGCGATCGCGGGGAATCTGGCGAAGAAAAAATATACTCCGCCATCGCTGGGCACGTTTCCGGTGACTACGCCGCTGTTCAGCGTGCTGCTGGTGGGAGTGATCGTGATCGTAGGAGCGCTGACCTTCTTCCCGGCGTTGAGCCTGGGGCCGATTCTTGAGCACCTGCTGATGCAAGCCGGCAAGACATTCTAAGGGAACGTTTTCGAGGAACTATGGCTGAGAAACAAGGTAGAGCGATCTGGGACGTGAAGATCGTGCAACGCGCGATCTGGGATTCGTTCGTGAAGCTTCACCCGCGCAAGATGATGGGGAATCCCGTTATGTTCGTGGTGGAAGTCGGCAGCGTGGTTACCAGCGTGCTGCTGGTGCGGGATGCGCTGCAACATCAGGGTGCGTTCGGTTTCAATCTGCAAATCACGTTGTGGTTGTGGTTCACGGTGCTGTTCGCGAATTTTGCCGAAGCCATGGCGGAGGGCCGCGGCAAGGCGCAAGCCGACGCTCTACGGAAGGCGAGATCGGAAACCGTCGCCAACCGAGTGCTGCCCGACGGCAAGATCGAAAGGATCGCCAGCTCAAAACTGCGTTCCGGTGACGTGGTGAACGTCTCCGCCGGCGAATTTATTCCCGGCGATGGCGAGATTACGGAAGGCGTGGCGTCGGTGGACGAATCCGCGATCACGGGGGAGTCCGCGCCGGTGATTCGCGAGGCGGGAGGTGACCGCTCGGCGGTGACGGGCGGAACCCGTGTCCTCTCGGACTGTATCAAGATCAAGATCACCTCCAACCCCGGGGAAACATTCCTGGATCGAATGATCGCGCTGGTAGAGGGCGCGGAACGACAGAAGACGCCGAACGAAATCGCCTTGAATATCCTTCTGGCCGGGCTGACGATCATTTTTCTGCTGGCCGTGGTCACGCTGCAGCCGTTCGCGATTTATTCAGGATCGCCGCAGACGGTGTTCGTGCTGGTCTCGCTGCTGGTCTGCTTGATTCCCACCACCATCGGCGGATTGCTTTCCGCGATAGGCATCGCCGGCATGGATCGCCTGGTGCAGCACAACGTACTGGCGATGTCGGGGCGTGCGGTAGAAGCCGCCGGCGACGTCAACACTCTGCTTCTCGACAAGACGGGTACCATCACTCTGGGCAACCGCCAAGCAGCGGAGTTTGTTTGCGCGCCGGGAGTCTCGGAAGCCCAACTGGCTGACGCGGCGCAATTGTCATCACTTCCGGATGAAACGCCGGAAGGCCGCTCCATCGTAGTTCTGGCAAAAGAGCGCTACGGCCTGCGGGGACGCGAGTTGGCCTCGCACGAAGCGCATTTCGTTCCTTTCACCGCGCAAACCAGAATGTCAGGCGTGAATCTGGACGGCCGTGAAATCCGCAAAGGCGCGTCGGATGCCATCGCAAAATATATTTCCACAGCGAGCGGTAACGGCCTTCCGAAAGATGTTCAGGCAACGGTGGAACAAATCGCGCGCTCCGGCGGCACCCCGCTGGTGGTCTCGGAGAATAAGCGCGCGCTCGGCGTAATTTATCTGAAGGACATCGTCAAGGGTGGGATTCGTGAACGCTTCAGCCAGCTTCGCTCCATGGGTATTCGTACCGTGATGATCACCGGCGACAACCCACTCACCGCCGCGGCCATCGCTCGCGAGGCCGGAGTCGATGACTTCCTGGCGCAAGCCACTCCCAAAGAGAAAATGGACCTGATTCGCCGCGAGCAGGCGGAGGGAAAATTGGTGGCCATGACCGGAGACGGCACCAACGACGCTCCCGCCCTGGCGCAGGCCGACGTCGGTGTGGCCATGAATACCGGTACGCAGGCTGCGAAAGAAGCCGGCAACATGGTGGACCTCGACTCGAATCCCACCAAGCTGATCGAGATTGTCGAAATCGGCAAGCAGTTGCTGATGACGCGCGGAGCGCTGACCACGTTCTCAATCGCCAACGATGTGGCCAAATATTTCGCCATTATTCCGGCCATGTTTGCCGGCACCTTTCCGGTGTTGACTGCGCTCAACATCATGCATTTGAAGACGCCGCAGTCGGCGATATTATCCGCCGTCATTTTCAACGCGCTGATCATCGTCGCGCTGATACCCCTGGCCCTACGCGGCGTGAAGTACCATGCCATGGGAGCGGCGGCGCTATTGCGCAATAACCTCCTGATCTATGGCGTCGGCGGGATCATCATTCCGTTCATCGGCATCAAGCTGATCGATATGCTCATTACCCGGGTCGGGATGGCCTGAAGTCGAATAGAAATTAGGAATCGGTAAGACTGAGGAATCATCGTGAAAAAGAATCTCATTATCTCCGTCCTCATGACGCTGGTCACCACCGTGCTGCTGGGCCTGGTTTATCCCCTGGCGGTCACAGGACTGGCGCAGGTCCTCTTCCCGGAAAAAGCCAACGGGCAACTCATACGACGCGGCGGAACCGTGATTGGCTCACACATCATTGCCCAGCCTTTTGTCGGAGCGGGTTATTTTCACCCGCGCCCATCCGCGGCCGGCGCGAACGGCTACGACGCCAGCAACTCCGGCGGATCGAACCTAGGGCCGACCAATCAGAAGCTCATTGACCGCGTGAATGGCGATGTGGCCAGTGCGCAGGCGGAGAATCCGGGTAAACCAGTGCCCATCGATATGGTCACGACTTCAGCCTCGGGCTTCGATCCCCACATCACGCCAGCCGCGGCGGAATTTCAGCTTCCGCGAGTGGCTAAAGCGCGTAGCATGACCGAAGAGTCGGTGCGGGCGCTGGTTGCCCAGAATACTCAGGGTCGGCAGTGGGGCTTCTTCGGGGAGCCGCGGGTGAACGTGCTGGATCTGAATCTGGCGCTGGATGCGGCATCGAAGTGAGCTTTGATGGTTCAGAGTTTTTCTTTGCGTCCTTTGCGCCCGCTCTGCGCCCTTTGCGGTTAAAGGCTTTTGACCTGCCCGTTGAGAACTGAGCGATAATCTGAAGTCTGAACCTTCTACCCTGGAATCTCTCTGTGACCTGAATTCTCAAACCTTAAGGAGCGCTCCGTGAGCGGCCTCACGATCTTCGGACTGTTCGCGGTCACCGCCATGCTGGTGTGCTACGCGTTCGAGAACCGCAGCCGATGGTTCATCCTGGGGTTCGCTGTGGCCTGCATGTTGGGTTCGACCTATGGCTTCCTGCAGGGAGCTTGGCCATTCGGACTGGTCGAGGGGGTCTGGTCGTTGGTCGCGCTGCGCCGCTGGTGGCAGGCAGGAGAGTCTCGCTGATTTCGCCCGGCGTCTAAATATTTCTCGCCGAGGTCGAGGTTGGCTCTTTCTCAAACAGCATCCTGAAGTCTTCGATCGAAGTCAGAAGCACCACAATGGCGGACCCAAGAATGCCGGCGACAAACATGGCTTCAATAACGCGAATCAGGAAAGAAACTACGAGATTCATATTGTGCCGCACTTCCTGGCCCGAAGAGGGAAGGCCATGGAAAGATAATAGCTGCCGGCGTCTTGGAGTAGCAACCGCTGGTTGTTTTTGAGACTATAAGGATCAAATCGCCTCGGGAGCGCCACTCCCCTTCACATTCCGATGTCTTGGGCGTGAAGACGGAACAGAGCATTCCGCGACCGGCCGGAATTTCTGTCGTGATTTGAGGGAGTCGCCATGAAAGAGCTCCGTTTTGTAGTCTCGCTCATCACTCAAGAAAACGATTACCAGCGCGAGCAAGCTGCCGCCGCTCAGGAAGCCGCGGTCCGGTTGGGTGTGCAGGTGCAGACGATGTTCGCGGACAATGACGCCATCAATCAGAGCCAGCAATTGCTGAAAATTGTTCAGACCGCCGATGCGGGTGTAGATGCGATCCTGCTGGAGCCTGCCGGCCGGACCGGTTTCCCTAAGGTGGCGCAGGCTGCAGTAGCGGCCGGTGTGGCATGGGGAATTCTTAATTGCGAACCAGACTATTTAAGGGAGCTTCGGTCGTCGAGCGAAGTTCCGGTGTTCTCGGTCAGCGCCGACAACGAGGAGGTAGGGCGAATCCAGGCACGGCAACTGGCCTCCACCTTGCCCCAGGGCGGTTCGGTCCTGTACATCCAGGGACCATCGGGAAATGCCGCCGCCGAACAGCGATTCGCGGGAATGCAGGCGGGCAAACCGGAGAACGTGAAGATCAAGGTATTAAGAAGCGGGAACTGGACCGAGGATGGCGGCTACCAGGCGGTGGCTTCCTGGCTGCGCCTTTCCACCTCGCACCAGGAGCAAATTGACGCAGTCCAGGCCCAGAATGATTTTCTTGCCCTGGGTGCGAAGAGAGCCATCCAACAACAGACGACGGGAGAGGAAAGGATGAGCAAGTCGCATCTGCCGTTCCTCGGCGTCGATGGTCTTCCCAAGACCGGTCAAGAATGGGTTCGGAAACACATACTGGCTGCGACCGTGATCGTGCCTCCGATCGCGGGTACAGCTTTGGAGATCATCGTTGCGGCCATTCGCAAACAGAAGCGACCGCCAGAACGCACGCTGGTGCCGCCGCGATCCTTTCCCGAAGCGGATGCGGGACTGTCGCGGATGACGGCGCGCATCTGAAAGCGAGTTCATGAGGGTCGCCATAGCCGAAGATGCTTTTGAAAGCCGATCAGGTTGGCGGCTTCGCTCATGGAATTTCATCCGCGGGATCCCTTTTCTCCTGCCGGGCGAGCACTTGAGCCGCCCGTAAGGGGCCCCGCCGCACCACGGCAGCGGTGAACATTTCCTGCCCGGCGACCAACAAGGTTGCCGGATGCTGCGCGCTCCGGCCCAATCCCAACAAGGCTCCGGGCGACAGTCCCATCAGAGAGCGCAAGGGAACTCGCAGCGAAAGCATGGTGAGTTCCACGGCAAAAGGGCAATTCAGCAGCCGGGAACGCAGGCGTTGTTCCGACAGAGGCCGCAGACGGGGCCGGGCCGCGGTCCGCTCCGCCATCTTACGCAACAGCGCGTTCGATACCTGAGCGGGAACCACCAGGTCCAGCACTCCGCGGCTTTCGAGCACAGTGATCTCAAAGCTGAGCAACAGGATCTTTTCAGCCGCAGGCATCAATTGCTCTACCTGTCCCAGGTGCTGCCGCTGCTCGAATTGAAATTCCAGAGCCAGAGCCTGCCACGCGGTTTGCAGTTCGCGGCAGATGATGTGCATCACCGTCTCTAGAATCTGCTCCTCGATCTCGGTGATGGCGCGCGCCGGCGGCTGGCCTTTTCCCTCGCCCCCCAGCAGTACGTCGATCAGGGGATAGGCCGCCGAAAGATCCAGTTGCGCCAAGGCAGAAGCTCCGGCCGGCAGGAGTTTGCACGAGGCCAGATAGGTGACTTCGGGAATGCTGCGCAGGAATTCGGCGTAGCTCAGATGCTCCGCTGAAACCAGTTCCGCCGCGAACTCGATGCGCAGATACGCGCCCAGGGAATGGGTCAGATTGTGGGCGAAGGTCTGGTGCAGCCGGGTCAGAGCTTGCATATGCTCCTGCCCGATCCGCCCCGCCAGGCGGCCATCCCACGAGGTGACGACTTCTGTCTGTACCGGTGCGACTGGGGTTGGGTTCCAGACCGGGCGGTGCGAATCATGGCGTCGATTTCTTCCTGGCTGAGAATCTTTTTCATGAATTTTCCGTCTCATTTCTCTGATCCGGCGGCGTATTTGTCGCGGTTTAGTGCCTGATTCAGCAGGGTGAACCGATTGCGAGCAAATCAGTGACCGGAATCAGCGACGGCTTTGCACGGGTAGCGGTAGCGGACAATCGGCAACAACTGCCTGTCCCGCTTGCTGATGTACCGGAAACAAGTTTGCGGTGGTGCAGGGGCAGCTCTGACCAGGCAGCGTCAGTACCGGATTAAGCGACATTCATTAGGGATGGCTAATAGAAAGACGCCTGTTAGCGCAGGGCCTCAGTTTGCCCTGATACAATTTTGAGCTTTTCCGCGACTGCGAGATCCGTCAAGGAGACGAAGAAAAATGCACTATCGTGCGCTTGGCCGTACCGGTTGGAAGGTTTCAGAGATCAGCTTCGGCGCCTGGGCCATTGGCGGCTCCTGGGGCCAGGTCTCGGATAAAGACTCGATGGCAGCACTGCACCAGGCCATCGACTGCGGGGTGAATTTTATCGACACCGCCGACGTCTATGGCAATGGCCGGAGCGAGCGCCTGATCGCCCGGCTCAGGAAGGAGCGAAAGGAAGAAATCATCGTCGCCACCAAGGCGGGCCGGCGTCTGCCCCGGCAGACGGTCGAGGGTTACAGCCGGCAGAATCTGGTGGCGTGGGTCGAAGACAGTCTGCGCAATCTTGCCACCGAACGGCTTGATCTCTTGCAGCTTCACGGTCCGCCGAGTGAGCTGTATTCCCTCCCTGAAGTATTTGGGGTTCTCGACGACCTGGTGAAGGAAGGCAAAATTCGCTACTACGGGGTCAGCGTTGAAAAGATAGACGAGGCGATGAAGGCGATCGAGTTCCCCAATGTCCAGACCGTGCAGATCATCTTCAATGCTTTTCGGCAGCGTCCTGCGGAAGTGTTTTTCGCTCGAGCCATGCAAAAGAAAACTGGAATTCTGGCACGGGTGCCTCTGGCCAGCGGGTTGCTGACTGGGAAGCTTCGCCGCGACTCGACTTTTGCAGCGGACGACCACCGCAATTTCAATCGCAACGGTGCGCAGTTTGACGTGGGCGAGACATTCTCGGGCGTGGACTACGAGGTCGGGCTCGCAGCGGTGGAAGAGCTTCGCAAAGTCGTGCCTGCCGGGGCCTCAATGAGCCAGTTCGCCTTGCGTTGGATCCTCATGTTCGATGCCGTCAGTTGCGCCATTCCCGGCGGCAAGCGGCCGGAGCAGGTCGCCGAAAACTGCCGCGCATCGGACATTCCGCCGCTGACACCTGAGGCGATGGCGGTGGTGAAGCAAATCTACGCTGAGAAGATCGCTCGCCTGGTGCAGAGTCGGTGGTAAGGCTGGATGTCTAATTTCTAGTTTCTGGTTTCCGGTGCCCACACGCTCAACGCCACCGTGCATTGTCGCGAGTTCGTCTGCCCTGAAGGATGATCAAAATCAGTTTTCTGTTTTTGATTCCCAGTTCCCAGTTTTCGGGTATCCGCCCAGCCTGTGAATTGTCCAGCAATTCTGTTACAAAAGGCGCATGAAAGTTCTCTTTATCGGCGGGACGGGCATCATCAGCAGCGCCTGCAGCCGTTTGGCGGTGCAGCGCGGAATCGGTCTGACTCTGCTTACCCGCGGACGGGCGGCGGAAATGATCGGTGGCGCGGAGACGGTGAACGCCGACATTAATGACCCATCCGCGGTTACCCAGGCTCTCCGCGGCCGGCGGTTTGATGCCGTCGTCAACTGGATCGCGTATACGCCTGCGGAGATCGAGCGCGACCTGGAATTGTTTCGCGGCCGAACCCGGCAATACATTTTCATCAGCTCCGCCAGTGCGTATCAGAAGCCCAGTACACATTACCTGATTACCGAGTCGACGCCGCTATCCAACCCGCACTGGGACTATTCCAGAAACAAGATCGCCTGCGAGGAGCGTCTGCTCCGTGCTTATCGCGAAGAAGGATTTCCGGCGACCATCGTCCGGCCTTCGCTCACCTATGGCGAGAATCTGATTCCACTTGTAATCAATAGCTGGGAACGCTCCTACACGGTTGTGGACCGCATGTTGAAGGGGCAGAAGGTGATTGTTCCTGGGGACGGTACTTCGCTCTGGGTGATCACGCACAATACCGACTTTGCGAAGGGATTTGTTGGCCTGTTGGGACAGGAACAGTCTCTTGGCCATGCGTTTCACATCACCACCGATGAAGTTTTGACCTGGGACCAGCTCTATGGCACCGTGGGCGCTGCGGTCGGAGTGGAGCCGCGCATCGTGCACATTCCCTCTGACTACATGGTTTCGTGTTTGCCCGACATGGAAGGCACGCTGATCGGCGACAAATCGGTGAGCGTGGTATTCGATAACACCAAGATCAAGCGCTTTGTCCCGGATTACGTCGCGACGACGCGCTTTGCCCAAGGCATTCGCCAGTCGCTGGCGTGGTTTGCCGCTGATCCCGGTCGCAAGCTGATTGACTCCAAGGCGAATGTCATCTGGGATCGGCTGATCGACGGCTACGAAAAGGGACTGAGGGCGGCGGTGGGATCCTTTCAGGGCGCGGAAGTGGGAACCTAGCGCGGCTGTCGCTCAACTGAGCTCTGGCACAAGGCTCCGGCGGGCCGAGGCTGAGGTTTTCCAGCACAGTTAGTGGGAGCCGCCGCTACCCGGGTACCGACTGCCGAGATTTCCACGGCAGTTCAGCCTGGAGTGGCTGTGCCGGACTGGCTCTTGCCGATTTTGCACCCATGGAACCCCGCAATTTACGCCACTTTCAGGCTTTTTCCCTTCTCGGATGTGACTACAGGAAAAAAGATAGAAAAGGGGTTGGCTTCGAGCGCAAGATGATCTATCTTGGCAGGCACAAAAGTTGGGTTCCTGGGGGCGCAGATATCGGGATGCGATCGTAATCCGATTCCAAACGCAGTGGCGGTGCTCGGGCCCAGTTCAGCCACATGACGTCACTCGCTAGGAAAGTATCCCGTCCGTTCCCTTGCACCCTGCTCGCTTGGCAATAAGTCGTTCCTAAGACTGAAGGAAGGGCCAGCCGTGAAACCTCTTTTCCCGCTCAAGGCTTGTCTCTGCGTATTGGTTTGTCTGGTTGCAAACGTTTACAGCGTTGCCTCGGGTTCTGCATCCGATACTTCAAACACTGCCCAGTCTGCTGAAGTTCCGAAGACACCGTCCGTTGCGGCAACAACGGGTTCGCCCGGGACCGTCAACGTTCCAGGGCCTCTACGATCCTTTCTGCGTATGGCTGGCATCAGCCAGAAGATCTCCGCCGACGAGGTTCTGCCCCTCTTGGCCCGCAATGTGGCCGTAGAAGGCTATCAGGGGCGCAAGGACAGACAGGGCAGGCCGACGGAGTTCCTGATCCTGTTGAAACGCTACGTAGCTCAGGCGAGGGAGTTGGTCACGCTGGCCAACCCGACCGGCGTGATTCGAGTTTCTGGTTGCGATCAGGCGGGTCCACTTCTGGCAACCCTGGGTTACCGGCTAAAGCAAGGGTGCGGAAAGGACGCGTCGCTCGAAACCGCCGATGCGGAAAGAGCGTTTCTCACCATCGATTCCGGGTTTCCTTTGGCCGAGCTTGAAGAAACTCTGCAGGGCGGCAAGCCTTTTGCCTGTCCCTTTGCCTCTTCTCCAGTGCCCCTTCTGTTTTCGCCGAGCGATTGGACGCAGTACGACAAACGCTCTGCAGGGAACGACGTCATTGACGCGTTGTTGGACGATCCCGTGCTGGCTCGCCTCTACTGGGCCATGGCTCGCATGGACACAGAGACCGCCGCAGCACTGCGGCAATTTGCGGGAATACCGAAGCTGCTTACTTTCTCTCCGGTGCTTGATTTCTACGGCAGCCACATCTCCATACGCAACGGACGAGTGATGGTGCCCGGAGGAGTGGCTGCAGAATCTGGCTGGAGGGAGTTGGCGGGGGCGAGTCCGGATGCGCCTCAGGAATTCGTGGGTCGCCTGCTGGCAAAGGACGATGGCTGGCTGGCTACCTACTTCGACACACTCTCCCGTGTGCCTCCAGCCCAGGTGGCGTACTTGACCGAGGCTCATCGCTTAGTGCGTTTTTACGACGCGCTACGGGGACGGGATATTTCCCCAGGCCCAGCCAGGCCGGTGTTTCGGCCCGACCCCGAACTGCTGCTGCTGATGACGCGCCTGCAGCTGGACTCCGCCGGCCAGCCTGTCGTTCCCGGGAACTTGGAAGTGTGGGAAGAGATTATTCGCAAGAAGAGCGACTCCAAAATCGTGCGGCAGTGGGCCAAACACGCCAGCCACTGGAAAAGTCCCGATCAGTTGCTGGAAGCGATGTTCGCTTTCTCCCGGCAGACTTCGGAAGACGGCCCCTTGCCGATCTACCTGATGCTGAGCGCCATCGACGGCGGTCGGCCCGCGGGGCAACGCCTGAGTCCCGAAACCGTGCTTTTGCTGGCTGACAAGTTTCCGCGGTACGGCAGCCAGTACCTGATCTTTTCTGAGTTTCAGGGTTTGAATGACGCTGCCGTCACTCGTTTTCTTGCGGTCGTCGACGGACTGGACCGAATTTCCAATGTCACGCTGCGAGCCAATGCGCTGGGCATCTTCCAGTCCAATGTCGGCCTCTGGCAAATCCTGGCGCGCCAAGGACAGATCCCAGCCGCAGATCTCAACGATTCCTGGCAAAAATTGATCAGTCCGTTCGCGCACGGGATAGGGTCCTCCGCACAGCTTTTTGACGCCGCCCAGCCGTCGCTCCAGGACTTATGGCGGGCCGCCGCAGGCAGGCCCAATCTTTCCCAGGGCGAAGTCGTTGCTCTGCTGGCAGGCCCCAATCAGACCGACCCGGATGGTCAACAGGTGCGCCAGGAACTGGCCAACCGGATTCGTGCGGTGATAGACGGCCAGCGCCTGGTTTCTCTCGACACTCTGCTTGCGCTGGGAAACGGCCTGACGGAGCTGGCGCAAGGCAAGCCGGTGGCCGATGGGCTAATCCCCCTGGCGGGAGAGTTGCGCGAGTTTGAGATGCCGCGCCCGATGTTCACCAGCAGCGAGCGCAGCGAATGGGCAGCCGGTTTCTACAACACGCGCCACAGTTCTTTGCAGACGCGAACTGATTTGACCAAGCTGATCAAAGGGTCTGGCTCGCAAAAAGAATTAGCCGAAGCCCGCGGCCTGGTCGTGCCCTTCCTGAGAGACACGCTGGTGGGATTGAACTACGCCTACTATGAGCCGCCGGGAGCGCAGATTCTTCACAACAATCCCCTTTTCGTTCGCTCCCATGACTTCTCCGGGGAAATGGCCATTGGAGGCGGGCAATCCTGGCACGTCCCGCATGTGTTCGGCTCCGGCTTGCCGGCCGGAGGAGGGGCTCACCTCGCCGGCTCCCTGGCAGATCTGCCCTTCGTTCTGGCGGAAGCGGAGCAGGATTTCATCGTTCCGGAAAATGTTCAGGCTTTGATCTGGCACGAACTCGTGCCGGGACTTTTGAGCAGCTCAACCCTGCCGCGCTGGTGGGGAGTCAGCCGGAACGAGTTGCACGCGGTCACCCTGTACCAGCGAACCGGAGAGGAGCTTTTGGCCACAGCGGCGCACGATGAGAAGGTACGACTGATCGTGGCAGACATCCTTTCCCAGCGCATGGTGCCGAAGCGATCGGAGCAAATGCAAAAGTTGCTTCAGGCCGGAGCTGTGGGAGAAGCGCTTGCCCGGTTAATGCCGGGAGAGACGTTCTATCTGGCGGCTGAGTTCCGGCAGAGATATCCGGGACAAAGCGATTACTGGGGTAAGGCGGGCCAGGAACTGGAAACGCTTTCCGCCAGTCATCCCGCGGAAATGAGCTGGAAGCGGTTGTCGGAAGATTTCGGGGTTCCGCATCCCGCCCTGGCGCAGAATTACTCCAGAGAGTTGCTGAACCTGAAGCCTTTCCCGGCATTTATGGGTTACTCCAGTCGTCTGCTGGCCGAATCCTGGGACTCGAATAATTTGTACTGGGCTCGTCTTGCGGACGAGATGGGTTATGCGCCGGAAATGCTAAACCGCCTGATTCCTGAGCTGACGCACCGGATGGTAGAGAAAATCTTTGCTACCGACTTCGAAGATTGGCCGGCGATGCTCCGCGCAATGCGGGAAACGGGTGAGGAGTTTCGCCAGGGCAAGATCGCTGCGGTGGCAAGAACGGACGCCAGGTACAATCGCTAAGCGACCGGGTTATGTCGAATTCATTTCTGAAGATGCCCAGCCCGGCGAAAGATTAAAGACGCGAGAGGGCAAGGTAGGACCCAATGGCTAAACGATTTTTTCTCTGTCTCGTAGCACTGTTCACGCTCCTCTCCGGGCCCATCACCAGGATGGCGGCCCAGGAAGCCGAGACCAGCATTCACGTCGACGTGAACATGGTGCAGTTGAACGTGGCGGTGATGGACCAGAAGGGCAACTATGTGACCGGCCTGCGTCCCTCGGACTTTGTCGTAACCGAAGACGGCATTCCGCAGAAGGTAGCCATTTTCGGCGAAGGCAACGAAGCGACGCGAATCGTGAGCGCCAGTTCGGATGCGGGTAAAGCGGGAGAGTTGCGCAGCCGTCCGCACAATGGCGCTTCGGACTCGGAAACCACGTCGGAACTAGGATCCGAACTGGGATCGATGATGGCAGGCGCCAACGTTTTCATTTTGTTCGATACCAGCAACTACATGTACCGGGGATTTGTCTTTGCTCAGGACGCGATTGCCGAGTTCGTCCGCTCGTTGGATGGTCCCGACCGGGTGGCATTTTATTCCTACAGTCGCGACCTTTCCCGGGCCACTACCCTCACTCCCGACCGCTCCATGGTTTTGCGCGGAGTGCGCACCACGGTAGCTGGAGACGATGCTGCACTTTACAACGCGTTGTTGATGACCATCAAAGACGCGGGCCAGAATATGGGCAGGAAAGTCATCGTCGTGTTCTCCAACGGGCCGGACAATGCCAGCATGGTTCCACCGGAAGACGTGGCCGAGTTGGCGCAATCGAAGGGCATTCCGATTTACATGATCAGTACGCGTGAAGCTAAGCTGGAACCCGTCTCCAGCACCGTGTTCAAGCGCATGAGCGCCGCCACGGGTGGCGAGGCATACTTTGCGAAGACCTGGAGAGAGCAGCAGAAGGCCTTTGCCTCGATCCGCAACGACCTGGCTCACCTCTATTCGGTGAGCTACTATCCGCAGCCCAATCCGAACCGCGGGTGGCGTACGATCACGGTCAAGCTGGTGGGCGACCGTTTGAGGAAGTGCCGCATCCGGACCCGCAACGGATATCGACCACAGTCGGGAAGGGTTGCCGTAGGAATGGTTGGACCGCCTGCGGAGTCGCAGCCGTCGCCGGAACCGGCATCTTCCAACTGACAAAGGTCGGGTAGTCCCTCAGTTTGACAATTTCCCGCCGGCCTCACTAACCAAGCTGGTCCTGACGTTAGCGTAACAACTGGGCGTCTGGATTCCTGCGGGGTGCCCCATTTCTCGCATCCTTTGCGAGAAGTAGGGGAGGCCGTTGACTGAGAAGTAGGGGCCGTCGACGTTCGCGGATCAGTGCCGCTGCCGCTTGGCTTCGGTCTTCGCCCCCGCCGAAAGCAGACTTGTCGACTCCCGCAAAACCAGGCTCGTCTGTAGCAGATACTCCGTCCCATTGGGCGCCGGGGTTTCCCGTTCAACTTCGGCGAGCAGTGCGTTGAACGCCAATCGGGCCAGCTCGGATTGCGACATCTGTACCGTAGTTAGAGGGGGCAACACGAACTGAGCCAGCCGGATGTCATCGAAGCCCACAACCGAGAGGTCGCGAGGAACCGAGAGACCAGCGTCGTGACCCTCCCGCATGACTCCGATCGCAGTCATATCATTCGAACACAGGACTGCGGTGGGGCGAACGGGGCCAGTGAGCAATCGCCTGAACGACGACATGCCGCCTTCCATCGTATGGTCGCCTTCCACGATCAGGGCCGGGTCCGATTCCAGGCCGATCTCCTGCATCGACCGCAGGAACGCCTGCTGCCGTGCTACCGCCGACTTCAAGCGCAGGGGGCCGGCGATGAAGGCGATTTTTTCGTGGCGCAGCGCAGCCAGATGCTGCACTGCCTGGCGAATTCCGTGGAGATAGTCAATGCGAATATTGCTGACCCGGGGGCGGGCCGGACCGACGTCCACGAAAACCAGCGGTACCTTCCTTAACTTCAAATCCTCCAGCAGCAGTTCTTCCATGCCGAAGGTCATGATCGCAACACCCTCGACCCGGCGCTCGATCATGCGCCGAACCGAGCTCTCCATGCGTTTGGGATCGTTTCCGGTGGAGGTCAGCAGAATTTCATAGTGATGCTGGACGGCGATGGTTTCAAAAACTTGCATGATTTCCGGAAAGAAGGGGTTGGTCATTTCGGAAACGATGAGGCCAAAAATCCGGCTGCGCCCGGAAACCAGGGCCCGCGCCTGCGTATTCGGATAGTATCCGAGTTCCTCGATTACGCTCCAGACCCGCTTGGCCAACTGGGCGTTGACGGTGGGAACCCGGTTAATGGTGCGGGACACGGTGGCGGTTGAAACCTTAGCCCGCTTTGCGATCTCCCGGATGTCCATAGGCTATATTTCTGTGGGTGGGCAGAAGCCGGATTTTAACATGGCAAACGTTATCTCAAGATGCCTCTGGGAAGGTAGTCTGACGAGGGATTTTCCAAACCGGCGGCCGAATCGAAAAAAGTGATACTGTAATTGCGCGTTGGAGATGTCTACCCAGCATCATGTAGATGTTCGACCACGGATTGCAGGAAGGAAGTCACTCCAGGTCGGCAACGAGGGAAGGCTTGAACGCAGAACTTGAGCAAACGATTACCGAGGTTCTGAGCGGTCATACGACTTCCCTAGCGTGGACGTTAACGGAAACGGATTTATGAGAGATATGAAATTCCATTATTGACAAAGTGAATAGCGTGCTCTACCTTCTCTTGTTTGTCTTGGTAAACGATTGCTGTGGCTGGAATAGGTCGGCTCCAGGAAACATATGCTTCTGCCGCGGCTAAGGGAACAAGTGCTGGAAGCGAACCTGGAACTGGTACGAAGGGGACTCGTACTCTATACCTTCGGCAATGCCAGCGGCATCGCCCGCGACCAGAAACTGGTTGTGATCAAGCCCAGCGGAGTTCCTTACGAGGAAATGAAACCAGAGCATCTGGTGGTCACTGATCTCGAAGGAAAGATCGTGGAAGGCAGCTTGCGGCCATCTTCCGACTTGCCGACTCATCTTGTTCTCTATCGAGCCTTCCCCGGTATCGGCGGGGTGGCTCACACCCATTCCGAGTATGCTACTTCGTGGGCACAGGCCCGCCGGGAGATTCCATGTTTCGGCACCACCCATGCCGACTACTTTTACGGTCCGGTTCCGGTGACTGGAGTCATGAAAGATAGCGAGATCGCCACGGAATACGAGAAAAATACCGGCCATGCAATTGTCCGTGCTTTTGAAAGAGCTGACTATACCGAGGTACCGGCGGTTCTGGTGGCCAATCATGGTCCTTTCGCCTGGGGCCCCGATCCGGCGGCGGCGGCGCATAACGCGGTAATTCTGGAGGCAGTGGCGCGGATGGCGTTCTTCACCACCATGATCAATCAGGAATCGGAGCCAGTCGGAACAGGACTACATGACAAGCACTACCTGAGAAAGCACGGATCGAAGGCATATTACGGGCAGACAAAGGAAAAGAAATGATGCCAGCGATAGCGATGTTCGCGGAAACGCAGCTCGTGCGTTTGTCTACTGTGGATGTGGTGATCATCGCTTTCTATTTCGTCCTGGTCCTGGCCATCGGATTTTATCTGCGCGGACGGGCGAATACCGGCGAAGACTTCTTTATGGCGGGGCGCGAGATGACCGCCTGGGTGGCCGGCCTGAGCTTTCTCTCCGCGAATCTGGGTGCGCTCGAGCTGATGGGCTGGGCAGGATCGGCCTATCAGTACGGCATTCTGGCAACGCACTGGTACTGGATTGGCGCCATTCCGGCGATGTTGTTCCTGGCGCTGGTGATGATGCCGTTCTACTACATTTCCAAGACCCATTCCGTCCCGGGATATCTGAAGCTGCGTTTCGGTGAACCCAGCCGGGCGTTGTCGGCGATTTCGTTTGCATTCATGACTGTGCTTATGAGCGGCGTCAACATGTTCGCCATGGCCAAGGTCATGCAAATCGTGCTGGGCTGGGACATTAATTTCAGCATCTGGGTCTCGTCGCTCACGGTTGCTATCTATGTGACGCTGGGCGGGTTGCGCTCGGCAATTTTCAATGAAGTCCTGCAGTTCTTCCTCATCTGGGCGGGTGCTCTGCTGATTCCAATCCTCGGCTTGTACGAAGCCGGCGGGTGGGGCAACCTTAAGGTGCAGATTGCACAGCGAGCCTCGGAACAGTATGTCCACCTCTGGTCTGGTTTGGGCTCATTCACCGCCAACCCAATGGGAATTCACTGGACCGGCATCGTGTTTGGACTGGGCTCGGTTATCTCGATGGGCTACTGGACTACGGACTTCCTGGTGGTGCAGCGAATCCTGGCCGCAAAAGACATTCGCAGCGCGGAAATGGCGCCCATTATCGGAGCCGGATTCAAGATGATGGTTCCGATCATCGTCATCCTGCCTGGATTGATCGGCCTGGCCGTACTGCCGGTAAAGCTGGTGCCCGAATCGGTCGCGGCTGTCACCGGAGGCCACAGCTACAACGACGTGCTCCCGCTGATGCTGGCCCGTTACTGCGGTCCCGGGTTGCTAGGTCTAGGCATTACAGCGCTGATCGCGGGCTTCATGTCTGGCATGGCGGGAAATGTGAGTGCATTTACCACTGTCTGGACCTACGACATCTACCGGCCCCTGATCAACAGCAAGGGTACCGACCATCATTACGTAAACATGGGACGTTGGACCACGGTGATCGGAGTTCTGATCAGCGTAGGTACAGCGTACCTGGTGATGCAGTTCGCCAGCATCATGGATTATGTGCAGGCGTTGTTCAGCTTCTTCATAGCCCCCCTGTTTGGCACCGTCATACTGGGCATGCTATGGAAGCGTGCGACCGGCCCGGGCGGCTTTTGGGGACTGCTGTGCGGAACTCTTTCGTCCATCGGTATGTGGGCGTGGGTGAAGGTTGATCCCAGCGCTCTGCGCTATGTGGCGCTCTCGCCCCACGCCAAGGCTCTCGCCCAGGATATGTATCAGGCGCTATGGTCATTTCTCGTCTGCGTCGCGGTGACCGTGTCGGTCAGTTTGGCCACGAAGCCTGCGCCACACAGTGAACTAGCTGGTTTGGTGTATGGGGAGACTGACATTCCCTCGATTGGGAACGTGCCGTTATATAAGAGGCCACTTTTCTGGGCGGGCGTCGTGGTCGTCGTCTTTTTCATACTGAACATTATTTTCTGGTAGATCGGGATTTTGACAGGTCAAGATTTTGACAAACCGAGGTGCACAGCATGATTTCTATCTGGTTCTTCATTGGTGTCTCGCTGGCCGTGAACGGGGCGTTGATCACGGCTGCAGGAATTTATCAGGTCATCAATCCTCCGGCGAATCCGAGCGTGGTTTTGTTCAATTTGCACGCCAATGTGTGGTGGGGAGCGGTGCTCCTGTTAGTCGGATTGATCTATTGCATCAAGTTTGCCCCCAGGCGGCAGGCCTAAGGCGAAAGGTTTTCATAAGGGCTAAAGTATGGCGACGAAGAAAATGACGATGGGCTTGATCGTGGGCAACCGGGGTTTTTTCCCCGATCACCTGGCCAAGAGCGGCCGTGAGGAAATGCTACGGGTGTTGACCTCTGCCGGGATGGACGTAGTAGCGCTGAGTCCGGAAGAGAGCAAGTACGGGGCGGTGGAGACGCGCGAAGAGTCCAGGCGTTGCGCTGATCTGTTCAAACGCAATCGCGATCGCATCGACGGCGTGATCGTTACCCTCCCGAACTTTGGCGAAGAGCGCGCCATCGCGGACGCCTTGCGGCTGGCCGATTTGCACGTTCCGGTGCTGATCCAGGCCACACCGGACGATCCCAAAAAGATGACGATCGCCTTCCGCCGCGACAGTTTCTGTGGCAAGATGTCGGCCTGCAACAATTTGCGGCAGTACGGCATTCCCTACTCGATCACGACGCTGCACACGGAGAGCCCGGATTCGCCGGAGTTCGCCAAAGATCTACAGTGGTTCGCCGCCGTTTGCCGAGTGGTCAACGGCTTCCGCAACCTGCGCGTGGGTTCGATTGGGGCGCGTCCCACCGCTTTCAACACCGTTCGCTACAGCGAAAAGATTCTCGAGTCACAGGGCATTTCGATCGAGACGCTTGACCTGTCCGAGGTGCTGGGCCGCATTGACCGCATGAAGGACAACGACGATGCCGCCCAGGCAAAACTTGCCTCAATCAAGAAGTACGTGGATTCGAGTGGTGTGCCCGAGGCGGCGCTGATGAAGATGGCCAAGCTCGGCGCGGTAGTCGACCACTGGATGGCATCGACTGAAGTCGCCATCAGCGCGGTACAGTGCTGGACTTCCATCGAAGAAAATCTCGGCGTTGTGCCTTGCACGGTCATGAGCATGATGAGTGATGGACTGCTTTCGAGCGCCTGCGAAGTGGACATTTGCGGCGTGCTCGGCATGCACGCGTTGCGGCTGGCGTCGGAAACGCCTTCAGCCCTCCTCGACTGGAACAATAACTACGGTTCTGATCCCAACAAGGCAGTGTGCTTCCATTGCTCCAACCTGCCCAAGCATTTTTTCCGCTCGGTGAAGATGGACTTCCAGGAAATCATCGCCGGCACTGTGGGCAAGGAAAATACCTTCGGCACCTGCGTAGGGTTGATCAGGCCGGAGAAAATGAGCTTTGCCCGCTTCTCCACCGACGATACCGCAGGCAAAATGCGCGGCTACGTCGGCGAAGGAAGATTCACCGACGATCCGCTCAATACTTTCGGCGGCGCTGGCGTGGTCGAAATTCCTGAGATGCAGAAACTCCTGCACTACATCTGCGAGAACGGCTTCGAGCACCACGTGGCCGCCAACCTGTCCAGCGTGGCGCCCGCTGTTTATGAAGCAACCACCCGCTACATGGGCTGGGACATGTATCGTCACCCCGACGATAGCAAGGCCTGCTGATGGCAATCGTAGCTGGAGTCGACTTCGGAACCCTGAGCGTACGCGTGTCCATTGTGGATAGCGAGCGTGGGTTGCTTGACTCCGCCGTCGCCGAATATCCTCTGCACCGCAAACGCGAAGACCCCGAGTACGCCACCCAATCGCATGATGACCACATGCGCGCGTTGGCTGCCGCGACGCGCGAGGCGGTGAAGAAGGCCGGGATTTCAGGATGCCAGGTCGAAGCGATTGCCCTAGACACGACCGGCTCTTCGGTCATTCCAGTCGGCAAGGATCTGCAGCCGCTTGGCGAATATTACCTGTGGTGCGATCATCGCGCCAAGGGCGAGGCTGCGGAGATCACAGCCGCCGCTCATCACGAGGGGCTGGAAGCGATCAACTGGTGTGGCGGTGTGTATTCGTCAGAATGGGGATTCTCTAAACTTCTGCACTGGCTTCGCCATAACCCGACGAAGCGTCCCGAATTTGTATCCGCATTCGAACACTGCGACATGGTGGCGGCGACTCTCTGCGGCATCACCGATCCCAAAAAAGTGAAACGCAGCGTCTGCGCGATGGGCCATAAGTGGCTCTGGAACCGGGTACTGGGAGGGTTACCGCCTGAGGAATTCCTGGTCAAAGTCGATCTGCTGCTGGCGGGCGTGCGCGAAAAACTGGATGGCGAATACGCGGCCTCCGACCAGATCGCTGGAACACTTTCAAAGTATTGGGCTGAACAACTTGGCCTAAAGGCGGGCATCCCGATCCCGGTAGGCGCGTTCGATGCGCACTGGGACGCGATCGGTGCCGGCTGCGGTACCGATGACATGGTGAACGTGGTTGGAACTTCCACCTGCATCATCGGGATCACGCCGTCAGTGAACCTAGTTCCCGGAGTATGCGGGGTGGTGCAGGGAAGCGTCCACCCGCAGCGAACCGGCATTGAAGCTGGGCTCTCGGCCGTGGGAGACATCTTCAACGCGATTGCGACGCGCGCCGGCACCGACGTCAAGACGTTAAGCCGGGGCCTGGAAGACTATCGCGCGGGGCAAACCGGGTTGCTGCGAATGACCTGGGACAATGGCGACCGCACGGTGCTGGTCAACCCGAACCTGCGCGGCATCACGCTCGGGTGGAATCTGCAGAGTACAGCTCAAGACGAGCTGTTTGCAGCCATCGAGGGCACCGCGTTCCATACCCGGGTGATTCTGGATCGCATGGCGGGGCACGGCGTGCACATCAAGCGGGTGATCAACGCGGGTGGGATTCCACAGAAAAATGATGTGCTGAATCGCGTCTACGCCAATGTGCTGGGACGTCCGGTGCTGGTCCCAAGCAAGAGCGTCACCAGCCTGGGTTCGGCGATTTTTGCGTTCCTCGCCGCTGGAACGTTCAGGACCATCGAGGAAGCGCAGGCAAAGGTTTGCCCGGCGAACCGCGTCTTTGAGCCTGACCGGGCCGAGCAGGGTGTTTACGAACAGATCTATCCGCTTTACAGCCAGCTTTATTTCGGGTTCGGCGATCCGCAGAAGAAGGGGCTGGGCGAAGTGCTGCCGACTTTGATTCGCGTATCCGAGTCGGTCCATAACAGTGCGCCGGTGGCGGCGAGCTGAGTTGTAGTGTGGGCGTCTCGGCGGTTGTGACGCAGCCGTCCTGCCCGCAACGCAGGACACGCGCAGGAAAAGTACGAGTTGAGTCGTGCGGCCCAAATCCACGCAGGGAAGGGCACGACTTTAGTCGTGCCGCACGGCAGCGGCGAAGAGCGGCTTTAGCCGCTGAGGTTTGCTTTTTCCGCAGCGAGCGATGTCGTGGCGGGAGCAGCCAACCCCAGGCGCTAAAGCGCGACAGCAGTCTGAGCAGTTAAGGGCACGACCGAGGTCGTGCCCTTCCCGCAATCTCGGCCTTCCCCAATCTCGCGATTCGAAATTACAACGATCTTTCTCCCTCGATTTGCTCCCAGCGAGCCTTTGTGCGTAGTCTGTGAAGCCGTGCTCTCGATTGCCCGTGAGATGGCCTTCGCATGACGAAATCCGACAATCTGCGCGTGGTGCTTGTGGGCGCACGCAATCCGCTCAATATTGGCGCGGCCGCCCGCGCCATGAGCAACTTTGGATTTCTTCGCCTGGGCGTGGTGAATCCCTATGAGGTGGCGTTTCGCAAGGCGAAATCCGCGGTCGGGGCCGCCGCGCTGCTGCAGGACGCGATTGAGTACGAGAGTGTGGCAGATGCGGTTGCCGATTGCACGCTGGTCGTGGGAACAACTGCGGTGCGTCACCGCGAGTTGCAGCATCCGCTTCGGCGCCTGGAGTACGGCGCGCGCCTGATTCGCAAGCGACTGCAATCCAGCCGTGTGGCCCTGCTGTTCGGCTCGGAGAAGTACGGACTGTCGAGACGGGACATGAGCCATTGCCATTGGCTGATGCGTATCCCTACCCGGGACGAACACATTTCCATGAACCTGGGGCAGGCGGTGGCGGTTTGCCTGTACGAGCTGATTCGCGATGACCGGGTAGCCGGAATGTCAGAGAAACAGCCGCTGGCGGCCTCGGTGGAGGTCGAGCGCATGACCGCGATCCTGCTGGATATTCTCAGTACCAGCACCCACATGACGCCGGATCGGGCGCCCGCCACGGAGGAGCGGGTGCGCCGCATGATGCGTCGCCTCCAGGTTTCGGCTCGCGATGCGGAGGCGTGGCTGGGCATCCTGCGCCAGATTCTGTGGGAGATTCGTTTTGGAAAACGGTCGGCCGGGTAATTGTCCCATTGGGCTTTTCCGCATTGCCAAATCATTTACACTGAATGAAATGACAGATCGCATTGTGTGCTCGTGCGTGACCTGCCCAAAGTGCGGTACTTGGGTTGTCGTCGAACGGGAAATAACACGGGGAGCGAATCGGGAAAAGGTCAGCGCCAGCTGCCCGGCACCCGAGTGCGGCAAGCAATTCGAATTTGCCGCCGGCGAGGCCAAGGTTTTCGAGTTGCCGATGAATCTCTTCGAGCGGCGTCATTTTTACCGTTCGGAATTGTCCTGATTGCGGGCGGGACCGTCCTGACGTTTCTCGACTTAAGAGATCCTTTACGATCCAAAGAGGCTGTACAGCAGAATCGACAGCACGATTAGCGCGAAGCCCACGTACATGCGGTCGCGTTCTGCGGTGAATCCGACGACGGCAAGGGCCACGCGGGCGACCGGGGTCGCGATCAGCACCAGCAGCCCCAGTTGAATGATGCCCCTGCCCTGGAAGGCAAGAGTTTCCCGCAAGACTCCGGGGATGGTACGAAGGTCCGCGGGCTCGCCGTGAAAGACGCGATAGTCGGCGGGTTGTCTCCCGTGCCTCGCCAGATAAACGACCCCCCCGATGAAGACGATCAGCGCGGAGAGAAGCACGCCAGCGCGCAAGAGGTTTCCAACGAGGTCTTCAACCTTGCGGTCAGTCCAGAGGGGCAGGCTGATTCGTTTCATAACTGGTCTTTCACACTCATATTTTGCCCGCCGCACCGTTGTAGATCATCTGCGCTCCCAGCAATAGAATGACAAGGCTGAAAACCAGGCGCAGCCATTTGGTTTCCGCTTGCACCAGAATTCGCGTTCCCACCAGCGAGCCCGAAAGAACGCCTAACATCACCGGCATGGAAAGCCCGGGATCGATGTACCCGCGGCTGAGATAGATTCCGGCGCTGGCCGCCGCAGTAACTCCGATCATGAAATTACTGGTGGTGGTGGAGACCTTGAAGGGAATTCGCATGGCCTGGTCCATGGCCAAAACTTTTACCGCGCCCGAACCGATGCCGAGGAGTCCGGAGAGCGCGCCCGCGCCGAACATCAGGCCAAACCCCGCCGGAACGCGGCGGACGAAGTAGTGACGGATTCCTTCTGGAGTAGGGAAGCTTCCGTTCAGGCGCAGCCGTGTGGCCAGCGAGTCGGGTATCTCATCGCTTTTCGATCTCACGCGGGTACGCGCTGACAGGTAGGCAGAGTAAAGAAGCATCGCGCCAAATATGATGGCAATGGATCCGGTCGAAACCCTGGTGGCCAGGAATGCTCCGACCAGCGCACCCAGTGTGGTGGCGATTTCCAGGAACATTCCGATCCGGATATTCGAAAGCCCCTCTTTCACGTAAGCCGCGGCCGCCCCCGACGAGGTGGCAATGACCGAAACCAGCGAGGCGCCAACGGCATAGCGGATGTCAACCTTGAAAAACAGGGTGAGCAGGGGAACCAGCACAACTCCGCCGCCCAGTCCGGTCAGCGAGCCCAGCAGACCGGCGACAGCCGATCCAATCCAGACCAGGACAGTGAACTCCCAAACCGTCATCGATCCTCTTTCTTCCTAGAACCAGTCTGTTTAGAAACAGTGTGCCACATTAACCGCGCTCGCCCGGAAAATGGAACGCGGCGGGAACCCATCTCCCAAACGCGGCAGCGGACCGTGTCCCCAGTCCGCAGTGTTATTCTGGCTGGTCAAAATCAGCCGGGATGCTGACAAAGATGGCTGCGTGCCTTCTGGATCTCTTGTGGCGCCGATATTTAGGGGGGACTCAATGCTGAGGAAGTCTTGGTTGCTGATAGTAATAGCCGGCTTTGTGGTTCCGGCTCTCGGGCAGCAGGAAAATCAGGCGTCGTTCGATGGGAAAACGTGGTGGGAGCACGTCAAAGTGCTCGCAGCCGACAACATGGAAGGCCGCGACACCGGAAGCCCGGGACTGAAAAAAGCGGAGGCCTATGCCGTCGGCCAATTGAAGAGCGAGGGGCTGCAGCCTGCAGGAGTGAAGGGTTTTTACCAGCCGGTGAAATTTATATCGCGGCTACTGGTGGAAACGGAATCGAGCGCTGCCCTGGTGCGCGACGGCAAAGCCGAACCCCTGAAGCTGGGCGAAGATGCTTTTTTCAGCACGCGCGTGGATCTGGCCCCTGCGGTGGACGCTCCCTTGGTGTTTGTGGGATACGGTTTGAGCATTCCGGAAAGTAACTTCGATGATCTGGCCGGACTCGATCTCAAGGGCAAGGTCGTTGTCCTGATCACCGGCGCTCCGGAGCAGATCAGCTCGGCGCTGGCTGCGCATCATCAAACCGCAGCGGAACGCTGGAAGGACCTCCGCAAGGCGGGCGCAGTTGGAATCATCAGCATCCCGAATCCGGCGTCGATGGAAGCGCCGTGGGCGAGGAGCGCATTGAACCGGCTGCATCCCAGCATGGGCTTGGCGGGCGCGGAATTCAACGAAACTGACAGAGAGAAGCTGGCGCTTTATTTCAATCCCGCGCACGCCGATAAATTGTTTGTGGGTTCCGGCCATGCTTTTGCGGAGCTTGCCGACCTGGCGAAAGATCGCAAGCCGTTGCCGCATTTTCCGCTGACGGCGTCGATCCGGACGAAAGCGAAAGTCAAGACGAAGGCGGTGGAGTCGGCGAACCTCGTGGCCAAGCTGCCGGGAAATGATCCGCAACTGAAGAGCGAATACGTCGTGTTATCGGCGCACATCGATCACGTGGGCATCGGCGAACCGGTGAATGGCGACCGCATTTATAACGGCGCCATGGACAACGCCTCCGGCACTGCCGTGCTGCTCGATGTGGCAGCCTTCCTGAAAAAGCATCCCGAGAATCTGAAACGGTCGCTGCTCTTTGTATTCGTGACGGGAGAAGAGAAAGGTCTGCTGGGGTCGAAGTATTTTGCGGCTCATCCCACGGTAGATGCAAAGTCGATGGTCGCGGACATCAACATTGATATGTTCCTGCCTCTCGTGCCGCTGAAAATGCTTACCGTCCTGGGATTAGCGGAGTCGGATCTCGGCGACCTGGCAAAAGAGGTGGCGGAGTCAAACGGCGTCTCGGTCCAGCCCGATCCGGAGCCGTTGCGCAATGTTTTTGTGCGCAGCGATCAGTACAGTTTTATTCATGCCGGCATTCCCGCGCTGGCGATGGACATCGCTCCGACTACTCCGGAGCAGAAGCAGATGTACCGTGATTGGCGGGCGCATCGCTATCATGCCCCGTCGGACGATCTGGACCAGTCGGTCGACCTTGCGGCGGCAGGGAAGTATGAGGACATCATCCGACAGTTGATGGTAAGAGTAGCCGATGATCCGCAGCGTCCGCAGTGGAAACAAGAGAGTTTTTTCCGGAGGTTCGCGGTGGCGGGGAATTAGATGCCGTGAGGTCCAAAGATCGGGAGGAAATCCGGCGGGGGGCACGAGAGTCGCGGGCGCGAAAGACTCGCCATCTGTCATCCTGAGCGGAGCCAACCCATTCGCTCGCGGATGGGCTGGTGGAGTCGAAGGACCCCTAGCATCTTAATTGCATGGTGATGCGTGAAGCCGGGTTACGCAAGGGATCGTGCAGGAGATAGGGGCCCTTCGACTGCGTGGCTGCTTCGCCAGGCGAAGCAGCCACTCCGCTCAGGATGACAAGTCGCGCTGTAATTGGCCGGCCGGCAAGTGCTCATGTACCAGCGCGAGCAACTCGTCGCGCATAAGCGGTCCACAAGCCAGCAGACCGGAAAGCAGCGGCGACTTGTGATTACACCGCAGCGGCGAATTCTGTAGTGTGCTGACAAACCCGCCTGCGCTGGCGACCAGCGCCGCGCCTGCGGCAACGTCCCATTCATGTTTCGGAGTGAGGGTGAAGGTGGCGTCCGCCAGGCCCGCCGAGACCAGCGCAAGTTTGTAGGCCACTGAACCCATCTCGCGGATGGTCAGACCGGTTTTCTGAAATCGCTTCCACTCTCCGCGCCTGGTCTCGCTCCGGCTGGCCAGGACGATGGCGCCCTCGAGACTGCTCCGCCGGCTGGCGTGGGCCGGTTTTCCGTTGTAGGTCACGCCAGCACCCAGGGAGCCGAGAAAGACTTCGTTGGTGGCGGGATTGCAAATTCCTCCGGCCACAGGAATTCCATCTTCCACCAAAGCGACGGAAACGCAGAACTCGGGAATGCCGGCCACGAACTCACGAGTGCCGTCGAGCGGATCTACGATCCAGACACGCTTCTTCTCGAGACGCGAAAAGTCATCGACACTTTCCTCGGAAAGCCAGCCCTCGCCTTCGCGCAGCAATTCTTTGCGAAGAACCGCGTCGACCGCCCTGTCGGCTTCGGTGACTGGATCGTGGCCCGCTTTGTATTCGGCTTCGATCGCACCCAGAGTGAAGCGGGTGAAGACCTGGCGGGCGGCCTTCAGCGCGGAGGAGATCCGCTGCAGAATCTCGACGTGAACGGGATCGCTCATGGATGAAATTTCTTCTTTGCGTACAAAAGCTCCTACCCGCAAAGGTCGCAAAGAAACCGCAAAGGACGCCGAGAGAACCCCGTGGAACTTATGCGGGCTCTCCGTTTACACCCACGAAGCCCTCTCGTTCAAGATGCAGGATGATTTCCTGGGCTGCTTCCTCGGGGGTCAAGTCAGCGGTATTGATGACCACTTCCGCGTCGGTCGGTTCTTCATAGGGATCGGAAATTCCGGTGAACTCCTTCAGAATTCCTGCCCGGGCCTTGGCGTAGAGGCCCTTGCGATCGCGCTGCTCGCAGACCTCAACCGAAGTCGACACGTGTACCAGGATGAAGCCGCCCACCGGCTCGATCAAGCCGCGCACGTGTTTGCGAGTTGCGTCGTAGGGAGCGATGGGCGCGCAAATTGCAATGCCGCCATTCTTGGTGATTTCCGAAGCCACATAACCGATGCGGCGAATGTTGATGTCGCGATGCTCCTTTGAGAATCCTAGCTCGGACGATAAATGCTTTCGCACCAGGTCACCGTCCAGCAGCGTAACCGGACGTCCGCCGGTCTCCAGAAACTTCGTCATCAGGACATTGGCAATGGTGGATTTTCCCGAACCGGAGAGCCCGGTAAAGAAGATCGTCACGCCCTGCTTGTGGCGTGGCGGATAGTTGCGCCGCAGCTCGTGCACCACCTCGGGATAAGTGAACCAGGCAGGAATGTCACGGCCTTCATTCAGGCGCTGGCGTAGCTCGGTGCCGGAAATGTTCAGCACGCGCGCACCTTTGGGAACTTCGTCGTCGGGAAAATACTTATCTTCGTCTTCCAGGTAAACCATCATGTTGAACGGCACCATGGTGACGCCGATGTCGGCTTCATGTTTCTTGAAAACTTCCTGGGCCTCGTAGGGGCCGTAGAAAGGCTTGCCGTCCGTGTCTTTGCCAGGGCCAGCGTGGTCGCGGCCTACAATGAAATGGGTACAACCGTGATTCTTGCGAATTAGCGCATGCCAGATGGCCTCGCGGGGCCCTCCCATGCGCATGGCCAAAGGCAACAGCGAAAGCTTCACGGTTCCCGGCGGGTACTTGGAAGTCAGCAACTGGTAGCAACGCACGCGAGTGAAATAGTCCACGTCACCGGGCTTGGTCATTCCTACGACCGGATGGATCAGGAGGTTGGCCTCTACCTGCTTGGCGGCGCGGAAGGTGAGTTCCTGATGGGCGCGGTGCATGGGATTGCGGGTCTGGAAGGCGACAATGCGGCGCCAGCCGAGACGGGCAAATTCGGCGCGCAGTTCGGAGGGAGTAAGGCGCAGGGCGCGGAAGTCATAGTGCGACGGAGTCTGCGTGCCTTCAATGCGGCCCCCGATGTACCACGGATTGGCTTTGTTCATCACATAGTCCGCTCCGGGATGAGCTTTGCTGGTGCTGCTGAACACGGCGTGGGCCTCTGCTTTGCGGTCAGGCTGCCACACTTCCTCGACGTGCAGCACGCCTAGCATGACGCCTTCGGGATCGCGTAAAGCGACCTTGCTGCTCCGCGGTTTGAGCGTCTTGGCGAAGTCCTCAGTGACGTCCAGGGTGATCGGCATCGGCCATAGGAGTCCGCTGCTCAGCCGCATGTTATGACAGACGCCTTCGTAGTCCGCGCGAGTCATGAATCCGGGCAGCGGAGAGAAGCCGCCGCTCAGCAGCAACTCAAGATCGCAAAGCTGGCGCGCCGTGAGGTCCCAGGAGGGCCACTCGCGCGAACGGGCTCTCAGTTCATTGGCGGCTTCCGGTTGTGCGATCAGGTCGACGAGTCTTCCGCCGTGTGCCGGGATCAGGTGACTGCTTGAAATGGTCAAGCCGTTGGGCCTCCTGGAGTTTTTGAGAGTCTCGTGTCAGTTAAGCGTGCGGCGTTCGGGCAGGCACAAAAATCCTGCTGTAATTGATGTGAGTGGCTCGCTTCGGTCGCATAATTTCTTAGGATCAGTGGTTTGCATCAGTCGTCAGTCATCAGCTTACATCTATGAGATTGGCGAAGTGGGCTTTACTCCGACGCGTACGGCACACGGGAACTGGAAACTTGAAACCGGACACGCACTCAAAACTGGTGTTAGCAATCGATAATTGCCGATGTGACCCGGGGTTAACGGCAACGTTATCAAGGAAAAGATGTAATTAGTTCCAATATTCACTGTAAGCTGGGGAAAAATTTCTCGCACCCAATTGCGCTTGGCTTGTAGATAAAGCACTTAGCTTATACCCACCCCACTTGAGTACCATGCCGAAAGGTCGGCAGGATCGGCAATTATCAGCGCAAATTCCGGTCCTCATGCGGGTGGATGGCGCCCTTGTCGGCGTGCGACCGATTCCGGTTTGTAAAGGGACCCATGTGAGCTTGAGCCAGCGCCACAAGGCCAACTTCCGATTACACTCGTATATTACGGAAAATAAGTTACTTACAAAATTCTGATTGTGCAAAATCCCAAGTCTTGATGGGCCTCATTCTTGGGCACTGCGAAATTCTTTATTTTCCACCGAAACTGGATATCCACGGGCAGCTTGGCAGTGTGCATGCTATGAATTTTGGGAGAAACCTGATGATTTGAAGTAGGACGTGCTTGGGGTGCTCTAGCATCACCGGGCACGACATACTTTTTTTGCTCTTTTCTTTGCAAACAATCGCCCGACCCGGGCCTGAATCAATGAACCAGGGGGAAGTTGGAATGAAGGAGAGCACTATTCGGCTGGGCCCACGCGAGCAACAGATTGCAGAGCTGCTGCTTCAGGGTTGTGACAATTCGGAGATTGCGCGCCAGCTCAAAATGGCCAGGCGTACGGTAAAGGCACACTTTAATCGTCTTTTCTTACGGTTTGCAATCACAGGCGGTATCAAGCGAGTCAAACTCGCGACCATTCTTTATCGGAGGCAATTATGTTCGGAGAACAGCGTTACGGAAACCGCATACCCAGCGAGCGAGAACAGCAAGTCATCGAGCTTGTCGCCCAGGGGCTTAAAAACCGCGAAGTCGCGGACGCCATCGGGACGACAGAACATGTCGTTAAAAACTACCTGCGAATCATCTATGACAAGCTCGGGCTCTGGAACCGTGTCGAACTTGCCCTCTGGTACGAAGCTCGCAGGCAGCAGATCCCGGCGCACGCCTGAGGTCCTGGAAAGCTGGGAGCAGAGCATTCTCAATCTCGACCAGCCCGGAACTCGCCGCAAACAACCTTCTTCCTCGATAAACTGAATCGATAAACTGATTTTCCGGTCACAGAAACCAGAAGACCCCCGCAGTGCGGGGGTCTTTGAGTCTCCGAAAGTAAATATCTTAGTCTCTGACTCTGAAGCAAATATCTACTGACAGCCGCTGGTTTCAAGTTGGCGCAAATGTTCTGCCGCCTGGGGCGATCCGCGTTTGGCTGCGGCCAGGAGCAGGAGCCTGGCCTGATCGCAGCTTCTGGGAACTCCGTCACCGCGGGCATACAGGTCGGACAATAAGACGGCGGCCGTAGTGTTCTGCTTGCGAACTGCTTTCCACAGCAACGTGGCGGCTTCGGAGGAATCGCGACCGCTCATGCTTCCCCCGAGATAACGCTGAGCCAGCCGCAGATCGGGGTCGCCGCTTTGTTCGTTAGAGACTCGATGGTCAGAGACTGGATGGTCCGAGGCTCGATGCGAGGGCGCACTAGTGATCAGCAGGGATCTCTGCACAGCGGGCTGCAATCCTGCGGGCACCGCCCCTGGATCGTCGCCTGTCCGGGTTGCAGGAGCGTTTTGCGGCTCGGATGCCTTGGGATTGGCGGCCGCTGTGGGACTCGGAGAAATCGTTTCGGCGGCATGCTGGATGTCGCCTTGCGGGGAACCTTTGGTGGGCGACTGGGCGCTCGCGGGCATCCCTAGCTTTGCCTGAAGCGCCGGCTGTGAATGACCCGGTTTTGCCTGAAATCCCGGAGCCCATTGCAGGTAGGCGAAACCAGCCAGCGCAATCGCGAACGCGCCGGCCAGGTAAAGCCAGCCCCGCTGTTTGGGAGCATCGGAGACCTCCAGGCTGCTGAACGCGCGGTCGCGCAGCCACTGCACGCCGGTCTCAGGCTGCGCTGCGGCCGGTCCGGGGCTTTCGCTGGGACCGGATGTCACCGGGTTGAGCGCTTCTCCACACCGGCCGCAAAACTTGTGGCCGGCCGAGTTCTTGCTTTGGCAAGCGGAGCAAACCACCTCCTGGATTTCAGCAGCGCGGTCCCCGGATGCTTCCCGCTTGATCTCCTCCAGGAGCTTATTTACCGCCTGTTCACGTTTTCCAGGCGGACTGCTGAAGTACACCTCGGCCCAGCGCACAAGATTTCGCTCGAGAACCGGATTGGTCAGCGGGTTCAGTTCCGACTGGCGCGGTGCATCGGGCGTCTTGTCCCAGAGATCGGGCACGTCGATCCTCCCCCAAGCAGTATAAACATTGCATTCCGGAGTTGGACTAGTCAACCGTAGAGTGGGAAAAATGGGCGTAGGTACGATGAACGTTTCCCGGAATCGGCGTGGGCGAGACGGACTCTCTTGCAGACTGGGAAAGAACGGTAATTCTTGAGACTCTTCGGAAAGGCTACTTGTCTTGGCGCGGGGTCATGGAAACTACACTGTATTCCCGCTCCTTGCTATCTCCGTCCTCCACTTGCAACAACATTTTATCCTTCTGAATACGGAACTGTGCTTTCTGGCCCACCGGCAACAGCACTGGGTGTTTTTCGTCTCTGGGGCGGATGCGGTAGATCACCTTATCGCTCTGCAGAAGGTATTCCTGGCACAACAGAGCGTGAGTTTTCTTATGGGCCGAGTCGGTACCGACGAGTTCGCCCATAACGCTCTTGCCACTGTTTTCGTCTACCCCGCACTCGGCCGAGTCCATTTGCAGCAGGGTGCCGCTTTGATGCACTTTGAGATCCTTGGCCTGAGCCAAAGAGGAAAACAGAATTGCAGCGATAAGAATCCTGGATTTCATCGACTCCTCCGTCACCCACCGGCGAAGCTCGCACCAGATGCCGGACTCGTGTCATTGTGCTGCGAGTGTGGCGATGCCCGAAAGGTTTCCGCGGTCGGTGACCTTCAGTAACGGCCAGACATTGGTGGCCTGAGCTCTCGGATGCCACGTGGAAAGATTGACTTCAACCTGGCCCGGCCCTCAGTGCCAACCCCCGTTCTGCAGCGGTACTTCCGTAATGATGCCAATTTGCGCCACTGAAACGTGGTCTAGTGCTGGCAGCAGGGAAACGTTGCGAGAGGTGGAGAGCTCATGGGCAGACGTCTTTTGCCAGTACTTGGCCTGGCGGCCGCCTTGGGATTGGGCACGCCGGCGGTAATGGCCGATCACGGGGGTCAAGACAAACACCAGCACGGCAACAAGCACGATGACCAGGATGACGACCATGCCTGGGAGAGCCGTGACGGATATGAGTATCGCGTCTATGGAGGTCGCGACGAGCGGCCCCCGGGTTGGGGTCACGGCAAGAAGACGGGGTGGGGCAACTGCGGGCTGCCGCCGGGCCAAGCCAAGAAATACGGGTGCCGGACCTATGTGTACGACGGCCGTCCCCACTACTACTACCAGGATGAGGTTGGTCGGATCATCGTTCGTCGCCCCCTCGTCGAAGTGCACGGCAGCGCAAGCATTCACTATGTCTCGACTGAGGTTTCGGAGAAAATACAACCTCGGCGTGAAAGCCCGACACTTACCGAGCCTCACAGACGCAACTGGCAACCGCGTGGGCTAGCAACTGGGACGGAAGTTCTACTGGCAGACTTTTCGGTTGGCGGGCTCAAATTGGTCCTGCTGGGCGTCTCGTTGGCTGGTGAACCTTCCGTCAGCCGTCTTGCCATAGAGATCGCTGCCCGGGCAATGATAGAGCGCGGTGTGGACATCGACCCACACTTGAGTGTCAGGATTGCCCAGGTATGAAGGAGCGGGCGGAGCTTCCGCCAATCCAACGCTCACCAGAAACTTCTCAAACAAAGTGAGATTGGACTGTGGAGGCGTCTGCTGCTGGCCGTTCGCGGCCGGAGAATGGTTTCCGGCTACCGCAGTGGTGGCAGGACGCATGCCCCAGCCGGAGATCACGATCAGAAGGATGACGCCTGCCAGCACAAGATAAATGTTGGCCCGGCGCCGTTGCCACTGGCGAGCTACCCACTCGGCTCTGGGGCCATGATGAGCCTTTACTGTTTCCAGCCAGTGCTGCGCTTTTTTCGCGGAACCCCACGGGTAAGGTTGAATCTTTTCGGACGGTGAACCCAAATCGACAGGAACGATCCGGAGCGACTCTCCCGTGGCGAGACTTTCCACTGCCGGGACAAATTGAGCCAGAGGCCGACTCGAGTCCGGCTGATTGAAGTCGCTCGATACTGAAGCGGTCCGGGCATCCGGCACAACATCATGCACTGCTGACATCGTCGAAGGCGACTCTCCGGAAGTCTGGGCGACGGGCGATGGGGTCAACTTGGGAGTCTTATCTCCCAGAGGCACGGTTTCCGACCCAGTCGGGTTCGAAGCCGTCTTGTCGGATGCGGTGGTGACGCTTTCCCGAGCCGGGCTCAGTCCGACCAGTTCCTGGAGAGACGTTGGCACCTTGGCGGCTTTTGCGGCAGCACTTTCCTGCGCAGCGCCTCCGATGGAATTCGTTCCGTTCGCATTGTCCGCGCCATACGGTGTGAGCCACGGTGCGTACGTTTTGCCCTGAAGGTTATTGGCGAGATCTTTGTTTGTGACTGGGTTTGCGGCCGTGCCGCGCAGGGACGGCAAAGGGCGCGCCGTTCCACAGATTCCGCAGAAAGACTCGTTGGCGTCAAAAAAGTCACTGCCGCAGGCAGAACAGGTCTCCGCAACCGGGGCCGCCGAAGGCTGGATCTTCGGGGGTAATACCGGTGACTTTGCTGCCGCCGCCTCATCCAGCACAGGAGCTTCTGTTCCCAGGCGTTCGAGCTGTGGCTTGATTCTCTCCAGGGCTTCCAACATGCTCTGGCGTTCTGAAGCCAGGGCCTCTTTCCATTTCATGCGGGCCGCGGTCACCATGGCTTCGCTCAGGAGTCCGGCCATCAACTCCGCGGTTCGCACGTCGGCTTCACGGAAGGCATTCGCCTGAGCGAAGCGCAGCTCGAGGACGCCTGCAACCTGGCCTGCGTGATACACCGGCACAGCGATGAAGGCCTTCACATCTTTCTGGCGAAAAATTTCGGGCCGCACCTGCGAATCGTCGGTGGTATCCGCGTAGTGCAACGCAGTTCCTTTGGTGAGGCAGTCCGCGGACAGCACGGCATCCGTAGCCACGCGCGTGCCCACGTCAACGGCGGCGCTGCCCGTGCCTGCGCGATATAAGAGTTGTCCCTTGTCGATGATTCCGATCGCGGTGCCCGAGGCGCCGGTGACCTTCTGCACTCTCTCAGCCACCAGTTCGGCGGCGGCCGGCAGATCCAGTTGCAAGGTCTGAATTAATTTTTGAGTGTCTACGATGGTCGAGAGATTCTTAGCGAAGTCTTCGTGGAATTCCTTGGTCCGCAAGCGGTCGTTGTGCTCCTGAAGCACATAGGCCGCGGACAGAAGCTGTTGGAACGAGGCTTCGTCGAGGAGAGGTTTACGTCGCGGGCTGGTAGCAGTTTGCGTCACAAGAGCGAGTATCCCGCCAGCCGGTGAGGGATTCCGGAAAGTCTATTGTAATGCAATCCGCAATCCAAACTGCTGCACCTGGGCATACACGCGAGTTTCGCAGGGTTAGAGGGGGGTTCGCGGTATTACGTTCGACGCTTACTGTAAGTGACTGTAGAACAATGGGAATACCACGATCGACCATGACCTTCCACAAGGCGGCAGAATTCAGGTGGCTCCCATTACGATGGCTCCCGCGCAATCCCGGCACAAGAGTGCAAAATTATGCACTTTCAGCACTTGGGGACCACAGCATTTATGCAACAGGTTACGACTGAGCGGGCGACGTTACTACCGGCATATCCTGGTGGTTACTCAGGTAAAAGTGGACCGCGGGAGTAATGATCAGAGACAACACCATCGAGACCAGAACCCCCCCGATTACCGCAATGGCCAGCGGTTGAAGCATCTGCGCTCCTGCGCCTAACGCGAACGCCAGGGGTAGCATGCCGGCGACGGTGGCGAGCGCGGTCATGACGATGGGGCGCAGGCGGCGCCGGCCGGCTTGTAGAATGGCGTCCTCGGCAGGAAGTCCCAGAGCGCGGAATTTCTGGTCCGCATCCAGCAGCAGAATTCCGTTTTTGGCTACGATCCCGACCACCATGATCATTCCCATGAACGATGAAACGTTGAATGTGGTGCGCGTGATTACCAGAGCAATGAACACTCCCGAAGTGGACAATAGAGCGGAAGCCAGAATGGCCAGAGGCGCCGCGAACGATCCGAATTCAAAAAGCAGGACGATAAACACGAGCACAATCGCCAAAGCCAGGACGAACACCAGGTCCGCGAACGACTTCTGTTCCTGTTTATAGGTGCCACCATATTCCACGCGAATGCTGGATGGCAGATGCAACGCCCCCACCGTTTTCTGCACTGCTGCGACCGCGCTGCCCAGATCGGTCCCTTCAAGTCTCGCGGTGACGGAAACATCGCGCTGCAGATTTTCCCGGCGAATTTCGGTTTGCGGAGGGAGTTCGGTAATTGTGGCCAGCGCGCCGAGGGTTGCAGTTTTTCCGCTGCTGCTGGTGAGTAGAGTGTCGCGGATAGCCTCAAGCGAAGCGCGGTTTGCCGCAGGGTAGCGCACGCGCACGGTGTAGGGACGATCGTTGCTGACCACGGGCGTAGCTGCCGGTTCGCCTTCCAGGATGGCGGCCGCGTCGGTGGCGATTTCTTCCGGCGTGAATCCGGCGCGGGCGGCCACGCTGGGATTGATCTGAAATGTGGTGGCCGGTCCGCTGATGGTGTTTTCAATCCCGTCGAGGACATCCACTACTCCCGGAATCTTGCCGATGGCTTGGGCGACTCTCGGCGCCCAGCTCTGCAACAATGCGGGGTCCTGAGAAAACAATTTGATCTGAATCGGCTCGGGCTCGCTGGTCAGGTCGCCGATCATATCCTGCAAGACCTGTACAAACTCGACTCGCACCGCGGGTTCCTGCGTGGTGACTTTCGCCCGGACGTCTTCCATTACGTCGTCGATGCCACGGCTGCGATCCTT
This sequence comes from uncultured Acidobacteriaceae bacterium, assembly GCA_964528615.1. Classification (GTDB taxonomy): domain Bacteria; phylum Acidobacteriota; class Terriglobia; order Terriglobales; family Acidobacteriaceae; genus JAIQFF01. The sequence goes on along the minus strand of CAZGSU010000078.1, from coordinate 44,477 downwards.
TTTCAGTTTGACCAGAATGTCGCCGCGATTCGCTTCCGTGACCGCCGCCAGGCCGAGTTCCAGGCCGGTGCGTCGAGACGTGCTCTCGACCTCCGGAACAGAATTCAGAATCTGCTCCATGTGACCGACCATACGATCCGTTTCGGCCAGGGAGGTGCCCGCCGGCGTCCAGTAGTCCAGGGTGAAACCGCCTTCATCCATTTCCGGCATCAGGTCGGAGCCGGAATAGCGGTAGCAGAAGTACGAAGCGGTCACCAGCACCAGGCTCATCGCCGCCAGCCACTGGGGACGAGCCAGCGCCCGCTTCAACCAGCGCGCATGGAAGTCGACGATCTCGCGGAAGAATCCTCCCAGGCTGAGTTCTTCGACCGCGAGCAGCCGCGAGATAGACTCTTCTTCCGATCGAACCTGGCTTTCTTCCGATCTGACTTGTCCGGCAATCACCGGCAAAACCTTGCGCCGGCGGATGAAGTACTGGCTGAGATTGGGGGTCCAGGTCAAAGCCAGCGCCAGCGAAGCGAACAGCGATATTCCCATGGTCACGGCAAGGGCGCGGAAAAATGTTCCGGTAACTCCGGTGATGGAAATCAGCGGCAGAAACACAACCACGGGAGTGATGGTGGAACCGATCAGGGGAATCGTTATTTCCTGCAACGCGCTGTGGATGGCCTGCAGGCGTCCTTCTCCGGCGTCGCGATGAAGCACGATGTTCTCCACCACCACGATGGCGTCGTCAATCACCAGACCGACGGCTGCGGCGAGGCCGCCCAATGTCATCAGGTTGAAACTTTGATGGAGCAGCTTGAGTGCAACGAAAGTCACCAGCACCGTTACCGGAATCACCAGTCCCGCCACGATGGACGTTCCCCAGTCGCGCAGGAACACCACCAGGATGATCGACGCCAGAATCAGGCCCAGGAGAATAGCGTCGCGCACGCTCTTGATGGAATCGCTAACGATTATGGACTGGTCGTAGAAAGGCCGGATCTCGATGCCGGGCGGAAGCGATTTGCGAATCTCCTCCACCTGTGCGTGAACTTCGTCGGCAACCTGCACCGTGTTGCTCTCGGGTTGCCGGTTGATATTGATCAGCACAGCCGGCTTGCCGTTGGCAGTGACGATTGTGTAGACGGGCTTCACTCCGGGCGCGACGGTCGCTACGTCACCGATGCGCACGGGAACTCCCGCGGGCGTGTTCTTGATCACCGCGTCAGCGATCTGCTGCGGGGTCTGCACCTGCCCGCTAATCAGCGCCAGCACCAGTTGATGATTTCGCTGGAACAATCCGGGAGAATCGATCAGGTTGGTGCGCCGCATGGTGTCCAGGATGTCGGTGACGGTGACGTTTGCGGTCAGCAGCTTCGCCGGATCGGGCGTGATGTGGAATTCCGGCTGCTGTCCGCCTTGCACCAGCACCGTGGATACGCCATCGAGCCGGTTCAGGCGCGGCTTGATCTCGTAGGTTGCCATTTCCCAGAGCTGGGTTTGCGGAACGATCTGGGACGTAAGGCTGTAGCCGATGATGGGAAAGCTGGCGAAAGTCATGCGGTTGGCCACCACGCTGGCGGTGGGCGGCAATTCGGGTTGGACGCGTGAGATGGCGGCGTTTACATATTGCAGTGTCTGGAACATATCCACGTTCCAGTCGAAAAACAGATCGATCTCGGCCGAGCCGCGGCTGGTGATCGAGCGCACCTCCTGCAATCCGGGCACGCTGTTTACCGCTTCTTCGATAGGGCGGGTGATGGTCACCATCATCTGATCGATGGGCATCACTCCGTTGTCGACCGCGATCAGGATGCGGGGAAAGTTGGTGGCCGGAAAAACCGCGACCGGGATACTGAAGGCCACATAGCCGCCTACCAGTGCCAACGTCAGAATCACGAAGATCACGGACTTGGAATGGCGGGAAAACCAGTAGGCGGATTCCGGCGGGTTGACGGGTCCTTCCCGCCGGTTACTTTTCATTCGGGCTTTCCACTTTAATCTTGCTGTTGTCGGGGAGGCCGTAAGCACCCGATGCTACGATGCGATCTCCTGCTTGCAGGCCCTGGATGATCTGAACCGCGTCACCCTGGCGAATGCCCACGCGCACACTTTTCTGGTGGGCATGGTCGTCGGCGCCGACTTGCATGACGGAAATGCCTCCGTCGGCCGCGGTCAGGAGTGCCGTCGCCGGTATTACCAGCGCATCGGGAACCGTCTGCGCCAGCATAGAGACCTGCACGCTGGTGCCCGGCTTCAGGCGCTGATTGGAATTCTTTGCCTGCACCCAGATTTCGACGGTAGTGCTGTTCGGGTCGAGAGCAGGGCTGACCACGGAAATCTTCGCTTCGACGGGATTGTCTTCGCCGGGTATGGTGATGGTGGCCTTGTCGCCGACTTTGAGCAGCGCGGCTTGAGGTTGCGGAATGTGAGCCCGGGCCATGACTTGCGATGTGTCCATCACCGTGAGCAGTGGAGTTCCAGCCGCGGCCATTTCTCCGGGATAGAGCGGGCGGTCTGCAATCACGCCGTCAATGGGGCTGCGGATTTCCGAGTAGCTGAGTTGCGCGGCCGCGCCCAGATATTTGCCCTTGGCGGATTCAAGCTGGCCCGCGGCCGATTTCAGCGCCTGCTGTTTTCCCACCGCCATCAGCGCGTCGAGATGCTTTTGCGCGAGTTCGTACTGGTTGTGCGCGTTGGTCAGGTCCACGCCCGCCTGGTCGAGTTCCTTGCGCGGCATCGCACCCTGCTGAAACAGCTCCTGCCGGCTGTTGTAGATCTTCTGCTGCGCCTCGAACAATTGTTTGGCGGCTTGTGCATCCAGTTGCGCCTTCTGAACTTCCTGCGGCAAATCGGAGACAGTGGCGGTTTCGTACGCCGCCTGAGCCTGATCATACGAACCCTTGTTCTCCTGGGCGGCGGCGGCGAGATCGCCGTTCTCCAGAACCGCCAGCAACTGGCCTTTGCGCACTCTGCTGCCGCGCTTGATGTAGAAAGCTTTGACCGGAGCGCTGATCTTGGGCGTGATAGCAGCCTGCTGCAGAGGGAACAGAACCGCTTCCGCTGTGACCGAGCGCTGCAGGGTTTTCTTTTCCACCGTGATCACCTGCACTGGGACGGCAGGCTCTTTCTCGCCGGTATCCCTGGAGCAGCTCAGTAGAAAAAATAACGGAAGGATGGCAAAGGCGATTTTGCGGTGCTGCGGCGACGACTCGGCGTGAGGGCGAGAGGGCACGGCTTTCAGCCGTGCCGTAACTTTGGCCCCAGCGGTTACGGCACGGCTGAAAGCCGTGCCCTCCCGTTCGTGAACAGGGAGTTCATCCCTGCGCTCGCGCGCGGGAGCAGACATCGAATCCGCGCACCTCTGCCCGGGATCGCGCAGTGCATCGTCGCCTTCGACGTTGGAAATGCTCTTCACGTCAGAAATTCCCCGTCAGCGTCTGCAGATTTGCCAGCGCTACTCTAAACCGCGATTGGCCATCGCTGAAAGCATTGCGTGCCAGGGTAGACGTATTCTGCGCGTCCACGACCTCCAGCACCGTGGCCTCTCCTGACTGGTAGCGCAGCGTGGTCAGGCGCAGGCTCTCCGCCGCCAGTTCCGCCGACTGGTTCAGAGAATCGAGTTCCGCGCGGGCGGTCTGAGCTTCTTCGTAGAACGTATGTAGTTTGGCAAGAAGCTGCCGTTGAGCGAAGGTCAGTTCCACTTGCGCCTGCTCCCGACGCAGATCAGCCTGCTTCAGCCGGCTGCGATTCGCTCCCCAGTTCCACACCGGCAATTGTAGTGTCGCCGTGGCCGCGTAGCCCAGATTACGCACCGCAAGCTGCGAGACCGGGTCAACTTCGCGAGTCGCAAAATGATTGGCGTCGATGCCATAAAAGTAATCCAGCTTGAGCGAAGGCAGAAAACCGGACCACGCGACTCCAACTTCCTGCTTGGCCTCTTGCAATGCGGCCAGTGCGACCCGCAGATCGGGATTCCGGTGAGCCGCCGCGGCCTGGACTTCCGGCAACGAGGGCAGCGGCTCCGGAGTTTGCAGATCGTCCACGACGCTGAAGTTCTGGTTGAAATCGGTGAACACCAGCACTGCCAGTTCCAGCCGGCTGCGATTCATTTCGAGTTCGGCTTCCTGCAGTTCGCGTAGTTGCTGCTGAAACTGAATCTGCGCCTTGATCACATCCGAATGCGCTACCTCGCCGCCATTTTCAAGTTTCTGGCTGATGTCGAGAAATCGCCGGCCTTCGGTCGCGGCGCGCTGGGCGTTGGCATACTTTCGCTGCGCTACGACGAAATGGTAATAAGCCTGCACTACGGTGACGATCAGGCCGCGAGCTGCAATCTCGGAGCGCGCCTTCGCCAGTGCCTCAGCCGCACGGGTGCGGCGATAGTCCGCGATCCCCTGCAACGAAATATCCTGATGAACATTGCCCTGGCTGATGTATTCGTGAACTCCGTTGGCGCCGATATAACGTGCGGTGGCCGTGCCGTTGCCCTGAGTGTAGAGAAATCCCGCATTGTAGTTGACACCCGGTAGCAGGGCGGCGCGGCCTTGCACGCGGTCTTCTTTGGCTGAGCCGTACGCAGTCAGCGCTGCCCGGTACTCAGGGTCATTTTTCCGCGCGCGGGCGATGGCATCCTGCAAGGTTAGAGTCGGGGGAGCCGTGCTCGCGGATGCGCCGGCGTCCAGTTGCGCGGCGACAGGACTGGAATTATTTTGAGAGGACACAAGCAGTGGGAGGCTCAACATCAGGGATGCGAGCGCGATTTCGCAGGCTCGCCTACACATGAGATTTGACATTGGTTTCACCATGCGCGCCGGTAGCGGCGAACCGGAAATATTAGCGCAAGGTGGATTAAGAGAAGCTGAAGGGACAGACTTCAGGCCTGAAATGGCTGCCTTACAGATATGCTTTCGCCCTTTCAGGGCTGGGTCATTTCCCGCGCTTTTACCCGGGCTTGCACCCCGGGCTGCATTCTTGCGCCGCCCGCGGCTTTGCACTTCATGTGGCAGTCTACGTTTTCCAGGAGATTTACACGCGAGATCTTTTCAGGAGTTCGTGAACGGAAACTCTACCGTCATCCGGGTGCCTCTTCCCGGAGCACTCTCGGCGGAGATGGTTCCGCCGTAGGCCTCGACCAGCGCTTTCGCGATGGCCAAGCCCAGGCCGAAGCCGCCGGTGGCACGGGTGCGAGATGGGTCTCCGCGGTAGAAGCGGTCGAAGACGCGCGGCAGATCGGCGGCGGAAATGCCGACGCCATGATCCTGAAAAACGATCTGCGCTTTTTCGCTGTCATGGTTGACCGCAACTTCAACCGACGTGCCTTCCGGACTGTAGCGGACCGCATTTTCCAGCAGGTTCGTCCACACCAGCTGTAAATCCTCAGGGTCGGCACGAAAGGGAACTGGACCGTTGGTCGCGAGCTGGATGGCAGTATTGCGGGACTGTGCCAGGCTTCGAATTCTCTCCACAGCTTCTTCGCAGGTGGCGTTGATGTCGATTACATCAAGAGCGCGCCGTTCCCGATTATTTGCCCACTGCTCCGCCCGGGCCAGGCGCAGCATCCACTGCAGAAGTTGCTCCAGCCGGTCCATGTCTTGCAGCGCAGCCTGCAAGCCGGCGCGGTATTCTTCCGAACTTCGGGAACGCTGCAGCAGCGATTGCAGCGTCGATTTCAGCACCGCGACCGGAGTCTTCAATTCGTGCGCGGCGTTGCCCAGAAACTGGCGTTGCTGTTCGAAGGAGCCTTCGAGGCGTGCCAGCATCTGGGTCATCGATTCGGTCAGGGGGCGCAGTTCGTCGATGTTCTCAGCTTCCTTGGGAACCTGCAGCCGCCAGCTCTGGGTGGAGACCCGGGCAGCCTGATGGGCGAGGTCCTGCAACGGTGAAAGGCTGCGGCGAACCCTCCACCAGGCCAGCCCGGTGGTGACCCCCAGCAAACCCAGGCTCACCAGGGCGATGAATGCACCCGCAGCTTTCACCTGCTGCCGGATGCGAATCGTCGGCGAGGCGTAGACGATGGTCAGGGTTTGAGGACGGAACGACTTGCCTTCTTCCCGATCGAGCACAGGGACATGCGACATGCGCAGAGCGTGATAGGGCACGCCCGCCCAGGTGAAATTCCAGTGCTGGCTGGGGCCGGGCTGGAACTGGAGGCCTTCGGGCCAGTCCTCGGAACGAGTGAGCAGTCCGGTGCGGTCGGCCCACACCATGAACTGGTCTGGGTGATTGGGGTCAATGGATTCGGGCAGCAGGCTGTTGTCAAAGTAGACGTTTCCGCTGGCGTCCTCGGTATAGCGCACCAGCACGGCCACGCTCATGGCGTGCGCCTGCATCCCGGTGTCGAGCGTGGACAGCAAGCGCCAGTACGTCGCCACGACCCCGGTAATCACCAGGCCCAGAGTAAGAATCGCCTGCGAGATGATCACGGTGGTGATGAGCCGCCGTTGAATGGAGTCGCGCCGCATATCAGTCCTGCAACATGTAGCCCTGGCCGCGCAGGGTGCGGATCAATTGCCGGGACGAGCCTTCGTTCAGCTTGCGCCGCAAACCTGAGATATACACTTCGATCACGTTGCTGAATTTCTCCCAGTTGTAATCGTACAGATGCTCCAGCAGCTCCGTCTTGGAGACAACTGCCTTGGGGCGGTGCACCAGGTATTCTAGAACGCGATATTCCATGGCGGTCAGTGTGATCGGCTTGCCGCCGCGGTGCACGGTGCGATTGACCGTATTCAGTTCCAGATCGCCGATGGTAAAGACCGGCGAGGGTTGGCCCTTGCCGCGCCGGATCAGGGCTTTGCTCCGTGCCAGCAATTCGCCGAGATCGAAGGGCTTGGTCAGGTAGTCGTCGGCTCCGGCATTGAGCAGGGCAACCACGGATTCCTTGTCGTCGCGGGCAGTCAGCACCAGCACGGGTGTGTGCTGCCCGGACTGGCGAATTCTGCCCAGCAGCTCCATCCCGCTGAGCTTGGGCAGCATGAGGTCCAGCAGGATGGCGTCGTAGACGTTCGCTTCCGCCAGAAACAAACCTTCCTGACCGTCGGCTGCGACATCGACGGCGTATCCCGCGCTCTCGCGCAGCGTGCGGGCAACGTTCTCGGCCAGCCGGGGCTCGTCTTCAACGATGAGCACACGCATGATGCACCCCTGTAGGCGATTCTATCCGCGAGTCGCCTGCTTTAGAGCCTAACCCCTCCGGGGAAGGGTTGGAAGTACGGTTCCCTGGTGTGATTTCAGGGGCTTGGGATCAGGTTGTCTGGCCAGGTTGTCAGGCAAAGAGGCGGGCGCCGCAGCTCGAGGCAAGGATGTCGAGGTGGGGGAACAGTCCGTTCTGGGACACGCGGTCCCGCTTCGGGCCTGGCTGGGACGGTACCGGCCCGCTGGCCCGGAACCAAAATGCAGCATTCACAAGGATTTGTCCTTTAGTGCGCCGGAGCGAACCTTTGGCGAAGCAGTTGCTCTTACGGATTCCGGATCGCGAGGGATGGCAAGAAAGCGAAGCGGCCGCGACCAGCAAGGAAACGCAATGCTAGACCTGAATCACATCAAGATCACAACTCGCGACCAGCAGGTTTTGCAGCTCCTGGATGCAGGGCTGCAGCAACAAAGACATCGCGAAGCAGCTGAACATCAGTCCGCGCACCGTAAAGCAGCATCTGCGAACCTTGTTCCTGCGAGCTGGGATACGGGATGGACGCAAACGCGTAAAGTTGGCCACCGCAATGTTCGCAAAGGAGCAGATGAAATCATGCAACCCCGTGAGCGGTTAACCGCCAAGGAAATGCAAGTCGCCGGCCTGGTCTGGGAAGGCCTGACCAACCGCGAAATCGCGCGTGCCATCACCACCGAGCAGGTGGTGAAGAACTACCTGCGCAACACTTTCGACAAACTGGGGGTTTGGAGCCGCCTGGAGTTGGCCATCTATGTCGCCGGTCATGGCGGCGACCGGTGGCAGGAAGAATCAGTCGCGCCGTCCCGGGAAGGCTCCCGTCGGCCCCGCCAGCGTGAGTGGTCGCGCAGATCCCCTTTTACAATGCCGCCTAACCGGGGAAAAGGGGGAAAAAGAGATAGTGGCGAGAGCAGACAGCAGCGGGTAAAGATCGGGAGTGCGGCCCGCACGACGCGATTCCTGAATCCTTGCCAGTTGGGATTTCATCCTGTTTTTGCACAGCACCAAGCCAGGTCTAGGCTGATCCGCAGGATCGATGCCTGTGGGACAGAAGGGTATCAACCCGGGCAATTGGATTCTGGGGCGGAGTAAGCTAAGGTCGGGCTGCACCAGTTGTAGGGCATGGCGTTGTGGATAGCGGGTATGAAGTTGAAAATAAGAGGTTAGCGGAGAGCCGGGAATATTTGACTGAAGGGAATCCGGGCGATACAAAGTTATGCTCCCTTCATTGATTTAGTCTCGCTGGAGAATGCGAGACATCTGGCCTGCGGTAGCTGTCTTTTGCGTTCGACAAAAGCGTTCCCGACGGTGCCGAATCGCGAAATTTCCATGTCTCTGTCACTGCCGTCCATCAGTCAACCCCGATCGAAGGCCACGATTCTGGTGGTAGACGATTCCCCGACCATGTTGCGCCAGCTCCGCCTGGTACTGGAGAGTGATTCCTACCAGGTTGAAACCGCAAGGGATGGCGCGGAGGCCATGCGGTGCATCCAGGGCGGCTGCACCCCAGCGGTTGTGGTGCTGGACGTTCGCACTCCGGGCATGGGTAGCCTGAAGACACTGCGGTCCTTGCTGAAGCTGCAACCCGGCTTGAAAGTCATCATGTTCTCCGGGATTGATGATGCCGGGCAGATGCGGCGTGCGGTTTCGCTCGGTGCCCAGGTTTGTCTCGCCAAGCCAGTGCCGCACCTGTACCTTTCCGCCGCTGTCCAGCGCTGCCTTGCCGGCGATGGAGCCCGGGCGGCTGCCGCATTTGCCGGCGCAAAGTAAGAGATCAGAAATCCCGTTCCACCCTCTCATCTACCCAACTCAAGATTCCGTCCGGCCATCCTGGATAAAGGCATTCTGAGAGAAGACCTCCCCTTGGGTGAAGGCGACCGGCCGCGGTTTGACACCAGCCAAGGCAAAACGGTGCAAAACCTTGCACCAGGCTTCTCCATAGTCCTGGGAGCTTTCCTGTAAGTGATTGTAGATGCATAACTTACTGGTTGATGCCCGGCAACCCAATTGCTATTCCAGCAGTGGGGCGTGGTCCCAGGACCATTCCGGCGCTTTCCCCTAAGCCAGCCAAGGTCGACCCCTCGAGGCAATGATGGCGTACAAGGAAACGTTTTGGATGGCTTGCGACTCAACCGAACAAATGCGGGCCGAATACGGCCCATTTCACACCCGCGCCGAGGCTGAACAGGAAGCCCGGAAGTTGGGTTTTGGCTTCCTCCTGCGCTACGAACATATCATCGGAGACAACGAAGACATCCAGGAAGTGCGCTGCATCTTTGTCGAGTTGCCCCTGGGTCCGGTGCCGGTTCCCGCTCGCATGATTCGCAAGCTTCATACCCGCTGCGCGACCTGTGGAGAAACTGCGATCCACGATGAACCCTGGCAAGCCGAAGTATGGGCAGACATCCACGAGTTTGAGCACTCGCGGCATCGCGTGAGGCTCTTCGAGCAAACCCGGGCGGACGGATTAAAGGAAATTGCCGACTGGCGCGACACCTGCGCCTGAGATTCATGAACCACGAAGGACGCGAAGGCTCGCGAAGGTAAACCTTGCCTCGCCTTTGGTCGTGTTGGTTCCCGCAACCATCAGGCGAGCTTCGCTCGGCCGGGGCGGCCGTCCCTACGTGGGCGGAGCCGACTTCAGCCTTCGTTACATTGAGCGTACCTTCCTTGCAGGTGAACAGCGAGCCGGTTTTTTGCTAATCTGGTGGCCGTGACATCGGCCTTCGACGGTCGATTCCGAAAAAAATCATGATGCTGGTATTGTCGGTTCTGTTGGCGCTGGTTCCATTACTGGGCATTGCCTGGATCGTGATGTACGGTTCGATCACCACGGTGGACGGGCTGTTTATGTCGCTGATCCTGGCAGCCATGTCGGGTATTGTAGGCCTGAACGTTCTTCTGGAACTTCGCAAGCACGCTGCCGGCGGAGGAACGCGGAGCTCCGCGACCGCGAAAGCGACTGCTTCCGGAGGGATGATCCAGCGCGGGAAAGTGGAAAGCGTTCAGTTTTACGAATCCGGCGTGGGCCATCCCAACAAGTCGATTGTGACCTTCTTCAACGGCGCGGGTACGTCGCAAATGCTGGTGTTGGAGGGAGACATGCGCAATGCTCTGCCCGTCGGACAGAAAGTCGAACTCACTTTCCGCAAGGAAAGTGGACACAACGTGCTAGTGAACGTCGACTATCCGTAGTTTCCCGGGTCTCAGCCCGAGATTACGATCGTAACCACAGTGCGCCATTTCCAGTCTCGATCCCTGCCTGCAGTGCAATATAACGTCTAAGGACGAGTGTTCCGGGACAGGGAAACCTATGGATGCCAGCACAGGAGGAATGTTGCAGTCGATCGAAGACCGCACCAACCAGCCCTCCATGTTGGCCCGAGCGGAAGAGATCCAGAAGCAGATTCAGCAGCTTTCGGGACGCGATCTTCAGCTCTGGTCGATCGGCATTCTGGTGATCCTGGTGCTCACCTCGGGGTTGCTGGCTTTGATCCTGCCAAACCTGATGTGGGCACAGCGGGTGGTGCACATCGAACACTCCTACCTGCCGCAACTCTTTTTTGGACTCATCTCGCTGATCCTGTTGTTCAACATTTACCTGCTGTCGCAGAAACGCAATCTGAATACCACACGCCTGGCCCTGATTCGCGAGCTGGTCTTGAACGAGCGCCTGGAGAGTCTCTCCCTGATCGACCCGCTCACTCAGCTCTTGAACCGGCGTGCCATGAATGAACTGGTCCCCCGCGAAGTGGCGCGCTCCAACCGGCTGGGCAGCGGCCTGACCTTTATGGCGCTCGATTTGAACGGATTCAGCGGCATCACCGCCAAGTTTGGCGCGCTCGAAGGCGACCGGGTGCTGGTGGACTTCGCCAGAATACTGAGAACTGTCTTCCGCGGCGCGGATCTGGCGTTCCGCCAGGGTGGAGACGAATTTCTGATCATGATGCCGGACACGACCGAAGAGCAAGCTGACTTTCCCGTCCATCGACTTCTCCGGGAAGTGGATCAATGGAATCTGGGAAGTAAAAAAGGCTACGAACTCTCCTTCAGCTGGGCCTTGGCGCCTTACGTTACCGGCACCGACGCTGAAGACGTCCTGCGTGCCGTCGACCGCAAGCTCTATTCCAAGAAGCACAATCTGATGCCAGTGTTCTGAGGTGCTCGTTTCTTCAGGCCGCGAGCGGAGCCTCAAACAGCGTATTGCTTGCCGGGATCCGGCGTTCGCGATGCTGGAAGGTCGGTGGAAGCAGCCGTGATCGAGTTGGGCAGACGCTTTTCGATGTTTGCGAAAAGCTCTTTGACCGACAAGGGCTTGGTAAGGTAGCCGTCCATGCCCGACTGAAGACAACGATACCCGCCTCGATCTTGGAAAAGTCCAGAATGTCATTGATCAGCGACAGTAGGGAATCGGCGGAACTCTTGACCATGCCCAGGTACTCGCGCTGCTCGGGATCAAGGTGTGTGTCGAGGGCGAGCTCCGTCATTCCGATGATGCTGTTCATCGGAGTCCGAATTTCATGGCTTATGTTCGCCTGACTCTTGGCCTGGCTGGCGGCTTTGGCTTGTTCCACTGCGACTCGAGACTTCAGCAGGTTTAGAGTCCGGTCCGCGCCGTACCCCAGCAGGATTACCGAGCAAAGGTATAGAAAGAGCCGATAGACGTCTTTGATCCTCTGCGACTGCTCGTAGTCGCGGATGTAGACACTGGTAATTGCGTCGATGCTGCGCGCGGTAGGAAGTGAATTCAGTTCTTCGGTCACCCCTTCAACCTGGGGTTTAACCTTTGCGATGGTCGTCGCGTGTGCGATGGTGCTGCTGAGAGTGGTATTTAGCTTGGGGCGCTGTGCCGCGTCCGCGGAGAGAATCGCGATTTCTGCCTCCAACTCGTCGGTCAGAGGGGAATGTGGAGTGAGGTCGTAGAGAACAGTGTCCCGCAAAAAGTTCGTAAGGTGATCCGCGGGTGCCTGTCGTTGGAGTTGGCGGCTGCCCGGGAAGCTTCTGCGATCAAAATCGGAAAATACCGGAGGGAGTTCCTAAGAATGGCGTTTTCGGATTTAAAGGTCTCTACCAGGCGCGTTGTTTCCGACAGAAGTTCGGATTCCCGCCCAAGGAGCCGCTCAATCTCCTCTCGTTTGCGACCACCAATAAAAGACGGAATGCGTTGTACGCCGATTCCAGCAGTTTCCATTTCTTCGAGCTTTTGGACAAAGGGATCGTAGGAGCTGAGGAGCTCGTACCGGGAATTGAGCAAGTCGCGATTGATTTCGGCATCCAACTGTTTCATCAGCTGCAGGTCGCGCATGAATCGATCGTGCTGCCGTGAATCCACGGGCCGTTGCTGAATGAACAAGAAGGTCAGCAACAAACCCGCTCCAGCGCCTACGGAAATGCTTTTTATCTTGGGCCGCGGTCACAGCGGCTTTCCATTCAGCTCGCCCGTCAGCGTCTTCAGGAATTCAACGATCGCCGCAACTTCCTGGTCGGTGAGATGGCGGCCTAACTGGTACTTGGCCATCATGCGAACTGTAAGCAGAGCTGGATCGTCATCGAGTGAAGGAGGCGTCTGCGCCTCGACTCTAGTCTGATCCGGCAAAGACTGTCGAGCGTTGCTCGACTGGACAGCCGGGGGCGGCAGTCCCCGCGTGTGTTTCGTCGGAACAAATCAGGGTTTCAGGAGCCGGCTGATGCTTTGTGAGTCAGAGCTGGCCTGGCAACCGGGCTGGATTGGTTAACTTTCAGCAAGAGGTCAGAGATGGCCTGGTGATCTGCGGGTTTCGAGAAATAATAGCCTTGTGCGAAGCCGCAATCGAGCGCTTTGAGCTGGTTTACCTGCTCTTCGGTTTCGGTACCTTCCGCCACCGTGACCAGTCCCAGATTCTGGGCCAGCATGATGATGATGCGGACGATTTTGTCGCTATCGGCGTCACGGTCCATGCCAGAAATGAAAGCGCGGTCGATTTTCAGCGAATCGACGGGGAACTGCTGCAAGCGGCTGAGCGATGAGTATCCGGTGCCGAAATCGTCTACGCTCAGTCGGACTCCCAGCGCTTTGAGTTCCGCCAGCACGGAAGCTGCTTTCTCCGGATCACCCATGGCAATGGTTTCCGTGATCTCCAACTGCAGGTGGTTGGGATCGAGCCCGGTCTGCTTAAGGGTCTCTGCGATTCCCTTGGCCAGCTGCGGAGAGGCGAACTCCTTGGACGTGACATTCACACTCATGGTCAACGGCGGCTCCGCCGGAAATTGACTGTGCCACGAACGCAACTGTTCGCAGGCTTCACGCAGCAGCAACCGGTTCATCGGGATGATGAGTCCGGTCTCGTCGGCCACCGCAATAAACTCTGCGGGGGAGAGCAGGCGATCTCCGTGTTGCCAGCGCGTGAGAGCTTCGAAACCGGTGATCCTTCCAGTCTTCAGCGAAATAATCGGCTGGTAGTGGGTTCTGAAATCTCCTAGCTCCAAACTCTTGCGAAGCTCGGTTTCCAGTTCCAGGCGCCTGACTGCACCCGCATGCATGGCGGTATCAAAGACTTCACAGCGAGCTTTGCCGGTTCGCTTGGCCCTGTACATGGCAATGTTTGCATCCCGAAGTAGGTCTTCAGCATGAGCGCAAACGGCCGTGCTCAGGGCAATACCAACGCTTGCCGTGACCACAATGTCATAGCCGTGGGCTGAGAACGGAGCCGCCAATCGGTTTTGTAGCCGCTCGGCTACGCGGATGGCATCGCTGGGATTGCGGATGTCCTCCAACAGCACGGTGTATTCGTCACCGCCTACCCTGGCCAGCGTGTCATCTTTTGGGGCTGTGCCGAGCTGTGGACGGGCGATCGTATCCACTTCCCGGAGCGAGGCGGTCAATCTTTTGCCGATCTGAAGCAGAACTTCGTCTCCGACGGTGTGTCCCAGGCTGTCGTTAAAGACCTTGAATTCGTCGATATCGATGAACAGGACGGCAAACTTGTAGTCCGTATGCCGCTTGGAGAGGGCGAACGCACGCTGCAAACGGTCGAGGAAAAGCGCGCGGTTGGGAAGATTGGTAAGCCCGTCGTGAAAGGCGCTATGCGCCAGCATCTCCTCCGCCCGCTTGCGCTCACTGATGTCGCGATTCACGATCACCAGCTTTTCGGTTTCGCCTTTCTGGTTGCGTACTGCGCTGGCGGTTGATTCGAGGATGCGCCAGGACCCGTCCTTGTGCCGGATGCGGTATTCGAGCCTCTGCCCCTGCCCGGTGGAACGCGCCTTGTGCGCGGCTTCGAGCACTCGTGCGCGGTCATCGGGGTGAACTTGTTCAATGGATGAAGTGGTTTGCAACTCTTCCGTCGAGTATCCGAGCACGTGCTGATAAGCGGGACTGTTGTAGATTCGCTGGCCCGTGCCGTCCACCACGGCGATCATGTCAGCCGCATTTTCGGTGATGAGCTGAAAGAGCTGGTCCCGTTCCGCCAGCTGGCGTCGGATGCGTTGCAGTTGCAGGTGCTGATACAGGGTGTAGATGTCGAATAACAGCACGACGCAAGCCAAGCCGCGGACCCATTCCTTGAGATCAGTCCAATAGCTGCCCTCGGTTTGGGGATGCAACTGGAAGAAGGTTAAGGAGACAATCCCGAAAGTCAGAACCAGGGTGACGAGAACGGCCAGTCCCCATAGCCACCACTCACGGCCTTCGATCTGCCACCTCTGGATCGGAGGCGCGGAGGAGGTCTTCTGATGAACGGTTGGGGATTCTGCCTGTTTCATGCTGACGGTTGCTCTCCGGCCACTGAAGAGATTCTAGACCGTGAAATCTGGCATGAAAGTTACGGAAGTTTTGAGTGGTAAGGGTTGGCACGTGACCTTATCTGACTGTGAAAGCTACGGACCCGCCCCAGCGTAGCTGGACGGGACACGCCGGAGAATGGTTGGAAGTGGAAAAGCCGGGTAGGGCTCAGGCTGCGGCTCTGAGCTGGGCGCACCGCGCCGCGCCCAGCAGCGCAATCCGGTCGTTGGTGATCACCATGACGGGCATGGATTCGAGCAGGGCTTGCATCCTGCCCTTGCCAGTAAAGGCCTGCATGAACAATGGCCCGGAGAGTTTTGCCAGCATCTTGGGGGCGATGCCGCCGCCCAGATAAACTCCGCCAGTCGCCATGATCTTGAGCGCCAGATTGCCGGCCTCTGCTCCATAGATGGAGACAAACAAGTCGAGGGCCTGTTCGCATACTGAGCACTTCGAATCCATGCCGGCGCGGGAAATTGCGGCGGCGGGATCGGAGTGGGCCATTTCGTCGCTGAGCCACTGCGGTGGCGTGCCGCGGCCAGTGTCGCGAAGAAAATTGAGAACATTGACCAGACCCGGCCCGGAAACGATGCGCTCGTAGCTAACGTGGCCGAAGCGGGTGCGGAGATAGTTGAACAACTCCACTTCCAGCGGATTGCGCGGAGCAAAATCTCCGTGGCCGCCCTCGCTGGCAAAAACATGGTGCTGCGACCCATCCCAGTACATGCCGGCTTCGCCCAGACCAGTGCCGGCTGCGATCACCGCCTGGTTGCCCACGGCCTGTCCCTTCACCTTGTTAAGTGCGACCACGTCTTCAGCATCGAGCGCGGGAATGCCCCAGGCATTGGCCTCGAGATCGTTGATCAGGAGCGCTTTCTTGATCTTGAGTTCATCCGCCAGACGCTTGGATTCGATCACCCAGGGCAGATTGGAAGCTTCCACCCGGCCGTTGCGCACGGGGCCGGCAATGCCGAAGCAGGCGGTGTCAGGATGCAGGTTCGCGGTATCGACGAACTTGGCTACGATCTCGTCCAGTCCGGAGTAGTCGCGGCTAGGAAAGATGGAAGCGGAGATCAGGCTAAAACGGCCATCGACCGCATCGAAGAACGCTAGCCGTGCATGGGTACCGCCGATGTCACCTGCCAGAATCATTTCTCGAAATCCCTCCAGTGGCGGCCGTCACGCTCGAGCAACTCTTCGGCCTCTTTGGGGCCCCAGGTCCCCGCAGCATAGTTGGGAAAATTGCGGGGCGGCAATGCTTTCCAGACGTCCAGTACCGGGCTGACCACGCACCAACCCGCTTCCACCATGTCCGCGCGCTGGAACAGAGTCGCGTCGCCGATCATGCAATCGTGGAGCAGCCGCTCGTAGCCGGTGCTGGGCTGCGATCCAAAGTAATCGGAATACTCAAAGTTCATGTCCACTGCGCCCAGCCGCATGGCCGGTCCGGGCACCTTGGCGGCAAAGCGCAGAGAAATGCCCTCTTCCGGCTGAATATTAAGCACAAGTTGGTTGGGCATCAGATTCTCTACCGGGGTGTCACGGAACAGAACAAAGGGAGCGCGGCGGAACTGAATGACAATATTGGTGCTGCGTCCGGGCAGGCGTTTGCCGGTGCGGAGATAAAAGGGGACGTCCGCCCAGCGCCAGTTATCGATCTGCAGCTTCATGGCGACAAAAGTTTCGGTTTTGGAATCGCTGGGAACACCCGGTTCGTTGCGGTAGCCAGGTACGCGCTCTCCGCCGCTGACGCCTTCGCCATACTGCCCGCGGACTGTCCTGGTCAGCACGTCTTCCGAGCTCAGGGGTTGGATAGCGTGCAGAATTTTGCCTTGCTCATCGCGGACTGCGTCGGCGCGGAACGACACCGGCGGTTCCATCGCGGTCAGGCTGATGAGCTGCATGATGTGGTTGGGTACCATGTCGCGTAGTGCGCCGGCCTTGTCGTAATATCCGCCGCGCTTTTCCACGCCCACCGTCTCCGCGACCGATATCTGGATGTGATCGATGTAACGCCGGTTCCAGATCGGCTCGAAAATTCCGTTGGCGAAGCGCAAGGCCAGAATGTTCTGAACGGTTTCCTTGCCCAGGTAGTGATCGATGCGATAGATCTGCTTTTCATCGGCCACGCGCAGCAGTTGCTGGTTCAGCAGCCGGGCGGATTCGAGATCGTGCCCGAAGGGCTTTTCGATGACCACTCGCCGCCAATGCTGGCTGTCCTGTTGCATGAGCCCGGCGGCCGCCAGCTGTTCCACCGTGGGGCCGAAAAAATCAGCCGCGGTGGCCATGTAATACATGTGATTGCCGTGGGTCGAGTGGTCTTTGTCCACCTGATCGAGCAACTCTTTCAGCTGCACATAAAGGGTCTTGTCGCCCATATCGCCGCTGTGATAGTACACGCGGCGGACGAACCATTCCCAGATGTCGGGGTCCACCTTGTCGGTGGCAAATTCCTGTATGTCCTCGGAGACCCGCTTCCGGTAGTCCTCATTCGACATGGGTGAGCGTGCCACGCCGATCACGGCGAATTCGCGTGACAGCAAGTCGTTTTTCGCCAGATTGTAGAGAGCCGGAATCAATTTGCGGCGGGTGAGATCGCCGCTCGCGCCGAAGATCACCATGGCGCAGGGATCGGCCACCTTTCCGATGCGCGGCTCCGTCGCAGGCATTACCTCAGCCTGATCTATTCCTGTCTGCATAATCCGCTTTCCGTCCATATTAAATCGTTTCTCTAAATCGTGCAGGATATTCCGTGGTTCGAGCCTGGGTGGTGCGGTCGATCGTGCAGTATACCCGTTTGGAAGGTTTGGGGGTTGTCGTCTAAACGGCGTACGGAGACCCGGACGCCGCGTCCGGGTGGCGAGCGGGCTCGCCGGATTGGGTGGGGGCTGTGACTTGCCGGGCTGCACCCGGCTGGGCGGGCGGAGCGCCCGCCCCTACGCGGATTGTGGTACTTCGCTACTTCGTGCTCTTTGCCACCGCCTCCAGCAACTTGTCGAAGGCTTCGGCGAAGAGGCGGACTCCATCGTCTGTGAGTTTGTCGGTTACTTCCTTCATCGAGATTCCGACCTTGGCTACGGTTTCCATGGTCCGGTGGGCCGCTTCGAGGTTCTCGGTCAGGCTGGCGCGCGGCTTGCCGTGATCGCGAAAGGCGTCGAGGGTGGCCGGAGGAATGGTGTCGACCGTATCGGGTCCGATGAGTTCCTCTACGTAGAGCACATCGCGGTAGGCCGGATTCTTGGTGCTCGTGCTGGCCCAAAGTACGCGTTGGGTCTGGCCCCCTTTGGCCGCCAGAGCTCTCCAGCGATCCGATGCGAAGATTTTCTGATATTTCTCATACGTCTGCTTGGCGTTGGCGATGGCGACTCTTCCCTGCAGGTTCTTGAGTTGCTGCTGCTCGCCGGGATCTTTGGAAGCCTTGAGCCGGGCGTCGATCATGGAATCTACCAAGGAGTCGATGCGGCTGACAAAGAAGCTGGCCACGCTGGCGATCCGGCCGACGTCGCCGCCGTTCTTGCCGAATTGCTCGAGACCGGCGATGTATGCTTCCGCCACTTTCACATAAACATCCTGCGCGAACAGCAGCGTTATGTTGATGTTGATCCCTTCGCTGAGGGCCTGCTGGATCGCGGGGAGCCCTTCCACGGTGCCGGGAATCTTGATCATTACATTCTCGCGTCCGACCGCCTTCCAGAGCCTTCGCGCCTCTTCGAGCGAGCCCTTGGTATCGCGAGCGAGGTAGGGCGACACTTCCAGGCTGACGTATCCGTCGCGGCGCTTCGAGCTCTGATACACCGGCTTGAGAAAATCGGCGGCGTCCTGGATATCGCGGATGGCGAGAATTTCATAGCGACCCTTGGCGTCAAGGTCGGTTCGCGAGCGCAGCGAGTTCAGGAGATCGCTGTACAGCGTGCTGCCTGTAATCGCCTTCTCAAAGATGGCGGGGTTTGAAGTCATGCCACGCACACCGTCTTCGTCGATCAGGCGCTTCAATTCGCCTCCGGTAAGCAGGTCGCGGCGGATGTAGTCCAGCCATACCGACTGGCCGAAGTTCAACAATTCTTTGAGGGGATTAACTTTTTTGGCGGTTTCAAGAACTCCTACTGGTGGCATGTGAACCTCTCTTTAGTAGTAATAATAATTAGGATCAGTTGTCAGTTTTTAGTTGTCAGTTCCCAGTGGGTTTTCCCTGACGACTGAAGACCGATGACTGACGACTGTTATTTCCCAATTGCTTTTCGGGCTGCCGCGACTACGTTCTCGGTGGTGAACCCGAACTTTTTCTGCAAATCTTTGATCGGGGCCGAAGCTCCGAAGCGATGCATTCCTATCACTATGCCTGCAGGGCCGACATATTGCGACCAGCCGAAAGTGGCGGCCTGCTCCACGGCTACCCGCGCTTTCACGTCTGGCGGGAGAACCTTGGCTTTGTACTCGTCACTCTGGCTGTCGAATAGTCCCCAGGACGGCAAGCTGACAACGCGGGCTTTGATGCCTTCGGTTTTCAGTTGCTCGTAGGCGCTGACGCACAGCGAAACTTCGCTTCCGGTTCCCATCAAAATTACTTCCGGCTTGCCGTCGCCGGCGTCCGCCAGTATGTATCCGCCCTTGGCGAGACCCGAGGCAGCGCCGTATTTCGATCGATCGAAGGTAGGGACGGCTTGCCGGCTCAACACCAGGGCTGCCGGTTCATGCTTCAGTTGCATGATTACCTTCCACGCTTCGACAACTTCATTCGCGTCCGCCGGGCGGATCAGCATAAGACCGGGCATGGCGCGTAATGACGCTAATTGCTCAATCGGTTGATGCGTAGGGCCGTCTTCTCCCAGGCCGATTGAATCGTGAGTGAAAACATAAATGGTGGGCAGCTCCATAAGCGACGCCAGGCGAATCGAGGGCCGCATGTAATCACTGAAATTAAAAAATGTTCCGCCGAACGCCCGAACTTTGCACACTGCCATGCCATTCAAGGCCGCAGCCATGCCATGTTCGCGCACGCCAAAGTGCAGATTGCGTCCGCCGTAACTGCCCGGCTGGAAATCTCCCGCGCCATCGAACTTGAGCCGCGTCCGGTCAGAACCGGCCAGATCGGCCGAGCCGCCTACCATCCAGGGAACATTCTCCGCAACCACGTTCAGGACTTTGCCAGAGCTTTCGCGGGTGGCGATGCCTTTGGCGTCGGCAGGGAAAGTTGGCAGGTTCTTGTCCCATCCGTCAGGCAGCTCGCGATGCTGCATGCGCTTGATCTGGTCTGCGAGTTGGGGAAATTTCTTTTCGTATTCGGAGTAAAGGATCTCCCACTTCTTGTGGACATCGCCGCCTCTTTTGCCAATACCGTTGCGGAAGCTTTCCAGCACTCCATCCGGGACCAGGAATTTGGCGTCTTCTGGCCAGCCATAGAATTTCTTCACCAGCTTGACCTCTTCGTCGCCCAGAGGTTCGCCGTGAGCGGCGCTGGTGTCCTGCTTATGGGGCGAGCCATAGCCGATGTGACTGTTGACCCGGATCAGAGTTGGCCGGTCGTTGGTCTGGAGAAAACCGTTGTAGGCTTTGGACAACATGTCCAGGTCGTTCGCGTCCGTGACATGCAGTACGTTCCAGCCGTAGCCAGCGAACCGTTCGCCCACATCTTCGGTGAATGACACGTTGGCCAGGCCATCGAGCGTGACGTGGTTCTCATCGTAAATCCAGCACAGGTTGGAGAGCTTGAGATGGCCGGCCAAAGAGGCGGCCTCGCTGCCAACGCCTTCCATCATGTCGCCATCACCGCAGAGGGCGTAGACGTTGTAGTTAAATATTTCAAAGCCGGGCTGATTGAAGTGCGCCCCCAGCCACTTGCCAGCGATGGCCATACCCACGCTGTTTCCGATTCCCTGACCGAGGGGGCCGGTGGTGGTTTCCACGCCGGCGGTCCAGCGATATTCGGGATGTCCCGGAGTCTTGCTATCGAGCTGGCGAAATCTTTTGATGTCATCCAAAGTGACGGCAAAGTCACCCAGGCGTTCATACTCAGGATTTACGCCACGCACTTGCGCCAGGTAGAGCATGGCGTAAAGCAACATGGAGGCGTGACCGTTCGACAGGATGAAGCGATCGCGGTTGGGCCATACCGGATCCGCGGGATCGTAGCGCAGGAATTGCTGCCACAAACAGTAGGTCACCGGCGCCAGTCCCATGGGCGCGCCCGGATGTCCCGAGTTGGCCTGCTGCACCGCATCCATGGCCAGGGTGCGGATGGTGTTGATGCACAGTGTATCCAGCTGTTTGCCGGTCGCCAGAGTTTGTTCGCTCACTGCCATGAGAGACCTCTCCCTTATAAGGGTACAAGATCGGCTGTTGCGGGCGGAAGTGTACTACTGCCTAATAACGGCCTAAGGAACGGGAAATCCCTGCCCTGCCTTTAGCAGTTTATCAATTTCCCCCGACCTGTGCCCTACAGCTTCCAATGTATCGCCCGAGTGTCCGCCGGCCTCATGCGGGAAAGGGAACTGGCAGTGGCCTACCCGATGCGCGGATAGGCCGGTGCCTTCATGAGGGTCGCTGCTGAGCTACTGAATAGGTTGGATAGATCGAAGCCGGCCCTAGCGCTTCATTTGGGCGAGATAGCCATTCTCGCTGTAGTAGCCCTTGGTAGTGCTTTCGACGAACTTGAGAAAGTGCCGCAGGCTTTCGCGCTCCGCGGGCTCGAGTTCTGAAAACTTGATACGCACGCCGAATGACGGGCTGCTCTTCGTAACAATCCCGGTCAGAATCAGGCCTTTGATCCAGATTTTTCCGTTGGCCAGCCAGAGGCCGATTTCCACGCCGACTCCCGAAGGCACCGGTGTGGCCGTCTCCACGAAACATCCCCCCAACCCGGTATTGGACAAATTCCCCCAGATGGGAACGCTCGAATTACCCAGACGAAGTTCGACCGCAACAAAACATTTCATGCGGGTGTGGCGGCGGCGGTCCTGAGTCCAAGAAGGGGTATACAGATCCGGTTCGAAGGGCGGGGTAGCCGCCGGGCTGGTAGCCACCGGTGGGACAGGTGCCGGCTGCGAGGCCGGGGCCGGCTGCTCTGCTGCCGGAGCGGCCGCGGCGGCTGCGCAAGCGGCAGTAGGTGCTTTTGCCGCACCTCCCTTGATATTACGCATGGCCTCAAGCAGGGCCTGGTCGCGTTTCTCGGGCGCTGCTTCGCGGTACACCTGCAGCAGCTCTCCGAGATGACTCACCAGGGCGGGATCGGTCAGCAACTGCGTCCAATCCGCGCCGGCGCCGGAATATTTGGGGTCGCTCATAAGATGGAGAATTCCCAGGAACTTTGGTTATGTTCTTCACTAGATTGAAGCAGGATGTCTGCCGGAACAAGATGACTATAGTCATCCGGTCAGGTAACCCAAGCGCGGGTTTAGGGCAGGACTCTGGGTAAAATATCTGCAGACTCTAAGGTGTTGATGAAGAGGGACCCATGAAAATTTTGGTGGTGGAGGCAGAAGACACGACCCAGAAAGTCATGGGCGTCATGCTTACGCGGCTGGGCTACAAAGTTGAACTGACCTCAAATTGCACGGAGGCATTCCGCGCCTTTTGCGACCGGGGGCCTTACGATGTTGTCCTGATCGGTATGAGATTCATGCGCGGTTCGGCGGGCGGCGGGGCGAAGTTCATCGACGATATAAAGCAGAAGAATCCCGACCAGCACTATGCCTTTGTAAGCGGATCCCCGGTGCTCCGCAAGCCGTTTTCGTTGCAGGACCTGGATGATTTCATGGGCGCATTCCGGCGGCCGGCGAGCAGCCGCTTTGGTTAGCAGGACCGAAGTTGCATGCAGGCCTTAAGGCCGGTCCACCCTTTAATCTCTCGCGCCGGACAGAATCTTTACCAACTGATACAGGAAAGTCTGGCCTTCGTAGAACGATTGAACCGCCATGCGTTCGTCCCGTCCATGGAATCGAATATCGTTGCGATCGAAGAAAAATCCCTGAATTCCATAAGTCGGAATGCCCGCGGCCCGCAGAGACCTTCCGTCGGTTGCACCCATCACCATGGTCGGAACCACCGGCACCCCCGGCCAAAGACGATTGGTGACACGACTTACGGCATCGAGCACATCCGGGCGCATGGCGGAAGGTGGGCCCTTGGTAGCATCGCCGATGACCTTGATGCCCACCTGATCGTCGGCCACGACTTTTTGTAGCGTACCTTGGACGTAGTCGAGGGAGTCTTCGGGAAGCACCCGGCAATTCACGGTTGCGGCAGCAAGTTGGGGCAAGGCGTTCATGGCGTGTCCGCCTTCAAGTTGCGTTGCCACGCATGTCGTGCGCAGCGTGGCATTCCAGGCGGGAGAGGCGGCTGCAACCCGGCCCATGGCCTCCTGCGAGCCCTCGGCAACCTTGGCGAGATCCTCCGCCACTGCGCCGGTTTCGATCTTTGCCATCTTCTGGAAATAAGCTGCGGTAACTTCGTTCGTCTTTAGCGGAAAACCGAAGCTGGAAAGTCGCTCCAGGGCGCCCGCGAGATGGTAGATGGCATTGTCCGGTACAGGCAGGGAACTATGACCGCCCTTGTTGTGCACCTCGAAACGGAAATTGATCACGTACTTCTCGCTTACCTGTAGATTGTTTGAGACCTTCTTTCCAGCATCGGATTCGCCCCATCCGCCCTCGTTCAGGGCCAGTTCTGCGTCGATCAACTCGCGATGGTTCTTGATCAGCCAGTCGACACCGTTGTACGGACCGCCGCCTTCCTCATCAGCGGTGAGCGCCACAATGATGTCGCGGTCGGGTTTGAACCCCTCGCGCTTGTAGCGAATCAGATTGGCGATCCAGACGGCCGCCTGCGCTTTATCGTCTCCGGTTCCGCGCCCGTAGAAAAAGCCGTCCTTTTCAATGAACTGAAATGGGTCGGTACTCCAGTCCTCGCGCCTGGCTTCTACCACATCGGTATGGGCGAGAAGTAGAAGCGGTTTGTGGGCCCCGGTTCCGTGATAGCGCACTACGAGATTCGCCTTCTTGGGAGTGGGTCCACCTACGAAGATATCTGGGTCGGGAAATCCGGCGGCTCTTAAGCGAGCCGCAGCGGCCTCGGCGACAGGCGTGGTCGAGCCAGTGGTGAAGCCGGATTGAATCTCGACAAATTCCTTGTAGATATCGTGAGCGAGCTGCTTTTCCGCGTCGGGCGGCATGGTCTGGGCGGAGGCAATCAGAGTACAAGCGCAGAAAAACACAGTCAGGATGGGTCGGAGCATGTGGCATTTTGACACAGGAAGGCGCACAAAGCGCTACTTCTTGGCAGTTTCATTAAACTGCAGGGTGTATGCCGTGGCTGGGTCGAAGACCGTGTCGATTACCTTCAAATCGTAAAGCTGTTTGTACATCGTGCTCCAGCGCTCGGACGTCATTTGGCCAAGCTGGGCCCCACTTGGATCGTCGCCGGTAACGAAGCGGCCGTCGCGCAAGGCCTGCCAGGTAAACTGCATCCATTCTGGATTAAGCGCGGGATTTAGTTTGGCAATCATCGCATGCGCTGCGGTGGGATCGTTGAGATAGTCCCGCCATCCCTTGAGCGAAGCGCGCACGAACGCAGCGACAGCGTCCGGGTGCTGCTGCAGGAAATCACGGGTCGTAAACATGACACGATAGGGATTGTATCCAGCGTCGCTGATCAGCAGCACCCGGGTCTCGATGCCGGCCTGGTGGGCGAAAAAAGGTTCCGAGGTCGCAAATGCCTGCTGGATGTATTGCGGATCGGCCACGAAGTTGGCCACGCTCATGGTAGCGGGGATTTCGTGGATATCGTTCAGGTGATAGCGCTTCACCAGAAAGGCAAACCAGGTATATCCGGGTTTGATGGAAACGGTGTGGCCGTCAAGATCGGCGAAAGAGCGGACTGGCGAGTCCTTGTGCAACATGATTCCCTGGGGATCGCGCTGCATGGTGGCGGCCACGGCGATGAGGGGCTGGCCGTCGGCGACCGATTCCAGAGTTCGATCCGACGATCCCAGGCCGAACTGCGCTGCACCCACAGATACTTGCTGCTCGACAACCATGTAAGGACCGCCGGGCTGAATGGTGACGTCGAGGCCCTCGTCTTTGTAGTAGCCCTTGGCCAGAGCGGTGTAGAAGCCGCCATGCTCCGGTTGCGGATACCAGTCGGCCTGAAGCGTGACTTTGGTCAAACCCGTCCCGCTGTTCGAACCGGTTGCGCCGCTTGAATTCAAAGACCGGTTGCATCCGGCCAGCACGCCAGCGAAGAAAAGAAGAAGGCAGCAGGTCCCGGCGAGAGCGAGTTTGCGCATGCTGGTTGGGAACGGAGAAGCTTGCCTGATCGAAAACCCAGGCAAAAGCGTAGCACGTAATCGCGCCCCTGCCGTCCAAAGGAATCGATAGGCCGTCGCGGATTTTCCGATTGTGATCCCCTGCAACCGGCATGCTAGATTACGCTATGGTGGTAGCGGCAGCCGGTCGCGCCGGCGTGACGTTGCTGGACGAAGAACGCATGCGCGAGCTTTATTCTTTTACTGCCCGGACCCTGGAGACGGCTCACCCGGTACCATTTGGCGCGCTGATTGTGCACACCCGCAGCGGCCAGCGCCTGATGCGGGCTACCAATGCCGTGGCCCGAGAAAACGATCCCAGCGCCCATGCTGAGGTTCGCACCGTCCGTCTGGCCTGCAAAAAGCTGAAGTGCCCCTCGCTGGCCGGATATACCATGTACTCCACCTGCGAGCCTTGTCCGATGTGCATGGCTAACGCGCTCTGGGCCAAGCTGGATCGCGTGGTGTTTGGCGCGACCATCGACGATGCCAATCGCTACTGTCTTCAGATTCACGTCGCGGCCAAGCAGATCGCGCGGCGCGCAGACATGGATTGCGTGGTTGAGGGGCCAGTGCTGCGCGAGCTTTGTTGCACGCTCTTCACTCATCCCAACATGCAGAAAGCCTTCCGTACCTGGAGTTCGAGCAAGCTGAGATGAACAAGCTGAGATGAACAAGACATAGCTGACTGACGGAACGAAAATGATCGATCCCGCTCACACCGCCGCGCTGGCCTCGCTGCTCGGAGATAGCTCGCGCGTGCTCACCCATCCCCAGGTGGTGGAACGGCTGTCTCGCGACTTCTATTGGTACTCGCCGGTGCTGCGCAAGCAACTCGATGGCAAAGTGGGCGACCTGGTGGTGCAACCGTCGAACGAGATCGAAGTCCAGAGCATCTTGCGCTATTGCCGGGCCCACAATCTCGCGGTGACGGTGCGCGGCGCGGGGACGGGCAACTATGGGCAGGCAGTTCCTCTGCAGGGTGGGGTAGTGCTCGATCTCGCGGGCATGGACCGGATCGAAGAGATTCAGCCTGATGGCGTCGCCCTCTGTCAGCCTGGAGTTCGCTTGGGCACATTGGAAACTGAGGCGCGCAAATCGGGATGGGAGCTGCGCTGTTATCCCTCGACAATAGTGAAGGCGTCAGTTGGCGGATTTCTCGGCGGCGGTTCCGGCGGTGTGGGTTCGGTGGCGCATGGCGGCCTGCGCGACTTCAACACGGTGCGCGCCCTTGAAGTTGTCACAATGGAGTCGGAACCGCGAGTGTTGCGGCATGAAGGCGAGGCTGTCCACGACATTCTCCATGCCTGGGGCACGAACGGCATCATCACTCGCATCTGGTTGGCGCTGACTCCGGCAGTGGAATGGTCGCAGTGCGTCGTGGCATTTTCCGGCTTCGATGCCGCATTCGATTTCAGCGAGAGCATCGCCACCGGTCCATCCTGGATCAAGCGGCTGGTCACCACGTTCGAATGGCCGATCCCGTCATTCTTCACGCCCGTCAGGCAGTATGCCCCGGAGGGAAAGGCGCTGATCTTTTTCCTGATAGCGTCGGAACAACTCGGCGCGCTTGAGTCCGCAGCCCGGGAGGCGGATGGGGAAGTAACCTACTCCGGGAAATATCTGGGCGTGCGAACCATTCCGCTACTGTCCGACTACACCTGGAACCACACGACGCTGTGGGCGCTGAAATCTGACCCTGCTTATACCTATCTGCAGTGCGGATTCGATCCGGACACGGCGCGAGAACAAATGCGCCGGTTGCGGGAACGCTTCGGACAGGAAATTCTCTTCCACATGGAGTTCATGAAGAACGGCCAGGGGCACGTCTTTCCGGGCGCGATCCCGGTGGTCTACTACACTACCGAGCAACGCCTGAACGACATGATCGATTACTGCCGCGAGATTGGAGTGTTCGTAGCGAATCCGCACGTGAACAACGTTGAGGGTGGCGGACGCTATCGCGCTGACAACGTGCAGTTGCTGGCCAAGCAGCGTTACGATCCCAAAGGATTGCTGAATCCGGGCAAAATGGTGACCTTCCAGCCGGAGGCAGCGGCGGCAGAGACCGCCACGACGTGATGAAGACCTGGATTCCCGACGCGCGTAATTTTTCCTACCTGAACTGGAAGCAGGTCGATGCGCTTCCGCGCGAGGCCACCCTGCTGATTCTGCCGACGGCGGCGATCGAGCAGCACGGCCATCATCTGCCGTTGGCGACTGACACGCTCATCAACAACCTCCTGCTCGGCCATGCTCTGGAAAAATTGCCGTCTGAACTGCCCGTCTATGCGCTGCCGCCGGTGCACTACGGAAAGAGCAACGAGCATCTTGGTTTTCCTGGAACTCTGTCGGTGAGCGCCTCCACTTTGATGGCAGTACTGCGCGATCTGGGGGCGAGCCTGGCCAACGCGCGCTTCCAGAAACTCGTGCTCTACAACACCCACGGCGGCAACACCGCGCTAATCGACGTGATGGCCCGCGATCTGCGCGCAGAGTTCGGTCTGCGTACGTTCACACTGCATGGCTCCGGCGGTATTCAGTTTGACGGACTCAGTCCCCAGGAACGGGCTTACGGATTCCACGCCGGCGAGGTGGAGACGGCGCTGCTGCTCGCATCCGTGCCCGAACTTGTTGATCGCGGGGCCTACACTGCAAACTACATTGCGGATGTTGCCAAGCCCGGGCTATTGCTTCCGGAAAACGCTCCCGCAACCTTCGCCTGGCTCACGCGCGACATTACGTCCAGCGGAGTGTTGGGCGACCCGCGTCCGGCCACGGCGGAAAACGGGACACGCTGGCTGGAGCAAGCTGCGACGAAATTGGCTGCGGCTCTGGAAGCGATGGTGCGGTACCAAAACCCCGACCAGCCATGAGCACGGGTGAAGCCCACTGGATCGATTGCGGCAACGGCGTGCGCCTGGAACGCGGCGTCCGCTGCCCTATGTCCGACGGAGTGGAACTGGTTTCCGATCACTATTACCCTCCCGGCTCGGGTCCACAGCCTACCTTGTTAATGCGCCAACCCTACGGGCGCGACATTGCGTCAACCGTCGTCTTCGCTCATCCCGCATGGTTCGCGCGGCATGGCTACAACGTCGTGATCCAGGATGTGCGTGGACGCGGCGACTCCGGCGGCGAATTCTATCCCTTCCGCCACGAGGGGCGTGATGGCGCCGAGACCATTGCCTGGCTGCGAACTCGCCCAGAAGGAAATGGCCGCATCGGCATGTACGGATTTTCTTATCAGGGCATGACCCAACTGCTCGCCGCGGCCGCACAACCGGAGGGATTGGTTTGTATCGCGCCGGGTATGACCGCCGCTGATCTCTACCACGGCTGGTTCTATCACAATGGCGCGCTGCGGCTGGCTTCCAGCCTGGGTTGGGGGCTGCAGATGATGAAGGCCGACGCTCGCCGCAAGCAACTTCGGGAAGCCAGCGATCGGCTGGAGCAAGCCTGGTCTAATTTAGCGGCGCAGACTGGCGTGTTGCCCTTCCGCGAGCACCCCGCGCTGCACGGGGAAGGCGCGCCGCGATATGTGCTGGATTGGTTCGACCATGACCAATCCGGCGAGTATTGGACAGCGCTCGACATAAGCCAATCGCTTGAACGTATCACCGTGCCTGCGCTGCACATATCCGGCTGGTACGACACTTTTCTGAAAGGCAGCATTGACGGTTTCGTTTCTCTAAGTACGACTGCAGGCACAGAATTTGCGCGCGAGCACCAATATCTGATTGCCGGGCCGTGGCAACATATCCCATGGGGAGACCGCATCGGCACCGCAGACTTTGGACCGGAAGCCTTGCTCGATACGGATGTGATCCTGCTGCGCTGGTTCAATCACTGGCTCAAGGACTCAGGCGAATTCAACAACGAACCCCGCATTCGCTACTTTGTGATGGGCGAAAATCGCTGGCGGCAGGCTGAAACTTTTCCTGCCAAAACAAATCAGGCTTTCTATCTCCACAGCACGGGCAAGGCAAATTCACGCAAGGGTGATGGCGAACTCTCGCCGATAGCGCCAGCCTCTGACGAAGTGTGCGACATCTTTATCTACGACCCGGAAGTACCGGTGGCGGCTCCGGGAGGTCCAGCCGCAGCCAGCGGGCAGTTTGATCAGTCCACGGTAGAACTCGGCAACAATTTGCTGGTTTACACCAGCCCGCCGCTTTCGAAACCGCTTTGCATTTTCGGCACTCCGCGCATTTCGCTTTTTTGCGTAACCTCATCAGGCCATACCGACTTCACCGCCAAGCTGGTGCGAGTGCGCCCTAACCGCGTCGCCGGGTTCATCTGCATCGGGATCGCACGATCAAGCTGGCTCTTTGCGCAACGCGGATACACACCGGACACTGTGCGGCGCTGGGAGTTTGATCTGGAGCCCACTTCGTGCCGCTTTGCCGCGGGCGATTGCATTCGGCTGGAGGTCGCTAGCAGCGCATTCCCGCTTTACGATCGGAATCCCGGCACCGACGTGCCCTCATGCCGCGCCACCTCCTGGGATTGGCGGCGTTCGACCCAGATCGTTCATCACAGCAGTGAATACCCCTCGGCGCTGCATTTGCCGGTGAGCGAGAGTGCGGAATGACTGCCGATATCGCAGTGCCGGAAGTGGAATTCACGGGTGTCGGTAAGAGCTATGGCGGCCGTGCGGTGTTGGATTCAGTTGACCTGCGCATCGTCAAGGGAGAATTCGTCACTCTTATCGGCCCCTCGGGGTGCGGAAAATCTACCGTGCTGAAATTAATCTCGGGACTCACTGCGGCGAGCGGAGGAACGATACGCGTCGATGGCATGACTCCGCGCAATGCGCGGCAGACCATGTCTTATATTTTTCAGGACGCCACCCTTCTGCCCTGGCGCACCGTGCGGCAAAACGTTGGACTGGGCCTGGAGCTGGAAGGGGTGGTCGCCAGGCAGCGCGAGGAGAAGACGACGGCGTTGCTGGATCTTGTGGGCCTGAGGCACGTGGCCAAGGCTTATCCGCGGGAGCTCTCCGGAGGCATGAAGATGCGCGTCTCGATCGCGCGCGCTCTGGCTACCAATCCTCGGCTGCTCCTGATGGACGAGCCCTTTGCGGCACTGGATGAGATGGCCCGCGATCGGCTGAATGAAGAGTTGCTGCGCCTGCGCGAGCAGGAGAAATGGACCGCTGTGTTCGTAACCCATTCGGTTGCCGAGGCTGTCTTTCTTTCCACGCGCATCCTGGTGCTGAAACCCAATCCCGGACGTGTCCACGCCATGATTTCTGTAGATCTTCCCTGGCCACGCACCGCGCAGCTCCGCACCTCACCCGAGTTTGAATTGCTCATCGCCCGGGTTTCGCACGCGCTGCGGGAGGCGCTCACATCGTGAAAGCGCGCCTGATCACGCTGGCCAATGCCCTGGCTGTCTTCGCTGCACTGCTCGTGATCTGGCAGCTTGTGCTGTGGATTTTTCATGTGCCGCCCTATATGCTGCCATCGCCGTGGGCAGTTGGGCGGGCCGTCGGTTCGCGGTTCCCCTCGCTAGTCGCAGCGCTCGCGACTACCGCGGCGGAAGCTGGCGGGGGCTTGATCGCAAGCATCGTGGTTGGCGTAATCATCGCACTGATGTTCGCCCAGTCGCGATGGGTACGGCGGATGCTTTATCCCTACACCATCCTGCTGCAGACTGTTCCTATCGTTGCCGTCGCCCCGCTGATTCTTATGTGGGTAGGCGCGGGCATGCCGGCGGTGACTCTGATCGCGTTCATCATCTCGCTGGCACCGGTCATCGCCAACACCACGCAAGGCCTGATCAGCGTGGAAGAGAACCTGGTGCATCTTTTCCTGATGCACAATGCCTCGCCCGACCAGATCCTTTTCAAGCTGCGCCTGCCTCACGCGGTGCCGTCATTGTTCGTGGGCATTCGCATCGCCAGCGGCATTGCCGTGATCGGGGCAATCACCGGCGAGCTTTATGCTGGATCGAGCCGCGTAGGCCAGGGCGGACTGGGCTATTCCATTCTCTATGCTTCGTCCCAATTGCAGACTGACTACCTGTTTGCACTGGTGCTGGCGGCAACAGTACTGGGCTTCGGCTTTTTCTTTCTGGTCATGTTTCTGGAGTGGCACTTCCTTCACCGCTGGCATGAGTCGGCGCGCACGCCCGAAGTGGAATGAGATGCAGAATGAGATTGCATGAAACGATGACCCTTCTTGAGGAGAGCAGACGATGTTGCGATTAGAAACCGAAAGCGGATGGTGGCTGGTGACCCATCCCGATCACGCGCGGCTGGCTGGAGCTTTCGCTGAGCGTTGGGGCAACGAACGATTCCTGCCGCCGGAGCCGAGAAGGCACGTGCTTCGCGGTATCGCGTGCCACGACGATGGCTGGGCGCTGCGCGACTCCGCCCCGCAGATCACAAGCCAGGGCAAGCCCAGCGCCTTCTCAGTCGAACTGGTGGGCAAGTATTCTGCCTTCGAAGAGATCGACCTCGCCGACTATCTTGCGGTGCGCGATCGGGCGGTCCGCCTGATCGCGGCGGAGGACGCCTATGCCGCGATTTTGATCTCCATGCACACTTACAATCTGCTGACCGAACACGCCGACCGCTCGACCATCGCGCCGGCACAGCTGCCGCTACTGGACCACTTTTTGCTGGATCAGAAAGCCCTCCAGCAATCCTTACTCAGCCAGATTGCCGCGGACTCCCGCTTCACGCCAGAGGAGGCCAGCGCAGGCGCGATCCGCGATCATTTCCGGCTATTGCAGGCTACTGACAATCTCTCTCTACTTACCTGCGTGGATTTTCGCCAGCCCGCGCATCTGCTGCACCCGCTGCCGCTACGCAGTGGTGGACGGGCCACGGTACAAGTGCGATCTGCTGGTCCGCGACATTTTGTGCTTGATCCCTACCCATTTGCCGAGCCACTCACCTTCCAGTTTCCGGCACGATCGGTGCGAGGCAAGGTATTTGCGTCCTCGGCGGAGTTGCAGCAGCGGTTCAGCGCGACGCCGGTGGAAACGCTAACGGTTACGGTCAGCGCAAACTGAAATTCGTCTTTATTGCCACGGAGGAAGTGATCGAAGTAGAAAAACGAAAGCGGCGGCCTGGCAGCCGCCGCTCGTTTTGTGCGCACTAGAAAGTCAAACTCAAGGACATCTGAATCTGGCGCGCGCTTCCGATCGTCTTGTTGGTGATGCCCAAGCCGCTGAGGTTTGGACAAACATACAGTGATCCAGTGGGACTCTGGTCAAACGACGAGTTGCAAGGACTCAACGTCGCCGGCGTGCCCTGCTGCGGGAAGCCCTGGAAGCCGGGGTTCTGGGTGATGTCATTGATTGGGATATCGAAGCTCGCAGTGTTCGTCAGGTTGTAAATATCGAAACTGTATTTCAGGGAAGTATGCTCGGTAATCTGCGTCATCTTCACCAGTGAGATGTCCGCGCGCCGCTGCCAGGGTTGCCGGAAGATATTGCGCTGGCCATGGTCGATGAAGTCAGTCTCATAGGGGTCATTTGACGGAATCGCACCGTTCAGGGCCCCTGGACTCAGCAACGGCAGCGTGAAACAACTGGCATCGAGTGCAGGAGTTGACCCCGCACCCGAGGCCCCGGTGATGGCCTGCTGGGGTGAGCAGCTGCTGTTGAGCGGAACGATGGGATTGGTGATGCCATCGTTCACGCCATAGAAGATGCTGCCGACTGCGCCGGAGTAGTCAATCACGCTGTACGGTTGACCACTCTGGATCACCGTTAGACCCGAGATGGCCCATCCGTTGGCGATCTTGCTCTTGAAAGACGATCCCGAAAAGAACTTCGGCAGGTCGTAGCGGTAAGTGAAGTTGATTACGTGCTTGCGATCGTAGTCGGATAGCCCGTAACCGGAGCGCAGATTGAGGGGATTGTTGCCGTTGTAGAACAGACCCATCGCACTTTGTTCATCCGTCGCGTGAGAGAAGGTGTACGAAAAGCCGACCTGGACGCCGTGACTCAGACGTTTCTCAACGTGAGCCTGCAGCGCGTGGTATGCGGAAATGCCGGCAGCGGTGTAAGACTCCGACTCAGAGGAATAACCGATGTAGGGAACACGGAGATTCACATTTCCGCCTTCGAAGGTTTGCAGGTATGGCTGTCCATTGGGCAGGAGCGCCGGCGTGAAAGTGCTGGGGTCGCTCAGGGTCGAATAGCCGTAAGTGTAGTCCTGCTCAAACGGTGTGCCCGGACGGATGGGATGGGTGGGCGACGCAATTTGCGCCTGGTTGAAAGGGATGGGAACGACTTCGTGACGGCCGAGATTGCCGACGTACCCAACCTGGATGACGAGATCTTTGCGCGGCTGCCACTGAATATCCAGCATCTGGTTCATCGTGTAGGGAAGCTTGTTTGCGCGGTTGTAATTGCCGAAGGCGAAAAGCGGAATCCCGGTTGAACTGGTCGCCGCATTGGGCAGGATGAGATCTTTGGGATTGCCGGAAGGAGGCGGCCCCAGGGTGGGACCCCAGGGGTTGGCGAAGTCAGGGCAGGTCACGTATCCAAAGCCCTGCGGGTCGCAAGTCTGCGAATTCACCCACGGAGGAGTCTGGTTGACGCCAAAGGGACCTCCCGTGATTACGCCCGACGCAAAGCCCGGAGACAGGTAGGCAAAGAGTTCGCCGCGATCGTAGTACAGGCCCCAACCGGAGCGAACCACGACCTTGTCATTGAACATCTTCGGGCTCCAGGCAATGCCGATGCGCGGTGCGATGCCCCATTGCCGTCCCGTGAGCGTCGAATCGCTCACGCCTTTAGTGGGGAACTGGGGATTGTTGCCCGCGATTATGAGGCCGTTCGACGTGATCGTGTCGGTGGCCGCATCGTAGCTGTATTGAGACGGATCGAAGTTGAAAATGCGTCCGTTCTTTTCCGTCAGACCGCCGTGGTAGTCGAAGCGCACGCCTGCGGTAACGCTGAGGTTGGGACGGATCTGATATTTGTCCTGGATATAGGCGCCTGTCTCTTTCGAGCGGTAGTAGCGGTTGGCATCACCCTGCAGGAAGTTCGTGGTGATGAATCCGTCGGCGGTGTAGGTCGTGGGGTTGCCCGTAAGGAAGTTGGCAAAACTGGTGAACCCGATCATTCCGGAATTCGTCCGTTCGTCGCGCGCGTTCATCTGGGTATAGGAGAAACTTCCGCCGAAAGTAAATGTGTGTTTGCCGCGAATCCAGTTGGCATCGACCGAAGGCATCCAGCGGTTCTGAAAAATGCCGGTGAAAGCGCCCTGCGAAGCGGCCGTTGATCCGATATTGGCTCCTGCATTGAAAACAAAGTTGGTATTCGCCGGGGACTCGTTTCCCAGGTCATCGACAATCGTGATGCCCGGAAAAACCGAAGAACCGAAATTGTTGATGCCTACGGATTGAGGGCTGAAGGGCTGCGCGATGGTGCTGTATATTTTCTCGCGGATGAAGCCGAAGACTTCGGCGATGCTGAAGTTCGGCGAGAGCGATTGCGTGTTGGTAATGCTCGCGACCTGGCTGCCGGCGTCCAAATGCTGAGGGAACCCTTTCACCGAGGAGAACCCGAAAGGCGCTGTCGTGGGATCGTGCTGGTAATAGTACTTCAGCGACAGCGTGTCTTTGGATGTCGCGAGATAGTCCAGGTTCGTCACCGCCTGGTCCGAAATAAAATACGCGGGCTGAGTGAGAAACACATTTTCTGGGAAGTTGAGAGTCGGTGTGAAGTTAGGGTTCGCCGATGGAATCATGTACTGGCCATTCAACTTGGCATTCAGCAGGGCGAAGGATACGGGACTGATGTCAGCCGTTGTCAGGGAAGTTCCAAAGTTGGCGTTGGCCACATCGACTAGCGCCTGCGGGCTGCGGTCGTCGGTAAGCCCGAAGGGCACCGCGGTGCGCGAGGTCCCGATTTCCAGATCAGAAACATGAACGTGCTGGTAGCCGACAAAACCGAAAAGTTTGTCTTTGATAAGGGCCCCACCCAGTGTCCCGCCCGCAGTGTAGCGGTGGAGTTCCGGCACTTTCTCATTGCTCGGGATGTTGTTGTCCTGCTTGTAGAAATAAGGCGCGGCGTTCAGCCAGTCCGTCCCGCGGTGAACATAAGCTCCGCCATGAATGGCATTGGTGCCAGATGACGTGCTCATGTCTATGTGGGCGCCGCTGGTAGAACCCTGCTGTGCGTCATACATGGAGGTGTTCACACGGAATTCCTGAACTGTCTCGGGAGCGGGTGTGGGGATCGCCTGTCCGATCGCCAGGTAGGGGGACGCGGTGCTCTGAATGATTTGAGCCGTAGTGCTGCCGGCGCCGGCAACTCCGGTGTTGTTCACAATGCGAGCGGAAGCCACCTGGCTGGTGCTCTTACCGTTAAACAAATTGCTGGCGTCGACTCCGTTCAGCAGGAAGCTGTTGCTGGTGTCGCGCTGTCCGTTGGCCCAGATCGGCTGGTTGCCAAGACCGGCGTTGGCCCCGGTTCCGGCCGGCAGTTCCGCATTTACCCCGGCAGACAAAATGGCAAGTCCCGTGAAACTGCCGGTGGGCAGGGGAATTGATTCGATTTGTTCCTTGTCCAGAATGTACCCGTTGGTGGTATCTGAAGAATTGACCAGCGGAGTTTCCTCCACCGTGATGGTTGTGGCCACCTGGCCTACCTGCATGGTTACATTTACCGTGGCGGTGCGATTGGCCTGGACCACAATCGACGGCACCCGCTGCGTCTGAAAACCTTCATGAGTATAAGTGAGCGTGTAGGAGCCAATCGGGAGGTTTACGAAATCATAGCTGCCGGTCGTGCTGCTGGTCTGGGTGCGGGTCAACTTGGTCTCGTCGCCTACAATGTTCACCACCGTCCCCGGCAGCACGCTGCCGGTGCTTTCCATGATTGTGCCGGTTATGGCGCCCAGGGTCTGTTGCGCCTGCGCCCGCGACGCGACGCACAATGGCAGTCCAAGAGACAACGTGAGGAGTAGTAGGGGGAGTCTATTTTTTTTCTTCATTGGACTCTGACTCTTCGTCATCGCTGTTCCTCAAAGTGTTGAAGTTACACTTGTCCCGAATACTCTTCCGGTGTAAGTCGCAGCTCTTTCGTTTTTTTGCGTTTTGCGTCTTGCTCCTGCGTCGGATCCGACGCTCTGCTTCCTGGCAGGAACTGCTCGATGCTGCGTCCTGGCAGCCATAGTGTTCCCCCTCTTGCAGATCCGACCTGCCTGTTCCATCGCCGAGAGCGATGAACGCTCGCCTGCTGATCGGCCTGCAAAATGGTTGACCGAATGTACGCTAGTTTTGGTGGGAACGAAAGCAACTGGCTCAATGAAAATTTTTTTGCCGCGGATCAATTATTTTTATTGCGCCCGATCATGAATAACTCTTTGGATCAGGCCGACTTATGGCGACGCTTTGGTGCTGGAAGAACGGAGCTGATTGGCCGGCTTAGAAGATTTTTCGCATTGGCAACACTGTTTTGGGCAACACCGCGCTGACCGTAAACATCGGCTCGTTTACTACCTGGCTCAACTGCAGGCGCATGGCGACACTGCACAACAGATAGGCGTCGACCTCGCTGAATCCCCATCGACTGGCCAGCAAGTCGACCATGCGAGAGGTGGCGCCGCGCGCGGCGGCAGTGACGTCAGTTGCGGACTCAACTACCACCCAGGCATCGGATCCTACGTCGAGTTTGGGGGAGACGGCGGATTCGACCAGTGGCCCCGCCAGCGGCTGCCGCTTGTGCAGGTGGAACCGCAGAGTCACATCAGCGGGGCACTCGATGCCGTTGATGCAGACTTCGCCATCGCCCTGCGCGGCGTGTGCGTCTCCCCCGGAGAACAGAGCCCCGGGATTCAGTACCGGCAGATAAAGCGTTGCGCCCGTGGAGAGTTCGCGGACGTCCATGTTGCCGCCGAAAATTCCAGGCGGTCTGGTGCGGAACTCGCCGTCTTCCTGGGGAGCAACGCCCATCACGCCGCAAAACGGGCGGAGAGGAACCACGGCGGGCGCGAGCGATCGGGTGACTGCGTCCTCGAGTTGCCAGTGAAACAGATAGGACTCGGAGAATCTTTGCTTGAGAAAACCCAACCCGGCAACCACGCTCGACCAGCCCCAGCCCTTATGCGCGACTTTGAGAACGTCGATCTGAAGCACGTCGCCGAGCTGTCCCCCTTCCACGTAGATGGGCCCGGTGAGCGCATGAATCCGGCCGCGGTCGATGGCGCCGTATTCTGCCACGGTCATGCCGGGACGTACCTGACTGCCGCTTGAATCGACACACTCGAGGTGCACCGTGTCGCCGGGCGCGATCCGGAGTCGAGGTGGCAGGGCGCGGTTCCATCGGGAGTGGGTGGGTTCGGCGGCGAGAAAGTGCTCGGCCATTCGTGCTTACACCTTGATTGTTATTCGCATCAGATATGGCCGTGTGGCACAGGCGTGAAATGAATCTAGCACACAGAGTCTACGATTAGATTCTTGCTCGCATTCACCTCAGTGCACGATACCATGTGCCATGCGAACGCCTCGCCCTGGCTTGCTGGCAGCCACTGTTCTGTTAGCACCCTGCATCGCGTTAAGTTCCGGTCCAGCTTTCCGTTTGGCTAATTCAGCAGCTCTTCGTCCGGCGTTACGCCTGAAACGCTCTTCGTCTTCCGACCTCGAAGTGGGCGGCGAGATTGCAGGCGTGCCCTCGGGCACCGCGCGCTATCTTGCGCGTGAGGATCTGCTGGCCTTGCCGCAACTCACCTATACGGTCACCGACGATCCCAACTTCAGCGGTCCAACGCAGGTGAGCGGCGTTCTGCTCGAAGAACTCGTCCGTTATTTGGGTGCGGCACCCGAGTCAAGCCTAGTGGTTGCGATATGCCGGGACCGATATCGTGCCAACTATCCTCGCGCATATATTGCGGCGCATCATCCCTTGCTGGTGCTCACAATCAATGGAAAGCCGCCGGCAAGTTGGCCGAAAGATGCGGAAGGTCACGGCACCGACATGGGTCCCTACATGATCACGCATTCCAGGTTCACGCCGAGTTTCAAGGTTTTGTCGCATGAAGACGAGGCGCAAATTCCCTGGGGCGTAGTGCGACTCGAGATCCGCGACGAGAAAGTTGTCTTCGGCGCGATTGCGCCGCCTGGTCTGGACGCGGGCGACCCAGCGGTGCGGGCCGGCTATCGCATTGCGCAGCAGAACTGTTTCCGCTGTCATAACATGGGGAACGAGGGCGGCCGGAAATCCGGCTATCCCTGGCCAGTCCTGTCCGCCTTTGCCACAGTCACGCCTGAGGACTTCGTGGCCTACGTGCACAACCCGCAAGCCAAAAACCCGCAAGCGCAGATGCCCGCCAATCCCGAATACGACCATGCCACCATGATGGCCCTGCTCGCGTACTTTCAAAGCTTTTCGGCAGATTCGTCGGCGCAGGGGCGAGAAAAACCGGGAAACGACCATCCATGATACTGCGCACAGCCAAGCTGCTGCTGGTCTTCGCAGTGGCGTTGTTCTATTCGGTCGTCGTATTGAACAACACCACTGATTACGATTCCAATTTCCAATTCATCCGGCATGTGATGATGATGGATTCGACTTTCCCCGGCAACCGGGCGATGTGGCGCGCCCTGAACTCCTCAGCCTGGCACACAGTGTTCTACTTCTCGATCATCACCTGGGAGGGCATCACCATGGTCCTCGCGTGGTGGGGCGGGATACGCCTGGCGGGGGTTTTGCGGGGACCTGCGGCGGCGTTCCATCAGGCCAAGGGCATCGCCTTGGCAGCCCTGACGCTCAGCCTGCTGATGTGGCTGGTAGCTTTTCTCACCGTTGGTGGTGAGTGGTTCCTGATGTGGCAGTCGAAGACATGGAA
The DNA here is from genome assembly GCA_964528615.1 of uncultured Acidobacteriaceae bacterium. Taxonomy (GTDB): domain Bacteria; phylum Acidobacteriota; class Terriglobia; order Terriglobales; family Acidobacteriaceae; genus JAIQFF01. The sequence goes on along the minus strand of CAZGSU010000078.1, from coordinate 5,452 downwards.
CGGTCAGGACCCAGCTTTCCGCATGTTCACCGTCGTCGGCATTGTATTGCTGCTGGTCGCACAGCCGGATTCGGATGGGCAGCCCTAGCTTTCCGTGATCGCTGTGCTGCCCCGCAGTTTGAACCAAAGCAATCCCGCCGCCAGGTAAGCAAGATAGATGTAAGGCAGTTTGCCATAGGGCCCCTCCGGCACCGGATAGAGGTTGCCCGCCAGCGCCAGCACCATCGCCGCGCCCGCCATCCAGGGAATGATCTGCGCTCGCTGGCGAAAAGCTCCGTGGTCGCGTAAATAACGCGGCAGGGCGATGCAGACCAACGCATAGGCGACGATGAACCCGTAGGTCGCAAGCGAACCCATCCAGCCATAGACGTCGAGTCCGCTGGCTCCGCGTATCGCAAGCACGGCCACCGGGAGCAGCGCAGCCAGGCCGGTGACCACAATCGCACGGCCGGGCGTCTGGTTGCGGACATGCGTCGTGCGCAGCGAACCGTGGGCGAGTCCGTTGTGGGACATCAACAGAAGCACTCTTGCGGCAGCGGTAATGCAAGCCAAGGTTCCGGCGAACAAACTCACCAGTGCTCCGATGTCAATCAACAGTCCAAGCACGGGGATACCGACAACGCCAGCCAGGACGCGCATGGGAGCCGGACTGGTCCCTAGATCCTGTCCCGCCATATGAAAGCCGAGTACTTCGGCATACGCGCACACGGTGAAAAAAGCTCCGGCCAGAAGTGAGCTCAGGATCACCGCGCGTGGAATTGTCTTTAATGGATTGTGCGCCTCGGAACCTAGCGTGGTCGCACTTTCGAAACCAACAAAGCTGAAAAGCGCGAGCACCAGTCCGAGGCGCAAGCCGCTGCCGGTGATGCCGCGCAGATGCAGTTCATCCCAGTCCCAGTGCCAGCCGTGGCGGATCAACAACAGCGCCACAACAATCACGATCACGGAAACCGACACAGCTTCGATCCACAGCATCAGGCGAGCCGAAATTTTTACGTCGCGCCAGGCGATCCATATCGAAATGCCAGTAACAATTGCAGCCAGCGTAACCGCGGAGAAACCGTGGCCGGTAGCGTCGCGCAGCAGCAAGTTGGCCCAGTGATAGAAACCGCCGATGACGCTCGAGCCCGTCGCCACATAAGCCAGCAGCAGGCTCCAGGCAACACCGGCGCTCATCCACGGTGGCAGGATCATGGAAGCGTAGTTGTACAGGGAGCCTGGCGAAGCGGAGTGGCGGGCGAACCGGGCGATGCATAGCGCCACCAGGAGCACGGCGAGCGTCGCCAGCACATAGGCGAGCCAGGTTCCGTTTCCGGCCAGGGCGCAGACCAGCGGAATCGTCGCCGCGGGCGTGGTGGTGGGCGCCATGGTGGAAACCGACTGCGCCAGCGTCTCCATCGGCGAAAGGACTTCGCGTCGCAAACCATAGCTTGCACCCTGGCTTGCACTCAGTGAAGACTCCTGCACCACTCGCTCCGTCAAAGGCCGCTCCTTTTTTCCCTGAGCCCGGTTTAAGGTTGCGGTAGTGTACAACACTGCTCTCGGCGCCGATGTCCGGTACGACTTGACCATGGTGTTGCGAAGTCGTGTATCTTTAGCCGACCAGAAGCCAACGAGGAAATGCCGATGAGGACAATTTTTGTTGTGCCGGTGTTAGCCCTTTGCCTTGCGCAGCTTTCCATCGCACAGGTGGATTCACGCTGGAAGCCAAACGATCCGGACCGTCCGGTGCCCCCGGTGATTGAGCCAGGAACCTCAAGCACGCAAGATGCACCGGGGCGTCCGCCATCTGACGCCGTTATCTTGTTCGATGGCAAGGATCTTTCCCAATGGGCGGGCGAAGATGGCCAGGCTGCGAAGTGGAAAGTAACGGATGACTACCTGGAAGTGGTGCCCCATAGCGGCTTCATCCATACGCGCCAACCGTTTGGTGACTGCCAATTGCATGTTGAGTTCGCGGAGCCTTCGCCTCCGGTTGGCGAGGACCAGGGACGTGGCAACAGCGGAGTATTCCTGATGGGCCTGTATGAAATTCAGGTGCTGGATTCATACAAAAGCAAAACTTACGCCGACGGCCAGGCCTCGGCTGTGTATGCGCAAGTTCCCCCGCAGGTGAATGCCTCACGGCCACCTGGACAATGGCAAACCTATGACATTGTTTTTCATGGCCCACGCTTTGATAAAGATGGGAGGGTGCTGCGTCCCGCGCGGGTGACTGTGCTGCACAATGGAGTGCTGGTTCAGGACAACGTAGAGTTGTCGGGCCCGACCGGTCACCATGTGCGGCCTCCCTACAAACCGACGCCGGACAAGCTGCCGCTGAGTTTGCAGGATCACGGCAACCCGGTGCACTTCAGGAATATCTGGATTCGTGAGCTGGCCGAGGGACAGTAGGACTCAACCCCTCGGCTATCAAAATGTCGAGATGAGGATTGGTCAATGAAAACTCCTGCGTTATTCGATCTAACCAGCCGGGTGGCGGTGGTGACTGGCGGCAATGGCGGAATCGGCCGCGCCATTGCGCTCGGATTGGCCGAAGCCGGAGCCGCCGTCGCAATATTTGGACGAAACGAAGAAAAGAACCAGAGAGTGCTTTCCGAACTGAAAGCAGTCGGTCTCTCTGCGCTTGCGATGAAGGTTGATGTGACCGATCGTGCCGGATTGGAGCCCGCGCTTAAACGGGTCGAGAGCGAACTCGGTGGCGTAGATATCCTGGTAAATAATGCCGGCAACGCGTCATTGAGCGGCGGTGTGTTGAACGAAAAACCTGAAGATTGGGACAACGTCATCGAGACCCACCTCAATGCTGCGTTCCTGCTTTCGAAGCTCGCTGCCAGATCGATGGTAGGTCGCAAACGTGGAAAGATTATTAACATCGGCAGTATGTATTCGTTCTTTGGATCCGGGTTCGTTCCGTCTTACAGCGCGGCCAAAGGGGGGCTCATCCAACTCACCAAATCGATGGCCATTGAGCTTGCCCCGCACAATATTCAAGTCAATGCGATCGCTCCTGGGTGGATTGAAACGGACTTGGCGGCGCCTGTACATAAGATGCCGTTGAACGACGAAATTCTCTTGCGTACCCCCGCCGGTCGATGGGGTGAACCCGAGGAAATAGCCGGAACGGCTGTGTACCTGGCCTCGCGAGCTTCGGACTTCGTTACCGGCACCACAATCCGTGTCGATGGCGGTTATGCGATCCGATGAATCACGCTGAGGTCTTCGGGGGCCATGCGGTCTGACCTCCGTGATGGTAGGCGAAGTTACCCATGTGCCCCGCCCGCGCCGCGGCGACCCCTGTTTCCACCGGCGCGTTGGGTTCTTTGCGGCTTTTGACGCACGCCAGGAAATTCTCCACGTGTGTGATGGTGCCGTCGCGGAAGCTGCGCTCCGTGAGAACCGGGTTCTGCCCACTTTCCACGCCCTCACGATAAACGGAGAAGCCACCGCGATTGATCTTTAAGGTCGCCTCCGTCCCGCGGAACTCGAGGCCACCGTCATCGATGGAGGAACTCATCATTCCCTCGTACACCACATCAAAACCGGGATAGCGGAACGCCGCCTGGATGGTGTCAGGACACTCCCACTGATCGAAGACATACTTGTCCGCCAGCATGTGTGCCTCACGCGCCTGGTCGGATTTCATGGCCCAGTGCACCACATCGATCCAGTGGGAGAACAAATCTGTCATGGCGCCGCCGCCGAAATTCCAGAACCAGCGCCAGTGATGAAATTTCTCTTCGCTGAAGGACTGTTCTGGAGCGGTTCCCAGCCAAAGCTTCCAATCGAGCGCCTGGACGTCAACGGGTTTGGGCGCGGAGGCCCAGTTCCGCTTGTAGTTCTGCCACCAATAAGTGCGCACCTGGGGAATACGCCCGAGACTGCCTGCCTGAATCAGGTCAACTGCATCGCGAAAGTGAGTCCAACTGCGCTGCTGCATACCACACTGCAGAATTTGCTTGCTGGAACGAACCGCGCGAGTGAGTACGGCGCCTTCATCCAGAGTGTGGGTGACAGGCTTTTCCAGATAGACGTCTTTTCCGGCCGCCAGGGCATCGACCGCCATGCGAACGTGCCAGTGGTCTGGCGCGGCGATGAACACCGCATCGATATCTTTCTGAAGCACCTCGCGATAATCCAGGTGGGTAGTCGCGATATTGTTGGACCGTTCCTTGACCGCATCGCGGTGGGGTGCATATACGTCGCTCACGGCCACGATCTGGTAAGGGCCAGCGTTATCGGCGGCATCCAGCAGGTTCCGCATCCGGCCACCGGCTCCGATGACTCCGATGCGAACGGTATCGTTTGCACCATGCACTCTGGTTGAGGCGAGCGCGGTAAGCCCACTTGCGATGAGGAAGCTCCGTCGGTTGAGCATATTTGTCATGGTCTTCCAGTCCGCTGTTTGCGCCGATCGTAATGAAGCCATGGTTCGGCGCGATGAGAGCTTATCAAAAATTGGAATATAGACGTGGGATTTGAACAGCACTGAGGCGTAACCCAGCGGCACCACGGGGCAGAAGCTGGTGGCAGAGTCCTGGGATTGAGCAAGCAGGAAAAAAGGGACGGCATAGAGAATGCGATCCCTTTTTGCGTTGGGGGGAGGCCTGTAGGCGGATAAGTTAACATCGGCAATCCAGGGAATACTGTTCAAAATTGAACAGTCTTGAAAAAAACACGAGCGCGTTAACAACGGGATTTGCAGAATTCGACGGCTTGGCAAGACTCAGGGCGGTAGGTCGGCATGGGGGAAAATCACGGCAAGTTGGGAATGGTGCGCCCGGAGAGATTCGAACTCCCGACCCATTGCTCCGGAGGACTCGCCGCACGAAAAACCAACGACTTGCATTGAATGAGTAGCGGATGGACTGAGTAGGTTCAGCGAAGTAATACAGGCTTTCCGGTTTGCCTAAGCAACTCAGTCCAACTCCATCCGGGTTGGTGCTGGGCACAAAATTGGGCACAGTTCGTCGCCGATGATTGTGTCGGTTCTCCCGTTCCCAGACGCCCAAAATTTCCCATGGGACCGACCACCCCCACGCCGGTTTGGATTGAAAAGGTTCTCTGCCCTGGGTCCCCCGGGAACCCAGACTATTTGCCGAAATTTAAAGTCGATTATTTAGCATGATGAACGTGTGCGGGAAGCTGGTGGTGTCACGCGTGATTCCGTCAACACCCCGAGCCGCGCCGGGTATATTACTTCAGGCTTGCCCGTGGCGTCCAGAATCGACGCCAAGTGCGGAGATCACTTCCTAGAAGCCGACTCCGGGACCGCATCGTTGAAAGTTTAGTCCGGGGCATGACTTCCGGATTGCCCGTCAGAACGAAGCCGCTCGCGCGGCGGACGCTGCCGCGTGGGTGCTATCGGCATTCCTGATTTTTCCGATCAGATAATTTGTGGGTCACAAGGAGGTGTCCCTGTGACCCATCTAAGAAAAATCATGCTGGAGGA